>CAYVMD010000006.1:0-73519 GCA_964452465.1 uncultured bacterium | reverse complement strand
AGGGAGCTTTTACCCCTGGCGAGTGCGAAAGGGGTAGACCTTTACTTTGAGGGAGCAGTGGGAGGAGGAATACCCATTGTGCGTCCCTTAAAGGAATGTTTGGCGGGGGATAGGATCTACTCCGTTATAGGGATCGTGAACGCAACTACGAATTTCATCTTGACCAAGATGAAGGAGGAGGGAATGACCTACGAAGAGGCATTGAAGGAGGCACAGAGGAGAGGATACGCGGAAGCTGATCCCTCCTACGATGTGGAGGGGTTGGATGCGAGTTATAAGATAGCCATCCTCGCTTCCATCGCCTTCAATAGCAGGGTGGATGTGGAGAGGATATATAGGGAAGGGATCTCTCGCATCCAACCCATAGATATCATCTATGCGGATGAATTGGGCTATGTGATAAAGTTAGTAGCAATAGCAAAGGAGGAGAACTCCGCCTTGAGCTTAAGGGTGCACCCAGCCCTTCTCCGCAAGGAACACCCTCTCGCCTCCGTCCGCGGGGTTTACAATGCGGTGATGGTGAGGGGCTCCTCGGTAGGGGATGTGATGTTCTACGGAGAAGGGGCGGGCAGTTTGCCCACTGGCTCGGCGGTGGTGGGAGATATAATAGATATAACGAGGAACATAAGGTTCAACTGCACGGGGAGGATCTCCTGCACCTGCTTCAGCGAGAAGGAAATGAAGGATATAGGAGGGATAACCTGCAAATACTACATCAGGATGAGGGTTAAGGATCAACCCGGCGTATTAGCGAGCATAGCGAAATGCTTCGGGGACGAAAAGGTGAGCATAGCCTCGGTGGTGCAGAAAAGGCAGGTCGATTCCTTCGCCGAGATAGTGTGGATAACCCACCCCTCTCGAGAAAGCGCCTTGAAGGAATCCCTGAAGAAGATCGAGAAATTGGATGTAGTGGATGAAATCTGCTTAGTATTGAGGGTAGAGGAATGAGGTATAGGTGGAGAGGGGTTATAGAAGAATACAGGAGGTTTTTGCCAGTCACAGAGAAGACCCCCGTTGTCACCCTTCTTGAAGGCAATACCCCTCTAATAGAGGCAAGGAATTTAGCGAAAGAAATAGGATTGAAGTTGCGACTCTTCCTGAAATACGAGGGGGCTAATCCCACCGGTTCCTTTAAGGATAGAGGGATGACGGTGGCGGTCTCCAAAGCGTTGGAGGAGGGAGCGAAAGCGGTCATATGCGCCTCCACGGGCAATACTTCCGCCTCAGCATCCGCCTATGCAGCCCGAGCAGGCATCACCGCCATAGTTATAATACCCAAGGGCGCGATCGCGATGGGGAAGTTAGCCCAAGCCCTCATGCACAATGCTAAAGTCCTGGCAGTGGATGGAAATTTCGACGATGCCTTGAGGCTCGTGAGGGAGATCGCGGACAAATACCCCGTAACCCTAGTCAATTCCCTTAATCCCCATAGGATAGAGGGGCAAAAGACCGCTTCGTTCGAGATATGCGATGTATTGGGAGAGGCGCCCGCTTTCCATTGCCTGCCGGTGGGCAACGCAGGTAATATAACCGCCTATTGGAAGGGATACAAGGAGTATCACGCCAATGGAATCACCAGGAGGTTGCCCCGCATGCTGGGTTTTCAAGCGGAGGGCGCAGCACCCATAGTGGAAGGACATCCTATTAAGGAACCAAGGACTATAGCGACGGCGATAAGGATAGGGAATCCTGCCTCTTGGAAGCAGGCGGTGCAAGCAAGGGATGAATCTGGGGGATTGATAGACAAAGTTAGCGATGAGGAGATAATAACCGCTTACAAGATGATAGCGAGTTTGGAAGGGATCTTCTGTGAACCTGCCTCCGCAGCTTCCGTTGCTGGATTGATAAAGAAACATAAGGAAGGATATTTCGAAGGATTTGAGGGAGAAACGGTGGTCTGCACGCTCACAGGACACGGATTGAAAGACCCCGAATTAGCGGTGAATGTTGCACCGCCCCCCATAGAAATCCCCGCAGATTTGGGAGAGGTTATCAAAGTTTTGGGTTGGTAGGTTAAGAGAAGAGAGCCTGGATTATCCTCTCCAGGATTTCCTTCTCTATTTGGAGATCCTCGAAGACGATGTATTCCTCCGAGGAATGAGCAACAGCAGGATGCCCCGCGCCGAACACGATCACATCGGCCCCTCTCTCCTGGAAGAGATGCGCTTGTGACCAGGGAGGAGGGGCAGGTTCCCTCTCCTTCCCCAATACGCTTATCGCCGATTGGCGAGCTATTTCAGCAAGACGAGAATAGGAGTTGGCGGCGAGAGGGTTTTCCGCTCTTATTATGTGATAGGCGGCGTCCATCCAGCGTTGTTTCTTCAATAGTTCGTCAATGATATGGAGAATTGAAGCCGAATCCTGCCCTACAGGTAGGGGGACGCTTATTATAGAGTGGCAGATGTCCGGGATGCGGAAATATCCTTCCCCTTTTATGGCGAGGAGGGTGAAGGCAAGCCGTCTTTTTAGTTCCTGGATTAGCTCCAACATCTCCTCTATGGCATTCGTGCCCGATAGTGGGAAGCCCGCTGGGACGGAAAGCCCATAACAATAAATATCGAGAAGGAGAACCCCGGGGTGATGGGAGATTATGGATAGGTTGGTGGGTTCCCCTACTATTACATGTTGGAACCTCGTGGAGAAGCCCTCCAGGAACCACTTTAGCCCTTCTCCTCTCCCTTCCCCATCGCTGGAAATGAGAAGGGATAGGGACCCCTTTCCTATCCACTTTCCCACCTCTATGAAAGCACTAAGCATTGCTACCAGGGAAGCCTTATCGCAAATGCCAAGCCCGTAAGCCTTCTTGTCTTCTACTTTGAGGATAGGAAGGGAAAGGGCATAGGGTGGGGTTGTATCCACATGGGAATAAAGAAGGAGGGAGGGTTCTCCTTCCCCTACTTGAGAAAAGAGGAGGGGGTTCTCCTCCCCTAAAATTTCCCCTCTTAATCCCTCATCTTCCAGGATCTTGAGGATTAGTTGGAGAAGGGTTCTTTTCTCTTCCTCCGACCTTTCCACCAGTTCCCTTAAGAGGGGCAATATCTTCACTGCCATTTCAGCACAGGTTCTCCTCCACTACTTTCTGGAGAAATCCCCCTACCCTATCCACTAAAAGGGGATCCTTTGCTTCCACCATTATCCTAATAAAGGGTTCGGTGCCCGAAGGGCGCAGATGCACCCTGCCTTCCCTTCCTATCAGGGATTGGGCGAGCTTTATCGCTTCTTTTATTTGGGGATTATCTTCCCATCCTTCCTTGCTTTTTACCCTTACATTGAACAATTTCTGGGGATAGAGAGGGAAGAAGGCGAGTTGAGAAAGGGCTTCTCCTCTCTCCAGCATGATCCCCAGTGTTTTGATCGCCGTGAGTAACCCGTCACCTGTGGGAGATATATCCATGAGGATGATGTGACCCGATTGTTCTCCCCCCAGATTGGCGTTCAATTCCCTCATCTTTTCCGCCACATACTTGTCCCCCACAGACACCCTTACCATCTTTATCCCCCTCTTTCTCAAAGCTTCCTCCAAGCCCATGTTGCTCATAACCGTGGCGACCACCGGTCCTCGCAGCTGCTTCTTTTCTTGGAGATAGGTAGCAAAGATGTAGAGGATGTGATCACCGTTAATGACCTCTCCCTTCTCGCTCAAGAAGATAGCCCTGTCGCCATCGCCATCGAAGGTCACTCCTGCATCCGCCCCATTTTGGACCACGACCTCTCCTGCCCTCTCCGCATGAAGGGAACCACAAGACTCGTTGATGTTCAAGCCATTGGGAGAAGCATTTATAGGAATAGTATGGACGCCTAATTCTTGGAAAAGGGCGGGAGCGAAAGAAGAGGCTGAACCATTGGCGCAATCGATCACCAACTTGAGCCCTCGTAGAGGGACTTTTGCCTCCTTCTTGAGAAACGAGAGGTAAATTTCCTTCCCTTCCGAGAAGATTCTCCTCCTCCCAATGTGGGTAGGGCGAGCGAGTTCCTTCTTCCCTTCCTGGAGGCTCTTTTCTATCTTTATCTCCAACTCATCGGGTATTTTAAAGCCATCCGGGGCGATGAATTTCACCCCATTATCTTGGAAGGGATTGTGGGAGGCAGAGACCATAGCCCCCCATCTCTTGGTCATCTTTGAGAGGAGGGCAATTGCCGGGGTAGTTATCACCCCCGTCTCCCATACCTCCATCCCTGCCGAACAGAGCCCCGCCACTAAGGCGGACTCCAACATGTCGCTAGAAAGGCGAGGGTCCTTGCCCACTATTATCTGATTTGTGCCCTCCGCCTTCAGGATATTGCCAGCGCAAATCCCCAGGGTGAGGACGAATTCCGCCGTGAGATCCTCATTCGCTATACCTCTTATGCCATCGGTGCCAAACAACTTCTTCATTCTTGTTTGCGCTCCACTACTTCTATGTATATCGTCACCTTATCAACATCAAGGAAACGCACCTTATCTATAGGAGAGAGAGCTACTTGGAGGGAAGAAGTAGAAGTTATATCGCTTAAATATATGGGCTCCGTCTCCACCTTGTCAAGGGGGATCACTACGGGAGAAGGACCGGTCACCGTGACCATGGCAGGAGATACCTCCACCCTCTGGAGGGAAAGATTAGGAGGGAGGGAACCCACAAGTTTTGGAACGATGGGCAAGGTTTTTGTTAAGACGGTAGTAGGACCTCTGAGAAGGGCGGAAACCTTGATAAGAGGAGGCAAGATTTTAACCCCCGATAGAGGAGTGTTATCCTTTCCAAGCAAAACGACGGGGAGGATCGCCTCCGTTTCCCCCTGGTTAAGATCGAAGAAAACTTGAGCAGTACCCAGTCTATTAAGGAGGGATGAGGGAGCATAAACGGTTACTTTTGGGGGTTGAAGACGAAGGTTTCGAAGAGAGAAACCCGGGGGAAGGGGGGAGGAGATAACGAGTTGAACAGGAATTTCTACCGAAAAGAGCTTTTCCAAGGTTACGCTTAACCTTTTGGGAGAATAGGAGAGCGAAACACCCGGGGGAGGAGAGAGGTTGACGGGCACTACATAAGTTCCTTCCCCCTTACCGAAAAGGGATATCCAGGGCTTCAAATTGTTTAAATCCAATGTCTCCAATTTCTTTTTGGGGGCTTTAATGGACATGGTAATGGGAGGAAGGGAAGAGGTGATGACAAGGTTGGGAGCAAGATCCTTCACCATGGGCTCCGCTTTTATCTCCTGGGTAAGAAGGGGGTTCTCCCTTGTATGGACATAGAACCACAAAAGGATAGCGCATACGATGGCGAAGATTTTGGAAGGGAGGTTATGCCCTATCCTGCTCCACATCCTTATCTCCCTTGGGAAGGAAAATGGAATGGAGGGTTCTCCGCAGGGAATCCTGAGAAAGGTTGGTGAAGAGCTCCCCCTGATAAGCGAGAGAAACAGAACCCGTTTCCTCCGAGATAACGATGACCACCGCATCGGTTAGCTCGGAAAGCCCCAGGGCAGCTCTATGACGGGTGTGTAGATGTTCTGCAAGTTCATGCCTGGTGGAAAGGGGAAGTATACAATTCGCCTGAACGATCCTATCCCCCCTAATGAGCACCGCTCCATCGTGGAGCGGATTTCCGGGGTAAAAAACGGATTCTAAGAGGCGAGAGGAGAGTTTAGCATCCAAAGGGGTACCTTGGAGGATGTAATCCTCGACTTTTGCCCCCTTCTCCAGGACGATCAAGGCACCCATCCTTCTAGCAGAGAGGGAACCGACGGCACGCACGACCTCTTCCAAGGGGGCAAGGCGGGATCCCGAAGAGCCAAAGAAAAACCTCCCGGGGACACCCCACAGCCCTATTTTCCCGATCTCTTCCATAAGGGCACGGAGTTCCGGATAGAAAAGGATGACGAGGGCAACAGGTAGGAGCATCGTAAAGCGCTCCAGGAACCAACTAACCGTTTCCAATCCCAGGAGGTTACAGATATAAAGAGCAAGGAGAAAGATTAGAAGCCCTTGAATTATGTAAATCCCCCTCGTTCCTCGGGCGAAGGCCAGCAATTGATATATAAGGAAAGCGATCAGGGCTATGTCCAAAAAGGAGACAAGGATTTCCTTCCATCCAAGACCTTGGGGAAAGAGCAGATCTAACATTTTAGAATAATTCTAATTGCCCGCCCCCTTCTTGGGGAGGGGGAGTCAAAGAGGAAGGCGGGGATGGGGGCTCCCTTATAAGGGACTCTGCCTTCCTCCTTGCCTCCGCTATATCCTCGGAAAGAGTGAAGCGCAACTCATCAAATGCCCTACCCGGCTGTCTCAATACATAGGCGGGGTGATAGGTAGCAATAGCAAAGGGGGCATAGGGACTCTTAAACCAGAATCCCCTTTCCTCCGTCATCTTAAACGCCCTATGAATGACCACCTCCGCTGCGGGAGCGCCAAGGCAAACTATCACCCGGGGCTGAACTATGGATAGTTCCTCCGCCAACCACTTCCTACACATCATCACTTCCTGGGGCTTAGGAGGGCGGTTCCTCACGCTCCCTTCCTCCCTTATCGTTGCCCGGCATCTTATTATGTTGCTTATCCATACATCCTCCCTCTGTAACCCATTTTCCAGCAATACTTCTTCCAAAAGTCGCCCTGCCCTTCCTACGAAGGGACGCCCCTGCAGATCCTCGTTCTCGCCTGGGCCCTCCCCAACGAAGGCGATGATGGCATCCGGATTTCCCTCCCCCGTAACCACATTAGTGCGTGTTTCCCAAAGGGGGCAGTCTTTGCATTGAAGGACCCTTCTTTTGTAATCCGCGAGCCGAGCTATCTTCTCCTCTCTCTTCATTTCAACCTCTCCAATGCCTCCTTGATGGCTTTGTAGGTGGCAGAGAGACTTTGAGGAATTACCTTGACCTCTCCTATCACGGGCATGAAATTCGTATCTCCCTGCCAGCGGGGCACTATGTGCAAGTGGAAATGCCCGGGAACACCCGCTCCCGCTACCTCGCCTAGGTTAGCACCCAGGTTGAATCCCTGGCAATGAAGAGCCAACTTCAATGCATCCATACAAAGGGCGGACATCCTCATCATCTCCAACTGCTCCTCGTCTGTGAGATCCCGGAGATCTGCTACATGACGATAGGGGGCAATCATAAGATGCCCGTTATTGTAAGGAAAGAGATTGAGCATCGCGAAGCAAGTGTTGCCTCGCAGGACGACGAGGTTCTCTTCCTCGTCACCCTCTTGCTTCTGGCAAAAGATACATCCTTCCTTTTTGACTCCGCTCACATAGGATATCCTCCAAGGGGCCCAGAGAATCTCCATGGCTTTCGTCTTTTCAAAATATTAGTCTTAGAAGAGTTTCTCGTCAAGAATCCGTAAGGTAAAGCCTAATCCTTTCTCTCCAAGGCGAGGATGACAGCCTCGGCGATCTCCTTCATGGGCTTTCTATGTTCCATGCTCTGCCTCTGCAGATAGCGATAGGCATCCTCCTCGGAAAGCCCGAAGTGCTTCATAACCAATCCCTTTGCCCTTTCGATGACCTTCCGCGCCTCGAGGGCGGATTGGAGGGAGGAAACCTCCTTCCTCAAGTCTTGCAGTTCCCTAAATCTCGCCATAGCCACCTTTATGGCGGGGATGAGGGTTTGAGGGGAGAAAGGCTTCACCAAATAAGCGAGCACTCCTACCCTGCTCGCCTCTTCCACCAATTCCCTGTCGCTGTAGGCGGTGAGTAGAAGGCTAGCTATATTCATCTCCAAGAGTTGAGGAACGATTTCTATCCCCCCTCGCTTGGGCATCTTTATATCCAAGATCGCCAGGTCGGGCTTAAGCTGCTCCGCCAAGCGCAAGGCGGACTCACCATCCCCTGCCTCCCCCACCACTTCGTAGCCCTCCGTCTCTAAAATTTCCCGCAGATCCATCCTCGCTATGGGCTCGTCGTCAGCAATCAGTATTCTAAGTCCCATATCCCTATTTCCTTAGGGAAAGTCAACCGCGCCACGGTGCCGTTCTGGGAAAAGATTTGGAAATTAGCACCTATATCCTCCGCCAATACCTTCACGATGGATAAGCCAAGCCCTGTGGTATAAGAGGCGGGGAGCCCCTTCCCATCGTCCTTAACCTCCAACATAAGATTTTGGCCCTCCTCCATTAAGCGAACCCATATGTTCCCTTCCTTGTGGGGAAAGGCATGCTGGAGCGAATTGAGTAGTAACTCATCGATGATAAGAGCGAGGAGGGAAGCGGTGGAAGGAGGAAAGAGAGGGGACACTCCCTCCACCTGAAGGTTAATATCCAGATGGGGAAAGGATTGCAGGACATTCTGAGCCACTTTGAAGACGAGTTCCCGGAAGTCGACTGCTTGGATGCCTTCCTCGGAAAGGAGGTGGTGGACTGTAGCGATGCTGGAGAGACGGTTTATGGCGGAGTTTAGAGCTTCCTTTGCCGTTTCGCTGTTCAAACGCCTTTGTTGCATCCTCAGTATTCTTATGGTGGTCTGTAGGGTGTTCTTTATGTGGTGATGGATCTCCTGCCTGACCTCGGAACGAAGCATTCTCTCCTGCAGTCTCTTCCTTAAAAGGGAAACATCGCAGAGAATAGAGAGGGTAAAGTTTCCGACAAGGGGTATCTCCCTCTTGAGGATGATCGTGTTCCCTATTTGTATCTCCTGCCGAGTACAGAGGGAGTTCCTCTGGGTAGCTATCTTCACCGCCCCCTCCAACTCCTCCTTTTTGAGCTTCTTGCCCACGGGGTTCCTTATCCCGATCTTGCGGTAGATATCCCTCGCCCTTTTATCGGCGAAAACGATCCGCCCCTTCTCCCGAAGCACAAGCCCATCTCCCTGTTTTAGGAGTTGAAGGAGGACCTCCTCCTCCATTTGGGAACGAAAAAGTGCCTCATTGAGAAGGGAGGCAATCCTCTTGAGACAAGGGGAAGGACGGGGAAATCTCCTTTGGAGGAGATTCTGGTCTACCTCCAAGAGAGCGATCACTCTTCCCTCTTGAAGGACGGGAGCACACCACCGCCAAACGGGAATCCCCCTCACCATTTCTCCCTCCCTTCCCTTGATGATCTTCTTCTTCCTGAAGGCTTCCCCAAGGAATGGAGAGAGATGGAGGGGGATTTCCTCGCCCTCCCTGCTTCTCCTATAAATAAATGGAGCAGTGGAAGGCTTGGAATGCGCAAGGACCACCAGGGAAGAAGGAGGATCCAAATCCTTCCCTCCCGCCGGCTCCCTTGAAGAAGGCACGAGAAGGAGAAGCTCGGAATGGGAGATATCCGCTAAAATGGGGAGGCTACGAACAAGATCTTCGAGCAGGAGATCATGCATACTGGAGGAAGTTTTTAATGGCAAACTCCTCCCCCTTCCGGAGGGCTTTCTCATTGAGAGGGATAAGATGGGCTCGATGGGCAGGAATAACCTGAGGGAGGACGGACATGACCGTTTCGAGGGACACCGGCTTGACCAATGCGACATACGCCCCCAGCATGACCAGATTACCGATCTGGGGAGAACCAATCTCCCCAGCGAGTTCGATGGCGGGGATGGGAACGAAAATGCAATCCTCCTTGGGAGGATTTGCGGATATCAGAGAGGAATTAACGAAAAGGAAACCGCCAGGCTTCAACTGTTCCGCTACATCGAGGAAATTGGGGTGCATGACTATCACTGTGGTCGGCTCTATGCCAATGGGGGAGCCTATCTCCTCCGAGGAGATGATCGTCCTGCAGTAGGCAAAGCCTCCCCTCATCTCCGGTCCATAGGAAGAGGTCCAGAGGGCGAATTTGTCCTCCTTAATAGCGGAGTATGCTAATAATTGTCCCATAAACATCAGCCCCTGCCCACCCAAACCGGCCATGAATACCTCCTCGTATAGCATCTTTATCTCCTATGTTGAAGCACGATTATCTTTACGGGAGATGGCAAGGTCTCCTTGAAAACCTCCAACTCCTCCATCCTCTCCACATTTTCCTTCCCCTGTAGGAACTCCTCCACCCCCGCGATGGGGAAGTCTATCTTGGATGTTTTGTAGTGCATGGGGCAGACGATGTTGGGTTTTAGGGCTTCCACGATCTGGGTTGCCTCTCGCGGTCCAATGGTATAATAACCGCCCACTGGTATGAGCAGGATGTTCACGCCGGAAAGTTGGGGGAACTGCTCCGTAGGTACATGCCCTAAGTCGCCCAGGTGGCAAATCTTCATTCCGTCCACCTCGAACAAAAATACCGTGTTGCGCCCTCGCTTGGAGCCTCGGCTATCGTCGTGGAAAGTAGGGATAGCTTGGAAGGAGATGCCCTTAACGGTTTGGGAGGAGCGAACAACCACGGGATTTCCTCCCACTTGTTTCACGGCGTTATGATCAAAGTGCTCGTGGGAAACGGTAACGATATCGGCGGATTCCCCTATGGGGGCGTAGCCTACCGAGGTATCATAGGGATCGGTTATTATCCTCGTCCCATCCGAAGAGGTTATGAGAAAGCAAGCATGTCCAAGAAAACTGATCCTCATTTCCATTCCTCCTTTTGAGGAAGGATTAATTGCTTGATAATATTATACCACAACAGGAGAATTAAGGAAAATTCCCCCTCCTGATCAAAAGGGTATAGACGGAAAGTATGGGGAAGTTTATACTCCTAAAAACTTTGAAAGGAGGGAATCTGTTATGCGCATAGGGTTCCTCACCGATTACAACGAAGAGATCGTGCGTTGGGCGAGCGAAGTGGGCTTCGGTAGTTTGGAGCTGGGCGCAGGACCTGGTTCCGCTTTGGATGCGGAGAAGCTCACCAGCAGGGACATAGACGAGGTTCGACGCATCTGCGACAAATACAACATCCAGATCTCTGCCCTGGGCTTCTACACCAACCACCTCGATCCCGAGGAGGAGAGGCGAAAGAGGATCAACCAATATTTCCTCAAGCTCTTGGATGTCGCCGCCGAAATGGATGTGCGCGTCGTTTGCACCTTCGCTGGTAGGGTCCCCGACCTATCCATTGAGGATAACATCCCCATCTTCAAGGAGGTATTCCTTCCCTATGTTGAGAAAGCGGAGAAGAGAAATGTGAAGATCGCCCTGGAAAACTGCCCAATGATGGGAGGGCACCCCTTCCGTGGCGTCAACATCGCCTTCACTCCCGAGGCTTGGGAGATGATCTTCTCTGCCGTCGACTCCCCCTACCTTGGGCTGGAATACGACCCCTCCCACCTCCTCTGGCTCCAAGCGGATTATATCCAAGCGATAAGGGATTTCGGGGACAGGATCTTCCATGTGCATGCCAAGGATACAGAAATCTTCTACAGCAAATTGGGCAAAGCGACCATCTACGGCTCGGGCTGGTGGAGGTATAGGATCCCCGGATGGGGTGAGGTGGATTGGCAGGCGGTGGTCTCAGCCCTCCTCGATGTCGGTTACGAGGGGAACCTCGACATAGAGCATGAGGACCCCGTGTTCCATGGACCGCGATTCAAGGAGGGTCTGCTCCTGGGGCTTAAGCATCTTTCCCAATTCGTGATATAAAAATCCCTCGGAGGTGAAAATTTAAATGGATAAAGTAAGAGTCGGTATAGTCGGCTTAGGCATAGGACGAGTTCACCTTGACGCTTACAAGAAGCACCCCAAGGTGGAGGTATTAGCCCTCTGCGATGTGCGCGAGGATCTCCTGAAGCGTTTAGCCAAGGAATACGAGGTGCCCCACACCTTCACCGATTACAAGGATATGCTGGAGATGGAGGAATTAGACGCGGTATCCGTCTGCACTCCCAACGATCTCCATATGCCGGTGACCGTCGCCGCCCTGGAGGCAGGGAAGCATGTCCTCTGCGAGAAACCCCCAGCCAGGAATGTTCAAGAAGTGGAGAAGATGAAGGAAGCGGTGCTCAAAACGGGGAAGAAATACATGACCGCCCTCGTGCAGAGGTTCAGCGCCGAAGGAAGATACCTCAAGGAATTGGCGACCCAGGGATTCTTCGGCGAAATCTACTCCGCCATAGGATTGTGGCAGAGGCGCAAGGGCATCCCAGGCATGGGAGGATGGTTTACCCAATTGGAGAGATCTGGCGGTGGACCGGTCATTGATATAGGGGTTCACATCCTTGATCTCCTACTTTATATCATGGGCTATCCCGAGGTGAAGAGCATAAGCGCCGAGACCTACGCCAAGTTCGGTCCCTACGGTGAAGGTGTGGGAGGATGGGGCATACCCGAGCCGGGAGGGGTTTTCAATGTGGAGGACCTGGCTAACGCTTTCATAAGGTTCCAGAACGGCGCTTCCATATTGCTGCAGGTCAGCTGGGCCTCCCATATTGAAAGCGATCGCTTAGGAGCTGCCATCCAAGGCACTAAGGGAGGAGCGGAATGGTCCCCCCTCAGGCTGTTCACCGACATGGGAGGGCAACCCGTGGATATAGTGCCCCGCCTCCCTCGAGTTGATGCCTTCTACGAGGAGATAAATCACTTCGTCGAATGCATCTTAGAGGACAAGGAGCCGATACCAAACATAGAGGAAGCGATAAAGATCCAGAAAATCTTAAACGGCATCTACGAATCGGCATGCAAACATAAGGAGGTGGAACTTTAGGAGTACTTTTCCTTCCCCTCTATTAGGTCCAGGAACATAACCTCCAGAGCGAGGCGCAGGTTGGTGGTGAGATGAGGAGAGAGGAGGTAGTAAGTCCTCTGGAGGGTGTTCAGGGCGAAGAGGAGATAGGAAAGGGAATAGCGTTGATAATGCTGAAGGAGAACCTCTTCCTTATCTACATTGATGAGGAAAGAGGGGTCTCCAGTTAGGTAAAGCGAAAGAAGATCTCGGAAGATCGTAGAGGAAAGGAGAAGGAGAAACTGCGCTTTCTCCTTTTCCTCTTGATAGGGGGCGGGGAGGGAGAGAAACCTTTGGGTAGCGCGCAAAGCGTAGAAGGGATGGGTGGGAAGATTTAGGAAAAGGGAAAAGAGGGTGTTCCGCGTGGAATGAAAGACCTGCTGATCCTCGGCGAGCCTGATGGCAAGCCCAACGCGTCCTTCCGAAAGGTTAGCAAGGACTTGGGGAGCAGAAAGGGAAGGGAACCTCCTCTCCAGAAACTGAGCCACCTCCTCTATTTTTACCGGTTTAAAACGCAGGAGGTGGCACCGAGAGGCGATGGTGGGGGCGACATCGTTTAGAGAAGTGGAGAGGAGGATGAAGAGGGAGTTGGGGGGAGGTTCCTCCAGGATCTTAAGGAGGGCATCCTCTGCTTCAGGGGTTAAAAGCTCGGCGGATTCCACTATGAATATCTTCCACCTCCCCCAAGCTGAGGACATCTGGGCCGATTGACGCCAATTCCTAACCTCATCTATACCTATTTCCCTTCCCTCCTCGGATGGAGAAAGGAAATAGAGGTCGGGATGATAACCTTCATCAATAGCAACACAGGAAGAACAAGAATCACAGGGTTCCATATCAGGCGCGACATGGGAACAATTGAGCAATTTGGCGAAGTTTAAGGCGCAAGTGGTCTTCCCAACTCCCTTGGGACCAACGAAGAGATAGGCGTGGGGGATCTTCCCTCCTTTAGCATAGGATTTGAGAATCTCTATGACCTGTTCCTGTCCTATTATGTCCCTAAAGGACATGTTAGAACCTGTGGAAGGATTCTACATCTATGACGAAGACCACCGCTCCTCCCACCTGAATCTTCACGGGGATAGGCAGGGTCCAAGCAGAAGGATCGCTTATGGTGAGGGGACGAGAGGTGATGAATTGCTCCCTCGTCTTACAGTTCTT
Source organism: uncultured bacterium (assembly GCA_964452465.1). GTDB lineage: Bacteria > Armatimonadota > JACIXR01 > JACIXR01 > JACIXR01 > CAYVMD01. The sequence goes on along the minus strand of CAYVMD010000006.1, from coordinate 59,829 downwards.
CTCCACTATGGAGAGGACATTTTGCAGGTCTTCCTCCTCCACTCCGATTAAGAAAGTCGTGTTTCCTTCCCTAAGGAGCCCACCCGTAGAGGCTACCTCCGTGAAACGGTAACCAGCGGATAGAAGGGCGGAAGAAAGCGCGTTCTTATCCCTGTTATGGACCACAGTTATGAGGAGCTTCATCTTTCCACCTCCTTATCAAGTCCTCCACAAAACCCTTTATCTCCTCGTGTATCTCCTCTATGGACCTTTCCCCTCTAACCACTTTTATCGTTTGGGGGCAAAGGCGAGCATAGTGGAGGAAGCCTTCCCTTACCTTTCTATGGAAGAGGAGGTCTTCAGTATGAAAGGTGTTGGGTGGATGGCGTTTTACGCCTTCTTCGGGAGGAAGGTCTATATAAATAACGAGATCGGGGGAGATGCCCTCACAAGCCAAGGCGTTTAGTTCCTCTATTACCTCGAGGGGAACACCCCTCCCAAAGCCTTGATAAGCGAGGGAGGAAAGGGCGAATCTATCGGATATCACGATCCTCCCTTCCGAGAGGGCAGGTTTTATCACCTCTTGAATATGTTGGGCTCGAGCGGATAAGAAGAGGAAAAGTTCAGCGAGGGGGTGAAGAGGATATAAGGAGGGCTCGTAGAGGATATCTTTTATCCTCTCGCCCAGTTTAGTGCCTGCGGGCTCCTTGGTGAGGACGGTTGGGAAACGTTGCCTCAGATGTTCATAAAGGAGGCGGGCTTGAGTGGATTTACCAACGCCCTCCCCTCCTTCTATGGCGATGAATAATCCTCGCTGGGTTGCATCTGGGGGCATTTAATCCATTTTAGAGGATTCTCCTCAGGAAAGCAATGCTTTTAGGATCGAGGAGCGCCCAGTCCTTTATCTCGTAGTAAATGTCATCCACATCGACTATTATCAACCTTCTTCCCCCCATATCTATTACGCTGTGGTGGAGCCCCCATGTGAGGAACTTCCTTTGCCCTTTGTCGGTTTCCACAACCCATTCGGTGAAACCGTAGAGCTCCTTAAGGGAAATTATCCTCTTAACCTGGGCTATGAAGTAGGTGCGTTGGAGTTCCTGCTCTACCAAGCGTCGAGAATCCTCGGGAAGAAGGGAGAGATCCACTATAACGCCTATCTCCTGATGGGTATCCACTTCCCGATAGTCAGTGTTAAGGACGCTTATATAATGATCGGGGTCGGTAAGAGGGAAGAGCCTGCGGAGGGAGACCTTGCGAAATTCACCTACTCCCTCTACCCAGAGCTTCAGCACATTTCCCTCCGTTCTTTCGAATCTAACCGAGGAAGGAGGAAGGAAAAGGGGACCGATGTCCATTTCCTCCACTTCCTCCCTTTTAATCGTCCACTGATCCGGAGAGGTGATGGGACCCGCTTGGAGCTCCACGAGCCTCTTGTATTCACTATCATAGGAAAGAAGCTCCTCACTTCTTCCTTCCTCCACAATTCTCCCGTTCTTGAGGACGACTATACGGTCAGCTATCCTCAAGGTGGATAAGCGGTGGGCAATGGCAAAAGTGGTCCTCCCCCTCACCAATCTCGTAAGCGCTTCTTGGATCTGCTTCTCCGCTTCCGTGTCCACGGAGGAAGTCGCCTCATCGAGGATGAGGATGCGGGGATTATGGAGAAGGGCACGGGCTATTGCAACCCTTTGCCTTTGACCACCTGAGAGGCGGGTCCCCCTTTCCCCCACCATGGTATCGTAGCCATCGGGGTAGAAAAGGATAAAATCATGAGCGTTAGCCGCTTTAGCACACCTTATGATTTCCTTTTTGTTGGCGCCTTCCTTAGCATAGGCGATGTTATCCGCTATGGTGCTGTGGAAGAGGAAGGGCTCCTGGGGAACCAATCCAATTTGTTTCCTTAAATCCTCGATGTTTATATCCTTGATGTTCACACCGTCGATCAGGATTTCCCCTTCGGTGGGAAGATAAAATCTACAGATGAGGTTGATGATGGTGGTCTTCCCCGCTCCGCTCGGCCCCACTATCCCCACCATTTCTCCCGCCCTTACTTTCAGATTGATATTGTGGAGAATGGGTTGGTACTTATCGTAGCCGAAGGTAACATTCCGGAACTCCACATTGCCGTAGACATAAGGCATCGAGATCTTCGGTCCGCCCTCCTCAACCTCCTCCGTCTCCGCATCCATTATCTCGAAGACCCTCTCGGAGGCAGCAAGAGCATTGGCGATGCTCGTGCTCATCTGAAGGACTACCTGGATGGGACCAAAGAGCATGCCAAGGGCGGAGAGAAAAGCAAAAAGGGTCCCCGTAGTCATCGCCCCACCCACAACTTCCTTACCTCCGAAGTACCAAATAATGAAGGAGGTAGAGCCTATGAGCAAGGAAAGGACGGGAGCGAAAGTAGCGTTGAGCAACTCTGCCCTTACACCTGCCTCCCAAAGTGCGGTTGCCCTTTTGTCGAACCTTTGCGCCTCCTTATCCTCCTGGGCGAATGCCTTTATTACTCGCACTCCCGAGAGGGAATCACTGAGGATAGCCACGAACCTGCTCCATCTATGCCAAAGCCTGCGATAATTGAGATAGATATAACGCCACACGGAGGAGACGAAGAAGATGATAAGGGGGGCTGGGAGAAGGGTAAGGAGAGCGAGTTCCCAATTCATCTGGATGAGGACCGCACTTATACCTATGAGGAGAAGGATGTTAGCAGCAAAGAAATGTATATCGTGGGCAAGGAACCCCTGGAGGGAGCTTATGTCCTGGGTGATACGGGAGATAAGGGAACCCGTGGGGTATTTATCATAGAAAGTGACCGAGAGCCGCTGGAGGGTTCGATAAAGGGCAGTGCGGAGGTCATACATCATCCTTTGCCCCGTCTTTGCGGTCAACCTTCCCCTCGAAATCACTATCCCCGTGCTCACCACCCTTATGAGTAGCCAAGCGAGGATCATGATCCCCAGCACCCACCCTTCCTTGCGGGGGATGAGGATGTTATCCACAAGGTATCGATTGATATAAAGGGGAACCAGGTTAAGAGCGGTGTCTATTAGAACGAGGGCTCCTGCAAGAGCAAGGACCCACTTATACGGTTTGGCATAGGAAAGGAGACGCCGAAGAACTTTACCCTTGGGAAGACATCTGGGACAAACCTGGGAACCCGAAGGAAGGGGCATATTGCATTTGGGGCATCTCCTTATTTCTTTATCCTCCTCTAATTCCTCCCGCCCTTCCTTCAAGTTCATTATGTTTTTGGAGGCAAGGGCAAATTGAGGAGCAAGAACATTGGAATAGCGAAGGAGCCTCACCCATTCCCCATTGATCCTCGCCTCCAAAGCTCCGCACCCGACGAGGGGGGTCGATCTTACATCCTCTATATCTTTGAGATCGAATATATACTTCGTTCTACTGCCATCGGGAGAAGCGGAGATTACAGCAAGTCGAGATTTAGTAATGGCAAGATAATCGGTTGTTCCATCTTCTTCCCCCAGGTCCGAAGCAAGAAGCAACTTAATTTCTTCCTCCCCCAAGCGCTCTTTCGTTTCGCTTAGGAGATGTAATGGTGGTTCTTCTAAATTCACCATCCTTTCTTTCACCTCCGGCTTTCTTATTAGCAAGTTAGTAATTCTAACAACATATGCGAATTCGTCAAATAAAAAGTCCTCAAACCGCCATTTCTTTCAAAAGTTGGATGCGTCGGAGTATGGGAGGATGAGTGCTCCAGAGGGTCGCCCAAAACCCCTCCCTCTCGTTTATCCCTCTGTTTAGGGGATCGGCGATGAAAAGATGGGCAAGGGCAGGATTCGCTAAAATAGAAGGAACTCCCTTGAGGATCCTGCTCGCCTGATAACGCTCTATTTTTTCCAATGCCTGGGCTAAGCCAAGAGGATTGCGGGTGAATTCAGCACCATGGGCATCGGCAATGTATTCCCTGCTCCGGGAAACGGCAAGGAAAATGAGTCGAGCGATGAGGGGGGCGAGTATGGCGAAGATTATGAGGAAAACGAGGAGAATAGGAGATCCCCTACCCTTCCCTCTGCCTACTCCATAGTTCTCCCTATCAGCACGAGGAAATCGACGCACGAGGTCAGCCAGGATAACGATCGTTCCCAAAAGAACAGCGGTAACGGTCATAACCAATATATCCCTATTTCTTATATGGGCGATCTCGTGCCCTATCACCCCCTGGAGCTCCTCCCTATCCATCATGTCCAATAACCCCGAGGTAACGCAGATGGAGGCGTTGGAGGGAGTTCTCCCCGTGGCACAGGCATTGGGCATCTCGCTATCTATTATGTAAACCTTTGGTATAGGAAGACCCGAGGCTATGCTCATCTCTTCCACTACATTTATAAGCATCCTCTCTTGGAGGACCTCCCTGCTGGCTGGACGGGCACGAAGGGAGGACAGCACTATCCTGTCCCCCTGATAATAGGCGATGAGAGCCTGGGTGAGGGCAACGAGGAAGGCGATGAGGGAGAAGATGGGATAGGGAAAATGGTGGGGGAAATCGAGATAAAAGGCATCAACGAGAAAGCCCAAGAAACAAAGGAGCAAGGTGAGGACGGATATCAAAAGAAAGGTCTTACGCCTATTCTGTTCGGCAAGGCTGTAAAAGGTGATGCCCATAACCCGTTAAATGCCGAGGTCCACGCGGGGGGCAGATGTTTCTTCCTCTACCTCCAATCGGTAAAAGGGCTTGGGCTGGAAATTAAAGAGGGAAGCGATGATGGAGTTAGGGAAAACCTGAATGGAGGTATTGTAATCCATCACCACATCGTTATAAAATTGGCGGGAAAAGGCGATGTTATTCTCCGTGTGCGTCAACTCCTCCTGAAGTTGCATAACATTCTGGTTCGCTTTAAGGTCGGGGTAACGCTCGAAAAGGGCGAATAGTTGGCGGAGAGCGCGGGTTAGCTCTCCTTCCGCTCTACCGCTCTCCTCTATGGTGGAAGCGGAGACCGCTTTCCCCCTTGCTTCTATAACCCGCTCCAGGGTTTCCCTCTCATATTTCATGTAGCCTTTAACCGCCTCTACGAGGTTGGGTATAAGGTCGTGTCTTCTTTTGAGTTGGACATCTATCTGCCTCCAAGCGTTATCTGCCCTAACCCTCCTTCGCACCAGCCCATTGTAGATGGATATAGGCCACAGGATGAAGATAACGAACAGGACAACGGCAACCCAAATCCACGACATCCGTTTCTCACTCCTTTCCACTAAAGGGTAAAGTTTTTCCCCCAATGCGTCAAATCCCGTGTTTCCTCAAATTTGACGAGCATGATTAACCGTAAATTGACCTCGAAGAGATTTTATCTTCATAAGGAAAGAGGGAACTTCAATAATTCCAGTGGCACTCGCAACCGCAGTTTGAGTAATTCGTCGGTTTGACTTTCTTGAATGCTTCCTCTAATCACCTCAACGCTTCCTTGAGGCGATCCGCCTCGGGGAATTTGACCAGATAGCCCACCCCCAAGAAGATGAGAAAGCACGTCCCTCCCAAAGGAGAAGACATCCCGCAGTTATGGCTATGGAGGTGGCAATGGGGAATCCCGCGTAACCGAGGAAAGGTGAAGAGGGAGATATCCAAGGTGACTTGGGGGATTCCCGCCTTTTGTCCCCTGTCCTTCGTTCCATTTTCCTATTAGGAAATCTTGGGAGGGAATTGCTCAAGGAAAGGGCGAACTATACGGAAAGGCTTTGTTCATTTATCATCGATGAATAATAGAGAATAATAGAATATCTATCGGGAAGAATCTCGAAGAGGTATAATACGAATCGGAGGTGAAGGATGATGAAGAGGAGCTTGCTTATACTTGCTTTCCTCCTTCCCGTTCTCTTTTTGAGTTGCGGAAAGAAGCAGGCGGTGAAGAAGGAAGGGAGGGAGGTGTTTACCATTGGCTACTCCACGCCCGCCTTGAACAATACCTTCTGGATAAGGGTCACCAAGGGGATAAGGGAGGAGTGCGACAAAACGGGGATAAAGGTGATCGTGGCGGATGCCCAGGATAACCCCTATAAGCAATTGAACGATGTCGATGACCTAATTCAAAAGAAGGTGGATGTCCTCCTTATCTCCCCTTACGAGAGCGACCCAATAGTGCCGGCGGTTAAATCCGCTAATAAGGCGGGTATCCCCGTGGTGATAGTGGATATAGGAGTAAGTGGAGGGGAGTATGCCTCCCTCATTATCTCGGATAACTATAAGGGAGGGCAGTTGGCAGGGGAGTTCCTCAAGAAGGCACTCAAGGGAAAAGGGAATGTAGCACATATCCAGTGCCAGTTGGGGGCAGTGAACGCTCAGAAGAGGGGACAGGGCTTTGAGGATGCTTTGAAGGGGACACAGATAAAGATAGTCGCTAAGCGCCCGGCGGATTCCCGCCGGGACCTGGCTATGCAGGTCATGGAGGACATCCTGCAAAAGCATCCAAACTTGGATGCGGTCTTCGCTCAGAACGATGAAATGGCGCTCGGCGCCCTGCAGGCCATAGAGGCGGTGGGGAAGGTCGGCAAGATAAAGGTTATAGGATTCGATGGCAATAAAGATGCTTTGGAGGCGATCAAAGCGGGGAAACTGCTTGCCACAGTAGCCCAGCAACCCGAGGAGATGGGAAGGATGGCGGTCGATATAGCCCTCGAAGTGCTAAAAGGAGGAAAAGTGGAGAAGGAGATCTATGTGCCCGTGCAATTGGTGACGAAGGAGAACGTCGACGAATTCCTAAAGAAATTCCAGTAAAACTGTCTTCGGGAATTTTCCTATTCGTTCGAACCCCGCTACAACGAACCTCTTGCGTCGTAAGCGCTCCCAGATCGTCGCCACCATTCCCTATCTTTGCCTTGTTTATTAGGAGGAAGTTAGGGGTGGAAGATAAAAACAGATGGGAAAAGAGGAACAATCGGTTTCTCCTTGCTGTCCCCTGTGAGGTTAGTAAAATGAGACAAACAACGAAAGGAGGGGCTCGAGATGTGCATATTGGGATTTCCCGTGTTTGGGCTGGCGGTGATGGCTTACCTCCCTCTGGACTTCCAAACCGCGCCCCCTTTCTCCTTCATCTATCAAGGCCGATCCTCCAAGGATCTTCTTCCCCATTGGAAATTCTCCCATCAGCAGAGGGCAATAAAGGGGAAAGGCACCCAACATGTCTTCACCTACCTCGACCCTCAAACCCACCTCCGTGTAACCTGCGAAGCGCTCGAATACGAGGATTTCCCCGCCATCGAGTGGCTACTACGGTTCAAGAACGAGGGCAAGGAAGACACCCCCATAATAGAAAACATCCAGGCGCTGGACGCCGTCTTCGTCCCCCCAGCGGGAACTCTAAGGGTCATCCTCCATCACAATAAGGGGAGCAATGCCCAAAGGGACGATTTCGCCCCTTTAGAGAAGGAAATAAAGCAAGGCACTTCCCTCCGCATCGCTCCCTTGGGTGGGCGATCTTCCCATACCACATCCCTCCCTTTCTTCCACATAGAGTTCCGGGGCAAGGGAGGGGTGATCATCGCCATAGGTTGGTCGGGGCAGTGGTGCGCTTCCTTCGAGGGGGATGCCAACTCCTCCGTTAAGGTGCGAGCGGGCATGGAATTGACCCACCTCAAGCTTTACCCGGGCGAGGAGATTCGTTCTCCCCGCATTCTTCTCCTCTCCTGGAAGGGAAGGGATTTCTTTATAGGCCAGAACCTCTTCCGCCGGTTCATTATAGACCACATTGCTCCCAAGCCCTTGGAGCTCCCCTTCTCCGCCACCGGCTCACCGCGCTATTACGACCCTTCCCTCACGGATATAGAGTTCAACGATGCAAACGAGGAGAACCAGATCGCCTTTGCCAAGCGTTTCCGCGAATTGGAGCTCGACTTCGATTATTGGTGGATAGATGCGGGGTGGTTCGAGGGGAAGTGGCCGAATGGGGTGGGCAACTGGTTTCCTCGCAAGGATGGTTTTCCTCGCGGGCTTCGCCCTGTTTCCGAAGCGGTCAAGGATATGGGGATGAAGGGCTTCCTCCTCTGGTTCGAGCCAGAGCGGGTCTTCCAGGGCACTTGGCTAGATAGGGAACACCCGGACTGGATTTTAAGATTGCCGGGGAACCCCAATGGGCTTTTGAACCTGGGCAATGAGGAGGCGCGGAGATGGCTGACCCATCACATCTCTCAGATGATCGAAAGGGAGGGGATAAATGTCTACAGACACGACTTCAACATAGACCCCCTGCCCTTCTGGCGCTCTGCCGATCCCGAGGATAGGCAGGGAATAACGGAGATAAGGTATATAGAGGGCTTCTACGCCTTTTGGGACGAACTACTGAGGCGCCATCCCGGGCTAATAATCGACAACTGCGCCAGCGGAGGTAGGCGAATAGATCTGGAAACCATCTCCAGGAGCGTTGCCCTCTGGCGCACCGACTATCAATATTTCGAGCCGAACGGTTATCAATGCCACACTTACGGGATCAACTACTACCTACCCACGACGAGCACAGGTTGCGGTTCCCCGGAAGCCTATGTCTTCCGCAGTTCAATGAACAATGGAATGGTAGTATCTTGGAACATCTATGCTCCCGATTTCCCTTTGGAGGAGGCGAAAAGAAGGATAGAGGAGTTCAGGAGGGTTAGGGGACTTTTCCTTGGCGATTACTACCCCCTCACCCCCTATAGCACGAGCGACGATGCCTTCATGGCCTATCAGTTCTACAGGGAGGATTTAGGGGAAGGAATGGTGCTTGCCTTTAGGCGCCATCTTTGCCCTGTATCGGAGATAAAGTTGAACCTAAAGGGACTTCCCGCCAAAGCCCTCTTCGAGGTTATCGATCAGGATCGGGGGGAAAGGAGAACGCTGACCGGCAGGGAATTGGCGAGAGGCATAACCCTCAGGATAGACAAGGCGCCTGGCTCCGCCCTGCTCACTTTGAGGAGGATCCAGGGGGAGTAGCACGAAGGCGCTTGGCAAGGGCGATGTTGCGGAGGTCATCCTGATAACTGGCCGGGGTTTCCATGATGGCTGGGAGGGGGGAAAAGAAGGGATGGTTTATTATCGCCCTGAAGCCTGCCAGCCCTATGCTTCCCTCGCCCAAATTCTCATGCCTGTCGTATTTGCTCCCGCAGGGCGCCTTGCAATCGTTGAGGTGGATTAAGTGAAGCCTATCCCCCAACCTCTTCTTCGCCTCTTTGGCTAACCCCTCCACCCCGCGGGGAGAACTTAGATCATAACCATAGGCGCAGAGGTGGCAGGTATCCAAGCAAATCCCGATCCCCTGCCAGGATATGTGATTCAGTATTTCCTCCAACTCCTCCAACGAAGCCCCTATTTCCCCTCCTCCCCCCGCCGTGTTCTCCACTAAAAGTATGGGAGATTTTTCAGGAGAGGAAGCGAAGGAGCGTTCAACAGCCTTCAGGGCGGAGATCAGCCTCTTCACGCCCTCCTTACCATTCTGCCCCCTATGGCTTCCCGCATGAACGATGAGGAAATCCGCCTCCACCTCCTGGGCGATATGAAACTCATCCATGAGAGCTTGAAGTGATTTTTCGTAGATCGTCCCCTCTGGTGAGGCGAGGTTTAGGAGGTAGGGGGCATGGATAGCGATGGGCTGGATATCGTGGGAACGAAGGGAGGCGATGTACTCCCGGAGGGCGGGGATATTAGTCCTCAAATGCCAGGTAAGAGGGCTTGTAATGAGGGTTTGGATGCACTCGCAGCCGATCTTGAGCGCGTAGGCGAGGGCTTTCTCGTAGCCCTCGCTTATCTTCACCTGGAATCCGAATCGCATGCTCCCTTTGGGCAGATCCCTTCGAGAGGACAAATATGGCACAGGGGCTTCCGAGGATGGCAGATCTCCCTGCCCAAGCGAATGAGGTTTAGGTGGAGGGGAAGATAAAGATGAGAGGGCAGATGCGCCTCGTAGAAGGTTTGAAGGTTATCCGGAGAGGTCTTTCCCTGAGCGAGGCACAACCGCCTGGAAATGCGCAGGATATGGGTATCCACGGGAAAGGCGGGCTTCTTTAGGGAAAAGAGAAGCACGCAGGCGGTGGTTTTCGCCCCCACACCGGGAAGGGAAAGGAGAAACTGCTTTATCTCCTCAGGGGTATAGTCGGAAAGAAAGGAAAGCGTGAGGGAAGGATCCATCTCCTTTAATCTTTCCACTATCTCCTTGATCCTCTTGGCCTTTATTTGGGAGAGCCCGCCGATCCTGATCGCCTCCTCGATTTGGGAAAGAGGAGCGGAAAGGAGGGAATGCCAATCGGGGAAAGCCCGCTTCAGATTAGCGAAGGCTCTATGGGAATTCTTATCGGAGGTGTTCTGGGAAAGGATGGTGCGGATGAGCTCGTCCAGCGGGGGCAATGCCTCCCTCCGGGGCGTTCCGAAGCGCTTTTCCAACAGTTCGTTTATCAGAAGGAGGCGCTCTTTTACATCCTCAATAGCGAATCTCGAAACGGCGGAACTCATCCTTAGGCTCTCCCCAAAGTATCTTTATATCATCGACCCTGGCGGGAGGTGGAGCCTTCCTCAATTCGCTTATGAAATTGCAGAGGGTATCCTCCTCTCCTTCCGCGACTATCTCCACTGACCCCCGCCTCGTGTTGCGCACATAGCCTTCCAGGCGGTATTTCAACGCTACATCCTCCACATAGAAACGATAGCCTACCCTTTGCACTCGCCCGAAGACTTCTATCTCTACCCTCTTGCGCGCCATTCTATCCTCCTTCCATAGCGAGTTTTACAGCCAAGACAGGGTCATCCACATAAATTATGTCCTTTACCTCTCCCTCTTGGCCCTGAATGCGCCAGGTGGATAGCCCTATTATTGGTCTTTGGAAGTGGAGGGCGAAGGCGATCTCCGTGAGGGTGCCATAAGCTCCCCCAATAGCGATGAGTGCTTCGGAAGAGAGAACGATTATTATGTTCCTCGCATAACCCATCCCCGTAGGGATGGGAATATCCACGAAGGGATTAGCGTCCTCCCGGGATGTAGTGGGGAGAATTCCTATGGTGAGACCTCCCCGCCTTTTCGCTCCCCTACAGACCGCCTCCATCACTCCTCCCATTCCTCCACAGATCAGAATCCCCTCTCTGCTCGCTATCTCCTCCCCCACCCTCTCAGCCACTGGGATGAGGTCGAGAGGGGGATTGGATGCTCCTATTACCCCGATGAATCTCCTCATCTTGGATGTCCTACAGGGATGATATACAAAGGCTCTTCCTCGGGAGGGAGGGGAATGAGCGCCTTAACCTCCTCATCCTCGAAGGCACCTACACATACCGAGGCAAGCCCCAGAGCCACCGCTTGAAGTTGGATGTTCTGCCCCACATGCCCAACCTCTATGTCCACATAGCGGATGCCCCTCCGGCCGTAGCGATGGGTCGTGCGAGCGTAATCGGCGGAAATGAGGACGACCAAGGGGGCCTGGGCGATGAAGGATTGATAGAGGGAGACAACGGCGAGTTGGGAACGAAGGTCCTTTGGTGATATTTGGCGAAGTTTGTGGGAATGGGGGATGTATTTAAAGGTTCCTTGGGGGAGCAAGGCATACAGGAAGAGGGGGAAGGTAGCGCCAGCGGAGGGAGCGGTGCGGAAGCCCATTTCTTCCTCGGATATCCCCTGCCCTGCCCAGAGTATCTGCCCTATCTCCTCCCATGACAAGGGCTGAGGAGAGAATTGGCGCACTGATCTCCTTCGCCAAAGCGATTCCTCCAGGGAGACGCCTCCTCTCTTTAGAGGAGGGGGGAGGGTTATTTCCTCCTGCATTTTTATTCCTCCTTTTCGGTAGTTTTAAGGCATCTATGGGCAAGGTTATGGGCTATCCTCACCATCTTCCTGGGGACAAGGACGAGGTCCACCTCCTGGAAGGAATTAGCTAGCTCCTTCCCTTGGATAAGGAACTGTTTCAGTTGAGGTGCTTTGGTCTTGAAAGACCCCTTCCACTGTTGAAACAGGAGCACGCTATCGGTGAGGATCTTTATCTTCTCGAGACCGAGTAGCTTAGCGAAGCGAAGGGCATGAAGAAAGGCGAGCCATTCCGCTTGATTATTGGTCGCAGTTCCTATGAAGCGAGATAGCGAGGCAACGATTTCGTCGCCCCGAAGAAAACAAACGGCAAGGAAAGCCTCACCGGGATTGCCTCGGGAAGCTCCGTCTATGATGATGGTGATGTCCTGGGATTCGTTATTTCTCAAGGTAGAGGATACAACCACAGTGCTCACAATAAACGAGGGTTTGATCCTCCTGGAGTTTGGAGAGGAGGCGAGGGCTAACGCCCAAGTTGCAGTGACTGCAGATGCCCGAAACAATCTTGGACACCCCCGCACCTTCCCTTTCCCTTATCTCGTTATAGCGTTCTAAAAGGTGGGGGTCGATGGAGGGAAGGAGGGCTTCCCTCCTTTCCTTAAGGGAAGCAACCTCGCTTGAGAGGGTTTGAACCGTTTGCTGATAATTGGTTTGGATCTCCTGGAGTTCCTTCTCCTTATTTTGGAGTTCCCTTTCCATCTCCTGGAGAACAGGGGTTTTCTCCTCGATCAAGTACATGAGTTCTATAACCCTTTCCTCCAATGCATCTTGGTTTTTCTTCAACATCGCTATGTCCTTCTCCATCGCTTCCAATTCCTTGGGATTGCTCACGAACCCCCCATACATCCTTTTCTCCATTGATTTGCGTTTCTCCTCCAAGCTCCTCGCTTCCAGCTCCTTGTCCCGCATCTCTCTCTGCATCTTCTCCAATTCCTTTCTCAGTTTTGCTACCTCTTCCCGAAGCCCCTCCGCAACTTTTGCTAAAGCGCTACCATCGTCCAAATTCGCCATCTCTCCCAGTTTTCGCTGAATGGCAGTGTCTATTTGCTCCAACTGCCAAAGCAAGGCTATCTTCTCTCGCATCTTCTCATCTTCTTCAGTATCCGCATATCTTTCTATAAAGCTCCGTGACCTTCTTGATATAATTCTGGGTTTCCTTGTAAGGAGGCACTCCCCCATATCTCCTAACCGCTCCCGAGCCCGCATTGTAGCAGGCAAGGGCAAGGGCTAATTGTTGGGGATGCCCCTCGAACTGCTCCAAATGTCCCCTTATGAGGCGAATGGAAGCAGAGAGGTTCTCAAGAGGATCAAAGGGGTTCTTCACTCCCATCCCTCGGACATTCACTGGCATGAGTTGCCCCAACCCCATAGCCCCCTTCTTGGAAACAGCAGAGGGATTGAAGCCCGATTCCACAGCGATCACCGCTACGACGAGGCGCGGATCTAAATTGTTCTCCACACTGAAGTAAAGGATCGCCTTAGCGATCAACTCCGCATCCTCATCCTTAAGGCGAGGATTGAAGTATAGGACCGCTCTTTTATAGGCTTGCACTATATCATTGGGAATTTGGATGGGGAGGGAACGACTGGTGAGATTCCCCCGCGAGGATTTAGAGACGGGGAAATAGAGGAAATAAGAAGGCTGAGTGGCTTGGGTTTGAGGAGGGGTTTCCTTGATCTCGGAGGCATCTATAGCCATGACGAGTTCATACTGCCCATCCCCCAGGGGCTTAAGGAGCATCCTGACCTCCTTACCTATATCCAAGTTAGCAGAGGAGGCTAACTTTACGCATTTGGTAAGATCGCCTTCTTGGAGCAGGACGGTGGTAGAACTAGAGGATTTCACGATCCCGATTATCTTCCCGGCGAATTCCGCATAGCGATTAGATTTGAGAAGGTTGAGATATTCCTCAGCGGGGGAAGCGAAAGCAAAGAGGGGAAGGAGCAAAACAAATAGGCATCTTTTCATCCCTCAATCACCTCTTTAAAGGCTTGGTAAGCAGGTTCATCCCAAAGGACGAAGACTATCCGCTCGAGGTTGGAGGTGCTTGGGGCTACTTCCTCTATCGCCTGGAGCATGGCACGGGCGCTCTCCTTATAGGGGAATCCCCCTACCCCCGTGCCGAGGGCAGGGAAGGCCATGGATTTAACCCCCAATCGCTCCGCCAGTTCCAAGCTGCTCTTCGTTGCCTTATAGATTTTCTCCCAATCCGTGGTCCTATCATCGCCCATGACCGCGGCATGGATGACGAACTTCGCTTTGAGGCTTCCAGCGGAGGTATGGATCGCTTCCCCTATCCCTATAGGCCCTTTGGCGACCGCTTCCTTTTCTATTTCTATCCCACCCTTTCTTTTTATAGCGCCGGCAACTCCACCCCCCATCCAAAGGCGATTATTGGCAGCATTTACTATGGCATCGCATTCCATCTCCGTTATATCGCCCTTTATTACCTCTATGCTTATATTGCCTATCTTCTTCATCTCTCCCATCCTATTATTTTCTCCCCTTCGGAACAGTTAGTCAAGGGGGAAACCGTTTTTTCCTCTAAATAAAATCTATTCTAAATTGAGTTAGGCTCCTCCTTTAGGGCTTTATCTTGCATTAGAAGCGCGAAACTTCCAAAATCCAAGAGAACATGGTAAAATTATGTGAGCATATGAAACCAATTCCTTGGCTTGCATCCTGGGTTAGGAAATACCTTAAAAGGACGCTCCTCGGGTTAATCGGCTCAGCAGGGGCGGGGTTGTTAGGGGTATTGGTGGCAAGGTTGGCCCGAGAGGCCATCTCCAGCATAGGGGGAAAGGATTTCCACACCATAGCCATCGTCTGCGCCCTTGGGATAGCAGCTTATACCTTCAAAGGATTATTCTTTTATTGTTCCTCCTACTTTTTGGGATGGGTTGCCCATAGGATAGGGATGGAGATCAGGGAACTTCTCCTCTCCCGCCTCCTCTTTCTCCCCTTGCCCTTCTTCCATCGTAGACGCGCAGGTGACCTGATATCCCGGGTAGTAGTGGATGTAAGAGTTATAGAGGAAACCCTACCAACAGTATTGGAAAGGATATTCGTCACTCCCATATTGGTAATAGCCTTTATGGTCAGACTCCTCATGCTAAATTGGCAACTTTCCCTCTTCAGCGTGACCGCCATCCCCCTGCTCGGATATGTGATAGATTTAGCGGGGAAGAAAATGCGCCGGATACAGGTGGAGATCCAGCAAAGGTTTGGGGATATCAATAACCGATTGGAACATTTCCTTTCCTTCGTTAAGGAGGTCAAGGGGCTATGTGCCGAGGAATTGGAAAGGAAGCGATTCTCCACCACCCTTTCCCAAACCTTTGGGGCGATCATGAGGGGGATCAGATTACGAGCGTTACTCATCCCTTTGATAGAATTGGCTGGGGCGATTGGGGTGGTATTCATAATCCTCTTCGCCAGTTGGCAAATAATAAAGGCGGGTAGCAATTTTAATCTGGGGAAGTTAACGGAGTTCATAATCCTGCTCCAAATGCTCTATCAAAACCTGAGGAATTGGGGGGAAGTTATAATGAACCTACAGCAGAGCGCGGGGGCAGCCTCTCGTTTATTAGAGCTCTTGGAGCCAACCATCCAAGAGGAAAAGGAAGGCGTAGTGGAGCTTCCTTCCTTCCAAAGGGAATTGAAGTTCAGCAATGTTTCCTTATCCTATAATGGGACAGCGGTTTTGGAGGGAATAAACTTGGAGATTAAAAAGGGCGAAATGATAGCCATCGTCGGTCCCTCGGGGGCAGGCAAGACGAGCCTCGTTGACCTCATCCCCCGTTTCTTCGAGCCTAAAGAGGGCGAGATAAGGATAGACGATTGGGATATAAGAGAGGTGAGGATCCCCTCTCTACGAAAACAGATAGCGATAGTCTCTCAGGAACCTTTGGTATTTGCCGGCACGATAAGGGAAAACCTTTCCTATGCGAACGAGGTAAGCGAGGAGGAGATGAGATCTGCCTTGGAAAAGGTTGGGCTTTGGGAGTTCGTCGCCTCCCTTCCCGAGGGGTTGGATAGTTACATAGGAGAGAGGGGAGTGACGCTTTCAGCGGGGCAAAAACAAAGGCTGGCGATAGCAAGGGCGCTCTTAAGAAAGCCCTCCATCCTGATACTGGATGAAGCTACAGCGAATTTGGATTCCATTTCGGAGCAAGCCTTGTTGAACAACCTATCTCGAGGAGAACAAACCATAGTGCTCGTCGCCCATCGCTTATCCACCGCCAGGGTTGCGGATAGGATTGTGGTCTTGGATAAGGGAAGGATAGTGGAGGAGGGAACGCATAAGGAGTTGTTGGAGAAGGGAGGGCTTTACGCCAAGCTATATGAGCTTCAGATGAGGGAAGAGGATGAGAAGGTTTCTTAAATACTTGGCATCCTTAGCCCCTTATATCGCCTGGCTTTATTTCCACCTCGTCCTAGCTACCTCTCGATTAAATATCCTGGGAATGGAAAGGATTAAAAGGAGAAGCATACTTGCCTCTTGGCATAGCCTCTTCTCCATCCCCGTTTTCCTGCTAAGGAAGAGGAAACTGCTCTGCATAGTTTCCCCTTCCGCCGATGGAAGGCTTCTGGGGAAATTCCTCACCCTTTCGGGCTGCAAGGTTATCCTGGGCTCGAGCAGGCGAGGCGGGATCTCCGCCTTCCGCCAAGCCAAGCAAGCCCTTGCCCAGGGGGAGATCCTGGGGATAACGCCGGACGGTCCCCTCGGTCCGCCTCGCATCCCCAAGAAGGGCATCCTCCTCCTCACCGATAGGGATACCCCCATCATACCGGTGGGAGTAGCGATAAGCCCTGCCCTTAGGCTTCCCACTTGGGATAGGCATCTTCTCCCCCTCCCCTTTTCCAAAATCATCGTCTCCTTCGGAAAACCTTTCTATCCCCAAGGAGATCTAAATTCGGTGAAGCAGGCATTGGATAGGGAAGAGGAAAAAGCAAAGAAGCTCCTCATAGAAGACCCGCGCCCCTCTCGTTGGAGGTTGCTTATCCCCATCCTTCTTTACAACATAGCCATCTTCCTTCTTTTGCCCTTCATATTGGGTTGGTTTTTCCTCCGCCAGTTTGGGGGGAAGAAATTGAGGGGATGGAAGGAGAAAATGGGGCTGGCTCCCAGGGGAGAAGGGGCCATCTGGGTGCACGCCGTTTCCGTGGGGGAGACCATGGCAGCCAAGCCAATAGTGGAAAACCTAAAGCGATTGGTGGAGGAGAAAGAAATCTACCTTTCCGTAACGACCACCACGGGGATGGAAACCGCAAAAAGGCATCTTCGCGACCTCGCCAAACTTTTCTATTTCCCCCTCGATATATTTCCCTGCCCCCTTATAGCTCTAAGAAGGTTGAAGCCCCGGGTGATAGCGCTGGTGGAGACCGAGGTCTGGCCCAACCTCATCTTCTGGGCGAGGCTCCTTAACATCCCCTTGCTTTTGGTAAACGGTAGGATATCGGATGATAGTTTGGTGAAGATGCGCGCCCTCAAGTTCTTCTTTGCCCCGCTTTTGGAACAGATGACCCTTTTTATGCAGTCGGAACGGGACGCCAAGCGGGCGTTCCAAAGCGGAGGCAGGAATGTAAAAGTGGTGGGGAACAGTAAGTTCGACCAAGTTGCCCTTAGCAAGGACCTTTCGAAATTGGAAAACCTAAAGAACCTACTTAAAATAGAGGAGGACGAGGAAATCCTCGTCGCCGGAAGCACCCACCCCGGAGAAGAAGAAATGGTCCTCGATGCCTATTGGAATGCTCGCCTTTCCTTCCCCCATTTAAGGCTGATCCTCGCGCCTCGTCATCCCGAGAGAATGGAGGAAGTGGAGAGCCTCCTTTCCAAGCGAGGCTTCACCTATGTTAAAAGAAGCAGACTGCCTCTGGAGGCCCTGGATAAAAACGCCGTCATCCTCATAGATACCGTAGGGGAGCTGTTCACCCTCTACGGATTGTGCACGGTTGCATTCGTGGGAGGAAGTTTAGTGCCCAAGGGAGGACACAATATCCTGGAACCCTTAGCCTGGGGGAAGCCGGTCCTCTTCGGTCCTTATATGCACAATTTCCGAGATATAACGGATTTAGCGAAGCAGGCAGAGGTTGGTATAGAAGTTAGGAATAGCAAAGAGTTAAGCGAGAAGGTGAAAGCGCTCCTGGGGGAAGCTTCTCTGAGAAAGGAGATAGCAAAGAGCGCGGAGAGGTTGATAGAAACTATGCAGGGTGCTTCCAAAGCGTATGCCCAGGCAATCGCGGAGTTAGCGAGCAAAGGGACTTGAAGATGGGTTGGGAAGAAACCTGGAGAAGAGCGATCAGCGGGGAAAGAGGCACCTTTTTAGCCCTTCTAAGATTTTTCCTTTGCCTATTGACCCCGCTTTATGCCCTTGGCTTTCTCATCTTCCGAGCCCTTCAAGAAAGAAGGAAGCTAAGACCTCCTTGTAAAGTGATCGGGGTAGGGAACATAACCTTAGGAGGTACGGGAAAGACGCCTCTAACCATCGAATTGGCGAGATCCCTCAAAGGGAAGGGATATAGGGTGGCTGTCATTTGCACCGGCTATGGAGGAAGAGGAAAAGCAGGAAAAGCAGAGGGAAGGAGCATAGAAGAGATAGGGGATGAGGCTTTTCTCATAACGAATTCCCTCCCGGGCATCAGCGTGTGGATAGGAAGGGACCGAATAAAATCCATCGAGCAGGCGGTGGAGGAAGGAGCGGCGGTGGTGGTGCTCGATGACGCCCTGCAATACTTCCGGGTGGAAAAGGATCTGGAGATCGTGTTGTTAAACGCCCTGAATCCCTTTGGCTATGGAAGGCTATTCCCTCGCGGGGCTTTAAGAGAAAGCCTGAAGGGCTTGGCGAGGGGGGATGTGATAATCCTGAGCAATGCGGGTTTAGCGAAGGACAAGAAAGGGATAAAGGAGATGATATATCGATATAACAAAAAAGCACTGGTATTGGAGGCGGATTACGAGCCGGATCGGTTAGAGGACATAATAGAAGGGAAGGAGATAGGCTTAGATTACTTATGGGGAAGAAAAGTTATGGGGGTAGCGGGGATAGGGAATCCCGAGGGCTTTAGGAGGACCTTGGAAAAATTGAGTGGGGAGGTTGTGTTTCGTTCCTATCCCGATCATTATCTTTATAAAGAACAGGATTTAGAGGAAATTCTAAAAGAGGCTGAGGGAAAAGGCTGTGAGGCGGTGGTGATGACGCCTAAGGACGGGGTGAAGATGGGAAGGCTCTTGGGTAGTAGGACCTCCCCATTGCCCTTGCTTGTCCTTCGTTCCTCCTTCCGCATAAAGAACGAAAATCTACTTTGGGAAAGGGTAAACGCCCTTTTCCCCTAAGGGGATCCCGAACCGGAGCGGAGGAACTATTCCTTTCTTTCTCTAAGGAGCCTCTCTATCTCCTCTCCCATTGCCCTTCGTATTTCTGCAACCTCCGAGGGACGAGGGAGCAGGGAAAGGGATCTCAAGCCTCCCTTGTTGGGAATGAAGACGAGCGCCCTTGCCCTTTCCAAAATCCTGCTTGCCCGAGAGACATCCATTCCCTTTCCTCTTGCCTCCGCCACCAACCTATCCAAAAGAACGAGATACTCGTAATCCTCTATGCCCTCCCTTACTTGCTCCAGGCGAATGGTGGACACTGGCTCCTTGTAATTCTTATCCACCGGCGGGTAGGAAAGGAAACCATCGCCATTGGGATATCTTATCATCGTAGCCTCCCCTCCCTCGGTGAAGGTATGGGGAAGGAAAGCATGCCATCCCTTCTCATAGGGATTATATGTCCACCAATTGAGCCCCCAGAATTCGTAGCCTTCCACCCCGTACTTCCAGCAGAGATAGGGCAGGAGCCTCTCGATCGCCAGATAAGGGGTATCTATGCACATATGTCCATCGGTGGTGAACCAGAGCTTTGCCCCGCTCCTTTTCAACTCCTCCATCTTGTCCACGGGGCAGGAGCCGTGCGGTCCCACTCCCCATATATCGAGATATCCTACCCAATCCCCCACATAATTCCAAACGCTGGAGTAGATGGGTATGTCTCGGGATACTGAATGGATGAGATCGCACATCTTCTCCATATTTTCCCCGACCTTGGGAAACCAGTAGTGGGGTTCATCCGCAACATAATAGACGAACTTGTCCTTCCATCCCTTCTCCTTTAAATGGTTGAGGAAGGCACGGTAGCATTGGGAAAAGGCAAGATTAAACTCGGGAGTAAATGCCTCGTAGCCAAACATCTGCTTTGGCGAAAAGCCCCACCCCATCATGTAGAAAAAGCCGGGGAGATAAACGACGCTCATCCCCAAGTCATCGAGGCAATAATGCGCCATCTCATCGAAGCCCGATGTATTAAGGCTCACCTGCCCATCCTTATAATCTATCGTGGGCTCAGGGCGAATCGTATTGGGAGAGATACGATGCTCCGCATAGAACCTATACCAACTCTTCAAATCCAAGCCAGCATCAGAGTGGAAATCGAATATGACCTTGAGGGAAGGGCTCTTCGGAAGGGAGAAGCCCCACACCTTTATAGTGAGGGGTATGCTTATTTGGGCATTTTCCCCCTGGATAGTGATGAGGGACTTGTATTCGCCAGGAGAGGCATTGGGAGGAACCTGGACCGTCAGCCAAATGGGCTGAGTGGTTTGAGCTTGTAGGTCGAAGGGCTTGTTAGGGAGAAGAGGATCAGGCCAGTAGCCTGCCCAGCCATCGCTTCCCGGCGTCCCCTTGGGCACCAACCTATACCAGGGCGCTTGAGCGGGAGAGGAATAATAAGCAGAGGGAACATCTATGGGCACATAGCCCACAAGGTTAACTTTAACATCGGGGAGGGTTTGCCCCGCTTTATTCATTGGCTTTCTCACCGATATCCTTACCCCCTTGAGCCCCTTCTCGCTTCGGAACGCCAACTGAAGGGATTCTCTCTCGTTAATGGCGCAATATAACCTTATCTCCTTAGGGGCGGGTCCGGGCACATCGTCCTGGAAAACCTTGATCAAGGGATCAACCTGCCAGACATTGAGCATTTCTTTAGAGGGAGGAGCATATGCTTTGCCCCATATCCCTTTCTCCACCTCAGCAAAGAATATGCCATCGTGATAGACGATGCCATGGGCGTTCACCGTTAAATGGAGCTCCACGGAGGCACAATCATAGGGAGTCTGGAGGAGGGAATAGGTGAGCGTCCAAGGGCGAGTGCCGGATAAGGCAGGAGCGGTTTGGAAATACTGCGCTCCCTGGCAGAGCTTGCCCTCCTTGTCGTGAAAGTGTCCGTAGAGGACGACCTCCCCCTTGAGGTTTTCCGTTTTGAGGAAACCAAGATAAAGATGGGTGGTATTGGGGTTAGCCGGGATCTCCTGATGCCAACCTACCCAGCGAAGGGGAGCACCCTCGGGGATCTCTAAACGGGCGCATTTATTCCCAAGCGCAGGGTCCCTACTATCGAGGGAGGGGATGCCGAGGACGACATTTCCCTCCCGCAGGGAGGAAACGATCACCGCTCTCCCCTCCCTTTTCTCCATCTCAAATCCACCTTGCCAATAGGCAGGGAGGTGATTCTCGTCCTCTTCCTCAAAGGAGGGATTTTTCACCAGGTTGACCTTGCTGGTTATCAACTGCTGAAGGTCCATCTCCTCGCCCTTCTCGTCGGGATAGAGGAGGAAGACCTTCTCGCTCTTGGGAGGAAGAGAGGTGATGAAGAGAAGGATATCCTCGAATTTGATATAGGGACAGGTTTTCTTCGTCTCGGGATCGAGGATGCGGAATTTAAGGGAGGGGATGTATCGGCGCAAGCGGTTCAACTCCAAGGAGATAAGAACTCCCCCCTTAGGGGAATTGGAGAAGTTACGCACCTTTATCTCCTGGAAGAAACTTGCCCTGTTTTCTCTGTCCCCGCCCCTTATCTCCCTTAGCCTCATTTCCTCCCTCCCACCGATGGAAATCCGCAGTAGGTTTTCCATCGGCTCAGCGGGTTGGAGGGAGACATCATCGAACCAAGCGGTGCCCGTGCCGTAAAGCACGGTACCGATAGTGGCGTTGGTAGCGCTTTCGGGGGCAACGAATTCATAGGTTATCTCCCTCCAATCGTAAGTTCCCTCACCAGCATTCAAAACCTGGTTGATAAGCCATCCCTTATTGCCGAAAACATGTATGAACCATCCCGCCATCCCCTTTACATCCTTCGCTTTCACCCAGGCGCGTAGGATATACCTTCTGCCCTCCACGATAGGGATGTTCGTCTGATGGTACTTCACCCAAGATGGGGAAGCACCCATCCTAACGACCGTCTTCGCACAATATCTCCCTGAATGGGGATTCTCCTTAACCCAGAAAACCTGGTGGTAGGCATCCGTTTCCACCGCCGACCAATCCTCGGGAGAATCCTTCCCTATCTCAAATCCCCCGTTGTATAACCCACCCCTCCAAAAATCAGGCACTCCCCAGGCATCTTCGTTGCCGTAGTAGACGAAATATCCCTTCTTCTCCCCTGTCTTCACCTCCACGGGCAGAAGAAGCATATCCCCCTTGGTCAATTTCCCCGAACGCTTACAACCCCCAGCAGAGGAGAGTATGTCGAAGAGGAGTTCCCTTCCTTCTTCATCGCAGACACGCAGACCCTTGGCTTCCTCTCCCACCAAATTCAATTCTTCGGGATTTGCTCCCACCTTAATCCGGATCGTCTCCCCCTTAACATCCTGGGAGGTTGGATTCTCCACTTCTAAGCGAATCCTCCCCTTCCAATAACCTCCCCCATCCAGGTAAAGTTGATGCCAAGCGGGCTGTGACCAAACGAAGGACAAAGCGGTTAAAACCACGCAGACAAAGAAGATCTTCCTCATCATCTAATCACCCGTCCTTTCATTCTATATCTTTTCCCTCTATGCCATCAATGGTAAGGTTTATGTCGGGATAGCCATCGTTGGCAAGCCTAAGCTCGCTCGCCCGCAGGAACTTGCAGTGTCCATCCACGAAGAGGAAATTCCTTGCTCCCTCATAACACCACCAACCTTTATCGTCTTTTATCCTTTCATGATTGGAAAGCCATTCCCCCAGGAGAGCCTTTTTATCTGGGTAAAGGACGGAAGAGAGGGTTTGAGGAATGGATGGTATATCGCTCCTCAACGCATCCGTCCATTGCTTCATGGAATTCACCTGCCATTTAGAATGGTAGAAGGCTAAGGAATAGCCATAGGAAGTCCTCTCCCATTTCGCGGGTGCCTGGACATCGGAAGGACAAAGGAAGACATCGGAATGCTCGGTTTGAATGGGCGCCTTGTAGCCGTAAGGGTTACTTTTGATCCTTATACCCCTGATGTAGGGGGAAATTAACGGTCGCCAGTTTCTCCCCATCCAAAGGAAAGGATCGCTATTGCAGGGAAAGAACTCGTCGTAATCCTGTAGATACATGGAAAAAGCGAGGTAAAGTTGCTTGAGGTTGCTCAGGCAAACCGATTGCCGTGCCCTCTCTCTTGCCTCGCTGAATATGGGAAACAAGATGGAAGCAAGGATGCTGATAATAGCTATAACGACCAATAATTCTAAGAGGGTGAAACCGCCCTTCCTAATTATTCGAGCACCCCCATCGCCCAGAGGATGGCGCCGAGGAGATGCTGTTGGAACTTCTCATCCCACCAAAGTTCCACGGGATGTCCAAGGGCGGTGTAGAGGATTCGCCCTTTGCCGTATGTCTTGCACCAAGCGAGGGCGTAATCCTGATCTTCCCTTGCTCCCTTAGAGATATCCACAGAGGCGGGATCCAACCTCATTAGTACCTTCACCTTCTCCCTCGACCAATCCCTCACCTGGTATATCTCGTCCACCACTTCCCAGGTCCCCCCCAAATGTCTTGTAGCGGGATGGGTGTTGTCCTCAACGATCACCCTCACCTTTTGATGCCAGGGGTGCCCATTGAAGTATCCACCGATCATTTCCCCATACTCCGACCACTGGTAGAAGGTATCAACCGCGCTATGGATCCCCACGAAGCCCTTGCCTTCCTTGATGAAATCCAAGAGCGCCTTCTTCTGCTCCTCGGTGAAGGGGAGTTCGCCAGTGGTGTAGAAAATGAGGGCATCGTAATCCTTCAGAATATCCCGCGTTATAAGCCTCCAGTCCTCGCTGGCGGTGGTGATGAAACGGGGCTGGGAACGCCATCCTAACCGGGTGATTACATCCGCTGCGGTGGCGGTGGTTTCGTGGCAGAAGCCCATGGATAGGTTAAAGTAGAACACTCGCTTTACTTCCTGTATCACGGACATGACGATCCCTCCTTGGGGAGATTTCCTCCATTATAACTCAGACGAGGCTCCAGGGTCGACTCTTTCTAAAAGGCTCCTTAAACCTCGCCTTTATCCTGCCTGTCTCCTCGAGGTGCATCATACAAGCACGGATGCATCCCCTTGCCCCCTCTATAGCACCAAGATGATGAAATACGCTGAGGGAGGAAGCATTATAGGGTATTTTGCATAGTTCCCGAAAGGCGGGATTGGCATAACCTGCACCTGTTTCCACCTTTTCGATATCCCCATAGGGATAATCGGGAGGAAGAAAAGGAGAGGTCTCTTTCGCACCACCCGTATAAGCAAGCATACAACGTTCCTCATCCAATTTCCCCCATTCGAATTCCCTCCCCGCGATTTTAACCTTCACCGTTTCCGCAGCCGATATCGCCTTGCCCGAGCACTCGCTTACACACCTCATGCATTTATCGCAAATTTGTCCCTCGAAGATGGGGTCCGGCTCCAAGGGAGCATCGGTTAGGATGAAAGCCAGCCTCTGGCGAGGACCGAACTCAGGGGAGAGGAATAATTTGCTATAGCCGATCTCCCCCATCCCACAGATAACAGCGGAGATACGAAAATGAAGAAGGACATCGGGGGCAGGCTTGTGGGGCGAAACCGATCTGCTCAGATTAGTTTTATGCCCCTTCAATATATCGACCGAGGAGCCGATCACCATGTTCTGGATGGGAGTCGCCTCGTAGCCTTCGTCCTCGAGCATCTTGCAGACTTCGTAGAGCACAATGGGGGCGTAAACCAGGTTAATAAAGGAATAACCCATAGAGGGATAAGCGGCGAAATAAGTTCCCTCCTCTATTCCCCTAAAGCAACCCCTGGGGATGCGGAAGCCGAAGCCAATGATCGCCTTCGCAGAGGGGAAGATATATCTTGGATCCATTTCTCTAGGCGCCCCCTCGAATCTATCCATGGAGCCCACTCCCACTATATCCGCTCCGTGTCTTTTAGCGTATTCCTTGACCTTCTCAGAAGTAAGCATAAAATCGCCTCCCTATAGGGATTTTCGAAGAATTTAAGAGGAAAAGTAGACCCAGGTCAAGGAAATCCCTCTATCCCCCTGCTGGGAAAGCCTCCAGCGGGCTACATTTTAAGATATATTTTCTTTTTTATAAATTGGGGGGAGGCTTTCGCCTCCCCCCTTGCTTCGTTTACTGTCTTATATCAGGACAACTTATGCGAAGGGTGCCTCCCCGACATCGAGATTTTATCTGGTCGCCTTTATACCACTTCGCGTGTCCATCCGCAAAGACGAGGACTGCTCCTCCCGAGTGTCGAGCCCACTTATCAAGGGCCACATCGAGAGGCAAGCTAATTGTAGGCGGGCAACCGCAGCTAAAACCTGGGGTGTTAAACTTGTCCGGGATATTAGCGAAAGCAACCTTTGCAATTATCCCCCCTGCACTCATCGGTGCGTAAGGAGTCATCCAGTTGTCAAAAGCGTCCGCTATTACCACTGTTTCCGCTGGAGATGCTTGCCTGGCTAACCTGTTAATTCCGTCACTGCCGGCCAACATGTTGTCATGATAACCATAGTTGCATCTTATGTTATTCTGGGGTCTACCTACAGTGCCTGGATAACACCCACACGGAGCTTGCCATTCCACACTAGCACTGGGGCATCTAAAAACATCGAGGTTCTTCACATAGGGCATAAGCTGCTCATGCCAATACAAGCCACCTACATTAGGTCCACCCCAGCAGCGGAACCACCAGAAGGGAAGTGTTTCATCCCAATCTTGGGTATACATAGCCAACGCCATTCCTATCTGCTTCATATTGGAGAGACAAGCTGTCTTCCTCGCCTGTTCCCTTGCTCGGCTGAATACTGGGAAGAGTATCGCCGCGAGAATGGCGATGATAGCTATGACCACCAATAGCTCTATCAATGTAAACCCTCTTTTACCCTTTAACATCTTTACCCTTTCTCCTCCTTTTGTTTAGTTTCGCCCCTGCAAGCCCACTTCTTTGAAGGGTCAGGGGCCAACCCTTCTTTCATTTTAAGCAGGAAGGCGGGCACTTCCTGCTTCAACTCAATACCCTCAAATCACATCACCACCTCTTTAAGAGGATACGAGGACCAACCCTCTGTGGGAGAATTGGTCTTCATAAAAATTATAACAACAAGTTTTTTTGGGCAAGGGGGTGGGGCGAAAAATTAAAAATTTTTTTGAAGGGAAATTGTTCTTGGCATATGGCATGTTATCCCTTGACTTCCCTAGGAGAAGAGGGGAAAATTAAAAGCCATGAAGCAGAAAAAGGACAAAGAGGCAAAAAAGCAAACCGTCGAGGTTCCTCCTCCCATCGGTTTTAAAGGGTGGTGGAGGATCCTAAGCCTCGCTATTTTCCCCCTTGCGGATGCCTTCACAAGGATGGGGTTGGAAGGGGTAGGAGTGCTTTTCCTTCTATTAGGCGCCCTTATCTTCTACGAGATACTGGATTACTTCCGAAAGACGAGGGACTGGAAACGCTTCTTTGGAACCATCGGGGCATTCCTCCTCGCCTTCGGTGTTTTGATGCTCGCCATCTCCCTCCACGCCTCTTGGGCACATGCCTCCCCCTTACCTTGGAAGATCCTCCTCACCCTCCCCCGCTTCCTCGGCTCCTATTACCTGATACAGCTTCTCCTCATCTCCCACCGCCATCCAAAAGTAACCCCTCTTCCACCCAAATAAAGAGTTTCAAGGCAACGCCTAAAATCCTCTACCTTCTTACTCTTCCCTCAACATCTGGTTTATTTCCTCTTCCGCTATATGCCCTCGGAGGGTAACTTCCACTTCCTCCACTCCCTCTACCTCTAATGTCTTCTCCTTTATCTGCTTCCCGATGTAAAGGGCGAAGGGAGGGGGACAAAAGGGAGCGGTAAGGTGATAGGTTATCCTCGCTTTCTTTCCTTCCACCTCTATTTCATCTATCAATCCCGCATCGACGATGGGAAAACCCAGCTCGGGATCCCGCACCTCCTTCAAATTTTCCATTATCTTCTCCTTCTTGGCGTTAATATCTTCCATCTCTTTTTTCCTCCTCAATAATTTTTGACTATTCTACTAAATTTCTCGCCTTCCCTCAAGCGATTTTATGAGCGTAGCGGGATCGGCGTAATCCAACTCCCCTCCCACAGGGATGCCGGGAGCGATGCGGGTCACCTTCACTCCCAATGGTTTGATTAACTTAGCCAAATAAATTGCGGTCGCCTCCCCCTCCACTGTGGGGCTGAGGGCGATTATCACCTCTGTTACATCGCTTTCCTTCAATCTGTCTAATAGTTCCCTTATCCGCAATTGCTCCGGTCCCACTCCATCCAAAGGCGAAAGCACCCCCCCTAAGACATGATACAACCCCCTATATTCTCGCGTGTTATCTATGGCGATCACATCTCGAGGATCGGCAACCACGCAGAGAACCGATCTATCCCTCTTCTGATCAGAGCATATATCGCAGATCTCCTCATCGGCGTAGTTCCCACATTCCCTACAGACTTTTACTTCTTCTTTCACCTTCCTTATAGCGTCCGCTAACTCTTCCGCTTCTTGTGTAGGCATTCTAAGGATGAAAAAGGCAAGGCGGGTGGCGGTCTTCGGTCCTATTCCGGGTAATTTAGAGAGCACGCCGATCAAGTTGTTTAAGGTTTTACTGGGCATATCAGAAGGGAGGCAACAACCCCCCGGTTATTTGGGAGAGCGCCTGCTCTTTCCTCTTGGCTGCCTCAGTGAGAGCGGAGCGCACCGCGGACAAAACAAGGTCCTGTAGCATCTCCACATCATTAGGATCGACGACCTCGGGCGAGATGGTTATCTCCAGGACCTCGCCTTGTCCTGAGACAACCGCCTTCACCATACCCCCTCCTGCTGTGGCTTCGATCCTTTCATTCGCCAACGCCTCATTAACTTTCATAAGGTCCTCCATCAACTTTTTGTATTGTTTTTCTAAGGATTTAAACATTTCCTTCGCTCTGACCTCCGTTTCTTTTTATAATTTTAGCCTCCGGGAAGACGGAGAAAAGCAATCTCAGGTTGTCGTCCAGCTCCTCCGGTTCTTCCCGTTGAGGAGCAGGTTCTTTCCCCTCCTTCTCTTCTACCAAGGTGGTTTGGAATTTTAGGGAAACCTGGGGGAAACACTTCTGGATCGCCTTAAGGAGAACCTTGTGCTTAGAAGAATCGCTATCGAATCTCTTCTTGAGAAACTCCCTCTCGGGAGGAAAGCCAAAGGTGAGAATACCCCCCTCAAGGGAAACGGGGGTAGCGTGTTGGAGGAAGGAGTAAACTTGGGGGGATTCCCTCTGCAAGATACTCAGGATCTTCCTCCACTGAGCAAGCAACTGAGGAAAGGTTAAGGAACTATCCGAAGGAGCAGATGGCTGAGGTTGGGCGAGTTGGGGTGGAACCATCTGTTGGGATGGGGTTTCCACCGCTGCAGGTTGGGGAGTGCCTACAGGCTGAGTAACGACCTCGGGAGGGATTGGCTGAGCCTCCTCTTTTGCGGCATGCTTTATTTTTGCGGGCTGGAGGGTCCTCTGAAACAATTGGAGAAGTTGGACATACATTATCTCCAAGGGCAAGCGAGGAGAAGGAGACAACCGAAGCCTGTTCTCCGTTGCGGTTACTGTTTCTATCGCCTGGATGAGGAAGGAATTCGGTAAAGGTTCTGCCTCCTCCCTCATTTTCTCCAATTTGTCCCCCTCCCTCTCCAGGAGCTCCTCCGCTCCTATCTTGATGAAGAGGAGGTCACGCATATATTTCGCCAGCCCGCGCAGGAAATCCCGCGGATCCTTTCCCCCCTCCAACACCTCCTTTATGAGTTGCATACCCAAAACGGGATTCTGCTGGTAAAGGGAACGAATTAGAGAGGAGAACACCTCCTCCTCCACCAACCCTAAAACTTCCCTCACATCCTCCGAGGTTATGCGGTTACCTGCGTAAGCGATGACCTGCTCCAGCAAGGATAGGGCATCCCGCCAACTCCCTTCCGCCTGAGAAGCAACGAGAAAAAGCGCCGAATCCTCTGCTTCTATTCCCTCTCCCTCACATACCCTTCTCAGATATCCCTTTATTTCCTCCTCGCTTCCCCTTCGGAAATCGAATCTTTGACAACGGGAAACGATGGTTGGAGGAACTCTATTGGGTTCCGTAGTGGCAAGAATGAAGATCACATTCTGGGGAGGCTCCTCCAATGTTTTCAACAAGGCGTCGAAGGCAGAACGAGATAACCGATGCACCTCGTCTATTATGTAAAACTTATACCTTGCCTGAGCGGGCGCCAATCTCGCCTTTTCCCTAAGATCGCGCACATCCTCCACGCTCGTCGAGGAGGCAGCGTCCATTTCTATGACATCCATTGCCCTCCCTTCCGTTATCGCCTCGCATATATCGCATTTGTTGCAGGGGGTTGGGGTAGGTCCTTCCCTGCAATTAAGGGCTTTGGCAAGTATACGAGCGGTGGTGGTCTTCCCCGTTCCTCGTGGTCCACAGAAAAGATACGCATGGGCTATGTTACCATTTCTTATAGCGTTTTGGAGGGTTTGGGTAACATGCCTTTGCCCCACTACTTCCTCGAAGATTCGGGGTCTCCACTTACGGTAGAGGGTGAGGTATTGCATGTCCTTTTTATTTAGAGAGATCTACGATCAACTTCCCTCCAACGCCTATGTTCTCGGGGGGATTTTCCTTGATGACCACGGTTATCGTTTCCTTGGGCAGGTTGTAGATTTGGGTAGCGATTTCGGTTATCTTTGCTACGAGTTCCCGCTTCTTCTCTATGTCAAGAGCACGTCCTTCCACGGTGATTATGGGCATTTTCTCACCTCCTTCTCTTTTTAATTAATCCCATGGGAAAAACCACCGCTGATAAAAAGGGGGTTAAGGAGCAAAGACCCTCTTCCCGGCGATGGCATAAGCGTTGCCTCCCAAGTGATGGAGGGTGCCCCCCTCCTCCTTATCGGTGATGAGGTGTCCATCGTAGAGGTCCTCGTTCACCGCTCCCGCGACAACCTCGCCGATGAATACGGTGTGGTCCCCTGCCGTGAACTTATCATAGAGTTTACACTCTATATGTCCCACGCACTCTTCAATAAGGGGGGCTTTCACCTTGCTCGCTGGGATGGGGGTGAGGTTATTATCCTTGAATTTATCCACATTTCTCCCCGAGACGGTGCCACACCGCTGGACAACTTGGAGAAGAGAGGCATTGGGGATGTTTATGACGAATTCTCCGCTTTTGAGAATCAGCGAATGGGAATAACGAGAGGGAGCCACGCTTATGGCTACCAGAGGTGGACGGGCGCTCACCGGGGTGCACCAGGCGAGGGTTATTATGTTAGGATACCTCTCGCCCTCCACTGTCACCAAAATGGTGGGGCCATGGTTGACCAATTGAAGGGCTTGAGGCGGGGTAAGGGCTTTTTTATTGCTCATATATCTAAGTTCCGCACCTCCTTGGCATGTCTTTCTATGAACTCTCTGCGAGGTTCCACCTTCCCTCCCATAAGGGTGGTAAAAATCTCGTCCGCTTTGATGGCGTCCTCCAGGGTCACCTGGATTATCCGACGATTCGCAGGATCCATGGTGGTTTCCCATAATTGTTGCGGGTTCATCTCCCCCAATCCCTTATATCTCTGGATGGAGACATCCTTCCGCTTCAAGGATTTAAGGATCTGCTCCTTTTCCTCCTCGCTATTAGCATAATACCTCTCCTTGCCATCCCTACCCACCTTTATCTGGTAGAGGGGAGGCTGGGCGATGTATATATGCCCCCGCTCTATTAGGGGACGCATATAGCGGTAGAAAAAGGTCAAAAGGAGAGTCCTTATATGAGCGCCATCCACATCCGCATCGGTCATTATGATTATGCGATGATAACGAAGGCGATCGATGGCAAATTTGCCATCCTCCTCCCCGCCTTCTGCGATTCCTGTGCCCAAAGCGGTTATCAGCGCTTTTATCTCCTCGTTCTCCAGCGCCTTATCCATGCGCGCCTTCTCCACATTGAGGATCTTCCCCTTGAGGGGAAGGATGGCTTGGAACCTCCTATCCCGTCCCTGCTTTGCTGAGCCCCCTGCCGAATCTCCCTCTACGATATAGAGTTCACATTTCGAGGGGTCCCTCTCCGTGCAATCCGCCAACTTTCCCGGAAGGGTGGAAGACTCGAGGGCGCTTTGCCTCTTCACTAATTCCGCTGCCCTCTTAGCCGCTTCCCTCGCTCGAAAAGCGGTTAGCCCCTTCTCTATAATCTTCCTCGCTATGGAAGGATTCTCCTCGAAGAAGCGAGAAAGCTCCTCACCTACTATGGAATTCATCAACCCTTCCATTTCGCTGTTGCCTAATTTCGTCTTCGTTTGTCCCTCAAACTGGGGCTGGAGGAGCTTCACGCTTATAATAGCGGTAAGCCCTTCCCGTGCATCCTCACCACCTATGTTGGGGTCCTTCTCCTTGAGCAAGCCCAACTTGCGAGCATATTGATTTATCACCCTTGTAAGGGCGGTCTTAAAGCCGGAAACATGCGTCCCACCCTCCACGGTATTGATATTGTTGGCGAAGGAGATGATGGTCTCTTGATAGGAATCCGTATACTGAATCGCTATCTCTACCTCGCAACCATTGCGGGATTGCTTTATGTAGATCGGCTTGTGGAGAGGGGTTTTGGTCCTATTGACGAACTGAACGAACGCCTCCAACCCACCCTTGTAATGGAAAGTTTCCTTGGTATCCGTCCTCTCATCAACGAGGACTATTTTTACCGTAGGGTTGAGATAAGCGAGATTGCGGAGGCGCTCCGCTATTGTTTCGTAGTTCCATTCGTATTTGCCGAAGATTTCCTCATCGGGAAGGAAACGAACAGTTGTGCCCGTGGAGGAGGCATTGCCTATCGTCTTGAGAGGAGTTACCGGCACCCCCCGTTGGTATTTTTGATACCAGATCTTCCCTTCCCTTTTGACTTTAACCTCCAGCCATTCGGAGAGGGCGTTAACTACGGAAACCCCTACGCCATGCAATCCACCTGCCACCTTGTAACTTCCCCCTCCGAACTTCGAGCCTGCGTGGAGGACGGTCATCACCACTTCCACGCCGGGGAGTTTGAGCTCGGGGTGAAGGTCCACAGGTATGCCTCGCCCGTCATCGATCACAGAGATGCTGTTATCCTTATGGATTATCACCTCTATCCTCGAACAAAAGCCCGCCATCACCTCATCTATAGAGTTGTCCACCACCTCGAAGACGAGGTGATGTAATCCCCGGGGACCGGTGGAGCCTATATACATAGCGGGGCGTTTTCTGACCGCTTCCAGCCCCTTGAGGACGGTTATATGCTCAGCGGTGTAGGTATTGAGTTCTTGCATCTCTTTTTATTATGCCCTGAAGGGAAGGCTATGTCAAGCGAGCGTAAAATCCCATAACATATTGGACTCGTGCTTGTCTTTAACTCAATTCTCTATGAAAATGTAAGAAGGGGGTCATGTCCTAATATTTGCGCAGTTCGAATTGTTGGTTATAATTTTATAGAAGCCGATGTAGCTCAGTGGAAGAGCGGGTGATTCGTAATCACCAGGTCGTGGGTTCGAATCCCACCGTCGGCTCCATTTTTTTATTTTGGAGGCAAAAATGCGCATAAAGGGCATATCTCGCAATGTTTTTCTCCTGGGCATCGTCAGCCTCCTCAACGATGTCAGCAGTGAAATGATCTATCCCCTCCTCCCTATATTCCTCAAGCAGGTCCTCCGGGCAAGCACCGTCTTCATCGGCGTTATCGAGGGGATCGCGGAGACCACCGCCAGCCTTCTCCAGATCCTCTCCGGCTGGTTGTCGGATAGGTTGAGGATGCGGAAAAAGATCGTCGTTTTGGGATATTCCCTCTCCTCTCTCAGCCGTCCCATTATCTCCATCGCTCAGGCTCCATGGCATGTCCTGGTCATAAGGTTCTTAGATAGGACGGGGAAGGGCGTTCGAGGAGCTCCCAGGGATGCGTTGATAGCTGATTCCACCCCCGAGGAGTACAGGGGGCGCGCCTTCGGCTTCCATAGGGCTTTGGACAATTTGGGAGCAGCCATAGGGCCTCTGTTTGCCACCCTCCTCCTCGTTCTTCTGCGAAATAACCTCCGTCCCCTCTTTGCACTCGCTGCCCTCCCCGCTATCCTCTCCCTATTAGCCCTCATCCCGGTCACCGAACTTCAGCCAAGGGAAAGAGAAGAGAAAATCCCCTTGCGCTTGTCCCTTAAACCCTTCAACATCAACTTCAAGATCTTCCTCATCGTTATCGTGCTCTTCACCCTTGGCAATTCCAGTGATGCCTTTCTCCTCCTGCGAGCAAGGAACACCGGTGTCCCCCTCGAACTGATCCCCATGCTCTGGTTTGCCCTGGACATGGCAAGGACCATCTTCTCCCTGCCCGGAGGAATGCTCTCCGACAGGATAGGAAGGCGCTATGTTATAGTCCTGGGATGGGGCATCTACGCCCTCACCTACTTGGGCTTCGCCCTCGCTCGCGTTCCCCTTCACATCTGGCTCCTTTTTATCCTCTACGGTTTCTACTATTCCCTCGTGGAAGGAGCCGAAAGGGCGTTCGTTGCCGATTTGGTTCCTCCCGAATTGAGGGGAACCGCTTACGGAATCTATCGGTTCGCTATAGGGGTAGGAGCTCTTCCCGCCAGCGTCATCTTCGGGGCAGTCTGGCATTGGAAGGGAACCCTCGTCGCCTTCAGCATGGGAGCTTCCCTCGCCTTCCTTGCAAGCCTCTTGCTTCTCATCCTGGTGAAGGAAGCAAAATTCCAGAAAAATCCTTCTTAATCCCCGTGGCTTTTCCCTTCGAGGTAGATACCGCCCTCTATGAAGCCTTAAAATTGCCAGATAATTTGCATTTTGTTAAAATTTCTAAACAAACATAGGAGGAGCTAACCATGACCATATTTCTATATGATACCACCTTAAGGGACGGAGCCCAGATGAAGGGCATCTCCTTCTCCGTGGAGGATAAGATCCGCATCGCCCGCAAATTGGATGAGTTTGGCATCCATTATATCGAAGGAGGGTGGCCGGCTTCCAATCCCAAGGACCTCGCCTTCTTTAAGAGAATGAAGGAGGAACCGCTCCAAAACAGCAAACTCGTTGCTTTCGGTTCCACCCGGCGGGCAAACCGCAAACCCGAGGAGGACACCAATCTCATAATGCTCGTCCAAATGGATACCCCCACGATCACCATATTCGGGAAATCCTGGGATTTCCATGTTAAGGAAATCTTGAGGGTTAGTTTGGAGGAGAACCTTCGAATGATAGAGGAATCGGTGAGGTTTTTAAAGTCCTTCGGCAAAGAGGTTATCTTCGATGCGGAGCATTTCTTCGATGGTTATAAATCCGACCCCGCCTATGCCCTGGAGTGCCTGGAAGCGGCGGAAGCAGGAGGAGCGGATTGGCTTTGCCTTGCGGATACCAATGGGGGATGCCTGCCCAGCGAGGTTAAAGAGATAACCGCTAAGGTAAAGGAAAGGGTGAAGGTTCCCCTCGGCATTCACGCCCACAACGATTCAGAGACGGGAGTGGCGAACACCATCGCCGCCGTTGAGGCGGGGGCAACCCAGGTGCAGGGAACGATAAATGGCTACGGGGAAAGATGTGGAAACGCCAACCTCTGTTCCATCATCCCTATCTTAGTCCTCAAAATGGGAATAGAAGTTGTTCCCAAGGAAAAACTAAAGCACCTCGTAGAGCTATCCCGCTTCGTGGCGGAAGTAGCGAATGTGGTGCCCGCCAGCAATATGCCCTTCGTGGGGGAGTCCGCCTTCGCCCATAAGGGTGGGGTTCATGTGGATGCAATAATGAAGAATCCCCGCTCCTATGAACACATAGATCCGGAAGCGGTGGGCAACGAGAGGCGAATCCTTGTCTCCGAGTTGTCCGGTTCCTCCACCATCGTCTATAAGACGCGAAGCCTCCATCTCGACCTCACCAAGGATTCACCCCAGACCCGCCTCATCTTGGAAAAGTTAACCGAACTGGAGAACCAGGGCTATCACTTCGAAGGGGCAGAGGCTTCCTTTGAGTTGTTGGTGAAGAAATTAACGGGCGGTTATCGTAAGCTCTTCGACCTTTTGGGCTTGCGGGTTATCGTGGAGAAGATGCAAAACGGCGAATTCGTAACGGAAGCCTCCCTGAAATTGAAGGTGAACGATACCATCGCCCATACAGTAGCGGAGGGAGATGGTCCTGTCCATGCTCTGGATAACGCCCTTCGAAAGGCACTCCAGCAATTCTATCCGGAATTGGAGAAGATTCGGCTTACCGATTTCAAAGTGAGGGTTATAAGCGGGCAGGAAGGCACCGCAGCGAAGGTAAGGGTCCTCGTGGAATCCTTCGATGGAGAAGAGGTTTGGTCGACCATCGGTGTCTCCACGAACATCATAGAAGCCTCCTGGCAGGCGCTGGTGGAATCGATAGAATATAGGCTCCTCAAGGAAAAAACATGACGGAAGGATTGGAGGAGTTCCTATCCTACACCCTCCAGGCAGTGGAGAAGGATATGCGCTCCTTTATGGAGCCCTTCGATCTTCCCCTCTATGATATGCTTCGTTATCACTTGGGGTGGAAGGACGAAAGGGGAGAATGGCTACCTGTGGAAGAGAGCAAGAGATACGGAGGGAAGAGGATAAGACCTCTCCTTCTCCTCGCTCTTGTAAAAGCACTGGGAGGAGATGTGGAGAGGGCAATTCCCGCCGCCACTGCGGTGGAGTTACTCCACAACTTCTCCCTCATCCACGATGATGTCGAGGATAAAGACATAAAAA
The DNA here is from genome assembly GCA_964452465.1 of uncultured bacterium. GTDB lineage: Bacteria > Armatimonadota > JACIXR01 > JACIXR01 > JACIXR01 > CAYVMD01. The sequence goes on along the minus strand of CAYVMD010000006.1, from coordinate 24,020 downwards.
GGCGCTTTCGCCCCACGGTTTGGAAGGTATGGGGCATACCTCAGGCGGTCAACGCCGGTTCCTCCATGCAAGGGCTCGTCAACCTATCTGCTCTTAGATTGAGGGAACACTTTCCACCCCACATAGTCACCAACATCCTGGAGAGTCTCTCCCTCATCATAAAGGAGATGACAGAGGGACAATATTTGGATTTAGCCTTACAGGAGGCCACAGAGGGAACGGTCAGCGATTACCTCGATATGGCGAGGAAAAAGACGGGAGCCCTCTTCGATTACGCCTGCCGAATAGCGGGTGTGTTAGCAGGCAGGGAAGAAGAGGTAGAAAAGTTGGGGAAATGCGGGAGGTTCTTTGGGCTCGCCTTCCAGGTAAAGGACGACTACCTCGGTATTTGGGGCATTTCAGAGGAGATAGGCAAGCCAGCAGAGGATATCCACAAGGGCAAGATAACTTTTCCCGTGGTGTTCGCTTTGAATAAAAGCGAGAGAAAGGAAGAATTGCGCGAGATCTTGCGGAAGAAAAGGAAGACCAAGAAGGACATAGATAAAGCCTTGGAGATCCTGGAGGAGGTAGGAGCTAAAGGCTACACGATGGAGATATGCGAATCCTATAGGGACGATGCCATCTTCTACCTCTCTCGGGTGGAGGGCGATAAAGGTTTTTTGAGACAATTGGAAGGGTTCTTCGGGAGGGTTTTGAAGATCGGTGACGATGGTTAAACGAGCCCAAGCGCTGGGCTTTTGCTACGGGGTAAGGAGAGCAATAAGGTGGGCGGAGGAGGCTTTAAAGCAGGAAAAGGAAGTCTATGTGATCGGCGATCTGATCCACAACGCCGGCGAGATGCAAAGGCTACGGGAAAAGGGCTTGCGAGTGGTGGAGGGCATCGAACAGATCCCCCCTGGCGCCTGTATGCTCGTTCGAGCCCATGGGGAAGATCCGAAAGTTATAGAGGAAGCAAAAAACAAGGGGATAAGGGTGATAGACTGCACCTGCTCCAGGGTGAGGAGGGCACAGGAGACCGCCCTCCAACTTTTCCAACAGGGAAGAAAGGTCCTCATCTTCGGCGATAGGAACCATCCGGAAGTGCAAGGGATCCTGGGCTATATCCAGGGAGAAGGGATAGTGATAGAAAGCGCAAAGGATATAGATGGATTGGATCTGATGGAAGGAGCGGGTCTCGTCTGCCAAACGACGAAGGGAGGGGAAAACTTCTTTGAGATCGCCTCGCTTTTGAAGGAAAAACTGAGAAACCTCGTCATTCACGATACCTCCTGCCCCGAGGTGGAAAAACGCAAGGAAGCCTCCCGCAAACTCACCAAGATGGTTGAGCTTATGATAATCGTGGGAGGAGCGAGGAGTGCCAACACCTTGCGATTGAAGGAGGTCTGCGAGAGAGAAGGCGTGGAATGCCACCTCGTGGAAAGGGGAGAGGAGGTGAAGGAGGAATGGCTAAAGGGGAAGGAGAGGATAGGGATAACGGCGGGGCTCTCCACACCTCTTTGGGAGATAGAGGAAGTGGAGAAAGCGATATTGGAGAAGCGAAAGACACGATCCCTGTAGTAGTTTTAACGGGACCCACCGCCTCCGGGAAGACGGAAGTAGGCATAGAATTGGCGCTTCTTATGAACACGGAGATAATCTCCGCCGATGCTCGTGCCGTTTATAAATATATGGACATCGGCACCGCTAAGCCCACAAAGGAACAAAGGGAAAGAACAAAGCACCATCTTATAGATATAGCAGAGCCCACCGAGGTCTTCACCGTCGCTGATTATTTGAAATTAGCCATCCCGTTGATAGAAAAGATGCATCGGGAAGGGAAGATCCCCCTCTTGGTGGGGGGCACAAGGCTTTACATAGATTCCCTCCTTAAGGGACTTTTCCCCGCTCCCCCCGCTTCTCCCACCTTGCGCCAACAACTTTTAGAGGAGGAAAGAACAACGAAGGGAAGCCTCTATAAGAAACTACAAGAAATAGATCCGGAGAGGGCGAAAGAGTTACACCCGAACGATATAAAAAGGATCATCAGGGCTTTGGAGATCTATTATCTGACGGGAACCCCCATGTCCGCCTTACAAAAAGCGACCACTGCGCCTCCCCTTCACCCCTTAAAATTCGCCCTCGTGTGGGATAGAAAGGCTTTATACAGAAGGATAGACCAAAGAGCAGAGAGAATGGTGAGAGAGGGTTTCATAGAAGAGGTGAGGAGATTGATGGAGATGGGGTGTAGGGAGGATTTCATCTCCATGCAGGGGCATGGTTATCGGGAGATCATGGCTTATCTAAAGGGGGAAATGAGCCTGGAGGAAGCTCTCCACATAATGAAGCGAAATACCCGCCATTTCGCCCGCCGGCAGATGATCTGGATCAGAAGGGAGGGTTTCAAGGAGATAAAGATGTGGGAGGGAAGAAGCCCCCAGGATGCTGGGAGGGAAATTTTCGAGGAAATAAGGAAAGTCCTCCCTATTTAATAAGAAACTCTAAACCCTTTGGAATATCAAAACTACTTCCCCAGGGTAGGAAAGGGAAATGGCTCCTTCGAATTTCCTTATCTCTTCCTTTATTCTTCTTCGATTTACAGGGTCAAGGCAGGTTACCTTATATTTCCCACTTGGAAGGTTCAACTGAATATCTTTTCCCTCTGGGAGATAAACCACAACGACCTTGTCTCCCTTTAGGCATGAGGCATTCTTACCCTTAACGAATTTAGGGGCAGGTTCCATCTCCCACCAGGGGATGGAGGTCATCGTTTCATACAGGAATTTGAGATAGGGATAGAGTAGTCCCAGGGGCTTAACCTTTAATCCATACACACTGAAGGTTTCCTCCCCACCCCATTGGCGGGGAGGGGAAACCTCGTCGCCATAACCGATATGTCCTCCATTCAGGGCGATGGTCCACGCCGCCCTCCTCATGTTGTCGACATCCAATCCTGCCTCCTTCTGATAGATATTACCTTCCCAGAGACACTCCTGAGCAAAAATAGGCTTGGGAGCACACTCTCTGATTTCCTCGAGATCCTCTATATATTTGGCGTAGTTCCAATCGGTTAACTTATCCTGTAGGGTGAAGTAATCGTAAAATGGCGACTTGTATATTTGGGGGTTCCTCTTGCTGTAATCCCAGGAATGAATGCTTAACAGCCTTTTCCAAGGATCGTGCTTTTTTATGAGTTCCAATATGCGGAGGACCTCCTCGGAGGAAAATCCTTCTTCCCATTCGGAGGTCGGTTGGAAGGTAGCATTGTAGAATCCGCTCCAACGGGCTGTCCAATACCTTATGAAATTCTCGTATTGAGAAGGAGGCATCTTGGGAACCTCGTTCGTCCCCCCGAAGATGCTAAAGGGGAATAGGAACATGTTCCTTCTTTTTAAAGCGAGAAGGACCTCATCCAAACGGCGCCAAAAGCTCAAATCGTAGCGGGAGAAGTCTATCTTGCCGTTAATTTCCTGCCAAGGAAGCCCACCGGGCCCTCCGACATGGGGACCCATTATAGCATTGAAGTGATACTTCTGGAGGAAATCCAAAGTTTTCTCCAATACATCTGGAGGAAGAGTATGAACATCTAACTCAGCGGCGAAGAGATAAAAGGGAGTGCCATCGGCATAAGAAAACCAGAGGGGATTTCGGGGGTTGACACGAAGCGGTCCTTTTATATTGGAGGCTACGCACTTGAAGCTCCCTCGATACCGCTTAGCGGAGGAATCGGAAAAGTAGATTTCGTAGCGCCATTCGCCAACCTCATCCGGCATAAAGCGGAGCCTCCAGATGTTATCCCCATCGTAGAAACCATATATCCGCATTTTCCTACCAGAGGCAGCATGGGTGAATTCCCCAAGCAAGGAAACATCCTGGAATGGATTGGCATAATTTCGGGGGTTGGAGAAGGAAAGCTCCCAGAGGTCCCACTTCTTGACCACCCGCTGGGCTAAGCACAAGTTAGCAAGGAAAAGGAAAATAAGCACCTTCTTCATTTTCATCCTCTTGATTCTAAAATTTTAGACCCAAAAAAGAAAAATTGTGTTACATTTGATAATGAGAGCGTCAGCCTGTCAACCTTGGTGGCGCAAGAAGTCGAACGAAGACAACCCTTTTAGCGGGAGGTGTTTTAAATGCATAGCGATGCTCTTTTAAGGGAGTTACTCGCCAAGATAGAAGAGTTACCGGTAATAGATTGCCACGAGCACATCTTAGGTCCTAAAGGAAAAGTAGCGAGGAGGGAACCCATAGCCAGCTTGATTCAAGGTTATCTCCCCAGCGATTTGCTGTCCGCGGGCATATCTCCAAAAGAACTCGATTTTCTGTTGAATAACGACATCGAAACGGAGAGAAAGTGGGAACTCTTCGAGAGATTTTGGAAGAAGGTGGAATTTACCGCTTACGCTAGGGTGCCCAAGGTCATTATGAGGGAGATTTATGGCGAAGAAGAAATCTCTTTGGACTCGCTCCTCAGAATAAGGGACAAGGTCATACTCCCCACCAGGGAGAACTACGACCGCCTTCTGGAAAAAGCTAATATAAAGGTCATGCTCTCCGACATCATCTCCAACCCCGATATCCTTCCGGGCTTCCAGCTTCTTAAAAAGTTTCTCGATGGGGAACTTGAGCATTATGAGAAGATAAGGTTCGTGTTCGGTTTGCCCCAGTTCCACCGGGATGTGAGAAGTTTTGACTACATTCAGTCGGTAGGAGCGCTTGTAGATAGATATATCACCTCGCTGGAGGATTACCTGGAGGTAGTATACGAACTGCTGAAGAAGGCAAAGGAGAGAGGAGTTGTTGGTATAAAGGATCAAAGCGCCTATTATAGAAGTTTAGATTTGGAAATCGTTCCCAGATACGAAGCAGAGCGGTTATTCAAAAAGATACTCTCCAACCCGAGGAATCAGCTGGGCTGGCCGGAGGCTAAGCCCCTGGACGACTTCTTATTTCATCAATTCATGAATTTCGCGCGAGAGCTCGACCTACCAGTGCAGATACATACAGGACACATGGCTGGGATAAGGAATCGAATAGAGAAGACGAATGCTGTATTGCTAAGTCATATCCTGGAATTGTATCAGAATGTGAAGTTCGATTTATTTCACGGTAATTGGCCCTATATGGGGGAAATACTCTTCCTCGCCAAAAATTATCCCAATGTTTATGTAGATCTTTGTTGGGTAAATATAATCGACCCTATTTATAGCGAGGAATTATACTCCCGTGCCCTTATTACAACTCCTCATATAAAGATTAACGGATTTGGTGGAGACTTTGGGGATATGCCGGAGCACATCGTAGCCCACTTGAAAATCTGTAGGGAGAACATCGCCAGAGCTTTGGTCAAGTTAATAAGGATGGGATGGATAGAGGAAAGCTCCGCCATAAAGGTAGCAGAGGATTGGCTATTCAATAACCCGAAGGCTTTCTTCAATCTTTAAGGCTGGACCTTTGATACCACTGATACGGGCAGTTGCGAGACTGTGAAAGGGAAGAAATTAAGGACAGGGATAAGAAGAGGAGTAGATGCCGGCTCCAGAGCAAAGCACCAATTTGAAAAGGTCTACCACCTGATAAATTTTCTTTCCATCACACAAAAATTTTAAGCCCAAAAAAGAAAATCGCCTTGAAAGGTATTGACTAATTTTTAGGTGTATAGCATAATGAAAGTAGATTAAGCGCTTAATCAAAAGGAGCGGGATAGATGGCGACATTAAAGGAAATAGCGAGGATCGTAGGCACATCGGTGCCCGTAGTCTCTAAAGTCTTGAACAACAGCAAAACCACGGTGAGGGTTCAACCGAAGGTCCGCGAGCGGATCATCCAGGTAGCGCGGGAACTTGGCTATCGTCCCCACCCCTTAGCGAGGGGATTAGCCAAGGGGAAAACCTATGTGATCGGCGTCCTCTTCACCTACCCTTCCCCGGCCTATTTGAGCAGTTTGCTTTCCGCTCAAATATTAGCGGGCATCTGGGATAAAGCAAGAAAGGAGGGATATAGCCTTTTCCTAAATGCCTCGAGACGAGATAAGATGGGCTTCTTCCCTCCCATCGAGGAGGTCTTAGGACGCGTGGACGGAGTTATAGCATTGGGACCCGTTAGGATGGACGACAAGGAAGTAGAAAAATGGAAGGCTCTAAATATCCCAATAGTTATGATTGGCTATCACCCTAAATTCAAGGGGGTGATAGTGGATTATGACAATGAGGGAGGTGCATATCTGGCAACGAAATACCTCATAGAGAGAGGGCATAAAAGAATAGGTCTAATAGGGATCGGATTGGAAACTAGCTTCATGTGGGAAAGATATAAGGGCTATGAACGGGCACTCAAAGAGGCAGGAATTGGGGTGGAGGAAGATCTAATAGTAAAGATGGAAGGCTTTGGCGAAAGGGAGGGATACAGAGGAGCGTTGAGATTATTAAACTTGAAGGAACCCCCTTCCGCGATATTCGTTGCGGTGGGCGAACACATACGGGGAGTGTGCCAAGCAGTTAGGGAGAAAGAGATGGAAAGGAGAGAAAAGGTGGTGGTTATGAATTTCGATAAATTGCCAGGCGATTTCTCCGCGGGGGTTCCCTCCCTCGCCCTTAATACCTCGCTTTATAAGTTGGGATTATGGGCAGGAGGGTTGCTTTTCAAAATGATGGAAGGGAAGGAAAAAAGGACGATAGAAAAACGCCTCCCCATAAGGAGGGTAATACAAATTGGTTAAGGGAGGTGGTGCCCATTGAACGAATTCTTGGGGCAGAGGGGCATTCATTCCCCCTGCCCTAAACCCACCAGGGAAATCTGTCTCTGGGCTCCCTGGAAAGAGTGGATATCCGGGGGCAAATACCGAAAAGAAAGGAGGTGAAATAAGGATGATAGGGAAAAGGAAGGGTTTCACATTGATAGAGCTGCTGGTGGTGATAGCTATTATCGCCATCCTGGCAGCTATCCTCTTCCCAGTATTCAGTCGAGCAAGGGAACAAGCAAGGAAAACAGCATGCCTGAGCAATGTGAAACAGATAGGGACCGCGCTTGCGATGTACACGCAGGATTGGGATGAATGTCTCCCCACCATGGAAACCCCCTGCGGGGCGGGCAAGAATGGACAATTCACCGGTCTGGATTGGTTCGAACAACTGATGCCCTATGTGAAGAACACGGGGGTCTTCTCTTGCCCCAGCTCCCAACAGGATAACACCTGGAAGGCGAACTGCTATCCGGGGCTACACGGTCAGCCTAACTTCCGTTGCAATTACGGTTACAATGTAGGTATACAAGAAGCACCCTTCGCTGGCATCTGGTGGGGACAAGGTTGGAGAACGGGCGCCTATCGCCTCGCTTCCATCGCCGTGCCCTCGGAGACGGTGGTGATAACCGACTCCTTCGTTACCAGGCTCGTGAACAACTATGGCGACGCAAATTACGCCATAAATGTCCAGGCGGCGTTTGCCAACTGGCCAACGGGCGTTCCCTTTGACGGTGTGCAGTGCGGATGCCCGCCCGTAGTAACGGACCTGGAGTTGGCAAAGAGGAGATGGACTCGCCATACAGAGGGCTCAAATGTGGTCTTCGCAGATGGGCATGCTAAATGGTATAAGGCAGAACAGTTGCGCTCCAAATGCAGGGGAGGTTCCCTTGCCTTCTCCTGTCGAGATATCATGGGGCAGTGAGCACACCATCAAGTGGGGGGAGGCGTTTGCCTCCCCCCACTAATATGAAAAAAAAAGTTTTCTTGTTCCTTTATAAAAAAATGGAGGGAAAATACCTATGAAAAGAAGAAGATTTCTCCTTGCTATTCTTTCCCTTTTCTTTATTCCCCTCCTGGCAAGTTCCCAAAGGGAAGCGGGCTTTTTGAGGTGGCGAGGGATCGCCACTGCCTTTCCCTTTTATGTGGGCTCCTCCCTCTATGGCGTTTGGGAGGGATATAAAGAAGTGGAAAATAGGAGGGATTGGTGGTGGTTCGATCGGGAAGAATGGGAAAGGAAATTCAAAGAATGGTCGAGATTAAAGGTGAACACCCTCGTATTCTGGCATCCCCATCCCTACCCCGCCCTCCTTTCCCTTCCTCGCTTCCCTGAGGCGGAGTACTTCCCTCCCCAAAGGCTGGACGAGATGATAGATATGTTCCGTTGGATCACGAAAAGAGCCAAGGATTACGGCATCGAGGTTTACCTTATGACCTGGAACATCTGCCTTCCTCCCGGGATGAGGAAAGCCCACAATTTGCGAGAGTTCGGAGAGGATATCCCCTTAGTGCGGGAATACACTCGCTATTGCGTTAAACGCCTATTTGAAACCTATCCGGACCTCGCTGGGCTCATCACCCAGGCGGGCGAGGCACCACCAGGTTGCGTGGATTTCGTCCTGAACTCCATCGTTAGAGGATTGAACGAATTGGAGCGAAAACCAAGGCTGATCTACTGGAACTGGTGCTCCTACCCTGAGGAGGTGGAGAGAGTGAGGAAAGCCTATAGGGGTCCCTTCGTCCTTATGACCTATCTCCAATATGAGCAATTCTTCCGACCTATGGCTGATCCTCGCATACAAAGATGGCATAGGTTGTTTAAAGGGGTACCGATAATCTCGCTGGGAGGACCAAAGGGGGCAAACTGGTATCTCTTCTGGGGCGACCCCTTCTTCACCAAGAAGGTGGTGGAGGACTTAAAGAAAAAGGGCGGGGAAGGGCTTTTGGTGGAGGCAGTTGAAAGCCACGACCGCTGGCTGGTTAAGGAGGCGTTCCTTCTCTATTCCTACGATCAAAGGATCCCCAGGGATTACTGGGAGAGAAGAGTGGGAGAAACCTATGGTCTAACCCAGGCACAAGCAAGAAACCTCCTCTCAGCGATGATCCACGCCAGCGGGATAATGCCCCGTTTCGTCCACCTCGTCCATAGCCAGAGCGACCATTACATGCCTCAATTCGGGCTACTCCTCGTCCAGATATTGGAAATGCCCACCCTTACCACTTATGTTTACGAGAATCACGAGAGGATAAACGAAAAGGGCTACCTCTACCCCCATGTTGGTCTGACCTTCCCCAACCCCTCCCCTGAGGAATGGGGGGAACGAATAGTCTCCATTAAGGAGTATGTATACCTCCTGAAAGAAGGAAAGACGATTAGAGGAACCACTCCCTTGCAAATAGCGGAGGAGATGGGAAGAAATGCCAGGGCTTGCCTTAACATCCTGAGCCAGATAGAGCCATACGAGGAAGGCAATGCCTCCCTTCGAGATCTGCTGAATAGGTTAAGGTTGAACTCCTACCTCGGTCTATACTACGAAGCGAAGATAAAAGCGGGAGTAGCCTGGGAGAAATGGAGGAACGGGCTTATAGGAGGGAAAGAGGTGTTGAAATGGTTGGAGGAATCCTTGAGATGGTGGGAGAAGGTGATAGAAGTAGCGAACATCCTCTATCCTGGCGAGGTTACCTTCACTCGTAGCGAGATAGACATACCTCCTCCCTGGGGACACCTCGACATCTGGCAGTCCTATAGGTGGGGAGTAAGGGGGCACTGGCGGGATTACTTACCCCTCTTCCGGAGGGAATATGAGTTAATCAAGGAGAGGATAGAGAAAGGAGAGAAGGACCTTCCTCTCTGGGGAGAGGTTTGTGCCCCCGAGGCGAAAAAATTGCTTTTGTCGGTGGACCGCTTGGAGATAAATTCCTATGAAATGAAGGAAGAATGGAACATCCATTGGCGGACCGATCCTGCGAACTTCCCCCTCCAACCTAAGGGACGCTACCTTGCGAAGTTCGATTACGAGGTTTTGGAATGCGAGAAAGGAGCCCTGCTGGCATTAGCAGGGCGAACGGATAGCGGAGGGATAGAGAAGGATGTAGGAATAGCGAGGATCATCCCCATCAGGAAGGGGATGAAAGGCAAAAAGTATGTTTTGCTTGATATGGAGGATTATCCGGATTATTATCTCTTCATCTCCACACGGGGAAAGGCGAAAGTTTTGATAAGGAATCTAAAAGTTTGGGAGGTCGAAAGGTGAGATGCTTCTTATGAGGAAGAGCATCTTAACGCTGCTTGTGGGAATGCTCGCCTTATCGGTAGTGGGCTTCACCAATCGGCGAGGAAAGGAAAATTTAACGGAAGGAGGAAAGAGCATGGACAAGAAGATAAACTTGTGGATAGACACCGATATAGGAACTGACATAGACGATGCCTTGGCGATAGCTTTCGCTCTTTCCCGTAGGGAGTTCAATATAATCGGGATAAGCGTCACGGATAGTCTCATCGATGGACGGCTGAAAACCCTGCAAGCTTTATTGCAGGGTATGGGAAGGGATGATATACCAGTATATAGGGGGTGGGAGGGACCGCTTCTCAGGGGCAGAAAATATGCCGGGCAAGTGGGCTTTACCTATAAGGCGGAGCCAAAGGGGAAATATAAAGGCAAGGTAGGGGATAATGCCCCCCAGGCTATTTTGGAGGCGATCAAGAAGTTAAACGGTGACCTGGTGCTTCTGTCCCTAGGGAAAATGACGAACATAGCGGTCGCCTATCTCAGCGACCCTGCAACATTTAGGAAATTGAAACGCTATGTGGCTATGGCAGGTTGTTTCAACTCTCCCAATGTCGAATATAATGTAGTGCGCGATCCTTATGCCATGGAGATAATGCTGGAGAGCGGGATGAAGCCCCTCTTCGTAGGGTTGGATGTAACCATGCGTTGCGGGTTGGGGAAGGAGGATAGAGAAAAGATCTCGGAAAGTATCCCCGTGCTTGGGGATTTGATAAACCAGTTCTTAAAGAATGCCGGGTGGGCAAAGGAGATGATAATCCTCCACGACCCCCTTGCCTGCGCTGTGATATTAAGAGGAGATTTAGTGAAGACCGAGGATAGACATTTAGTGGTCGATTTAAACGAGGGGGAAAAGAAGGGGTTAATATCAAGCGAGGAGGGGGAGGAAAACGGCATTGTCTGCGTGGATGTCAATGTGGAGGAATTCGTTGAATTCTTCACGAATAGTTTGACCAGCTTTACCTTATCTTCGACAAAGTAAGCCCTTCGGAATCCAATACGCGACAACCTTTATAACGATAGGAAAAGCCTCGAAAACGAGGCTTTTCCTATCTTATTTGGTATAGCACCGTCCGGTGAGCAGGAAGGTAGATCTCCCATTCCATAAGGGTACCCAAATCCCTATCCTCAAAGGCATCCCTTACCTGTCTTGCCTCGGGCAAGGTTATCTTCTTTATGCCCGCTTTTGCGGTGTGGAGGGCGAGGTAGGAATCATTCAAATAAAGCACATCGCCGCTCTCCAAATATATGTGCACGCCTGCCGATTTGAGGAGTCCCCTCAGGATATCCGCCGGCAATGCTGGGGAGCCCACATACACCGATATCCAATCCCTGAACCTCTTTAGGCAGAAATTAGCTTTCCCCTCAGGAGACAATCCCAACACCTCCGCCTCCCTATCCTCCACCCAGATGGTAGGTGCTATCGCCTTTCCCACCCCCCATCTCCTCCCATCCTTTGTTACAACCTCCAAAGGCGTCTCCTTCTCCGCCATCCCCATCCTCATTCCTATCAACTCCTCCATGCCCTCCAAGTTTATCCCCTTCTCGCTTAAAATCCCTGGCGCGTAGAACCAGATCAACATCTTCCCATCCCTTTTCAACCTCTCTATAGCCCTCCTCGCCTTCTCCTCCATGTAGAATGTATTGAGGAAGATGTAGCATTTGTAATGGGTTGGAAGCCTCTCTATATCGCTCAGATCGTAGAGGTCGAAGGGCGCGCCCATCTTGAAGAATTCCCCCCATTGTTCGTTGAGGAGAAGGGCGCTCACCGCATCCCCATAGGTGCGTTCGTCGGCGTATTTAGGATGTCTCCAATGCGCAGTGTAGATTAGGTTATAAGGGCTTGCTATGACTGCTACCTCGCTCACTCGCCTGCGGAGCAGGCGAGTGCTTTCATCCCCTATCTTTTTCATCTTCTTTATCTCCTCCATCAACCGGGGGTCGTCGAACCAACGGGATTCCATATCGAACCACCACAGCCCAGCATTTGTGGTCAACGCCTGCACGAATTCCCTTCTTATCAGCGCTATAGAATCCTCTACCCCCCGAGCATAGGGATCCGAGGCAAGGTGGGTGCGGTCGTCCGCCTCGTCTATGAAGATCTTCCCGTGGAGGGCGATGGAACCCGGCAGGGCCCTGAAGCCCCCATCCTCCCCCAAGCTTCTTCTGATATAGGTGTGGGGAGAGCAGAGGAAATCTATGTAAAGAGAGTTATATATCTTCTGGAGTTCGAGATGTCCACCATCCTGAGCCCAAAGGACATTGGCGGTATAACCGTAGAACACGCCCACCAATGACCTGCCCTCGGTTGCTTCCTTAACGATCTTCGCGAAATAAAGGATGGTCTCCACTAAAACATCATGATGGCAGAGATAATAATCCACCACCTGGCGATTTCTGCTGGGGTCGTGGAATATCCCCCAAGAGGTCTGGATGCGCTCCTGGAGAGTGGGTATCTCGGCGGTTTCGAAATCTACATCCTCCCTACCCCAGGCGCGCCGGAGAGCGTTAACATCGTTCCCATAGCGTTCCCTTAGCCATTTCCTAAACCTTCTCTTCATAGGCTCGCTCATATCGGGCACATGTTGCGCTCCCATATAATGCCATTCGCCATATATTCCTGCCCCTATGTGAAAACCGATGCACCTTTCGGCATAGGGAGACCCTTTGATGTGATTTATCAAAGCCCGCAGAGCATTCCCCGCCTCCTTTCTCCAAACTTCGGAGGCGAAGGATGGCCACTTCGCTCCCCCGAAGCCATCCACCTTATCCCATCCCGTCCCATCCGCATAGAGTTGAAGCTCCTCAGGGTGCAAATCCTTCCACCATTCGGGAGGTTCCAACCACAGACGTAGTAAGAAATATGCCTTGGGATTGCTCCTTAGCACATTTAGAACAAGGCTATCCAAGCGGGAGAAATCATATTTGTCCTCCCCTTCCCAACAGGAGGTATGTATGAACCCCAATATATCGTTTATCTCATAGAGCTCTATCCCCGCTTTGGCAAACTGGCGAGAATGCTTCTCATCTGGATGGGGAATCTGGGAGTAAATCATGGGGAAGAAGGGCTTTCCGTTTATAAAAAGGCAAGGAGAACCGTTGAGTTCCTTTATCTCCGCGAGGGGAAGTTCGCTTTTTCTCCTCTCTATCTCCATTTTCCCCATGATGTAATCATCCCTTCCTTCGTATTGGCTTTGGTGAAGCCCAACTTCCAATTCGTAGATGCCAGGGGGAACATAGGGAGGAATTTGGATTTTAAAAGAGAGGGAGAACTCGTCGCCAATGGAGCAAGCGCTCGTGGGAGGATGGGTGAGTAGAGCCTTCCGCTCTATAAGGACAAGGTCCCCTTTGAATAGTCTCAAAAAGCCAAGATGATCGCCCCTTGGCGGGCTTAAAATCTTTCCTCTCAAGTGAATTGAAACCAGATCTCCCCCCTTCGCCCTCTTGGGGAAATTCACCTCCAAAACCTTTACCCTCAAAACATCCCCTCCCATATAGCGGAATTGAAGAGGTCCCCAAGGAGGCAAGGGCGGTCTGCCCAGGGGAACCGCCTTGCCCCAGTGGGAATCGTCAAAATTCATATTCTCCCAACCCTCCTGATACTCCCGAGAGAACTTCCAATCCTCGTCGGAGGTGATTATCTCTATCCTGCCATCCTCGTAGTTTATGGTGCACTCCATGATCATCCCTGCGGGATCGACAGGACTCTTACACTCCACCGCTATCACATTCTTGCCCTGGCAGAGCATATCCCCAATGGAGAAAACCTTCAAGCTGCCCCGATAAAACTCCCCGCCTCCTTCCCCTATTCGCTTGCCGTTCAGATAGAGGGAAAACCAATCATCCCCCGTCATCTGAATAAAGGCGGATTTAACGACACCCTGAACGAAGATCGTCCGCCTAAAGAACCCCCTCTCCCCGAAAGGACGCTTCCCGTCCCAAATCCATTGCGCAGGGGAGGAATAACTTCCGATCCTCTTGACCTCGCTAAAGGCAGGAAGCATTGCGCTTATAGCAAACACAAGGCAAATAATAAAGCGCATCCTATTTTACTCCTTCGCGAAAGCATTTTAACCCGATGAAGAAATAATAGGAATATCCCCGGGTGCTTTAATCTCCACATTTTGCATTTTAATCTCGCTACGAGGTGTGGAGGGGGCGTATATGACCGCAGGGACGGAATGCCTCGGCTCCTGGATGTAGGTGTCCGCTATATAGATCCCTGCACAATGATGAAGTTCTATTGCTTTCCATCCCGGAGGGGTAGCAGGGTCCATCTCTATGAGGTTGCCCTTGATGGTTACTCCTTTCACATTGGTGATGACAATTCCGCTTCCATCCCTTTGATATATGCGATTCCCTTCGATAAGGATGTTGCCCAAGAGGGGCTTAGCGGAAGGGTTGGCAGTGCCCGCGTAGAGCGTTATGGCGGATATCCCTACATTGCGGAAGGTGTTTCCCTTGATAACGAGGTTCTGAGGAAAGGACTGCGTCCAAGGGAAAGGGAGATTTAGCGCATCGAAAAGGCAGGCATTTATCCCATATGCACAATCCTCTATCCTATTCCCCTCCACCAAGGTTCCTGAGGCGGGAAGAATGGCAGTCTTCAATTGGGAGCGGAAAATGCAACGCCTCACGGCGCTGGGTCCAGGCAGGATATAAATAAGGGTGGCATATTCTCGCCCTTCCTTCTCGTCGCGAACCCCTTCTATCCCCCTATCTACAGTGATGATCCTCTTTTGGTTACCCAGGAATTGGCTTTTCACTATCCTCCGTTCCCCCAGAAATCGCCCCTCTTTCCTATCCCAAAATTGCACCTTCTGCCCAGGACGAAGATAGGAATCTATCCACCATATATCAATGGTACGGGTCTTGAACTCCCTTGCGGAGATCCTCTCCTCTATAACATCAGCGGGGGTGGACCCCAAGTTGATGGAATCATCCCATAAGCCTTGGAAGTAACAATCCTCGATGAAAGGACCAGAGGCGTTGCCCTTACAGTGGATGCCATCCGAAAGGCTAGCGCAGAGCCTACCCTCCCCAGGCTTCACAGCAAAATGGCGAATTATTATCCCCTCTGAGCCATCTACGAAGATGGACATACCGGGCGAAATATACTGCTCTATGTTTTCCAGGAGACAATCCCGAGAATAGCGTATCTGAATGGAGCCTATTGGAGGATTCAGGAATACCCCTTCGTTGTGGGGAGATTTGCCCACCCGGGCACGGGGATCCTTGGTGAAGTCCGTGGGAGGGGGAGGTTGGAGGGGATTTCTAAAGACGAAGATCTGCCCTTCCTCGACCTTTTTCAATGAATCGAGGGAAGGAGGGCTAACGGTTATCCTAAAAAGACGAATCCCCCTATCTACCTCGCTTACTCTCTCTATGTAGCACCAGTTATGGGTATAGCGATAGGGAGGAGAACCTGAAAGGAAACAGCCATGGCGATAAGCGGGCTGAAAATCCTCCCTTACAGAGGGCAGAGGAAATCCCTCTCTTATTTCAACAACAAAGGATCCATCTGCGGGCTCCACCCTCACCACCCTTCCTTGGGTGCAGGGAAGGGGATGATAATCTATGCGAAGATTTTTGATCCTTACATTTCTACATTTGTAAAGTTGGAGCGCCATATTGGAGGGGTGGAAAAGCAGGAGAGCGCCTCGGCCATCTATCGTTATATCCTTCGCGTCCTCCAAACTGAGGGCGAAGAAATTGCCCTTCTGATAGCTAATCCTATATGTCTTCCTCTCTAAAAGGAGACGCACCGGCCTACCAAGGCTTTTCGCCTTGCTCAGGGCTTGACGGAAAACGGGTCCGTCGTCGCTGACCCCGTCACCTTTCGCTCCGAAGTCCCTAATGTGCCATACTACCTCCCCTGCCGAGCAGTAGAGGACGGCTAAGAGACAAATAATGGAGAAGTTTAAAAGCCTCCTCATCCTTAAAAGGATATCTTGCGCATTATATCTCAGTCCAATATATTTATGCGAACAAAAGGGAAATGCAAATCGTCTAAATTAAAAAGCGGGAAAGAAAGGAGGTGAAATAAATGATGAGAAAAAGGTGGTTTTGGTACGCGATAGGTTTGTGCCTTGCCCTCTTCGTGGTAGGCTGGATAGCGATATCCAACGCTCGTGCCCAATTCGCGCCCCCACCACCTGGCACCCCAGGAGTAGGAGGAGTAGAAATGCCCCCCATGATGCCTCCCATGATGGGCTTCGGCAGGGCGGGTGTCCAGCTAACCGCGAATAACGACTATGTATTCGTCCTCATCGGCTCCACCCTTTACCAATACGATGCAAAGACGCTCCAGCAGAAGAACAAGGTGGAGCTGCCCATCCCTCAACCCCAGTTCCAGCCCCCTGCAGGTAGACAAGGAGGAAGACAAGGACAATAGGACGGGCAATTCGAGGCTGAATAAAGTAAGGGCAAGGCTGTTTTAGAAGGGGAGAAAGAGGATCTTTTCTACCTCTTTCTCTCCTTCTAATTTTATTTTCCCGAGGTGAAGGCGCAGGTTAGGATCGCAACTCACAAGGGGGGTGCGTGGTCCTCTCTCCCGATCGAACAATCCAATTACCACCTCGTATTCCCTGTAGGGCAAATTCTCCGGGATGGTAACCCGATGGGGTCCGTCCTTTATCTTGTCGCCTGGTTTCCACTGAGAGGTAGGAATGGGCAGGGGATGGTCAGCGCCGAAGGCGATGTGCTCTCCTTGGGGGACCTCCTCGTTGAGGAAATGATTGAAGCAATAATAATCCCCCTCCAGGGCTTCCCCCACATCCCATTCGTAGGTTATCTCAAAAGTGCGCCCTGCTATGTATTTAAAATCACTCACCCTCACCTTTATATCGTATCCCAAAGAGGGAATTTTTCTAACCTCGGGAGGAAAACCCTTGGCACCCGTAACCTTGAACATCTTATTTTTGAAGTCCGCCCATACTTTCACTCCATTGGAGAAACAGGTCTCCTGCACCGAATAGTCATCGCCCAGAAAGCGGTGCCAAAGGAGCTCCGCCTTCCCAACCTGCTCCTGAAGACGGGCAACCAATAGGGCATTCTGGAACGCCTTCCGAGGGGCATCTATCCCCACCATGGGCAATTCGCCATAGAGCAGGGCGCGCAGATAGGAATCATCGCCCGCCAGGATATCGTTTGGGACGAGGAGGCTATCGTGGTAGACGAGTTGAAAGAGGGGAACGGTAACGCCGAACCCAGGGGGAGGAATCCAATAGGGCATATTGATGGCGGGGATAGCCCAATCCGCCCCGTCCTCGGAAGTCACGATAATGCCGAGGGAGTTGACATAATCCAAGCATTGGTTTCTATAGCGGGTCGAATCCTCCCTCGTAACCGGGTGCTGGGGATCGTAGCATTCCTCGGGAGGCACAGAGGAGAAGACATCCAAATAATAAGCGGTCAGGTGGACGCCATGCTTTTTCATCTCCTCGAATGTCCTCTTCACGAAGGGAAGAGCACAAGCAGGGCAAAGCACGGATTGCTCCCCTCCCGCCCAAACCGAGTACCTTGGACTCTTCCCGTTCGCATCCTTCAATGTGAATGCTTCATCGAAAGCGGGGGAATCAAGGTAATAATCCCTGTAGTTGTCATGGAGGCCAAAAAGGAAGCCGAGTTCCTTCGCCTTCAAGGAAAGAGCCCGCAACCCTTCCCAACCTCCTGCCTCTGGGCAAGGAGGGATGGGATCAGGGTGGAGATTATCGTAGCCCCTCCTTCCCCAACCATCGAGGTGAATGTAGACCTTCCTTAAGCCCATATCGTAAAGCTTCTGAAGCTTCTGGGCGGTATCGGCGAATGCCGTATAGGTAAGGGTAGGATTGGGGGTCTGCTTATCATAATAGGCAATTAAGGCAGGAACAACTATGGCGCCGAAGAGCTTTTTGATGTTTGGTAACCTTTTTATTCGTTCCCCTATTGGCTTAAAGAGCCCCACTTTCTTCACATATTCCCTGTATCGCTTAGACATCCAATTATATGCGGGAAGGGCATCCTTAGAGATGTCTCTAAAGATATAGAGAGCTTTTCTGGGGTAGCGAAGGGTGGCAAAGGAAGCCTCCCAGGAGAAGTTTACCATAGGAGGACCACCAGGGGGGTTCTGGATATGGATAGTGGCATCATAGGGGGTGAGGAGGATGGTGAGGAAGGCGCTTTTCTCCTTCACTCCTCCGAACCAAGCCATCCCCCACCAGGCACCTCCATAGGGATAGTGAAGATTAAGGGGTTCCCTCCAGTTGCCTGGGATGAGGCATCCGCTACGGATTGGTAGGGCGAAGTAGTTCTTAGGGGACTCGGCGACAACGAAGGAACCGGGATAGATGAGCCCTTGAAAGAGGTCGCCACCTTTGGGGATATCGAATTCGTAGAGGAGGTGTTCTCCCTCCAACCGAAAGGTTAAGCGAACCTCCAAGTGGGGAACGGAGGGGAAACCGCTGAGGAGAAGGGAAAAGGCATTTTCTCCTGATCTTTCCATTCTTTTGGTTTGAGCGGAGGCAAGGGGTAGCGGTTTGTCCAAGTTCTTCAGGTACAAATCGGATTGGGGGGTGGTGCGCCAAACCGTTCCGCTGGATTTCTCCTCTATTTCCCAGGATAGGTCGGTTTGTAGGAGGGTAAATTTAAGGAAGGAATTTTCTACCCTCCAACCAAGGGGATCCTGGGAAACTCCGCATAGGGAAAGATTACTGAAGAGGAGGAGCAAGAAAAAGCCCCCTTTCATTAGACAGGCCTTTTTAATACTCAAGGACATGTGGGTATTTTAGATAAAGGTTTAAAAGAGGGGAAGCCCCTTAGGGGCTTCCCCTCTTACTTCCTAAAACATGGAAGTGACGCTGAGGAGATGGAGATCGTTGCGATCCTTCCTCGCTACAAGATAGCCGTAATCTATTTTCAACCCCTTATAGATCATGCCCAAACCCATCGTGCCGTTCTTATCCATCCAACCCAACCTTCCCACCATATTCTGACCGATAACTCTCTCCAACCCGCCACGCACCTGCACCTTATCCCTTGGGAATCCACTTCTCTCCTCGGTGAGATTACAGATATCCAGGGCGAAAAGGGTTTTCTCGTCGGGACGGAGGGCTATTCCGATGTTTACGGTGGGCCTGCCGGGAAGAAGGGGGAGGGCACCACCTGGCAATGTAATGGAAGGAGCGTTGAGGTTGAGATAGGAAAGCCCGAGCGTTATTTTCGGATCTACATTGGTAAGAAGACCGATATCTATTGCCCACTCGCTATCCCCCTGGCCTCCCACAGTGGGTCGTTTATGGCGGATGTTTACTCCCAGGGCGAAATTCTCAGCGAGTTTTTGGGCAACGCTGTAAACGAAGTCGGTCTCCTCGATATCGCCGATCTCCTTCTTGCCATACCAGTAGGTGAGGGCGCCAGCAAAGTCACCTGGGCCAGAGGGAGGGGAAGCGAAGGTGAGGGAATAAAGCTTAGCATCCTCGGCGGAAACTGCGACCGAAAAAGATGTTTGAGATTGCGGAAGCATGGCGATGCCCGCGGGGTTCCAAAGGGCACAGGATGCTTCATCCGCTACCGCGGTGAAGGTGCTACCCATACCCAACTGCCTCGCCATACCAACATCGAAATAGATCGTCTGCTGACCGAAGGTCAGCACGCCTACCAACACGATTACCAGCAAAGCAAGGCTACGCAGTTTCAAGATATCAAACCCCCTCTTTTAGGTTTATATTTTGCTCTATGATAGACCTCGCTGGTTTTTCAGTCAAGGAAATTTTTTAAAGACAAATTAAAACCCGCCTTGGGCAATCTCTAATTCCAGTTTTTTGTCCCTTTTGGACCAGTAAATATAAAGATCCCTCCCTCCTATATCCTTGGAGAGGATGTATTGGATATCGGAGAATTTGTAAGGGCCCAATTTGTAGGAATAGGAACGCAGATGGAATCCCCATTTGGGAGAGATCTCCCAAGAGAGTTTCCCATAACTATACACGGAGTCCTCCTCCAAGCTTTTATTGACATAGAAATAGGAGGAAAAAGGCTTCCTTTGGAGCAAGAGATTCAACCCGATGTTCTCCCCCTTATTAAGTCCATAATGTCCCTTGAATTTGGTATAAGAGAAGGAGAGGCTACCCCACTCTCTGAGGTTGTTTGAGAGATAAGCGTTTAAGGCATAGACCCCGCTATCCTCTTTTCCCCATTGATACCCGGTCTCCAGGGAAAAATCCAGGGATGAAACGCTCCCAATTTTGAAGGAAGGCGAAAGGCATTGTAGGAAGATCTCCCTTCCCCAGATATCTCTCTCGTATATCCTTCCCACCGCGCTGAGGGAAAACTTCCCTATGCGTTGGGGACGCATCCTAAGGGAGAGATCCTGCCCAAGGGAAGAATAGTCTTTATACTTTCTGTGATAGATGTTGTAAAGCAGAGAAAGGGAAGGGAATTCGCCCCGAAGAGAAGCACGGTTATACCTATCTCCCCTCGCAAGGTAGTTGGAGTAGAGATAAAGGCGGAAGTTATCGGTTAGTGAATGGCTATGTTGCCAAGAGAGATCCCAATCGTTACCCTCCCCTTGCTCGAAGAGGAGGGAGCCGATGGCTTTTGGGACCTCGTATTGCTGATCCAATGCCAACTGCCAACCCTGGCGGACGCTGTAAGGGTCCAAACCTCCAGTTGTAGCATATTTAAGGTGGAGGGCTCCCACATAACTCTCCTGCAAGGAATAATAAAAGGGGAAGTCGAAGGCGATCCCGCTGGTTCCCCAATTCAGCATCTGCTGGGTATAATCCCCATAGGCGGACAACCTGATCAACTGATAAGGGAGCGAAAGCACCTTGCTACCATTTACAAAGGTATTAGTTTGCTTGAGATACACCCTTTCGCCGGGGTATACAAGCGCTTCCCTTGTCAGGATGACCACCTGGGAGGAGGCAGAGTCGTAAAATTCGAAGGCGCTTTGAGGAAGGGGAGTTGAGGGAGGGCTAGTCCTAAGCTCCCAGCCCTCTATAGCCAATGCCCTTACCCCCTCGTCCGCTATGAGCAGGAGCCCATAACTTCTGGAAAAGTCCCAATATAGCCTATCCCCTTGGAGGGTGAGAATACCATTAGAGATCCTCGCTCCCAATCCTTTAACGGTATTGGACATGGCATCTATTTGAAGGCTATCCCCCTCTATGAGCAAGCCCCTATATTCGATCCTCACATTCCCTGTAGCATCGAGGACGCCAGCGTCGGCGCACCAGGCAAGGTAATCCGCCCTCACCCGCATCGGTCCTCGCTCTTTGTAAAGGAGGGATTTATCGCTGACGAAGGAAAGGCGGGTTTGAACGGTTGAGCCGAGGCAAGATATGGTCACGACGGCCACCCCTGGCTTTGTGCTCCTGATCTCCGCCCTCGCCACCCCTTCCTCAGCAAACGCCCAAGGGGTTATGGTGCCCAAGGTGGTAGCGAAATCCACCCTCACTTTATCGCTAACCAATTTTCCCCCTTCCTCCCTAATTTGCACGCTGATGATGGCGGTGGATGTCCCATCCGCAAGGACGACGGAGGGGTTGACCTCTGGTATGAGGGTGTAGAAGGCGGAGTGGACTCTCGCAATGGGCAAAAATATCAAAAGAAACGATATTTTTAGGGCGAAACGTTTCATTTTTGGGGATATTATACATAAAGATAGGGATGGTTGCAAAAGGATCGGTCAAGAGAACATTGCCAGGGAAGCGAAGCGTGGTATAATTAATTGTAGAAAGGAGGTTCCCCCCAATGATAGAGGATAAGAAGGAGGTCACTGATGTTTCCTTATTCGTAAGGACCTCGGGTGAGAGGTTGGAGCGGTGGAATAGGCAGAGGATTATCGATGCCTTGGTGCGGGAAGCACACATGGAATACGCGATAGCGGATCGCATCGCTCGAGAGGTAGAGGAGGAGATCTTTTCCTCCCATATCCAGGTTATAACCACCTCTTTGATCCGGGAACTCGTGGATGCCAAACTCATTGAATATGGGTTCGAGAACGCACGCAGGATGCACACCCGCATCGGGGTGCCCGTCTATGATGTGAAGAGGATCATCTTCTATCCCAATAAAGAAAACGCGAACATCCCCCATAACCCCGAGGCCACAAACCTCACCTTAGCAGAAGCCATAAAGAGGGAGTTCGCCCTCCTCCATGTCTTCTCCCAGGAGATAGCGGATGCTCATATCAGCGGGGCTGTTCACCTCCATGACCTCGGCTTCATAGATCGCCCCTATTGTTCAGGGCAGTCTCTGGAATATGTGAAGAAGTTCGGCTTAGACCTCCCCAATGCCCTTTCCATAGCCAAACCGGCGAAGCACCCCGAGGTTCTATTGGGACAACTGATCAAGTTCTCCGCTGCTCTGCAGGGACACTTCGCAGGAGCGATAGGATGGGATGCGGTTAACCTTTTCTTCGCTCCTTATATAGAGGGGCTTCCGGATAGAGAGGTTAAGCAATTGGCGCAGATGCTCGTCTTCGAATTCTCCCAACAGGCGGTGGCAAGAGGTGGGCAGGCGATATTCAGCGACATCAACTTATATTGGGAGGTGCCCGATCATTTCGCGGATGTGCCCGCAATAGGGCCGGGAGGGGAATACACGGGCAAGAAATATAAAGATTATGAGAAGGAAGCCCAAAGATTCATTAAGGCATTGTTCGAGGTTTATATGGAGGGAGATGGAGTAGGACGTCCCTTCTTCTTCCCCAAGCCACTGGTTCACATGACGGAGAAGTTCTTCAAGACCGAGGGTTGGGAGGAGTTCCTACGCTTCATCTGCGAGGTAGCAGGGGAGAAGGGCAACACCTACTTCGTTTTCGACAGAGGGGGAACCGCCAAGATATCGGAATGCTGTAGGCTCTCCTTCAAATTGGAAGAACAGGATATGGAGGATGCAAAGCAACCCTGGCGGATGAGATATACTGCCATCCAAAATGTGACGATAAATTTGCCTCGCATAGCCTACGAGGCGGAGGGAAGCGACGCCCTCCTCTTCCATCTCCTGAGGGAAAGGATGGAGTTGGCGGTTAAGGCACACCTCGAGAAGAGAAGATTTCTGGAGGAACTGCTTGCCCTTGGTTCCCAAGGACCCCTTGCCCTCCTCACTATGCAAAGGGATGGACAACCCTACCTCAGAATGCATAGAGCTACCTATCTAATAGGAATGGTGGGACTTAACGAAATGGTGCAAGCTCACCTGGGGCAGGAGATGCACGAATCCAATGAGGCATTGAAGTTCGGTTTGAAGGTTATAGCCTTTATGAAGCTCCTCTGTGAGGAGTTCTCCCGAAAATACAATATGCGTTTCGTCTTAGAGCAGACGCCGGCGGAATCCGCTGCTCACAGACTGGCTAAACTGGATCTGGATTACTTTCCTGAGAAGGCAAAGGGGATAATAAAGGGCAATTACGAAGCGGGAGAAATATATTATACGAACTCCACCTACCTTAATGTTTCCGCGGATATCGACCCCATAGAAAGGGTAAAGAAGGAAGGACTCTTCCATCCCCTTATAGAGGCGGGAGCTCTGACCCACATCTGGTTGGGAGAGGCGAAACCCAATGCAGAATCATTGGCCAATTTCGTGGTGAAGGTGTTCAAACAAACCAACAATGCCCAGATAGCCTTCTCGCCGGAGTTCACCTTCTGCAATAGATGCAACAGTTTATCCCGAGGGCTTCTGGAGGTTTGTCCTCGCTGCTCCTCCCAGGATGTGGAGGGGATAACCCGGGTAACGGGCTATTTCTCCCGCGTATCGGGATGGAACAAGGGGAAGAAAGGAGAATTAAAGGATAGGTATAGGAGCGGGCATTATTTCCTTTCGAAGATCAGCGATAAGTAGGGAGTTACCCTTCAAAGGGACCAATAAGGGGGGAGGAAGCCTAAAGGCTTCCTCCCCCCTTATTTTTAAAATCTAGACTATCCCTACCTCAGGGTAAAAAGCGTTATTCCCCTCGCTAAAGTAGCATCGTCCCCCTTGGCGACTACTTCTACCATGTAGATACCAGCGGGAAGGAGGTTGCCCTTCTCATC
>CAYVMD010000005.1:0-79865 GCA_964452465.1 uncultured bacterium | reverse complement strand
TATTATGGGGAAGACATGACCGGGGCGGGCCAGATCCTCGGGTGTCGTGTTGGGGTCTATCAGGGTCTTGATCGTTTGCGCCCTATCCTGGGCAGATATCCCCGTGGTCACATTCCTCTTAGCATCGACGGAGATCGTGAATGCTGTTTGGTGGGCTTCCGTATTCTCCTGTGTCATCAAGGGAAGGTCCAATTCCCTTGCTCTTTCCTCCGTTATGGGGACGCAGATCAATCCCCTCCCATGGGTAGCCATGAAGGCTATCGCCTCGGGGGTGACCTTCTCGGCAGCGATGACGAAATCCCCCTCGTTCTCCCGATGCTCATCGTCCACGACGATGAGCATCCTACCCTCTCTGAACTCCTCTATCGCTTTCTCAGGCGGGATTATAACCTCTTCCTCCATGGCTTTGGGCTTGGAATGCATATTTCGCCATTATATCCGTCTCTATGTTCACCTTGCTTCCCACTCTCTTGTTCTTTAGGTTCGTCTTCTCCAAGGTATAGGGTATGATCACCACCTCGAACCCATCGGGGTAAACCCTCGCCACCGTCAGGCTTATCCCCTCCACCCCCACCGAGCCCTTGGGGACTATGTAGGGCATCAATTTCCTATCCACCGCTATCCTTACCCTCCATTCCTCCCCTTTCCTAACGATCCTCTTTATATAACCTATGCCATCCACATGCCCCTGGAGGATATGCCCTCCCAACCGCTTCTCCAGGGTGAGTGCCCTCTCCAAATTAACCTCGTCGCCTATCCTCAACTCCCTTAAGTTGCTCATCCGCAAGGTCTCCTGGGAAAGATAAAAGAGGAGTGAATCCCCCTTCTTCTCCATAATGGTGAGACAAACGCCATTAAGGGAGATGGAATCCCCTTCTTGGGAGGTTTCGCTGATCTTCTGCGTCTTCACCTCCACGAGGATTCCTCCTCTTCTTCTCGAAATATTGGCGACCCTGCCTAATTCCTCTACTATTCCCGTGAACATCCTTCACCTCTCTCCGGATAGGCTTCTACGAGTAAATCCTCGCCTATTCTTTTAAGGGTAAACTTATTAAATCTTATAACATTTTTTAACGATTGGCAACCCCTTCCTTCAACGCTCGTCTTCGCATCCCTTCCCCCGATTATCTTGGGAGCGATGAAGAAGAGGATCTTATCCACTGCCCCTGCTTCCAAGAAGGAAGCGGAGGTTTCCCCTCCTCCTTCTACCAATATCGATGAGATGTTCCTTTCCCCCAATAGGCGAAGGGCTTGATCTATCTCCACTCTCTCCTCCCCAGCGATCAAAACCTCTACTCCTTTCCTTTCCAACTCCTTCCTCCATTTGAGGGATGACGCTTGGGAGGTGAGGACTATCCTTGGAGCATCTTCCTCGAAAACCTTAGCGCTGGGAGGAACTTTTCCTCTTCCATCTATTACTATCCTCATGGGATTCCGCCCCTTCCCATAAGCTTTCAGCCCGGGGTCGTCGGTTAAGACGGTTTGGGCGCCTACCAGGACCGCATCGTAGGTTGCCCTCAACTGGTGGACGAGGTCCCTCGCCTTCTCGCCAGTTATCCATTTGGATTCCCCTTTGGAGGTAGCGATCTTGCCATCCAACGATTGCGCCATCTTGAGGACAACGAAAGGGAGTTTTGTGGTGATGAATTTTATGTAAGCCTCGTTCAACTTCCTCGCTTCCTCCTCCAACACGCCGACCACCACCTCTATTCCATTGCTTCTCAGCTCCTCTATTCCTTTTCCGTCGACCAAGGGGTTGGGATCCCGCATCGCCACTACCACCCTTTTGATTCCCGCATTTATGATCGCCTTGGTGCAGGGTGGGGTTTTGCCGTAATGACAACAGGGCTCCAAATTGACATAAAGGGTGGAACCTTTGGCGGATTCCCCTGCCTTTTCTATCGCGATTGCCTCCGCGTGAGGCTTTCCGAAGGCAGGGTGATAGCCCTTGGCGATGATCCTCCCTTCCTTCACTATGACCGCACCAACTAATGGATTAGGAGAGACATAGCCCCTCCCATTGAGGGCTAAGCGAAGGCAGAGACGCATGAACCTTTCTGCCTCGCTCCTCATCTTTTCTTTAGTGTCCTATCTATTATTTCCTTGCGTTTCTCGAGGTAATATTTCGATACCTCTCTGATCTCTTCCAGGGCAAGAAGCACGAGCAAGAGGGCGAGAATGAAACAGAATAGCCAGAAAATCACATACCATTTTCCGTGATAGGGATGGATGAAGCGCCAACCTACCAGGAGGAAGGCTATGAGGAGGATGATTAAGAGGACCCCCCAGAATCTGAGCCTTCGCTGTCTTGGACTGAGGAGCATTTCAAATCCTTAAGCAGGGAGAGGACGAATTGGGGCGCCTCTTCCCTCCCCACATCATAGCTTTGGCGGGTCTTGCGAACCCGCACTTCCACCTTCCCTTCCTTCGCCTTTCTCCCCACGACCACCTGAATCGGAATGCCGATAAGATCGGCATCCTTGAACTTCACGCCTGGGCTTTCCTCCCTATCGTCATAGAGGACGGATGCTCTGGGAGGAATCTCTCCATATAACCCATCCGCTATCTCCCTTTGGAGGGGGTCCTGGGGATTAACGAGGATGATTATAATTTCGAAGGGGGCAACGCTCACTGGCCAACATAGTCCGTCCTCGTCGTGGTGTATCTCCGCTACCGCGGAGATGAGGCGAGAAACCCCTAGACCATAGCAACCCATCACAAAGGGCTTGAGGGTACCATCCTCGTCCTGGAAATAGGCGGACATCTTCTCCGAGTATTCCGTCCCCAATTTGAAGATGTGTCCCACCTCTATCCCCGAGATCTCCTCTAATTCCTTCCCGCATCTCGGACAAGGGTCCCCCTGGTTGGCGTATCTTATGTCCGCTACCTTGGAGATGGAGAAGTCCCTACCCGGACAGACGCCCACAAGATGGTGGTCCTCCTCATTAGCGCCGGTTACGAAGTTTCGCATCTGGGCTACTTCCTTATCCGCTATTATTAGCACATCCTCCCCCAAACCCACCGGACCCGAGAACCCCATGGGAGCTCCCGTGAGTTTCTCTATCGTCTCTGCATCTGCCATCTGGAGATCCTTAACCCCCAAAAAGGCGGATAGCTTGCTCTCGGACAGCTCTCTATCGCCCCTCACCAAAACTGCCACGAATTTGCCATCCGCAATGTAGATCAGGGTCTTCACCAATTGGCTGGGGGGCACCCCAAGGAAGGAAGCAACTTCTTCCACGGATTTCATATTGGGAGTCTTGACCTTTCTCAAGGGAGCCACCTCTCCCGCTGGGGGTAGGGAATCCCCTATCTGAGCTATGCTTTTGGAGGCGGAATAACCGCAGGAAGGGCAATGTATAACCTTATCCTCTCCCGCGGGCGTAGGCACGGTGAATTCTAATGTATGCTTTCCTCCTATCGCTCCCGCCTCCGCCTCCAGGACGATGTAGGGCAGTTCCAATCTTTGCAGGATTCGCTCGTATGCTTGGCGCATCTTTTCAAAGGATTCGTCCAGCCCTTTTTCATCCCTATGGAAGGAATAAAGATCCTTCATGACGAATTCCCTCGCCCTGATCAACCCCCCGCGAGGACGTGGTTCGTCCCGGAACTTGGTCTGGATATGATAGATGAGGAGAGGGAGCTGACGATAGGATTGGATGGATTTACGAGCGATCTCCACCGTTACCTCTTCGTGGGTGGGAGCGAGGCAGAGGTCCCTTTGATATCTATCCTTTAGTTTGAAGAGTTCGGGACCGAAGTTATCCCATCTACTCGATTCCTGCCAAAGGTCAGCAGGGTTGAGAGCGGGCATCAGTAGCTCTATTCCACCCGCCCTATTCATCTCCTCCCTCACTATTTGCTCTATCTTCTTGAGCACGAGGAACCCGAGGGGGAGGAAGATGTAAACGCCCGCGGAGATCCTGCGGATGAACCCTCCCTTGAGCAACAGGCGATGGGAAGGGATGTCCGCTTCGGTGGGTTCTTCCCTCAGTGTAGGAACGAAGAATTGAGAGTAGCGCATATTTCTATTTTACCTCCTTCTTGTAAAATAGCCAACTAATACCTCGCGATGGTAAGCACATCGTAATCCCTCAAGGTTTGCCTGCCGTTTAGATAGGTGAGTTCAATTACGAAGGCTATCCCTGCAACCTCGCCTCCCAATTTCTCCACGAGTTTCGCTGTCGCCAGGGCGGTCCCCCCCGTCGCCAAAAGATCGTCAACGATGAGGACCCTTTGCCCCTGCTCTATGGCATCCTCGTGGATCTCTATAGTTGCAGTGCCATATTCGAGCGTGTAGGTCTGCTTCACCGTCCTCCAAGGAAGTTTCCCCTCCTTACGAACGGGCACGAAGGGGAGATTGAGGCGGAGGGCGAGGGGCATGGCGAATATGAAGCCCCTGGATTCCATTGCCGCTACCACCTGGGCGTTCTTCCGCATAGCGAAATCCGCCCAGACATCGATGATCTCTGAAATAAGAGAAGGTTGCTTTAGGAGAGGGGTTATGTCCCGGAAGATTACCCCCGGCTGGGGGAAATCGGGTATATCGCGCACCAATTCCTTTATCCTTTTCTCTAAATCTGCTCTTTCCATTATTCTCCTCCTTCCAATAACTTGGGTAAACTTTCCTCAAATGGAGGATGGGCAACTCCTCTCTCAGTGACGATGGCGGTAATGTAGCGGGCGGGAGTGAGATCGAAGGCGGGATTGATAACATCCACTTCTTGGGGTAGGAGCCTTTTCCCCTTAACATATAAAACCTCTTCCTTCGCTCTTTCCTCTATGGGGATCTCCTTGCCATCTCTGATGGAGGGGTCTATGGTGGAGGTAGGGGCGGCGACGATGAAGGGTATGTTGTGGGCGGAGGCCAGGACAGCAAGGGTGTAGGTGCCTATCTTATTCGCCACATCGCCGTTGAGGGCAATCCGATCCGCTCCCGTTATCACTATGTCTATCTCTCCCTTTCGCATAAGGTAGCCCGCCATAAAGTCGCATATCAGGGTGATGGGGATGCCATCGGTTAAAAGCTCGAAGGCGGTGAGGACACCCTGCAGACGAGGACGAGTTTCGCAGGCATAAACGCTTAGCCTCTTCCCATCCTCTACCGCTCTTCTTATCACCCCCAGGGCGGTGCCATACCACACCGTTGCCAGGGAACCTGCGTTGCAGATGGTGAGGATCTTTGCTCCATCCCTGATAAATTGAGAACCGTGCTCCCCGATCCTCCGGTTGGCTTCTATATCCTCCCGGTATAGCGTTAAGGCTTCCTCCAAAAGGATCATCTTTATCTCTTCAATTTCCTTATCCATATTTTTACGCGCCACCTCGAGCATCCGATCTATGGCGTAGAAAAGGTTATAGGCGGTGGGACGAGTGTTGCGAAGAAGGTTGGACGCCTCCTCTATCTTCTCCCAAAGGCGCTCTTTGCTTCCCGTCCAATCTTTTATCGCCAGGAAAACACCGAAGGCGCCCGCCACCCCTATCGCTGGTGCTCCCCTTACCCTCATAGTCTTTATGCTCTCCGCCACCTCCTCGGGCGTTTTACACTCCCTATAGACCACCTCCTCGGGGAGCAAGGTCTGGTCCAATATGTAAAACCTACCCTCTTTCCATTGGAGGGTAGGAGGAAGGATCCACCTTTTCATCACATCTCTGCTCCCTTTAGGGCATCCTTGCAGGGGCAATCCCTTACCTCCGGCATCTTCTCTATCATCTTAAGGATTAAGGACTTAACCTTTTCGTTGTTCTCCTTGAAGACCCGCGTTACCTCCTCGGCGGAAACAGGAGGGACTTGCCCTACCAATCCCACATCCCAATCGGTTATGAGGGAGATATTAACATAACAGATCGCCAGTTCCCTCGCTAACGCTACCTCGGGATACTGGGTCATGTTTATAACTTCCCAGCCCATTTGGGTGAACCATTGGGATTCCGCCCTGGTGGAGAAACGAGGTCCTTGGATGACCACAACTGTACCCTTGGGATGGTGAGGGATACCGAGTTCCTGGGCGCACTCTATGGCTAATTGGCGGAGTTGAGGGCAATAGGGATCGGCAGTGGAGACATGGACGGTGCGGGGACCATCATAGAAGGTATCTTTCCTCCCCCTTGTCCTGTCGACGAATTGGTCGCAAATGACGAAGTCGCCCGGCTTTATATGAGGCTGGAGGGAACCGGCAGCACAGGGGGCAATGATCCTTTCCACTCCCAGCTCCTTGAACGCCCAAAGGTTAGCCCGATAGTTTATGACATGAGGAGGTAAGCTGTGATCCCTGCCATGGCGGGGGAGAAAGACCACCTCCCATTTTCCTATGGAGCCGATGGCTATCTTATCGCTCGGCGCTCCATAGGGCGTATGCATTTTCACCTCTTCATACTCTTCGAGAAGCGCGTAAAAACCTGAACCACCGAAAACGCCTATTCTCCTCATCTTTTCCTCCTTTGCTCTTTCGTTATCGATATAATATTAATGATAGTGTCGCTACCCTCGCAAGAAAGATAAAGATTGACAAGGGAAAATAAATCTTTAAAATTAAAAAGAAGGAGGTTATAAGTTATGCCCCTGGACTTAGGAGATATCCGACCTGGACTAACGATAGAATATGAAGGAGATATTTACTATGTCTTGGACGCCCAGCATGTGAAGTTGGGAAGGGGAGGAGCGTTTGTTAGGGCGAAACTGAGGAACATCGCTACAAATGCGGTTTTGGATAAGACCATACGTCCCAGCGACAAATTCTCCCTCGCCTTCTTGGAAAGGAAACCTCTCCAGTATCTTTATAATTCCGCTGAGGACTACATATTCATGGATCCCGAGACCTACGATCAAATCCCCCTATCTTCGGAGTTATTGGGGGAAGCGGTCAAATATCTGAGCGAGGGAGTGAATGTGCAGGCGTTGTATTATGAGGGGAGGATCATAGGTGTGGAGCTCCCCATTACCGTGGATTTGAAGGTAGTGGAAACGGATCCCGGCGTGAGAGGAGATACCGCCTCAGGAGGGTCTAAACCAGCAAAATTGGAAACGGGTTTGGTAATCCAGGTTCCCTTCTTCATAGAGCAAGGGGATATCGTGCGAGTTGATACCCGGACAGGAGAATACATAGAAAGGGTGAAGTGAGATATAGCAAGGAGAGATAGGGAGGATCCGCCCCATTGGTTAGGAGGATTATATGTTTTTGTCTTGATAGCCTCCATTATTATGGCGGTAGGGGGGTTAATTTATCTTCTTTACGGGGTATATAGCGGTTATGTGCCGAGGGCTCACCTCTTTCCGCCCATGTATCAGGGAATCATAATGCACAAGGTCAGAGTAGCTTCCAGGCTCCTCCTCGTTGGCTCTTTAACCTTTTTCTTCCTTCTATTGCTACGCTTTTACGCCTCCCTCGCCTTCGCTACATGGCTTCTTATCGCCGGGGGGGCTTTCCATTACGGCTTTCCCTTGCTACTCACCAATGCCGGCATTAAACAGGCGGGAGTATTGAATGCGGGGATGGAGACATTGCTGGGAGGTATGCGCTCCCTAGGAGAGGGGCTCCTTTTTCTCGGAGGGATGCTATTCATCATAGGGGTAGCCTTAGCGGTTTATAGAAAAGCGACGGCGTTTCCCCACGCCCCTGAGACCCCTTTAACCCGAGTGTCCCATAGACCTTCCCTTCTCAGCCGCATTTGGGCACCTTGTTGGGAAACCCCCTATTGCAGGGAATTCCTCCGAACTTTATGCCCCATTTACAAACAAAGGAGGAGTTGTTGGAAAATAGGCAAGGGTTGCTTTTGCGACGAAGAGGTAATATCTCGCCTCTTCGAAGTGGCGAGCACCGAGGATAGACGGGCAAGGCTGATGAGCTTTTCAAGAGGAGAAAAATCCCCTAAGAGAAGATGTGCACAATGTTTCCTTTATCTCGAGCACCAGAGGCAGAAGTATCGCCTCTTCGCCCCTCTTATCCCCCTGGGAATACTCGCCTTGTTTTGGTTGGGTAAAGATTGGGTTCATCAAATCTACCTTCGCTCGGCGGAATACCTCGATTCTCTAATCTCCGGGTTGGCTTATCTTCCTACCCAAGAAGGTAAGATGGTGGCAACCTTAACCATACCTTGGCTGGAGACGATGATACTCGTGATAATTGCCCTCTTGCTGATGGGGTTGCTACTTCGCCTTTTGGAATACTCGGTATTCACCCTTAAATGGTGAGCGCGTATGAAACCCGACTTGATAAGGGAGATAATCTCGCTTTTAGAAGGAACCTCCGTTGAGGAAATTGACCTTCACTGGAAGGACGAGAGGCTCCGCATCAAACGGTCGCCTGTCTTTTCCCCCTCCGTGGGAGCAGAGGAAATCCCCCAGGAAAAGTTATGCCCGGAAGAAGCCCCTCCCCTGGTGGAAGTTTCCTCGACATGGGTGGGCATCTTCCATCCTTTGGTGAAGGAAGGACAGAGGGTAGGGGAAAACGAAAAGATAGGGGAGATAGAGGTATTGGGAATTAGGGAGGAGATACTCTCTCCCTTCGCGGGGACGGTGGACAAAGTAATGTCCAAGGAAGGAGACATCGTTGAATATGGGCAGGTATTATTCCTGATAAAAAAGGAGGCATAGGATGAAGAAAAATGTAGCTCGAATCGGTCTTCTCCTGTTGTTGATCCTTATAGGCATGGCGTTTTATTTCCTCCTTCAAAAAGGAGCAACTGAAACCTCTGCTCCCAACCTCGACCTGGGGAATGTGGGTAAGGATGTTGCTTGCATGAACAATCTAAGAGAGGTGCGACACGCCCTTGCTGCCTATATGGCGGATCACCACAACAACCTACCTCGTTCCCTCAACGATCTATCCGCCTATGGTATAACCCCGGAGATGCTTAAGTGCCCCGTAGGAGGAGAGCCTTATCTTTATTCTGAGGGAACGGCTAAATGCCCTCACCCAGGGCACGAGAGATACTGATATGTTCAGGAAGGTCCTTATAGCAAATAGAGGCGAGATAGCGGTTCGAATTATAAGAGCTTGTAAGGAGCTGGGCATAAAGACGGTAGCGGTATACTCCCAAGCGGACAAAGAGTGCCTGCACACGATGATGGCGGATGAGGCTATCTGCATAGGTCCACCCCCAGCAAGGGAATCTTATCTGAACATGCCCAACATAATAAGCGCAGCTATCTTAACGGGAGCGGATGCGATACATCCAGGCTACGGGTTCTTAGCGGAGAACCCCGCTTTCGCCAAACTTTGTGAGGATTGCGGGATAAAATTCATAGGTCCTAAGGCAGAGGTAATAGAGGCGTTGGGGGATAAGAAGGGGGCTAGGGCTACCATGAAAAAGGCAGGGGTACCGGTGCTACCGGGAACCGAGGGGTCGATGGGTTACGAGGATCTCCTGCAATGGGTGCACGCGAACGGTTTGCCCATAATAATAAAAGCAGCAGCAGGAGGAGGAGGAAAGGGATTGAGGGTAGTAGAGGATATGGATTCGCTCTACGCTTCTTTCTCCTCCGCCAAGGCGGAGGCGGAGTCCGCCTTCGGAGATGGGGCTTTGTATGTGGAGAGGTTCCTTTCAAAGCCTCGCCATATAGAGGTGCAGATACTGGCGGATCATTACGGCAATGTGGTCCACTTGGGGGAAAGGGAATGCTCCCTTCAAACCCCTCATTATCAAAAGATGTTGGAGGAAGCGCCCTCACCAGTGGTGGATGAGGAATTAAGGCAGAGGATGGGGGAAACCGCCATCAGGGCGGTGAAGGCGGTGGGATATCAATCCGCTGGAACGGTTGAGTTTCTGGTAGATAAGGATCTATCCTTCTATTTCCTGGAGATAAATACCCGCATTCAAGTGGAACACCCCGTCACGGAAATGGTGACCGGCATAGATATAGTGAAATGGCAGATATTGGTCGCTGCAGGGGAGAAGCTCCCGTTCGACCAAGGGGATATTAAACTGCGAGGACATAGCATCGAGTGCCGAATAACGGCGGAAAATCCCTATAGGGATTTCGCTCCTACTCCAGGTAGGATATCCACTTTGAAGATACCAGGAGGCCCCTGGACGCGCGTCGATACCCATATCTATCAAGGCTATTCCGTTCCCTTCCATTACGATTCCCTGTTAGCTAAACTTATAGTTTGGGCTTCTAATAGGGAAGAGGCCATAGCCCGGGCGAGAAGGGCGTTGGATGAATTCGTCATCGAAGGGGTGGAGACGAATATCCAGTTGCATAAGGAACTCCTTGCCTCCCCTCAGTTTCAAAAGGGAGAGATCTATGTCGGTTTTATCCAAGAGTTCCTGGCTTCTCAAAAGGAGTTAATGAACGAAAGAAAGGAGGTATGAAGATGTCACAAAGCATATGGGATCGTTACAAGGGAAGGATCGTGGGCTCTTTGGCGGGAGCGGTTGTTGGGCTTTTGGCTCTATCCGTCGGTTGGAAGACACTCCTCTTCTTGGTCTTCGCAGGTATAGGCTATTTCTTGGGATTTTATATTTGGGATAAGGAAGTCGAGGTCAAAGAGTAGGGAAGGTGCGTAGGCGAGGAAGGGAACTAGCCCTTAAACTCCTCTTCCAAATAGATGTGGGAGGGCATGAAGTGGAGGAGGTTCTGGCATTGGCTAAAAAGGCATCTCGGGTAAGCGAAGAAGCGTGGGATTATGCCGTCCATTTGGTGAAGGGAATCGTGGAAAATTGGGATGGAATAGATAGGCTGATGGAAGAGTATACGAAGGAGTGGGGAAGGATGGAAAGATTGGCAAGCGTGGATAGGAATATCCTTCGCATAGGCATATATGAATTGCTTCATAATGAGGATGTCCCCGTGGGAGTGGCCATATCGGAAGCGGTGAGGTTGGCGGAAATATATGGGACGGAAGGGTCCGCTCGTTTCGTTAACGGAGTTCTTTCTCGGATATCCCAAAGGATAAGGAGGAACGAAGGTGGCACAAATCCTTGACGGGAAAAAGGTAGCAAGCAGGATAAGGGAGGAAGTAAGGGAAAGTGTGAGGGCGTTAAACGAAAAGGGGATATCCCCTTGCCTGGCGGTGATCATGGTAGGGGAGGAGCCAGCGACTAAAGTCTATGTCGGTATGAAAAAGAAGGCTTGCGAGGATGTGGGGATAAAATCGGAGGTTTATCACCTTCCCTACCACGCAGAGCAGGGAGAGGTTATCGCCTTGATTAAGGAGTTGGGGGAAAGAAAGGATGTAAGCGGAATCCTCATCCAGCATCCCCTGCCTTCCCATATGGACGAACTGGAGGTATTCTCTGCCATCCCTTGGGAAAAGGATGTGGATGGGTTATCCCCCGTTAGTTTGGGAAGGTTGGCGTTCGGGAAGCCCGCTTTTTCCGCTTGTACCGCCCTCGGGGTTTTGGAGTTATTGAGAAGTTACGATATACCCATAGAGGGTCAGGAAGCAGTAGTCATGGGGAGGAGCATAATCGTGGGCAAGCCGGTTGCTCTCCTCCTCCTTCAGAATAACGCTACCGTGACCATCTGCCATTCCAAGACGAAGGACCTTTGGGAGAAGACCAAAAGGGCGGAGATATTGGTGGTGGCGGTAGGGAAACCCCTCTTTGTGAAGGGGGAACACATCAGGGAGGGGGCGGTGGTCATAGATTGCGGTTATAACCGCCCTCCCGGTAGCGAGAAGGATGTGGGAGATGTTGATTTCGAATCAGCGAAGGAAGTGGCGGGTTATATCACTCCCGTTCCAGGAGGGGTGGGCCCCATGACCATCGCCATGCTCCTCAGGAACACCGTGAAGGCGGCTGAGAGATTAATCGAAAGCGAGATGGGGAGGGAACCCCAATGAGGAATTT
This sequence comes from uncultured bacterium, assembly GCA_964452465.1. Lineage (GTDB taxonomy): Bacteria > Armatimonadota > JACIXR01 > JACIXR01 > JACIXR01 > CAYVMD01. The sequence continues at coordinate 68,072 of CAYVMD010000005.1, read as the reverse complement.
GGGAGATTGCTTCGTGGTTATCTATTTAATAGAAACGAGCGGGGATTTAAAGGAAGCAGCGGAAAGGATCGCTCGGGAAGAAACCACAGGTAGATGGGTGGGGAAGGGGGAGCCTACCCCTCTCTTTCGCCGATGCCAAGGGGAAGTCTTGGAGTTGGAGGAGATAGGCCAAGGTAGAGGAATAGCTAAGTGCGCTTTTCCCCTCATCAATTTCGCCGATGACGAGGATCCATATTCCGCCTTTTGGCTCTTCGCTACAGGAGGGCCCGTTTTCGAGTTCCAAGATATAGAATGGGTAAAGATCCTGGATTTCCATCTCCCTCCCAAAATGTTGGAGCGTTTTCCCGGTCCCAAGTTCGGGATAAAAAGGTTTAGGGAACTCTTGGGGAAGAACGATAAGGAGCTTCTTTTGGGGATGTTCGTTAAACCCTGTGCAGGGCTCACCGTTGAAGAGGTGGCGGAGCGTTGCGCCGAGGCTGGTATGGCGGGTGTGGATATGGTTTCCGATGATGAGAAGATGCAGAATCCTTCCTATTGCCCCTTGGAGGAGAAGGTAAAAAAGGTAAAGGAGGCGCTTAAGAGGGCGGAGAGGAAGGTGTTATATTGCGCTCACATAACCACTTCCCCCGATAGGATAAAGGAAAACGCCTATAGGGCGTTGTCCGCGGGAGCGGATGCCCTCATGATCCACATCTTCGCCAGCGGTTTTCATTCCCTCCGCTTGCTGGCGGAGGATCCTAACATAGATGTACCCATATATGTGGAGAGCGGAGGGAGATCGCTTTACGATAGATTGCCCAATTGGGGGATGTCGAGCAAGGCTTTCGCCAAGCTCGTCCGCCTTTTGGGGGGAGATTTCCTGCAGACAGGAGTGGTGGGAGGCTATCTCCGCCCTGATTTAGAGACCGCCAAACAGATGACGGAGGCAATGAGGGAGGAAATGGCGGGAATAAGGGATAGCGTTCCCGCTATAGCAGGAGGGCTGAATCCTGCAAACCTCGTGGATAATTTATCCACCTTCGGGATGGATGTTTTAGCCATCGCTGGAGTGGGTATCCTATCTCATCCTTTGGGGGCAAAGGGAGGGGTGAAGGCGATGCGCCAAGCGAGCGAGGCCTTTCTCTTAGGGGTTCCCTTAGAGGAATATGCCCGTGAACACGATGAATTAAGGCTCGCCCTCAAAAGACATTAATTACTAAATTTCTTGCGGCATTTTAGCCTTTTTAGGCTGACGCTGACCCAATGGCAGCACACCTCAATTCTTTCATAAACGCCGTGGGTTTCTCCCAATTCTTCTGCGGTTCCGCCATTTACCAAGGGTTAAATGGCGAGAAAGGGCACGCACCCAAAGAGAGCGTGCCCAACTCACAAGTCCTCTTCTATCCACCTACCCTGTCTTTGAGCGGTCTTGCCTGAGGAAACAAACCATACCTTCAAGACACAGATTGGCGTCAGGAAAAAGGTTGATTTCTGGATGTTTCATCGGGATGGGATGGGCGAAAGCAAAGCAGAGACAGAACCTCCCTGCTATCGTGCACCAAGTTTACTTTATCTCCCTTATTAAGGATGTCTGTTGGGAGAGTATATCCTCCAGCGTTAGGGTGGTGGACTTTTTGAGAACCCTTACGGGAGTGGAAGCATGGACAACAACATCTCCACCCCGCATCCCTTCCCCTATCCAACCCACTACATCCTGCGTGGCAATGGGCTGGGTGCGGGGATCGAAGGTGACCTCAAGGACGAAGGTCTTCCCCTTTAAGGGGTATTTTAGAGCATCGGTGAGGTCTATATCGCTTTTGACCTCCCCTCCTCTAACTTGAGGCCAGATATCTTTATACTCTGTGACATTCATAAGTTGCCAGCCCAGGGACTTCTGCTTCCTTTCCGCTAGATCCACATCATAAAGGGAGACCCAGATCCTGGATAGTTCGGGGAGGTTCGTTTTTCCCCTTAACTGAAGAAGGCGAGGGGATACGCGATAAAGTTGGAAGGAGATGTAGTATGGTTTAGGATGGCGAGCGAGTTCCTGCCTATCCACCTTCCTTATGATGCACATATTGTAATTATGGAGGGCTACCTGATAGTCGAAGAGAACGGTGAAATCCTTGGGACGCTTTTCCATTTCCTTCTTTCCCTCTTCCACCAACTGTTTCCAAACCTTTATCGCCTCGTCTACTTTCCCAGCTCTTTCATAAGAATGAGCTAACATCCTTTTAATCGCAGGAGGGCAGGGTAGAGCGGTCGCCTTTTTATACCACTCTATAGCCTTCTCATAATCCCTCACCTTATCGTAATAAAGCCAGCCCATATCCGCGTATAACTCGTACTTTTCTGGGTTATTCTGGATCCCTTCCAGGAGGAATTGCTCTGCAGAGGGGATGAGGCGCCAGTCCATGGAGTTCCAAGCGAGTTGCCAGGCGCCTGAGCTATACGCCTCCATAAAATGGGGGTCTAACCAGGTGATAACGCGGATGAGAGGGAAGATCTTCTCGTGCTCCCCGCTGTGGAAATAATCCTCTATCTTTATCCAGAGAAGCCCCGCTGCCACCTCTCGGAAGCCCATGAGGGCGGAGGCGAGCGCCTCTCGAGAGAGATAGGCGAAGGAAGCCGTCCCTCCCGGTCTATAATTCGGTCTGAACTTGTCTATTTCCACCTGCAGTAATATGACCAATAAAAAGCAAATTATCAGAACCAAGGGTATCGTTTTCTTCATATATCTCATACCTCTTTGCCGGAGAATACCCAAGAGGAAAGGATCATAACCATTAGGGTGTAGGCAATGCCATAACTTATAACCATCAAGGCGTATACCGCCTCTCCCGTGGGGATATACCCATGGACCACCGAGTTGTAGATATTATAGTTGTTGAAGTTGGGGACGATCAGATGTAAGACTTTAAGGATGCCCTGAGTTAGGGCATTCTGCTGGGCGGAAATAAGGGCACTCACATAATCGGATAGAGAGCCCACAACGAAGATAAAGGCTGTGAGGGTAACGCTTATGTTGGTCGTGGTGAGAATGGAGAAGAGGATGGCAAAGGCAACGACTATCAAAAGTTGAAAGAAAATCAGTCCCGTTGCCTCCAATATCCGAGATTCGGAAACGAAAGCCTTCCAGAATCCTTCTGCCCTCACGCTCCCCTTGCTCATGACCACGATGAAGAGGGCTATCCCCATGAGCATCATGTTCATGAACAGCACGAGCGCTATCCCCAGGAATTTCCCTACCACGAATTGCCATCTCTCCACCGGCTTGGAGAGCACGGTATGAATCGTTCGCCTTTCCAATTCGGTGGGTATCAAACCCGCGGTCACGATTATGGCGATTAGAAGACCGAAGATGTTTACGACGCCCAGCCCCATAGACTTGAGGAGGGTGAGCTCCTCGCTGGGGGTGAAGTAACTGAAGATGTAGGAGAACCCGATTATCATAAGGGCTATTCCGAAGAATATCCACATTACCTTCTTCTGCAAGGCTTCTCGGAATGTGGCCTTGGCTATGCTCCAAATTACTGACATTTATGCTCCCTCCTTTACGATTTCGACGAAGAGTTCCTCCAAGGACCTTCTCAAGGGAACCATGGATAAAACCCTTCCCTTGTTTTTCACTACGAAATCCAGAACCTCCTGCGCCTTCTCCTCACCATCTACATATAATAAGTAAGTACCATCCCTTTTATGCAGCCTCGAAGCGATCTTCTCCAAGGCATCCAAATTCCCCTCTACCCCTTCCACCACGATCTCCACCTCTCCCACCTTCAACAAGTCGTCCAATTTCCCTACCGTTACTAACTTCCCTTTGTTCATTATCCCCACCCTGTCACATACCATCTCCACATCCGATAATTGATGGGAGCAAAGGAAAATCGTCTTGCCTTGCTCCTTCAACCGAAGGAGCAGATCGCGCATTTCTTTGTGAGCTATCGGATCCAAGCCGGAGGTGGGTTCATCCAGTATCAAAAGTTCGGGATCGTTCACCAACGCCTGGGCGATCCCTATCCTCTGGGACATCCCTCGGGAATATTCCCTAACCGCCTTTCTCCTGTGCTCATCCATGCCGGTAATCTCCAAAAGCTCGTCCACCCTCCTCTTCAATTCGTTTCCTTTGAGCCCGAACAAACTTCCGTAAAAATACAAAAGTTCCTCCCCCGTCATATAGTCGTAAAAGTAAGGGTTCTCCGGCATATAACTCACTTTCTTCCTTACCTCTTTATTCCCTATGGGTTCCCCCAAGATCCATGCTTCCCCCCTCGTGGGGAATATAAGACCCAAAAGCATCTTGATGGTGGTAGTCTTGCCCGCTCCGTTGGGTCCCAAGAAGCCGAATATCTCCCCCCTCTCCACAACCAAAGTTAGGTCATCCACCGCGACGAGCTTCTCCCTCTTAAAGGGATCATAGAACTCCTTCGTTAATCCTTGCGTGCGTATCGCTTCCAATTTCTTCACCTCCATGGTAATATACCAATTGTACAAATAAAATTTTATCAGGTCAATAATTCATCATAAATACCAAAAGGAGGTAAGAAAATGCGCCTTTCCAAGAGGGCAAATATAATATCTCCTTCGCCCACCTTGTCCCTTTCCGCCAAGGTAAAGGAACTAAAGAAAAAAGGAGAAAGGATAGTGAGCTTCACCGCTGGTGAGCCCGACTTCGATACCCCCCTCCCCGTAAAAGAAGAAGCCAAGAAGGCGCTGGACGAGGGCTTCACCAAATATACCCCCACCACGGGGATTGAGGAATTGAAGGAAAAGATATGCGAGAAATTGGCAAAGGAGAATGGTTTGGAGTATGAAAAGGGGGAGATCATAGTATCGATTGGGGCGAAATATGTGATTTACAATGCCTTACTCGCCCTCCTTGAGGAGGGAGACGAGGTGATAATCCCTTCTCCTTATTGGGTTTCCTATCCCGAGCAGGTAAGGTTGGTGGGAGGGAAACCGGTGTTCGTTGAGGCGAAGGAGGAGAACGGTTTCAAGGTAAGGGTGGAAGATCTTGAGAAGGCGCGCGCTTCCGCCACTCGCCTTCTCATATTGAATTCGCCTTGCAACCCCACGGGCGCCGTTTACGGAAGGGAGGAATTGGAAGAGATAGCGAGATGGTGCGTGGACAACGAAATCTTCGTCATTTCCGATGAGATATATGAGAGAATCGTATATGAGGGGGAACATGTGAGCATAGCGAGCCTCCCGGGCATGAGGGAAAGGACATTGATAGTTAATGGGATGTCGAAAACCTATTCCATGACTGGTTGGCGCATTGGGTATGGGGCAGGTCCTAGGGAGCTTATCGAGGCAATGGGAAGGATACAGGACCATACCACCTCTAACCCCACCTCTTTCGCTCAGAAGGGTGCTGTGAAGGCATTTGAACTAAAAGAGGAGGTGAACGAAATGGTGGAGGAATTCAGAAGGAGAAGGAAATTGCTTTTGGAAGGGCTACTTGGCATACCCAATGTCTCTTGTTTTCCTCCCCAAGGAACCTTCTATGCCTTTCCCAATTTCTCCTACTATGTGGATAAGTTGGGCATGAGAACGGCGGATGACCTGGCGCTTTACCTCTTGGAAAGGGCAAAGGTAGCAGTGGTGCCAGGGAGTGGATTCGGAGCGGATGGTTATCTCCGCTTCTCCTTTGCCGTCTCTGAGGAGGATATAAAGGAAGGGATAGAAAGGATCAAACATGCTCTTCTTAATCCTTAAACTTTGACGATGAGTTCTTTAAAGATTATGATATTTCTACCCAAGAAGTAATTTAGAAAGGAGGTCGGCAAGTGAGCGACTTAAGAGAAAGGATAAAAATAAACGACGCTACCTTGAGGGAGGGAGAGCAAACCTACGGCGTCGTCTTCTCCAATCGGGAGAAGATGCGCATCGCCCGCTATTTGGACGAAATAGGAGTAGATATGATAGAAGTAGGTTTCCCAGACGAAGGAGGATACGAGGAGGAATATATCAAAGCTTTGGTGGAGGAGAAAAGGAAGGGAAGGATCAAGGCTATGCTCATAGGTTGGCATCGACCGATAATTCGGGAGATCGAGTCCTCCGTCCGGTTGGGCTTGGATGCCGTCGCCATCTCTATCTCCACCTCTGACATCATGATAGAGACGAAATTAAGGAAGAGCAGGCAATGGGTTATAGATGAAACCACGAAGGCGGTGGAGTATGCTAAAAAGCAGGGGCTCTATATATCCTGCAATGCGGAGGATGCTTCTCGCACCGACCTCGAGTTCCTCTTGGAATTCACAAGGGCGGTTCGGGACGCTGGCGCGGATAGGTTGAGGTTCTGCGACACTCTGGGATGCCTGCATCCTTTCCAAACGAAGGAGTTGGTCTCTCTCCTTTTGAGCCAAGGCATAGATGTGGAAATGCACTGCCATAACGACCTGGGGATGGCAACCGCGAATACATTGGCAGGGGTGAAGGCGGTGGAGGAGTTTCCCGATAGGACGATCTGGCTTGGCGTGACCGTTAACGGACTGGGAGAAAGGGCGGGCAATGCTCCCTTAGAGGAGGTTATTATGGCGCTCAAGATAGCTGAGGGGATTGAACTAGGCTATCGAACCTCCCTCTTCCGAGAGGTATGCGAATATGTAGCTATGGCGTCGGGCAGGCAGATCCCCCCCTGGAAACCCATAGTAGGGGAGAACCTCTTCAGACACGCCTCAGGCATACACGCGGATGGCGTTATAAAGAATCCCCGCAATTACGAAATAATCCTCCCTGGGGAAACAGGAGAGTTCGAAAGGAAGATCGGCATATCCAAACACTCGGGTATTGCCGCAGTTAAATACAAATATTCCCTCCTTGGCGTTCATCTATCCGATGAAGAGGCGAGGGAACTGCTCCCCATCCTACGAAAGGAAACGGTGGAGTTGAAGAGAATGCCTTTGGATGCGGAACTGATAGAGATCTACGAGGAATTCAAGGAAGCTAAGGGGCGCTTGGAATAAGATGGGAAGGACCATAGCGGAGAAGATATTATCCCAAAAGAGCGGAAGGGAGGTTAAAGCTGGCGAGGTCGTTTTAGCCCAGGTCGATTTCTGCTTTGGTCAGGACGGCACATCCGCTTTAATAATAGACGAATTGGAAAAGTTGGGGGGATTGAACAACCCTAAGAGATTCTGTATGTTCGTGGATCATAACGCTCCTCCCCCTCTCGCTTCCGTTGCCAACATTCACCAAAAGATGCGCGCTTTCGCCCGGAAATATGGATGCCTCTTCTCGGAAGCAGGGGAGGGGATAAGTCATCAATTGGTGCCCGAGCGAGGATATGTCGTGCCGGGAGAGTTGGTCTTGGGTGCCGATTCCCACACCTGCACTTATGGTGCGTTAGGGGCATTGTCCACGGGTGTTGGTTCCACCGATCTGGCTGCAGCCGCCTATACCGGGAAACTCTGGTTTAAGGTCCCCTCCACTATAAAGATAATCTGCCGGGGAGAACTCCCCAAGGGGGTTACAGCCAAGGATTTAGCGCTTTATCTGATTGGAGACTTGGGAGCGGATGGAGCTAATTATAAGGCCGTAGAGTTGTGGGGGGACACGATAGAGAAAATCAACATGGCTGGACGCTTCACGCTCTGCAATATGGGGGTGGAGATGGGGGCTAAATTTACCATCATCCCTCCCGATGAAAAGACCATCAAGTGGGTTAAGAAACATACGGAACGTCCCTTCCAGGTCGTTCTGCCGGACGAGGATGCCAACTACGAAGAGGTTCTCGAATACGATTCCCGCTCCTTATACCCAGTGGTAGCAAAGCCTCATAAAGTGGACAATGTCGTCCCCGTTGAGGAAGTGGAAGGATTGGAGATCCAGGAAGTGGTCATCGGGACCTGCACCAATGGACGATTGGAAGATTTGAGGCAGGCAGCGCGGTTGTTGAAGGGACGCAGGATAGCGGAGGGAGTTAGGCTTCTAATAGTCCCTGCCTCTCGCCGAATCCTGCAAAAAGCCATTGAAGAAGGGTTAGTGCAAATCTTTCTGGAGGCGGGAGCCATAGTGCTGCCTCCCGGATGCGGTCCCTGTGTGGGAACGCATCAAGGTATCCCCGCTGACGGAGAAAGGGTGCTCTCCACCGCTAATAGGAACTTCAAGGGTAGGATGGGAAATCCCCAGGCGGAGATCTACCTCGCATCTCCGCTAACTTGTGCTGTTTCCGCATTGGAGGGGAGAATAACCGATCCCAGGCGTTACCTATGAAGGGTAGAGGGTTGACAGCAGGTTGCTTTCTGGAAATAATAAGAAATGAAAATACCAAAATAAAAAAGGAGGCGGGCTATGCCTAAGAAGATATTAGTTGTGGATGATGAAAAACCCATAGTAAGGCTTGTGCAGGTCAACTTGGAACATGCGGGCTATGAAGTGATCACTGCCTACGATGGCAAGGAGGCATTGGAAAAGGTCGCCCAGGAGAAGCCGGATCTAATCGTGCTGGATGTCATGATGCCCCAGATGGACGGTTTTGAGGTTATGCAAAGGCTCCAGGCTAATCCCGAGACGAGGGATATACCCGTGATTATGCTTACTGCTAAGGCACAGGACGCGGATGTCTTCCGAGGCTGGCAGGCAGGCGTTACCTTGTATCTCACCAAACCGTTCAGCCCCTTTGAGCTCATTAGTTTCGTAAGAAGGATATTCCGCAGTCTGGAAGAGGAGGAAGTGGAAAAGAGATACGAGATATGAAAAATAAACTGCTCCTCTTATCTCTCCTTTTAGGAGGGGTAATAGGTGGTCTTATCTTATATACCTCCTTTGTGGGGGAAGATGACAAAAAGATAGACGCTATTCTCCAAGATTGTAAGGAAAAATTAGATAGGGTGGGGGAGTTGATAGATAAACTTTAAGAAAGGGGAGGCTCTTAAGCAAGACGCAGGATAACCGTGTCCCCCTTTCTAAGGTTGAGAAGGTGGCGGGCGGAAGCACGGTTAACCGCTATTTCAAGATAACCGAGGCTACCTATTATCGCTAAAACTTCTCCTTCTTCCTTTTCGCTGTAGGATTGGCTTATCCCCTTTATTACCTCCTCTCCAACCGTTATCAGCACTTCCCCCTGGGGTATTAACTCCTCGGGAATGTTCGTTATGGCATTGCCGAAATGATCGAAAGAGATTATCTCACCCTTGATTTCCTTCCCTTTGACCATGGGGGAGGGGAGCTCGATTTTCACTATTTCCTTCACCTGTCTGCCCATCGAGGAGAGGGGAACGCCGAGGGAAAGATAACCTGCGCAGGGGGCGAAGATATCCCTTCCGTGAAAGGTGCGGCTGATTTGGGGAAGCATAAACAAGGGGTTCTCTATTAAGAAGGCGCGATAATCCCTGCCCACGACTAACGAGAATAGCCCGTTATCGGGACCGATGAAAATATAAGGAGGGGAATCTATCGCGATGGGGAGGCGGGAAGAACCAACGCCTGGGTCCACAACTGCTAAATGGATCGTGCCCGGAGGGAAGAACCCGCAGGAAGCTTTTAATACCAATGCTCCTTGAAGGACATCCTGAGGAGGTATGAGGTGGGTTATATCCACGATATGAACAGCAGGGTTAATGGAAAGAATAACCCCTTTTACCGTTCCTACGAACGGATCCTCCAAGCCGAAATCGGATGTAAAGGTTATTATCCCATTTATTGCTTCGGCTGTTCCGGGTGCTTAAGGGGAAGCTTCTTGTTGAGGGAGTACTTTATGATATATTGGAGGTTCATGCTCATGGAAATCTGGGAGGGTCCCCCTTGTTGTGCCAACTGGGGAGGGACGGTGATGTCCATCTTCATCTTAAGGGTTCCATTGTCCTGGAAGGGCTTGCCGATTTGGGTATCGAAAAATTGGGTGGTTTTAGCTTCCATCTCGCCCTGAAGGGTGAGGACCGTGGACTCCGCTTGACCTCCTACCCCTCCCGCAAATGCCCCCATGGGTATTTGGAAATTAATGGGGGTAGGGGGGATAGTGAAGACGAGTTTGGGATAAGTCTTCTTATCCACGGTTTCCATGCCCGCAAATGTTCCCTGAACGACCAGGGACAGTTTGCCCAGGGGAGGGAGGTTGAATTCGCCTTTCTGCTCCCATTTATCCCCTACCGCTACTGCCTGCTCGGGATAAACCGTCACCTGGGTCATTCCCTGAAGTATGGATTGGGGGTCCACTCCTACGAAGCCCTGTGTGGTTGAGGGCATAGTGATTATCTTGAGGACATTGCCCTTGGGTCCTATGCGAAGGCGAACCGCTTGCTGAGAGGCTTCAGGAGGGAGGGGAGCCGTTTGCCCCATCATGGTGATTTGCCCGTCTTCCACCCTGTATTCTATATCTGCGGAACCATCCTCGTAGGTCTTCAGGGTCTTAGCGGACACCAAGAGGAGAAAATCCAGCGGGAAGGAGGGAGGAATGCCCTGTGCTTCCATGCCCGGTATCTGGAGTTCCATTTGCCCCTTGAAGGAACACAGCATGTAGAGGGTTTCCCCCTGCTTATACTTATATACGAAGTTAACCTTCTCCTGGGCAAAACTCATAATGACCCCTACTACTAACACCACTACAACCACTAAACTTATCCTTCTCTGCATTGCTTAAACCTCCTTTACGGTATTTTCACACTAAATAATCAAGGATTATTTAAAGCCTGTCAATGGAAACGGAAATGGATGTCTTCCCTTCCATGGGGATCTTCTCATTCTGGGTCCCTATCAAATATCCCTTGGAAGACATCGCCACGGAGAGGTTTCCCTTCATCAACATCTCGTCCTTGTAGGAAAAGATAAGGTCTCCACCCATCTGAAGCGTCGTTGTTACCTCTCCCTGTGGGGAGGATGTCTTATTAGTGGTTTTGGGGGAGGAGAGGGATACCCGGAAGCACTTGACCCCTTTAATGGATGAATCGCCCATGTGCTTGAATGTAAGGAAGGGAGCTGTGCTCCCCGGTGGCGTTAACTTCCAGATGGAGCCCTTCTTGAAGTTGGGGGGGAAACTCACTTCTCGGAATAGAAAACCAAGGTATTGAGGAGGGAGGGGAAGCTGTTTCCCTTGGTCAAGTAGGGAAACATTACCGGACTTGTCCACCTTGAGGTTGTAGGTAGAAGAAGACTTCTGCGCGGGAGGAGGCTTAGTTTGTTGGATGGTTAGGCTTATTATATAGGAACCGTCTTTCTCAACGCGTTGCACCTTTTGGGTGGTGACGAATTCCATAACCTGTTGGAAGGAGTTCCCGCTTTTATCCTGGGAGGAGATCTTTACCCCTATCTTGTATTTATGAACCTCTCCTTGTTTGGGAACCCCCAGAGCGATGAAAGATAGGAAAATTAGACCTAAAGCAACCCTTGTCTTCATTCTAACATCTCCTCTTTTTCCTTAATTATAGTTACTTTCCCTCCCCCTTGTAAAGGGGTAACCTCTACATCGTCTATCAGCACAACCTGGGGTTTCTCTATCGCCCAGAGGCGGAAATAAGGCTGAACGGAAGGGGGGAAATCGCCGGTTGTAAGTTCCACCTCGTACCTATGCCATTCTCCATCGTTTATAAGGGGGATGCCCACCTGCAGGAAATCATAGCCTTCCTCGTAGAAATTCGTCCTCACATAGCCTTCTCCTTCCAGCACCTTGGCGTAGAAGGAAACTTTATACCTGCCGTTTGGTCTAAGACGCAAGGTGCGATTGGTTATAAGGGAAAAGCCTTTTCCTTCCCTCAGATCCAATAGAGCACATCCCTTCCCAGTGTGAGCGTCCGAGGAAGTCCAGGAGGCGTTCGAGAACTCCCACCACATCCCCTCTCGCTCCAGGGAGGGGTTGAGAAGACGATCCCCCTGCAGGGTGAAAGGGAAGGATGGAGGTAGAGCACCTTTCCCAGGGGCGTAGTAGAGGAAAAGAAACCTTTGAGCACCCTTGGGGGTTTTGCCATCCAGGAGTAAGCGGAATTCGGAGGTAGTAGTGTCGTGAAGGAATACCTTATCCCCCATTAGATTTCCCTCCTCATCGTATTCCACAAAGCGGAGGGAATTCTCCACTATCTCCTTGGAAATCGGGAGCGAAAAACAAACCACCTCATCCTCTATATCCTCCTTAGCGATAACCCGCAATGGTATGCGTTCTCTCCTATAAGTATCTAACCAGGGAAACTTTTCTCCTTTCCCCCTCTCCGTCTTTCTAACTTCTCCCTTGGGTTTGGGCATTATAACTAAGGGTTCCTGCTGGAGAGCGTTGAAACACTCCTTAGCCACTATCTGGTAGCCTGGATGCAATTTGATCAAGGCATCTATATTAGAGGGTCGAGGAGGAGAGGAGATGAACTCCACATGGGCATAGGTGCGGGGACCGTTCTTGCCCCTTTGAGGGGGAAAGAAGCCATAGCGAACATCGTTTACTCCCTTCCTCCCTTGCAGTATGAAGGAGATGCTCTCCCTAAACTCATAGGGTTCCATTATGGTGATGTAAGGGGGAACATAAGGTCCCTGCCGCCAACCAAAGTGGGGAGAGGATTCCTGAGTATTTATACCTACGAAATTGGGGAAGATCTTGTTCAGGGAATGACAGCGGAACCTCGCCTCCAGGGGTATCAATTCCTTATCTCTCAACGATTTCTTGGGTTCTGCTTCCGCCAGGATGCGGAAGAAGTCCTTATGAGAGAATGCCTCTATGCGTTGCTTTGCCTTGATATTGGCATCCTCATAGGAGATAAGGAGGGAAGCCACAACCGGTCCCCGAGCCAGGACTTCGATCTTGGCTTTCCCTTCCGCTTGGTGGGTTATCTCGTCCTTGATGAATTTATCCGCGGTGATGGCGGGGTTTTGGGGATCGAATTCCCCGAATGTCCCGTAGGAAGCACCGAAGAGACCACCGGCGTAATCCCTCTGGGTAACTTTGGAGAGGAGGGAAACCAACGCTCCGCCCTTGTTTTCGTCAAAGGCGAGGACGAAGCGAGAGTTCTCTATCTTCACTATCCCTTCCTTCCTCTCGATCTTTAGATCTGAGGGGACGGAGGATTTCCCCTCGCAGATATAGTAAAGGGCATATCCCTTGGGAGGAACGGTGGCGGGGAAATATATCTTGCCCTCCCAAACTTGGGAGGGAACGAGCAATCCATTCTCGTTTTTAACGCAGAAATTGTCTCCCTTCCAGGGGAGGGAAACGATGTAGTCATCGAGGGGAGAAGGGAGGGGATTGAAGAGTATGACGCCTTGGATTGCCCCCTCCAGAATCGGCAACGAGGGGGGATAAAGTGCCAAGAATATGGTCTCCTTTTTCTCGTATACCTTCCCGGAGGTTGCGTATCTTAAAGTTATTTCCTGGGGCACAAGGGATATCCCCTCTTGGGAATAGGGGGGCAATTCCAAAGCCACCTCCACCGTTTTCCCCGCCTCTATATTCCCTACGCTAACGGTTCGCCCGTTGGATTCCACCTTCACTCTCTTAGCTGTTGCTCGTTGGATGAAGGGGTTGGGCTCATTGTGTATGAGGAGTTTGGGATTATGGTAATCCACAACCTTCGTCTTGACCAAAAGGAGCGGTTCATCCTCCACCACTAATCTGCGAAGGAATATCGCCTTCCCCCATTTCCCCTCTATCTCGAACACCACCGTCTTATTCCCCCAATCTATGCTCTCCTTGGCACTTATGGGCATCCTTACAATAACGCTTCCCTTGCTGGGCACCCTAAACGAGACCTCCTGGGAGGAAAGGGTAGGGAAACGGGCGCGGAGGCGAATCGTGCCCACCTGTTCCTCCTCGGTCAGGTTCTCCAAGGAGATGGATAGGGAAACCTTTCCGCCCTTCTCCACCCTCAAGGGAGGGAAGGAGGGCTTTATGGGAGAGAAGACGACAGCATAGGAGCCGAAGTAATGGATCTTGTCCTTCAGCAAAACCTCTTTAGCCTTGCGAGAGAAGGTCAAAGGTTTGAACATCTCTCCATCGCTATTCAGCGAAAGGACCTCTGCCACTGGCAGATTGGGCGCAGGAATGTGGATGGCAAGGGGGGCTTTCTTGGATATATCGTAGTTGTAAGCAAGGGCAATGGCTGTATTGCCCACCCAATGGAGATCCCCTATCACATTCTCCCCTCCTTCTACATATCTTGGAGGAGGATAGCCCGCCCATTTCAATAGAGCCTGCCAATACCTATCATCCCTTATATCGCTCAAGGAGCCATTGATGTAAAGTATATGTCCGCCGTAGGGGATGACCGCATCGCGAGGATACCCCGAGGTCTGGTAGCGGGAAAACACACGGGAATTTGGAGGTAGGTGGATGGGGAATACCTTGCGATAGGGCTGGGATAGTGTGAGGGGAAGGAAATCCTTGCTGAAGGAAACCTTTTCCTCGGGTAGGAAGTAAATGTCTTTGGGATGGGCGAGGGGGAAATTGGGAGTGGAGATCTGGAGCCAATCCATGGCGATGTTGCAAACGCGGAACTCGGAAGGAAAACGTTGGGGTTCTAACTCAGCGGGTACATTTGCCTTCTCAAAGAGGAAGGTAAGGTTTCCCAGGTAATCCCTCACCTTTTCCCCTGGTATCCGAAGTTCGTAATTTTGCCACCCCGAGGTTATGTGAATCTCTCCTACCTCCTCCTCATCCAGAAATACCGAGATTTTGTTCTCCCACAGGGCATTAGCGCGGAAGCGCAGGACGAGGTCCCTCTTCGGGGAGAGGGGAAGGAGAAAGGTGGTCTTTCTGCCCGTCCCGGGAAGCCAACGAACCGTTAGCCTTCCGCTTGCCCTTCCGAAAGCTCCCTCGGGCAGAGCTCCCCAATCCTCCCGGGAGGATGCCCCCTCGGTGACGAAGGTTTCGTCACCTTTCTCTCCCACATCCAGGAAGAAATTCATGTCCTTGCCAGTGGGAAGCTGAGCCTTCCCCTCTTCGCTTGTTATCCCTAAAACCTTCCAAACCTGAGGAGCAGAGGAAAGAATGAGCCTCCTGTTTTTATCTCCCTTCACCCAATCGAGGAGGATCTCCTCTACCTTTTCGTTATTCTGATTGTAGCCAAACCCTGTCCCACAGGAGGGAGCGATCACCACATCGAAGCGAGAGAGGTATTCCTCGCTTATCAGGTCATCCGGGACGAGGTCGAAGGGCAGATTCAAGCGTCGAAGGGTCTGGATGGTTTGATAGAGCTCCTCAGGATTTCCCTCCCCCGAGAGGAACGACCATTCATTGAGAAGGAGGGCTACCTTAGCGTCTTTCCCGAAATCCCTCAAGCGCGGGAATAACTCCCACATCAAGGTAGCCCAGAAGAGGTTCTTCTCGCAGAACTTCTTGCCATACTCCCAACATGGCTCCAAATTGGAGCCCTCCCACCACTCGTTCCAAGAAAGATGTAGGAGGGCTTCGGAATAGCGGAGGAGGGCGCCTACCCAAAATCTATCAAAGTGGAGGGGCTCCGGAGGATAGGCGGTGCCAGGGATCCTGATCTCCCAATCGTGGTAGAAGTTTTTGAAGTGATCCAAAAACACAGTGTCATACTTCTTGGCAACCACCGCTTGGATGAAACGCTCCACATCCTGCTCGTGGGGTTGCCCGAAGATCCCCCCGTAAGAATGAGGACCTCCCAGGATTTTGGCGAAGTTGGAGTAGCCAAAGCCCATGAAGGGTTGATAACCTACATCGAAGGAAACCTTCATCCCAGGAAGCCCGAATTCCTTCTGCGCCAAATCCTCCAACCTCTTCCATTCCTCTTCCCATATCTTGAATTGGTATTTTATGGAGAAAGCCCTTTGCTTCCCCTTGGCGTAAAAATCCATATTTATATCATCGAAGGAAGAGAAGTTCGTGCCCCAATCCCTATTTAGGTTATCGATATCCTGATAGATAGAGCGAAGGTAATGACGAAAGCCTTGGTGGTCTATGGTGGTTTGAGGAACGCCATTGCGGGAGTAGATGAGTTTGAAGGGTTTGCCCTGAAGGCGAGTGAGAACGGGGGAAGAGGAAAAGAGTTGAAGCCATAGATAGGTATCTCGCTTCTGGGAGATGTTATTGGAGAAGGTCTTCGTGTCGAAGTTCCAGCCATCCTGGTAATAGCTCATCCAGATATCGTAGCCCTCCCTGCGAAGGTCCTCCGCTGCCTTGAAGACGACCTTCTCCCGCATCACCCCTCCCTCGCCGAGCCAATCGGGGCTCCAATAATCTATGAAGTGATGGGTTATCCCCCACTCGCTCGCTTGCCAGAGGGAGCGCTTGTTATCCCTATAAGTGCGGGAATCGTAATAACCCAAAAGAGGGGTATTATAAACGCCACCGATCCACCCGCCGAGTTCCTTCTCGTAATCCCAGGTGTACCAATAGAAGAAAACATCTGATATCCAGGGTCTATCCAAAGCGAAGGAAGAAAGAAAGCAAATCGCTAACAATACGCATAGCCAGAGACATTTCATCTCCACACCCTCCTTTCTATATGGAGGAGGGAAGCTCTTCTTCGGCGGAAAAGCTTCCCTCCTTTATCTCCCAAATAATGGGGACTTAATCTATATCCCAGCCCTGAGAAGGATCGGCGCCCCACCCGCGAGGCGGGTCATAGGGAACCCAGTTGGGATCGTAGGCGGGAAAACCCCAATATTGATACCCGAACCTAACCCAACGAAGGGTGCCTGCTTTCACATACCTTACATGACCATCGCAGAAAATCATCATGTAGGATGCATCGAGGGACCTGGGATCGCCACACATGCAGGCTTTAGTATCATGATTGTCGCCCCGTTCATACATGATTATGGTCTGGGCGGGACGAGCTATATTGGACATGCTCCATTGCACGCCAGTGGCATATGCAGCAGCAGCGCAGTGCCTGTAAACATAGTTAACGGTAAAGGCGCCTGCCCACCTCTCGGGCCATCCTGCCCGCTGCCCCGTTTCGGGAGCACTCGGGCAATGCCAAACCCCTGCGTTCTTCACATAAGGCATCAAGCGAGCGGAGGCGCTCCATCTAGGGTGAGCACTCCAACTGAAGCAACAGGCATCTTGGGGATATTCATATGTAAAGTTGCCATTCGACTGGGGGTCACCAAATGGGAATTTCTCGTCCCAATCCTGCACATACATCATCAGCCCCATTGCCACTTGCTTCAAGTTGGACATGCACACCCCCTTCTTAGCCTGTTCCCTTGCTCGGCTGAATACCGGGAAGAGTATCGCAGCGAGGATGGCGATGATAGCTATGACCACCAACAATTCGATCAATGTAAACCCTTTCTTCTTCACGACTCCTCCTCCTTTCATATTTTTTTTCGCCCCTGAGACTCAGGCTTCCTGGAAGGGTCAGGGACACCCCTTCCACTAATTTAGCCTTACTCCATCACCTCCTTTATAAATCATTTTATTCAAATATTATAGAAACTTCTTTTGATGTCAATAATTTCGCTCAGGCGAAGCCACCATCTCCCTTTTGGGAAGAAGGAGGGAATAACCTTTTTAGAACCTCCTCCGGAGGAAGGTGGGGATATCCAGCTCCTCCTCTATTGGTATGGGGATTTCCTCTAATTCCTCCTTACTCGGAAGAGGGGGTTCTTTTGGGATGGGTTGGAAGCCGGTGGCTATCACGGTCACTTTGACCTTGCCCTCCATTTCCTCCTTTATAACCACTCCCAGTTTGACATCCGCCTCAGAGGCATCAGCCCCTTGGGAGAGGAAATCCAGGGCTTGATGGACATCCTTTTTGAGGGAGAGATCAGGACCTCCGGTGATATTTACGAGGAGGTTCTTCGCCCCTCTAAAGGATATATCCAAAAGGGGGCTATTTATCGCCGCTTTCGCTGCTTCTACCGCTCTATTCTCGCCACTTGCTATCCCGATGCCCATGAGAGCAACACCAGCTCCTTGGAGGATAGATTTCACATCGGCGAAATCTACATTTATAAGTCCGGGCACCACTATGATGTCGGAGATGCCTTGCACCGCTTGGCGGAGTATATCATCAGCTAACTTAAAGGACTCGGTTAAGGGGAGATCCTCGTCCACCAATTCTAAAAGGCGATCATTGGGAATGACTATGAGGGCGTCTACCTTTTCCCTCAACTGGTCGATGCCTTCCTCTGCTATCTTCATCCTTACCTTACCCTCTGTAGAGAAGGGTTTGGTAACCACTGCCACCGTTAAGGCATCCACCTCATCGGAGCGAGCTATCTCGGCTATGATGGGGGAGGCTCCTGTGCCTGTGCCCCCTCCCATTCCCGCGGTTATAAAAACCATATCCGACCCTTCCACTGCTTTCCTCAACTCTTCTTTGCTTTCCTCCGCCGCCTTCCTGCCGATCTCAGGGTTGCCTCCTGCTCCTAATCCACCGGTGATCTTCGTTCCTATTTGAATTTTGCGTGGTGCCTTGGATAAAGCGAGGACTTGCTTATCCGTATTCACAGCCACGAATTCCACTCCCTCCATCTTCTCCTCGATCATCCTATTTACCGCGTTACAGCCGGCACCGCCGACACCAACTACGGTGATTTGGGCACCTTTAATATCTTCTTTATTGACGGACAAGTTATAGCAACCCCCTTTCTAAGTTTTAAAGCCTGAGGAAATTTGCTATCCAATTATAAATCGCCTTGAAAAACCTGGCAATAGGATTGCCAGGGGAAATCCTTCTTTTGGGGAGGAAATGACTATATTTGTAGGCGTAAAGGACAAGCCCTACCACCGTGGAATGGATTGGCGAGAAGGGGATATCCGGGATGTTCCTTATCCCCTTGGGGATTCCCAACCGGGCGGGCATATTAAGCACCTTTTCCGCAAGTATTTCTATGCCGGGAAGGAGGGATGTCCCTCCTGTTAGGACTATCCCTGCCGGCAACATATCCCCAACCTTCGCTTTGCTGATTTCTTCTCCTACCACTTGAAACAACTCCGTTAAGCGGGCTTCTATTATCTCCCCTAAGATCTTGCGGGGAAGGACAAGTTTCTCCTCCCTCGCTACCATCTGTATCTCTATCGGTTCGCTGGGATCCACCATGGAGGCCATGGCACAACCCTTGGTGCATTTTAATCTTTCCGCCTCCTCCATAGCCACCCTCAGCCCCACCATTATATCGGAAGTGAGGTGATTACCCCCGATAGGTATTGCAGAGGAATAACAAATGCTCCCATTCATAAATATGGCTAAATCGGTTGTGCCCCCTCCGATATCGAGAAGAGCAACCCCTATCTCCTTCTCTGCTTCCTCCAGTACCGCTTCTCCTGTGGCGATTGGCTGTAATAAGATATCCCTTGGCTTCAAGCCAGCGAGTTCCAAGCTCTTGCTAACGTTTTGAAGAAAGGAAGCGCCCCCAGTTACTATATGGGCATCTACCTCCAAATGATGAGCGGACATACCAAAGGGATACTTTATTCCACCTTCCCCATCTAAGATGAACTGTCGGGGCGTTACCTGGATTATCGTTCTATCCCTGGTGAGGGGGATGCTCTCTTTGGCATTTTCGATCGCCCTTTCTACATCTTCGGGAGTTACCTCCCCTTTGTAGTTGGTTATGGCTACCGCTCCCCTTGCATTGAAGGTCTGGATGTGCCTGCCCGTTACCCCTACGATCACGGAGGTTATCTCCCTCCCGCACATATTTTGTGCCTTGGCAACGGAAGCCTTGATATCGCTTGCTGTTTGTTGGATATCCACCACCATGCCCTTCTTCATTCCCTTTGAGGGATGAGCTCCAATCCCTATCGCCTGTAATCCCCCCGAAGGAGAATAATCCACCACTAACGTGCAGATCTTCGTGGTGCCAATATCAAGCCCAGCGATTATCTCTCTATCCCATTCCCTCAGGCTTATCCCTCCGAGAAGAATAACTTTCCAAAAGCAGGCGCCTTATCAAAGAAATATTCTGGAATATCCTTACACCAAAGGCTACGACCGCTGCCAAGTATAGCGGGACCCCTAATAGATCTCCCAGGTAGGCAAAGAAGGCCGCTGCCAGGGCATTGATGAAGAACCCCGATAGGAAGATCAAATCCTCGAACTTCCTCTCCAAACCGGCGCGTATCCCTCCCATAAGGGAATCCAAGGAAGCCAATATCGCCACGGAAAGATAAGGAGTATAGCTCAAAGGGATGGTTGCCTTGGTTAGGTAGACAACGATAAAGGAAATGATCAGCCCAAGTATAGGAAGCCAAAGGAGCAATCTATACACCTCCTGCTGGTTGAGCAAAGCGCAACTGGGTTCTTCCCGCAAAAGGGGGTAAGAGAAGTTGCGGTTTTCTCTCCACCTTTATCTTTATCCCCGAACTGCCCAACAGGTCTAATATGCCTCCCGGGGTTTTAAGCCCCCCTTCCAACACCTCAGGGTCACCTATAGCCTGGATTCTAAAAGGAGAGGCAACGGGCACCCCGTTTATTTGGATAACATTTCCAACGCATCTTATCGTGGAGTAGAAGGAAAGACGCTGCCCATTTATGGCTATCGCTTCTGCTCCCGCTACTTTCAACTCGTTCACTAATTGGAGGAGATCGTAATCGTGGATTAAATACAAACTCTGCAGTTCGGGAGAGGGAGCCTTCACTCCAATATCGTTGAGAACTACTTCTATTCCTGCCCCCACCACCGGGGTCAAGCCCGTCAGCACCTTCAAACTTTGTAGTTGCTCGTTTAAAGCTTGAATCGCTCCCTTCCCCGTCGAGAGCTGCTCCTCATATTGAGTTATCCTTCCCCTCAACGATTTTATCTCCTCCCGGAGGTTTTTGTTCGAATCCTGGAGGTCCTTTATAAGCACTGCCAATTCCCGGGGATTAGTGGTGGGCAAAATGGGCAAGTAGGTTTGCTGAGTCCTTAGACTGAGGGCAAGCAATGCACCCAATACAATGGCAACTAGGGTTAGGGAGAAAACGAGGTTCTTCTTCAACTTCCTTCCCTTTCCTTCACAGCGGGGGCGTCCGGGCAGGATAAGTTTACATAAACCACCCTTTTTTCTATCTGTGGGATTCGCGCCAACATAACCTCTAATATCCCTATCTTCTGTCTTAATTTGGTAGGCTCGCCCATGATTACCTTCAACCCTTCATTTATAATTATATAAAACTCTCCTCCCGATGGGAAATGGATTTCCCTTAACCGTATTCCTTTGCTTCCCTCTATAATTTTAACGCAATTGACGATCCCCTCGAAATTAGGAATGACCAATCGCTCCCCTATGAGGGGAGCGATATCAACATAAAGAAGGGGCAAATTCCCCTTCTCTGTTGTCTTGTCAATCACCATCCCCTCTTCGTCTACTAAATAAAAGGCGTCTTGATAAGGAATTGCTATGAGGGGTGTTCTCTCCTTTATCTTTATTAAAAGAATGTGGGGAAAAAGGGAGAAGAGCCTGACTTCTTTCACCCACCTTAAGGTTTGTATGGAATGGATCACTTCCTTCTTGGGAAGCCTGAGCAAGGCTTTCCCTTGATACTTTTGGAGCAATAAAGATACCTCTTCTGGTGAAGTGCGTTCAGTGCCCAAAACCTTTGTCCCTTGCAGGGAGAAAAAGTGAAGAGAAATTATCCAAAGTAGAAGGAGAAACGAGGTAGAAAGAATAGGTGGGAGATAGCTCCTTGAGGTATTCATTTTCTCCTCTTGCTGAGGGCGTTCTGGATTATGATATCTACCAACTGGGGGAAGGAGATGCCCGCCGATTTAGCGGAGAGGGGGAGGAGGCTAAGGGGTGTAAGACCAGGGATAGTGTTCACCTCTAACACGAAGGGGGAGCCATTTTGGTCCAAGCGAAGGTCCACCCGGGCAAAGCCACTACAACCTAAAGCATTGTAGGCGGATAGGGAAACCTTCTCTACCTCCTTTTTCACTTCCTCCTCGAGAGGAGCGGGCACTATCTCCTGGGTAGCGTTCTCCGTATATTTGTGGTAATAGTCATAGAAACCCTCTTTGGGAATTATCTCCACTATGGGGAGAGCTTTGGGCTCACCGTCTATTTCTAGGATGGGTGTGGATATTTCCCTTCCTTCTATATATTTTTCTACTATGCAAAGGGGATCGTAACGGAGGGCAGTTTGAAGAGCAAGGGGAAGCTGCTCGGGAGTTTCTACGATGCTTACCCCCACGGAGGAGCCTTGCCTTTGAGGCTTTACAACTACAGGATAGGATAACGAGGGTAAGGGATCCTGGGATGAAAGGACCACCCAAGGAGGAGTAGGGATATTGTGGAAGGTGAAGATTTCCTTTGATTTTACCTTATCTAACGCCAAAGCGGAAGCAAGGACCCCAGAACCCGTGTAGGGGATCCCTAAGACTTCGAGCAAACCCTGGATGGTTCCATCCTCTCCCAGGGGACCGTGAAGCGCTATAAAAGCTACATCGGCGGTAAGGAGCCTTGATAGGAACCTCTTCGCCCTCGATTTATCCAGTAGATCCTTGGGGTCGAGGGGGAAGGTGATGTATTTATCCCGTGGGCAATGCTTCCGCACCATTTGTCCGCTCAGAAGGGAGATTTCTCGCTCGCTGGATACGCCTCCCATTAACACGGCAACCCTCAATTTCGCCAATTTAATCCCCCTCCCAATCCTCAAACTCGCCCCACAGTTCTATCTCCAATTTGAGATCGATGTTGAATTTCTCCTTTACCAATTCCCTGCATCTTTTTATCAGCGCGATAACATCCCTCGCTCTTGCATTCCCCTCGTTAATGATGAAATTCGCGTGTTTTGAGGAAACGCAAGCCTCACCTTGGCGTAATCCCTTAGCACCTGCCTTTTCCAATAATTCCCCCGCGCTAACAAAAGGTGGATTCTTAAAAACACAGCCAGCGCATCTCTCCTTTAACGGTTGGGTAAGCCTCCTCTTCTCCAAAACCTTTCCCATAGCCCCTTGTACTTCCCCGGGGGAAGATTCCTTAAGGGAAAAGACGACCTCCAACACGAGGGAATCCTTGAGGGAACTCCCTCGATAGAAGAATTTGATGTCCTCCCGAGAAAGCCAAATGCATTTCCCTTCCTTAAACACCCTAACCGCCTTTACTGCCTCTCCTATCTCGAAGGAAGGAATACCAGCGTTTACCACCACCGCTCCCCCTACTGTGCCCGGGATCCCTGCTAAATGCTCTAACCCGGAAAGTCCTCTTTCCCCTAAAAGGTTCAACAGTTTCGGTAAAGGCGTGCCTGCGAGGCTCGATGCTTTCGCCAGATCTATCCCCTCAAAGACCCTTCCGAGCTTTATCACTGCCCCTTTCAAACCGTGGTCGGACACGAGGATATTGGTTCCGTTCCCAAGGATATAATAGGGAAGCCCCTCCTTTTGAAGGAAGGATAGACAATTTAATATATCCTCTTCATCCGCGGGGAGAATAAGCGCCTCTGCTTCTCCTCCTATGCCGAAGGAGGTATGGCGCTTCATTGGCTCGTTCAACAGGATCGTGCCTTTTACTGCCTTCTGGAGAAGGGAAAATCTACTCATAGGTAGTTGCCATCCTTAACATCTCGTAGGCGTATTCGTTTATATTGCCCGCTCCCATAACGATTACGATATCGCCTGGGGCGATATTTTGGAGAAGCAAGCGGGGCAAATCATCCAAATTCTTTACATACTCCACTTTTTTGCCCTCTTCCAACAAAGATTGCACGATGAGGAGGCTGGATACACCCTTTATGGGAGGCTCGCCCGCGGAGTAGATATCGGTTACCAAGAGGAGGTCAGCCTCCTCCAAAGCGATGGCTATCTCACGATATAACAACTGTGTGCGCGTATAGCGATGAGGTTGAAAGGCACAGACCAATCTCCTGCCTGGGAAAGCTTCCCTCAAGGTTCTAAGGGTGAAGGAAATCTCCGTTGGGTGATGGGCGTAATCGTCGTAGATTACCACATCCCCCAGGGAACCTATTTTCTCAAGACGGCGGTGAACCCCCTTGAAGGTCTCTAAACTTTCCTTCATTTTCCCATCCTCTAAGCCTAATATGCTTCCCACGGCCAAGGTTGCCAAAGCATTATATACATTCTGCCTTCCTAAAATCGAAAGATGGATGTCCATCCATTTGCCCCCTTCCCTATAAGCGGTGAACGAGGTGCCTCCCTCGCTCACCTTTATATCGTCTGCCCATATGTGGGCCCCCTTATCCAAGCCATATGTAAGAGGAGAACGAGGGAAGGGAAGCCTTCGAAGATGGGGATCGTCGTAGCAGGCAACGATATAACCGTCTTCCCGGATATTTGAGGCAAATTTCGCGAAGGCTTTGACCAAGTTGTCCAAGGAACCGTAATAATTGAGGTGATCCGAATCTATATTGGTTATTACCGCTATCCAAGGAGAAAGGAAGAGGAAAGACCCATCGCTTTCATCCGCCTCTGAGACGACCAGCTCCCCTTTCCCTAATCTCGCATTGCCTCCGATATCGCTTACCTCTCCCCCTATCATGATGGTCGGCTCCAAGCCGCTTTTTTGGAGCATTAGGGAAACGAGGGAAGAGGTCGTGGTCTTCCCATGAGAGCCACAAACCACTATGCTCTTCTTCGAGGACATCAAACGAGCAAGCATCTCTCCTCTCGAGAAGAGTGGGATGCCCGCCTTTTTCGCTGCTATTAATTCCACATTATTGGGGGGAATTGCGCTTGAGTAAACAACGATGTCCGCTCCCTTTATGTTTTTAGCGCTATGCTTTCTAAAAACTTTAGCTCCTCGCGCGCGTAAGCGTCTCACCGCTTCATTCTCCACGGGGTCGGAGCCGGAAATTTCCTCCCCCATGGAGAGGTAGAGCATAGCGAGCGCGCTCATGCCTGCACCGCCTATTCCAATGAAATGTATCCTCATTTGTTCATCACCTCTAATACTTCTTGGGCCACTCGGTAGCTTGCATCTGGCATTGCCAAGGAGGAAACCGCGAGGGACATCTCCTCGAGCCTTTGGGGGGAGGAGAACAATTCTCCTACCTTTCGCAAGAGCTTTCTCGCGTTCAATCCCCTTTCCTTAAAGACGATTGCCCCTCCGTGCTTTTGGAATAGCAAAGCGTTGTATAATTGATGCTGATCAATAGCATAGGGGTAGGGGATGAGGATGGCGGGTAGGGAGAAGAAAGCGATCTCCGCCAATGTGGAAGCACCTGCTCGGCTTATACAAAGGTCAGCGCTGGAATACAAAGTGGACATTTCCCTGCTGAAGGGCAGGAGAAGGTAACCTTCCCTGGGTCCCCCTACCTTCTCCTTTATAGAGGGGTAGTTGCTAACTCCACATATATGGATCACCTGAATTCCCCTTTCCAAAAGGGAAGGAAGCATCTCCAAAAGAAGATTATTTATGGCAAGCGCGCCCCTGCTACCTCCCATAACTAATAGGGTATTCCTATGAGGGTTTAAGCCCAATCTTTGTCTCGCTACCTCCTTCTCAAACCTTTGCATACTGGAGCGAATGGGCACTCCCGTTACCTTGGTGCGCTGGGCAGAGAAGAACCTCTTCGTTTCCTCAAAGGACACCAATACCTTTTGAGCTAACCTCCCCAATACCCGATTCGCCCTTCCCGGAATTACATTCTGCTCGTGGATGAGAAAGGGAATACGGAGAAGATAGGAAGCAAAAAGGGGAGGAAAGGAGGCATACCCTCCCATCCCTAAAACCACACGAGGTCGAACTTTTGAAAGGATAAGGAGGGATTGAAGGACCCCCTTAAGAAGGGAGAGGAGGAACTTCGCCATCTTTCTCCCAGGAAAAGCCAAGGGCATTGCCTCCACGCTCCTAAAAGGGTAGGCAGAAGCGATCAAGTCCTTCTCCATTCCCTTGCTCCCTACGAAAAGGACTTTAACGCCTCTTTCCCGCAATGTTTCCGCCACGGAGAGCGCGGGGAATATATGTCCTCCTGTTCCTCCTGCCGTAATCAATACCTTCATGATCTAAACCTCTTTCGCTGTTCATTTTGGCGATGTTCAGGATGATACCCACGATGGCGAACGAACCAATCGTAGAGGAGCCACCGTAGCTGAAGAAGGGAAGGGGCAAACCTACGACCGGGAATTTGGGGACGCTCACCATCAGGAGGTTTACACCCGTTTGCACAGCCAGGAGGGAGATCAAACCTCCTGCGAGGAGTTTTCCTAACATATCTTTGGCCGAAAGGGCTATCTGGTAACCGAGACACACAAAGAGCGAGAAGATACTTATAACGAAAATACTGGCGAGGAATCCCCCTTCCTCCGCTACTATGGCGAATATGAAATCGGTGTGAGCCTCGGGCAAATAGCCCAATTTTGCAATGCTACCTCCGAATCCTCTTCCCGTTAACCCTCCCGAGCCTATTGCTATGAGGGATTGATGCTGCTGATATCCTGTCCCGTGAGGATCGGGTTGGAAGGAAGCGAGAAGCCTTTGGGCTCTGTAATTCTCCGAAAAAAGGAGGACACCGCCCAAAAGAAGAACGAGGAAAGCGGTTATAAGGATGTATCTTGTTTTGGCTCCCGCGAGGGAAAGCATAAGGAGGGTAATCATCACTAAAAGCGCGGAGGCACCGAAGTGGGGTTGAAGCAGGAGAAGAATACAGGAAGGCACAACGGGGAAAAAGGGAACAATTATCTGTTTAAAAAAGCCATCTTTTCCGCTTAAATTAGAAAGCACAAGGGCAAGGTAGATCACTAACAAAATTTTCGATATCTCGAAGGGTTGGAAGGCAAAAGGACCCAGATACACCCAGCGCTGGGCTCCGTGAGAGGTTTTCCCAAAGATAAAAGGCAAACAAAGGAGACCTATAGCCAAGAGGGCAAAGCTCCAAATCGGCAGACGACGATAAAAGCGATAGTCTATCCGGGACAAGAAGAGGAAAACAACGGCTCCTGCTAAAAGGGAAAGCAAATGTCTTATCGGGGCATTTAAAACGCCCCGTGCCGATATGTACCAACTCGCGCTCACCACTGCCAATGTGCCCATAACTACCAATATCAGGAAAATTATCAAGAAAACCTCCCTCAATGTCCTATACTCCTTCGCTTCCATATCTCCACCTCAATTTCTTAACCGCTTCTTTGAACCTCTCTCCCCGTTCCTCGAAGTCCCGAAACATGTCGAAACTGGCGCAAGCGGGAGAGAGGAGGACGACATCACCCGGAGAAGCCAGAAGGAAAGCTTTCTCCACTGCTTCCTCTATGCTTTCTCCTTTAACGATGTTATCTATTCCTTCCCTCCTCGCCAAATCCTCTAGCAAGTTCGAGGACTCGCCTATGAGCACTACCCCCTTCAATCTCCCCTTATGTCGGGAGAACAAGGCGCTGTAATCTGTCCCTTCCTTTAACTGCCCACCCGCTATCCAAACGATGGGAGCATCGAAAGAGGAGAGCGCCGTCCCCGCTGAATGAGGGTTGGTTGCCTTGGAATCGTTCACGAACAAAACGCCCTTTATTCTTCCCACCTCTTCCAACCTATGTGGAAGTGGTTGGAAAGTAGGGATAGCCTCCTTTATCCCCTCAGGGGGAACCCCGCAAAGATAAGCGGAGAGGATGCCCGCAAGAAGGTTCTGTAAATTGTGCCTCCCCCTCAAGGAGGTAAAAGGAAGGGGGAAAGTGCAAAGGGAATCCCCAACCCTTATGTTAATTTCTCCCTTCTCCAGGAAAATGCCCTCTCCCTCAATAGGAGAGGTAGAGAATAACAGCACCCGTGAGGGTACTTGGGAGGACATTCCCATGATGAAGGGATCCTCGGCATTCAATATGGCGTAATCTTCCTTGTTTTGGTTGGAAAAAAGCCGGAATTTAACCCTTGCGTATTCCTCTAAAGAGCGATGACGTTCCATATGATCGGGGGATATGTTCAGGATAACCCCTACAAAGGGGCGGAATTTGTCCACCCATTCCAATTGGAAACTGGAAACCTCCAATACAACTATGTGCTGGGGGGTGATTTGGCTAACCACATCTATGAAGGGTACGCCGATATTGCCTGCTATAATCGCCTTCTTCCCACTTTCCCTCAAGATATGTCCCAGGAGAGCAGTGGTTGTGCTCTTTCCATCCGTGCCGGTGATGGCTACTATGGGAGCGAGACAGAACTCAAAAGCGATTTCTATTTCGCTCTTAATGGGGATGCCCTTTGCTTCCGCCCGGGCAATAAAGGGAGCTTCCCTGGACACGCCGGGGCTGACCACGATTAGGTCGGCATCTTCTGCTCCCTGGTAAAGAGGATCTCCTAAGTGGAAATTTATGGGCAGACCTGCTAATTCCTGGGGCACCGGCAAATTTTTTATATCGAATACGCTAACCTTGTGCCCTAAGGAGTGAAGGAACTTCGCTACCGCTATCCCCGTCCTTCCCATGCCTATAACGCTGACCCTCTTCATTTCCATCCTCCCGAACCTCTCACCACCCAGAGATAATTAATGGCAATAAGCAAAAAGCTAACTAACCAGAAGCGAAAGGTAATGAGGGGCTCTTCCCAGCCCATAAGCTCGAAATGATGATGGAGAGGGGTCATCCGGAAGATGCGCTTCCTCCTGGTCTTGAAAGAGACCACTTGAAGGATAACGGACAAGATCTCGGCAACGAAAACCAAACCCATAAGGATTAAAGTTATCTCCTCCTTCATGAGTATGGAGGCAAAGGCAAGGGCTCCTCCTAAGGCGAGAGCCCCGGTATCCCCCATGATGATCTTCGCGGGGTAACAATTGAACCACAAAAAGCCCAGGCAAGCACCCGAAAGGGAGGCGAGGAAAAGCCCTATGTTGATGTCTTTAAGGTAAATGGCAACTAAGGCCATTCCTCCCGCGACGATCGCAGTGCATCCAGCGCTCAGCCCATCCAAACCGTCCGTTAGGTTGGTAGCGTTGGAGAAACCCACTAATAAAAGTAGGGCGAAGAATGGATAAAGTATGCCAAGATCTAAGTGCCAGCCTGCCCCTGGGAAATGCATCAGGGACGAGATATCCTTTACACTAAGGAGAAGCAAGATGGACAACATGCACTGGAGAAAAAACTTCCAGCGCGCAGGCAGACCCAAAGAGCGTTTTTTATGAACACTGAGGAGATCGTCTATCAAACCAACGAGAGCGAAACCGATCAAGGCAAGAGGAAGTCTGATGTCTTTTCCCCCTATCACCCAATAACCAAGGCAAGCGGAAAGCACCAGGGCTATTCCTCCCATAGTGGGCGTGCCTTCTTTCTGTCGATGCCTCTGAGGGGCATCCTCGCTGATCTTCTGCCCTATCTTCTTTTTCCTTAGGATATGTAAGACAAAGAGGGTGAGAACTACGCTAAAAGCAAACCCGATAAGCGATGCCATTAAGAGATAAAGCATGCCTTTAACTCCTCCACTACTTTATCCAGCTCAACTTTGCGGGATCCCTTGATCAGCACTACTTCCTCGCCCTTTAGTATCTCTTTTAAGAAGGTAGATATCCCTTCCCTGGAGGGGAAATGGAAGATCCTTTCCTCTAAAAAGCCATTTTCCCTCGCCCCTCTGGCTATGTATTCCCCTCCTTCTCCCACGCTGATGAGCAGATCCACTCCCGCTTCGCAAACCCATCTGCCCGCTTGAAGATGAGCCTCCTCGCTAATGGCACCTAACTCCAACATCTCGCCCAAGACTGCTATTTTCCTCCCCCTTTTACCCTTCAAAGTGAGAAGAGCAGATTCCAGGGAGGAGGGACTTGCGTTATAGGAATCGTTTATGACCAGGGTGCCATTGGGAAGGCGAATCAGCTCCATTCGCATGGGGGGAGGGACGAATGAAGGTAGGGCTTCCTTTATTTCCTCCAAGGATATATCGGTCAAAAGAGCAGTGGCAATGGAGGCAAGGAGGTTCATGGCGTTGTGCTTTCCTATCAAGGGGAGATAGAAGGTTCCCGTTCCTCGCCAGCTTTGCACGGTGAGGGACAGCCCCGAGTCCTCTTCTCTTAAATCCTCTCCCTTCACATCTGCCCCAGGCGAGAAACCGAAACTTACCACTGGGCATCTTGCCTTTTTCCTCAAGAAGTCGAAGAAAGGATCGTCCGCGTTTAAGATCGCCCTCCCTTCCTTGGGGAGTGCTTCTAATAACTCCGCCTTCGCTTCTGCGATCTCCTCCCGGGAGCGGAAGAACTGAAGGTGGGAGAGCCCAATATTAGTTATAACCCCTATGGAGGGTTGGGAGATCTCCGAAAGGTAGGCGATCTGCCCTTTCCCTCGCATTGCCATCTCCACTACCAGGATCTGATGGGAAGGGTCCAACTGGAGGATGGTCAAGGGGACGCCTATCTCGTTGTTGTAATTCTCCCTGCTCTTCAACACTTCATACCTCTTGGAAAGTATGTGGGCGATGAGCTCCTTCGTTGTGGTCTTGCCGTTGCTTCCCGTTACCCCAATCGACAAAATAGAAAATTTTTGCCTATGATGCTTGGCTAATCTGCCCAACGCTTCCAATGTGTTTTCGACTTGAATCAGGGGTATGGGAGGGGGGGAGGGAGGCACATGTTCCACCACCCCCGCTACGCAACCATTGCCATAGGCTTGCTGAAGAAAATCATGCCCGTCGAAGCGTTCGCCTCGCAGGGCGAAGAAAAGCGCATCTTCTTGGGGTAGGCGTCCATCTGTGGAAATGCTCCTGATTATGATATCCTCCCCCCCGCTCGATAACCTTCCTCCCATGATCCGTGCTATTTCTCCCAAGGTCATTTGGAGTCCCATCTCTTCCTCACCGCTTCCCGAGCTTTCTCCCTGTCGCTGAAAGGGATGACGCGATCCGCGAATATCTGGTAATTCTCATGCCCCTTGCCCGCTATGAGCACACAATCTCCCTTCCTTGCCATGCCAATGGCGAGGTTTATAGCGGTTTCCCTTTCCACCTCTACTTTAACCCTTCCTTTATTCGGGGATGAAATGCCGGAGAGGATGCCCTCTATAATGGCGTTGGGATCTTCGCTTCGGGGATTATCGGAGGTGACGATTACCAAATCCGATATCTCGCTGGCTATCTTCCCCATGAGAGGACGTTTCTCCTTATCCCTGTCTCCCCCGCAACCGAAAACCGTGATCAATTTTCCCTCGCATACTGGTTTCAAGGAGAGGAGGATATCCTCTAAGCCCTTGGGGGTATGGGCATAGTCGATTATGAGGGTGAAATCCTGCCCTTCGTCCATGATTTCCATGCGCCCCGGGAGGGGAGAAACTCCTTCAAGCCCTTGCTTGATGCTCTCCAATTTTATCCCCAGAGCCAGGGCGACCGAGGCGGAGGCTAAGGCGTTGTGCAAATTGAATAGCCCTCCAAGGGGAAGCTTCACCTCCGTTTCCCCTTCGGGAGTTTGGAGGGAGAATAAAAGAAAAGAAGGGGAGAATTGAAGAATGTAGCCTCTCACCAATGCCTCTTTAGAGGTGCCGTAGGTTATGTAAGGAGAGGTTACCTCGTGGGCAAGAATTTTGCCATAAGGGTCATCTATGTTGATTACGGCCACAAAATTCTTCGAGGAAGCCGAGGGATAGAGGGTGAAAAGGCGAAGTTTGGTTCGGAAATATTCCTCCAGGGAGTCATGGTAATCCAGGTGATCGTGGGAGAGGTTAGTGAATACCGCAATATCGAATTCGCATCCCCAAGTGCGGTCCTGGGCAAGGGCGTGGGAGGAAACTTCCATTATGGCGGTTTCCCCTTGCCTATCCACTATTTCGCGAAGGCATCGCTGGATCAGGGGGGCCTCCGGAGTGGTCCTTTCGCTCCAGGGCAAGGGAGTGCCATTCAACTGTGCCCCCAGCGTGCCCAAAGTTGCGGTGCTTACCCCTGCCTTCCTCAGGATGTGGTATAAAAAGTGGCAGGTTAACCCTTTCCCGTTCGTCCCAGTTACGCCCACCAAGGTTAGCTCTCGGGAGGGATGGTGATAAAAGTTGGAGGATAACAAGGCAAGAGCGCGCCGAGAAGACGGGACTATGGCATAGGGAATATCTAAAGGAAGCGCTTCCACTTCCCTCTCTAAGACTAGGGCGGAAGCTCCCCGCTCTATAGCTTCCTTTACGAAGTTATGCCCGTCCAATCGAGCGCCCCTTAGGGCAACGAAAAGGAAGCCCGGTTCAACAGAGCGAGAATCGTAGGATATACCTTTGATCTCTGTTGACCAATCGCCTTCGCCTTTCAGATAAGGAATGCTCTTCATTAGATCAGCGAATTTCATCTTTCCAGTCAAAGATTATAATAAATAAAATAGCGCTATCTTACAATGAATCAGTGACCGCTGGGGGGCAGTAGGCTATAATTATTAGGGTTAATGGGGGTTATTGAAGGAGGATGTTCCAGGCAGGCAAGGGCTTTTGAGGCAATTTGTTTGAAAACGGGGGCAGCTGCTACTGCCCCCCAGCGGTTAATCTGGGGCTCATTTATTAAAACTAAGATGACGAGCTGAGGCTTTGGCAGTGGCAAAAAGCCCACGAAAGAAGCCACAACCTTTTCCTTATGGTAAACTCCTCCCTCTACCTTCTGAGCGGTTCCCGTCTTGCCTCCTGCCTTTACCCCCTCTATCGTGGCATAACCATAGGCGGTTCCTTCCTTTCTCTCCACCACCCCTACCAGCATGTTTTTAACCTCCTCGGCTACCTCTGGGGAAAGGGGGCGCCCTAATACTTCCGGCTGCACCTCTATCCTTGCCCCATCCGGGTGGATTACCTCCTTCAAGATATGGGGCTTATAAAGAATGCCCCCATTGGCGATAGCGCAGAAAGCGCTAACGAGGTGAAGGGGTGTTACAGAGAATCCCTGTCCGAAAGACATGTTCGCTATCCTTACCTTATCCCAGGTTTGAGGTAGGGGGACGATCCCTTTTCTCGCCCCTAAAAGCTCGTCGGTGGGAGAAGAAAGAAAGCCAAACGCCTCTAAAGCCTGGTAAAGCTTCTTTGCTCCCAATTTTAATCCCACTTGAGCAGCTCCCACATTGCAGGACTTCCAGAGTATCTCCGCAGGAGTTATCTTGCCATGTCCACCTTTATGATGAACGACACAATGAATAACCCTATTGTTAAGGGTGAGTCGTCCTGCGCAGAAGAAGCGAGAGGAAGGGGTAATGACCCCTTCTTGCAAAGCATAACTTATGACAAGGGGTTTTACTACCGAACCCATCTCATAGAGATCCGTCACTGCTCTATTCCGCTTGTTATCAGCGGGATATTTGTTCTGCTCGTTGGGATCAAAGGTAGGAAAGTTAGCGAGGGCAAGGATCTCCCCATTTCGGGGGTTCATAACTATCGCTGTGGCGGATTTCGCCTTCGTTTCCTCGTAAGCCTTTCTCAGCTCCTCCTCCACTATCTTCTGAATATCCAGGTCTATAGTCAAAACAACATCCATCCCCTTTCTGGCTCGCTTGAGCACCTTGGAGGAGAAGGGTAAAATTCTGCCCTTGATATCGCGAGCCCCCTCTATGATGCCTTCTTCCCCTCCCAGGTAATCATTCAAACTCTTCTCCACCCCTTCCATCGGCTCCCCATCCACATTAAGGAAGCCGAGAACATGGGCTAGGGTGGAGCCAAAGGGATAAAATCTCCTCCGCTCCCTCTGAATCTCTATGCCCGTTAAGGAGAAATCCCTTATCGCCTTTTCTACCTTGCAAAGGGTTTGAAAGTCTATATTCCTCTTAAGAGATACGATAGGATGTTTCCCCGTTATCTTTTGGAGCACCTCTCCCTCCTCTACTCCTAACAAGGAGGTAAGAAAAGACGCTACTTTCCCCGCATCTCGGATATCGCCGAGGTGTAGGAACACCGACCCTCCTATTGTGTCCACCGCAAGCTCCCTACGCTTACGATCGTAAATTACGCCCCTCTCAGGCTTAGCAACTATCCTCCTAATAGTTTGTTTCTCCGCAAGTTTTTTATAATAGGGAGCTTTTATCACTTGGATATAAAAGAAGTTGCCCGTTAGGAATAGGGAAAGCATTACCCATCCCGTTCTTAAAAGTCTCAACTTCCAATTGATGGTTTTGTTTATGCTTCTCTTCATTCTCTCGCGCTCAGCCATAGATACCACATCTGGGTAGCTTTCTTCATCCCCCTCTTTGCTGCTTCTTGCTCCATCACTAGGGGGGAAAGTAGCATCTCTTTTTCCTTCTCAAGAAACGCTTTTCTCTCTCTAAGGATTTGGTAGGTATTTTCCAAATTCTCCTTCCGCAGCACCAACCGGCAAGTCCCAATCCCCAACGCAACTGCTAAAACCCCAAAGAGGCAAAGAGCGATACAAGAGAGGATGAAAAGTTTCTTTAGAAAAGCAACTTTTATGCTTTCCCTCCTAACCTCTGCTTCCCATACGGGCTTCACCCTTCTCTCTGGATACCTTCTATATTGGGGTAAGGTCGCCCTCATCTCAACAATCCCTCCTTTCTCCCGCACGAAACCTCGCGCTCCGCGCCTTGGGATTAACCGCTACTTCCTCCTTAGAGGGTCTCAAAGGCTTGGGGGTGAGAATGTTGAGCACCTCCTCGTGAAGCATAAAAGAGCGCTTCGTTATGCGATCCTCCAAGGAGTGATAGGAAAGGACGACGATGCGCCCTCCCTTCTTCAAAAGAGCAATCGCCTGAGGCAGGGCGCTCTCCAACTCCTCCAATTCCTGGTTTACCGCTATTCTAAGCGCCATGAACGCTCGAGTGGCAGGATGGATATGGCTTCGCCTCTTCACCACTTGCCTTATTATCTCCGCCAACTCCAAGGTGGAAGTTATCTCCCTTCCCCTTCGCCTCTTCACGATGGCGCTGGCTATCCGCCGAGCGAATTTCTCCTCCCCGTATTTTCGGAACAATTCGGCTAATTCCTTCTCGCTCAATCTATTCACGAGCATGTGGGCGGTTAGGGGCTGGCTTTTATCCATTCGCATATCCAGCGGTCCATCCTGGCGGAAGCTGAATCCCCTTTGGGGGAGGTTGATCTGGGCGTAGGAAACCCCTAAATCAAAAAGCACCCCATCCACTCCTTCCACCCCCAAACCCCCTAAGAGGGAGGTTATCTGGGAGAAATTCCCCTTCAGAAACTTTACCCTGGGGTCTTCCCCTAAGCGCTCCTTCGCTACCTTGAGCATTTCCTCGTCTCGGTCTATACAGACGAGCATCCCATCCGGGGGTAATTTCTTTAGGATTCCCTCGGAATGCCCACCTTCCCCCGTCGTGCAATCCACGAATATCCCTCCCCGTTCCACCTGGAGGAATTCCAGAACCTCCCTCAACATAACAGGCTGATGGTGATAGGTGGACATTCATTCCCACACGCTCCTTGGTCCAAACAACCCCAATTGCTCTGCTGCTTGGGAGATCTTCTCGGGAGTGATCTCCTCCTCGCATTTCTCCCATCTCTCCTTGCTCCAGATCTCTATCCTTTGACCCGTCCCCATGATTACCACTTCCCCATTCTCCTTTATGCCCGCATACTCCCTGAGGGGGAGGGGGATGGCAAGCCTTCCCTGGGGGTCGGGGGAGCACTCTGTGGCAGCGCCCAAGAGGAACCGTTGGAGGAGGATGGCATCCCTGTTTAAAAACGACTGCTTCCCCAAACTCTCCGCTATCTTCAGCCACTCCGCCTCGGGGAATAGGAAAATACACCCGTGAATCCCTTTCGTCAATATGAAACGTTCTCCTACTAAACTGCGAAACCGCGCAGGGAGAACTACTCTTCCTTTATCGTCTATGTTGTGTATGAATAATCCGCTCAACACAATTACATTCCACCTTTCCTCCACTATCTACCATTTTTAGGATAAATGGTAGGGAAGGGGGGAAAAGTTGTCAATAGGTTTTTGGGGGATTTCTTAAAAAAATTCCACTAACTTACCACAAAATTTTTAGAAGGGGTCGGGATGGAGAACGGTGTGGCAACCCTTTTCTATCTTCACGATATAGGGTTTCCCTCCCGCTTCCTCTATTGCTTTGCTTACCTCCTTTTCTCTTCCCGGTGCGTAGGCGATCATGCATCCTCCTCCCCCCGAGCCTACCAACTTGGCTCCCAGTGCACCTCCCTCCAGAGAAGCTTCACATAAAGCGTCCAATTTTGGCGTGGAAACCCCCAAAATGCGGAGCATCTCGTGGTGTCGGGTCAGCAACTGCCCTAATTTTTCCGGTTCCACCTTGCCCCTCTCCAGCATCTCCCGCGCTTCCCACAGTATATCCCTATTGACGATATTGACATACACCTTTTCCGCAAGGTGAGGTGGAAGCTTTTTTAGATACTTTTCGCTTTCCTCCAAGGAAGTCTTGCGGAGGTCGAAGGCCGGATAGATTTCCTTCAATCTCCTCACTCCTTCTTCCGCCTCCGTATGGGAGCGTTTTAGTACCTCCAGGGTTTCCTTCCTTTCCAAGGTATCCCCCAGGACGAAGCCCTCCAAATGGACGGGGAGAGGAAGGAAGGAAAAGGGAGGAAGGCAATCTATCAGGAGGGTGTTGCCCACGCTGGAGGTATAGTGGTCCATCATCCCTCCCGGTTCCTTGAACTCCAATACCTCCGCCTTATAGGCTAAGAAGGCGAGTTTGTCGGGGGGCATCCCTACCCCCAAGGCGGAGAGGAGGAAATTTATCCAGGCAACGACGAGGGCGGAGGAGCTGGAAACCCCCGCATTGATGGGCAGTTCCCCCCTGACCGTGCATTCCAGCCCGAAATCGAACCTATATCCTTCATCCAAAAGCACCTTAACCCCTGCCTTGAGGTAGTCCCGTGGCTTCTCATACCTTATTTCCTGGCTTACATCTATGACCTCTTCCCCATTTATATCGGGGAGATGGATGGAGAAAATTCTTCCATCGGTCTTTCGCCCCTTGATGTGAATGTGGAGATCTATTGCCGAGGCGATCACCCATAGCCCAAGGAAATCCTGATGTTCTCCGAAGAGGCAGATCCTACCGGGAGCGATGCTCTCAATTACCATCTACTCTTCTCCTTTCCCATTTTATTATTAAACTTCTTGCCTGATAAGAAGGAAACCTTTTCTCTTTGCAAAGGATTTTTGGGCTATGCTATTATCATACAATGTAAACCTTAAAAGGTTTAGGATGCAAGAAGTTTAATACACATAAAAGAAAGTTCTAGAGATGGATAGCATAGTGAAGTATGTAATAGATGCGATAGTAACAGGATTTGTTGCGTGGGCGTTAAGTCTAGTGGTTAGGCTTTTTCGCACCTGGTGTAGAGGTGGTGGTCCCGAATTCTATGTATTCGTGGCTAAGTGGGGAAGATGTGGCGAGGACGAGGGAGAATTTAGCGAGCCCTATGGTATAGCGGTGGATTCAAAGAGCAAGGAGGTATATGTAGCGGATACATTTAACCATCGCATTCAGAAGTTCAAGCGGTGCGTTAGAAGGCCTTCCCCCAAATAGGTGAATACGCTCTCATTATAAATTTAACGAACTTCTTGCCTGATAAAAAAGCCCCCGCTTTACTTCCCCTCTCAAAACATCCTCCTGAAAAGGATTGTTTTTTGGCTCCTTCCCAACGCACCCTCAGATTTCATTTACCCTTTGCAAAAGATTTTTGGCTATGCTATCATTATAAAAATATAAGCACAAAAAAGGCTTATGAGCAAGAAGTTTGTTACTAAAATTAATATTAAAAGGGAGGAAGGGCTGTGACTGAAAATACAAGGAGTAAAAAACAAATAACACAGACTACTCTGTTTGGAACTTATGAGTTTCCATCTTACGAGGAGATAATGGAGGCTTACGCTAAGGAGTTTGAGAATTATATTCTTCCTAAAGGCGATACTATATTCGGTTTTTGGATGCAGACGCTGGCTGATTTAGAGTTTTTGGATTTGGAATTACAGGGATTGACTGATGAATATGTAATTGACCCAATAAATAGAGTAGTCAAATTCAAAGGTGATGAAGAATTTATAAGGTTAAGGGTAGCTCACCTTGAAAAAGTTAAAGGGAAAGCAACCCTTTACGCTGATTTGGTAGATAACTTTGGTGATACTAATGCCTATGCTTTTCATAATCTTTATCCTTATAAGGGAAAATTTTATCCAAGAGTGGTAAGAACTCTAATCAATGCTTTTAAATTAAACCATAGCTCCCTTCTTCTCGACCCTTTTAATGGTTCTGGAACTACTACACACGAGGCTTCTCTTATGGGAATTAAAAGCGTTGGCATAGATGTTACTCCCATGGGAATTATTTTATCTGAGTTGAAAAATGATTTGCTTTTTGTTAGTGAACAGAAGTTAAATTTCACGCCAAGGGAAGCGCGGGAGATCTTAATGGCGATTGAAAGCAGAAAATGGCAACATCCTGATGCTCTGATACATAAATTAATGTTAGTAGTATATTTTGATACGGTTGACGCTTTTGCGAGAACTTCAAGATATAATAGGCAAGGTAAACTGGGACTTTTTATTGAAAAGTTGAACTACATAAAAAATTGCTATAAGAAAACAATGGAAATTAAGGAGAAACATGGACTTAAATTTGAATCTGCTGAAATCATAGAGGGGGACATACTTGAGCTTAAAAATATGGGTGAAATGAAAGAAAAGTTTGATGCATGTATCACAAGTCCACCTTACTATTTTTCCATAGATTACGTGGGAAAAGATAAAATCGCGTATGATTATTTAGGTGTAGATATGAAGAAGATTGAATCAAAATATCTGGGGATGAAAAATGGAAAGCCAAGAGGTAATTATAGTGGATTGCCTCCAAGAGTTGCTATGTATTATGAGGACTTAAAACGATCTATAGAAAATATCTTCTGGGCATTAAAACCCGGTGGCAAGCTCGCAATAATTGTTGGAGATAGCACCGTTAACGGCAAAAAAATCCCAACGACGATGATTACTAAAAAGTTTTGCGAAGAGATAGGGTTTAAATTTGAAAAGTTGATATTTAACCCTCTTTTAGGTGCTCGCAATAGAGCAATAAGAGGGGAAAGCGTGATAATTTGTCATAAACCAAATAAAGTGTAAATTATGCGAATTAGGAGATTACTCATTTGCACAGAACCAAGAAATAAAATAGAAGCAGGGCTTAAAAGAATGTACCTGAAGAGGGTACAAGAAATGTTCAAAAGAACTCTCAGCATGGGATCAATTTTTAATATTTTCGATGAGGTATTTCATGGATTGTCTCAGGCATCAGCAACGAATGAGAACTTATATAGCTTTTATGAAGCTCTATTGACGATAACATCATATTATCAACATAGTCAGGCTGGGAGAGGAGCTCTTGTCGCGAAGTTGTTGGAAGACTTAGGAACCACAGAAAAAATGGAGTTTGAATTCGCTTTAATGAAACTTCCTCAGTGGTTAGGACAAGACCTTAAAATGGAAGAGTCTGAACTAACAAAACAAAAATTTGACATTGTTAATAAAAGTAAAGATAACCTTGTTCTTTGCGAGTTGAAAATGAAAGTTTACTCTGGCTGTACCGCAGGAAGAGTTGAATTAATGGAAAAATTTAATAAGTTCACGAAGTTAATCAT
This sequence comes from uncultured bacterium, assembly GCA_964452465.1. Lineage (GTDB taxonomy): Bacteria > Armatimonadota > JACIXR01 > JACIXR01 > JACIXR01 > CAYVMD01. Next base: position 28,835 of record CAYVMD010000005.1, on the reverse strand, counting down.
TGGAAACCGATCTTTTAGAAATTGCATTAAGAATGCTGGTATAAGAAATGTTTTTCTCATAGGTGGAATCTTGTTTGACATTCAAGGAGAGCCTGCAACAGTGCAAAAAGGATGAAGAATGGGGTATCTGTTATAATGGCCTTCTCAGGGGTAAAGATGACATAATCAGAACTCTGAAAGATGAAAATGTTCAACATAACATTGATGAAGAGAAACTACCCGAGAAAGCATTTTCTATTGAGTTTATAGTGGATGGTATAAAAGTAAATATAACTGCTGTTTATGGAAACGAGATTATCAAAAGCCTTTTTGTAGGAAAACAAAAATATGGTATTCAGCATTTTAAAAAGCAGTTGGAGGAAATGTTGTATGATGATTTGTGGCTGGGACAGATAATTGCAATAAGCGAAAGAGCAGTGTTGGAGCGGAATTTTAAGAAAAATAAAAACTTGAACAATTATGTACTCTCAATCTTGAAAAATGAGGAAATTTTGTCGGAAGTTAAAAAGCTCCAGTTGAGCAGAGATGGTCAAACATTGGAAGAAACTACAGATAGAACAATCGAACTGATAAAACAATATGATAAAAGGTTATTAGATATAAGCCCTACTCCCGCGGAAATAATAATTAAGTCATCGGGGGAAGATTACAGCATAAGAGATTATGTTGCTGACATTGTTCAATTTTTATCATGTAAGGACTTGATTAATGTTTTGCGATAAAGAGACTTTGCTAAGAGGCGGATTCTTCAAATAATGCGAGCTTGAGCAATACGAAGAAACACTGGCAAATTGCGAATAGGAAGATAGTGACTTATTTACTAAACTTCTTTTGTGATAAAAAGTAAACCCCTCCTTTCCTACTCAGGGACATCTCTCTCTTTCCTTTACGAAGGATTTTTGACTATGCTATCATTATAAAAATGTAAGCCCCCAAAAGGCTTATGACGCAAGAAGTTTATTCTTAGAAGATGATAATGATCCGACGCGGAAGAGAAAAGAAGGAACTCTGGTGTAATCCTCTTTGACTCTCGAGCAAATTTAACCTAAAATAACCAGCAAAACCATGAGGCAAACGGGATTCTTACTCTTGATCGCTTGTCTCATCTTCGCTCAACCTTTGGAGAAAAGGTGGGAGGCGAAGTGGGCATCCCTGAAATCCTTCTCCGCAACCATCGTCATAAAACAGATGAGCAAGGAGTTGAGCGACATAGATCCCAACTTCCAATACGCCTTCCGCGCTAAGGAGACCCACATCTACTTCCGCGCTCCCAATATGTTCAGGTTCGAGGGCAAGCCCTACGGCTTCTTCTGGACCGTATACATAATCAACGGGGATGGCAGTGTGTTAAATGTCCCAGGGCTGAAATTGAAAAGGGAATCGCAGGTCGAACCGGATAAAAGGGTGCTCTCTTTGGATTTCGGCTTCGTCTCCTCCGATGTTTGGCAATACTTCTCCCTGAAGGTGGTGGGGGAGGATAAGGATTCCTTAAAGATAGAAGCCACACCCAAGACCGGCGGAAGGAAGAGGATCTTCTGGTTGGATAAGGAGACGCTAGCGGTAAAGAAATCCTGGAAGTTCGATAGCCAAGGAAATTTGAAGGTGAGTTATGTCTTTGAGAACTTCCAAAAGTATTCCTCCAGCATCCTTATACCCAAGAGGATGAAGGTGTATAGCCCTCAAGGGAAATGCGTAGGGATAGCGGAATATAAGGACATAAAGATCAATCCTTCCTTGCCCCTCGATCTTTTTGCTTTGTGAAGGGAGGGAGTGTGAGAGAATGGATTTCTTCGAAGCGGTGCAAAAAAGAAGAAGCGTGCGCTTGTTTTCTCAACAAGCGGTGCCATGGGAGGATGTTAAGTTGATAGTCGATGCAGGAAGGCGTGCCCCCTCGGGATTGAACCTACAAAGGAGGGAATTCATCGTTATTACCGATAGGCATATCCTTCAGCGCCTTAACAGGGTCCAGCCCGTTTTCGATGCTCCCGTGGCGATAGCAGTCATCGTGGAGCCTGGCAAATATGCTATAGAGGATGCTTCGGCAGCTGTGGAGAACATGCTCCTGGCAGCCACTGCTTTGGGGTATGGCTCCTGCTGGATAGAGGGGACACTGATCCCTCACGAGAATTGGGTAAAGGAACTGCTTGCTATCCCTCCCCGTTGGAGATTGTTTGCCCTCCTTCCCATAGGCGTGCCTCTGACCTCGGGGGAACAGGCGCCGAAGCGACCTTTGGAGGATGTAACACACTTAAACCGCTATGGTGAGAGATTGTCTGAATCCTCAGGATGAACTCGTCTCAGAGGAGATAGAGGTGGAGTTCACTAAGAAGCCGGGACCTCCCACCGCTTTCCTTTGGCGAAGGAAGAGATACGAGATCAAAAGGTGTCAATTCATGGGGAGGAGATTGGATTTCGGGAGGCGTTGGTGGCAGAGACACCACAAGGATTTCTACCTCGTTGAGGACGAGGAGGGCAACCTCTACGAGATATACTTCAACAGGGGACCAGGGCGGAAATACTGGGTTCTCTATAAGATAATCTACCCGAGGGGGAGATCGGGCTGAAAAGAACGAAAGAGAATTTCAAGATGTACCGGGAGATCCTCCAACAGCCCGCCTGCTTGGAGGAGACCCTGCTCAAAGAAAGGGAAAAGGCGGAGGAGATAGGAAGGGAGATTAGGAGGTTCGCCCCTCATGCGGTGCTCGTCGCTGCTCGAGGAACCTCCGATAATGTCGCTACCTATGCGAGGTATCTATTTCAATTGAAGAACCACCTGCCCGTTGCTTCCGCCACGCCCTCCCTCTACACCTTCTATGATGCCACCCTTAAATTGGATAAGGTATTAGCCATTGGAATCTCCCAATCGGGCGAGACGCCCGATGTGGTGGAGTGTATAAGAAGGGCGCGGAAGGAAGGCGCCCTCACCTGTGCCATAACCAACACCGAGAACTCCTCCCTGGAAAAAGTAGCCCATTTCTCCCTCATAGGAAGATCGGGGAAGGAGGAGGCGGTGGCCGCCACCAAGACCTTCACCACCTGTATGAGCATTATCGCCCTCCTCTCCAGCGCCTGGGCGGATGAAAAGGCGGAGATGGACAAGCTATACAACCTGCCTTACCTCGCTGAGAGGATGCTATCCCTCTTGCCCCTCATTGAGGCAGAGGTGGAGCGCTTCTCCTACGCTGAGGCCATGGCCGTGCTCTCTCGTGGCATCTGCTACCCTATAGCCCTCGAGGTGGCCTTGAAGATAAGGGAGACCGCCATAGTGGATGCGGATGGCTTCTCTTCCGCGGATTTCCTCCATGGACCGATAGCGGTGGTGGGCAAGAACTTCCCCGTCTTCTTAATCGCCCCCCTCGGCAGGGTATATGGGAGCCTGCTTGATACCGCCCATCAGGTGAAAAAGCGGGGAGGTAGGTTGATCGTCTTGTCAAACGGAAAGGAGATGTTGAGATTGGCGCATACACCTTTCCCCATACCCCTAAAAGAGGATGAACTGCTCCTCTCCATCCCCAGCGTTATACCCGGACAACTCTTTGCCTTCTTCTTAGCCCTGGCACGCGATCTCAATCCCGATAAGCCCTACGGACTTTCCAAGGTGACCTACACATGGTGAGGAGCACGCCGGATTTCTCCCAGATGGAGATCGCCCTCCTCTTGGAGGGGGAGCCGAAGTATGTGCCCTTCGTGGAGGGCTGGATAGATTGGCGAGTTGCCTCCGCCTTCCTGGGGAAGTCCATCGCCAGCGTTAAGGACTGGGTGGAGTTCTGGTGGAGGGCGGGCTACGATTTCATCCACATTGTCCCTCCCTATTCCTTTCCCCGTCCCTCCTGTGTAGGGGAATATAAATATAGCCTTTACGACGAGAAGGAAACCCAGCGCGCCTGGGTGGAGGAGCATAAGGGAGCGATAACCAATTGGGAGGAATTCGAGAACTATCCCTTCCCCGAACCGGAGGAAATAGATTATTCCATAATAGATGAGGAGAGGAAACATCTCCCCGAGGGAATGAAGATAGTGACGGGGACGGGGGGAATATTCGAGGAAACCTCCTTCCTCATGGGATTTGAGACGCTCGCTATCTCCTTATACGAGGAACCCAGACTGGTAAAAGCTGTTTTCGATAGGGTGGGGGAAATACTCTTGGGGATAACGCGAGAGGCGGGGGAGAGGTGCGAGGAAGATTTGGGAGCGCTTTGGCTCTCCGACGATATCGCCTACACCGAGGGTACCTTGCTATCGCCAAAGGCTTATAGGGAATACCTCTTCCCTTGGTACGAGAAGATAGGAGCTCTCTGCAGGAAAATGGAGGTGCCCTATATGTATCATTCCGATGGCAAACTTTGGGAGGTTCTGGATGACCTATCCAAGTGTGGGATAAACGCCATACACCCCATAGAGCCCAAGGCGATGGATATAGTGGAGGTGAAGGAGGAATACGGCGATACCTTCTGCATCTTAGGAGGTGTTAATTTGGATTATCCCCTCTCCAGGGGCACTCCCGAGGAGGTGGAGAGGGAGGTCAAGAGGCTCGTAAAGGAGATAGCGCCGGGAGGTGGTTACTGTCTTGGCTCCTCCAACAGCATACCCGAATATGTCCCCCTGGAGAATTACAAGGCGATGCTGGAAGCAGGTGATAGGTATGGCGTGTATCCCATCCAACTATAAATTTCTCTTGTTCCTTCTCTTCTCCCCTCTTCTCCTCTTAGGGCAAAACCTAATAAGGGGGAGTTTCTACTCCCCCCTCGGTTGGTCCTTGCCCTCAAACGCTCGTTTGGACTACCAGGTTTTCAAAACCAGCCCTCCCTCCCTGAGGATGGAGGGACCCTCCTGGGCGAGTTATACCATCTTCGTCGAGGAGGGGGAAACCCTAACCCTTTCTGGCTGGATAAAAACGGAGAACATAACCCCCATCGCCGAAAAGGGGTATGCTTTCCTCGCCGTCTATCAATACGACGCCCTGGGAAACTTACTGGCCTTTAAGGACATTGCCCAACCCATCGGAACGCAGGATTGGACCTTCTACCAATACACCTTCACTACCGTCCCCGGCGTCTTCACCTTGAGCGTTCCCTGCGGAATCTTCCAAGCAAGCGGGGTCGCTTGGTTCGATGACCTAGCCTTAACGAAAGGAGAGAAGCCCATGGCAGTGAGCCAGGAGAAGAAGATGATGCCCTCGGGGAGGAGGATAGCCATATTCAGGGACGATATCCCGGTCAAGGGGACGGCAACATCACCCGACCTTCTCGCTTCCCTCATGAGGGACGCAGGCTATTCCCCTACCTTCCTATCCTCCCAGGACTTGAGGGAGAAACTCTCCCGCGACGAGTTCGACCTCCTCATCCTTCCCTACGGCGAATCCTTTCCCAGCGACGCCTCCAAATCCCTCTTCAACTTTCTGAAAGAGGGCGGAGCTCTCCTAACTATGGGGGGTTACGCCTTTCAAAACCCCCTTTACAAACAAGGGGACCACTGGCTGACGGAGGAGGAGTTCAACGAGACGAAGCCAAACCTCCTTATCCATGGCGATTTCGAAAGCGAAGACAAATGGGAGAAGATAGGCAACTGCGCCCTGGATGAGGCGATCTATCATGAAGGAAAAAGGTCGGGCAAGGTCTGGTTGGAGGAGGTAGGCTCTGCGGAGTGGAGACAGGAGTTGAATTTGCAACCCGGGAGGACCTATAGGCTTACCGGATGGGCACAAGGGGAAGATGTAAAGGGACAATTCGGCTTCGTCGCCATCTACTGCTATGATGAAGAGGGCAGGATAACCTACTTCCGGGATGTGGTTCACCTAAAAGGTACCTCCCTTTGGCAATCCTTCCAATGGGACTTCCTGGTTCCTCCTACCACGAAGCGGGTCATTATAAGATGCGGGCTCTACCAGGCGAAGGGGACCGCTTGGTTCGATGCCCTGAAGTTAAGGGAACGGGTAGAGACGCATATTAATACCGCTAAGGGACAGCCCATGGATGGGCTGGTTGTCCAACCATTCCAGATCGCCATCTTCGATCCCTCCTACAAATTGGAGAAGGTGGCGTATGCGAAAACCGCGGAGGACCAGGCGATCGTAAAGGAAGATATAAGGATAGAGGGTCCCCTGACTGGCTACGCAGCGGTCACTGTAACTGGCTCGGATGAGGCGAGGTGGATCCCCCTCTTCAAGGGCTATGATAGGTATGGCAGGTTGAGGGGCACGATAGGCGCCATTGCCCACCGCTACGGTGGCTTCTACGCCACCTCCTCCTGGGCTTTCTTCGGGGTGGATAACCAGGACCTGTTTAAGAGCCCCGCTATGCAGAAGGCTTTGCTCAGCATAGTTGATCATCTTTTGACCCGTACCTATCTCCACAACCTTTCCTCCGATTTCGCCTGCTACAAGCAGGGAGAGAAGGTTAACCTGAGCGTAAAGGTCTCCAACTTCGGACGGGATAGGGCCCAAGGGGAGGTGCGCTTCACCATCTATGAGGGAAACGGCAGGGAGGTCTTCTCCCAAACGCTGCCCTTGGAGATAGCCTTCGGCGAGACCAGGACGCTGGAAGCCATCTGGGCTCCGGATAAGTTCTCCGATAGCCTCTATCGCCTCACCGCCACCCTCTACATAGAGGGGAAAGAGTGGGACAGAATGGAGAGCGGGTTCATGGTCTGGGATGATGGGATATTGAAGAAAGCCCTAAAGATGATCTATAAGGATAACTACCTCTACCTCGAGGGAAAGCCCCGCTTTCTCCTCGGCACAGATTATTATTCCGATACCTTCTTCACCGCCAGCGAGAACCCTCTCCTTTGGGACAAGGAACTGCGTCGCCTCAAGGACCACGGCGTCGATCTCTACGAGAACCTTTGGATAAGCCCCGCGAGTTATCAATACGATGTGCCCGAGGACATCTGGCGCAAGACGGATGCCCTTGCCCTCCTTACCCAGAAGCATAACCTCGTCTTCTTCCCTTGCATCCTCTGCGGTTACGATGTAGCGGTTAGCGATGAGGAGATAGCGAGGCAGAGAACCCTGGCGGAGAAATTCGCCCAGCGCTACAAGGGCATCCCCGCCCTCATCTACTACATCAATGGCGACCTTCAGTTCAACGAGGACAACGCCAGGAGGCATCACCGCTCCCTCTTCAACGAGTTTCTGCGGAGGAAATATGGGAGCGAATCGGAATTGGAGAAGGCTTGGGGGAGGAAGCCTCAGGGAGAATGGGGGGATATCGAACTCCCTCCTCCCCAATGGGGGAATTGGGAGGATGTCGCCTCTGCAGATGTCCTTTCCTTCTACGGCTTCCTCGGCTCCCGCTGGATTGACAACATCGTCGACGCCCTGAAGGGCGTCGACCCTCAACATCCCACTACCTGTGAGTTCTACAAGTTCCCCTGGCTCATAGATCTGCGCGACCAGATAAATAACCTGGATATCTCCAACATCGGTTACTTCGGACTGCCTCGCGAGGATGTGGAGCAACTCCCCGCCTTCCTCAAATACCACGATATGCGCGCGGTGGGGAAAACCTTCTCCCTGGGCGAATTCGGGGCGAAGACCCATCCCGCCTGGCAGGCGGGCTTCGATTACCATATCCAGAGGAGCGAGGAGGAAAGGAACAAGCTCTTCCTCGCCTGCATCTTCTATCCCTTCGGAATGGGCGCTTCCCGCGCCCAGAACTGGTGCTTCAAGGATCCCCTCTCCAGCATCTTCCCCTGGGGGCTCTTCTATCCCGGCGATGGAGTGGCGAAGGAATGCGCCCTCGTTATGAGGGCAGGTGGGCTCCTCCTCCGCCATCTCAACCCCGCTCCACCCACCCCTCCCTCCGTCTATTTCCTCATACCCACTCAAAACCGGATCAGCGGAGGAAAGATACAGGTCTTCGAGTCAATCCTTCGAAGCATCAATGCCCTCCTCTCCCTCGGTGTGGACTTCTATGTGATAGATGAGCCCCACATAGACCGCATCCCCCCAAATGTGAAGACCATAATCTATCCCCTTCCCCTCTGCCCACCCCCTGAGGTCTACGAGTCCCTCAAGGATTTCGTCCAGCGGGGAGGGAACCTCTTCATATCCGGCGACCTTTCCTTCGATAACGCCCGCCGACGCACCCAAACTCAAAGGTTGGAGGAGCTTTGCGGGGTGAGGTTCCTGGAAGAGGTGGGGAAGCCCTTCGCCGAACTCCCCCCTCGCTCCCCCCTCATAAAGGTAGAGCCCATAACCGCTAAGAAAGTGTTGGGCGAGGACCTCCTCTTCCAGCAGGATCTCGGCAAGGGTAAGGTCTTCTTCACTCCTTATGCCGAGGAGACGAGGACCGCGTCGGATCTAATGGGGGAGATCTACGGGACCTTCCTCCGCTCCGCGGGCGTAAGGACCACGGAAGGGATTCATCCCCAAGATCCCTCCCTTCACCGCTTCCGCCTCCCCCTCCTCAACGGCGAGGCGGTGATCCTGTTCAATCAAGGGAGCGAGAAGGAGGTATCCGTGGAGTTGGGTGGACGGAAGGTGAAACTCTCCATCGGCGAAAATATGCCCGCCCTCGTCGCCAGAAATCGGGAGAACGGTATCTTCGCCCTGGTGGGCAAGGGTAAAGTGGAGATAGATGGCAAGCCTATCCTGAACTCCCAGCCCCACTTCGTCATCCTTGCCCTGGACCAGAAGGACATCGCTTCCTCCTCCGCCCTTCTCCTCCTCCCCTTGGAAGAGGGGCGCATCAGTTGGGGTAGGAGGTTGAGCATGGAGATCGGCGAAATAGAAGACGGCAAGTGGCGCACCCTGGAGCAGAGAACCTCCACCCTCTCCCTGTCCGTGGATGGGGACATCCGCTTCACCCCCTGCCTCCTCCTAACCGACGCCTCCCAGAGGGAAAAGTGGTTGAAGGAAGTCCTCGCTCCCTGAGGGCGAACAATTTCCTCCTCATCTGCCTTTCCTGGGCGTTCATCTTCTTAGGGGCGGGTGCCCTTCAGCAGTTCGTCATCCCCATCGCTCGCTACAAGGGATGGGGTGAATTCCAAAGTTACCTCCCCCTCGTGGTCATCTACTTTTCCTTTTCCCTTTCCCGCTTCCTCTCGGGTTGGCAGATAGCAAAGTTGGGGGTGAAGCCCTCCCTTATCCTCGGCGCCTTCACCTATGTCCTCTTCCCCGCTTCTTTCCTCTTCTCCTTCCCTTACCCACTCATCCTCCTATCCATGCTCCTCTGGGGGTGGGGAGCGGGGATATTCTGGACCGCGGGAACAGTGGCGATACTTTATCTCTCCAGGCAAGGACGCTACGGCTCCTACTCCGGCATCCTCTACACCTCCCTCCAAGTGGGGTTCGCCCTGGGCGTAATCACCCTCGGATACCTCTTCCATGGATGGGGGGAGAACCCCACCTATTCCTTCGCCTTCTTGATATCCCTCCTCGGCTGCCTTCTCCTCCTTCTCCTCGCTCCCTTTCCTTCCTATTCCCAAACCCTCGGTATGAAGGATCTGCTTCACCTCCTCTCCCATAGGAGGGCGAAGATAGCGGGGCTTTTCCTCTTCCTATCCGCCTTCTCCCTGGGAGTGATGTTCGGCAGTTTCGGCGAGTGGGTGAGCGCCAAATACGGCTTCCAACTCCTCGCCCTCACCACCTTCGTCGGCTATGGAGGACGTATCTTCCTCGCCTACCCCATGGGCTACATATCCGATAGATGGGGAGAGGAGCTGGCGATGGGGATAGGCTTTCTCTTCAGTGCCCTGGGGTTATTCTCCTGTCTCCTTTGGCATTCGCCCCTCTCCCTCTTCGTCGCCTCCCTCGCCCTCGGCACCCAGACCACCACCGTTCCCGTTGCTGCCACATCCTTGATCGGCAATCTCTTTCCCTCAGAGCAACACCACCTCGCCTCGGGAGCCCTTCTCTCCTGGAACTCCCTGGGGATAGCGATCGCCCTCCTGGTCTCCGCCACCTTGGGGAGGATGCTTCATAATCTCGAGCTCATCCTCCTCATATTCGCCTCGATCTTCCTCCTCTGTGCCCTCCTCGCCTTGCTCCTTCCCCTTGGCGCAGGACGAAGGAAGTGAGTCAATTAGGATGATGAGACCCCTCCAATCCTCTTGGCTCTTCCTCTCCCTTGACAAAAGGCTGTTTTCGCTTCATACTTTTAAACTACAGCATGTTTGAAAGTTTAACTCAGAAACTACAATCTATCTTCAATAAGTTAAGGGGAAAGGCGCGCCTTTCCCCGCAGGATATAGATAACGCCCTGCGGGAAGTGCGGCTTTCCCTCCTGGAAGCGGATGTCAACTACAAGGTGGTGCGGGAACTCCTGGAGAGGGTGAGACGACGCGCCCTGGGAGAGGAGGTCATGACCTCCTTCACCCCCGCCCAGCAGGTTATAAAGATAGTCAGGGAGGAGATCATCCAGATCTTGGGCGAGCCCGGCGAGGAGTTTCGCTTCGCCCCCTCTCCTCCCACCCAGATCATGCTCTTCGGCCTGCAGGGCGGAGGCAAGACGACCACGGCGGGGAAACTGGCGCTCTACCTCCAAAAGAAGGGGAAAAGACCCCTCCTGGTCGCCACCGATATAAGAAGACCCGCTGCGGTGGAGCAGTTGCAGAAGGTGGGAATGGCGGTGAAGGTGGATGTCTTCGCCCCCGATAAGGGGATGAACGACCCCATAGAGATAGCCCGGAAGGGGCTCTCCTGGGCGCAATCCAGGGGCTATGATGTGGTGCTCTTCGATACCCAGGGGAGGCTCCATCTCGACGACGAACTTCTCTCCGAACTCGCCGAGATGCAGAACGAGCTCCGCCCTCACAACAACCTCCTCGTCCTCGATGGCATGACCGGACAGGATGCGGTAAACATCGCCCTCAACTTCTCCCAAAGGATAAACATCGATGGCTACATACTGACCAAGATGGATGGCGATGCGAGGGGAGGAGCTGCCTTATCCCTCACCTTCGTCACCGGCAAGCCGATAAAGTTCATCGGCATGGGGGAAAGATACGACGCGCTGGAGAGGTTCCACCCCGAGCGTATAGCCTCCCGGGTGTTGGGAATGGGAGATGTCCTCACCCTGATAGAGAAGATAGGGGAGACGGTGGAGGAGGAGCTCCCCGCCTCCTTTGAGGATTTCACCCTGGAGGATTTCCTCCGGGAAATGAAGAGAATGACCAAATTGGGACCTTTGGAACAATTGCTCTCCTACCTTCCCGGCGTCAACCTAAAGGTAGGTCCCCAGGAGGAACGGATGCTCAAGAGGTTCGAGGCGATAGTGCTCTCCATGACCAAGGAGGAAAGAAGGAACCCCTCCATCATAGATGGAAGCAGGAAGAGGAGGATAGCTAAGGGTTCCGGCACCACCGTCCAGGAGGTCAACCTTTTGTTGCGTCGATTTGAGGAAGCGAAAAGATTTGCCAAATCCCTTACATCAAGGAGGTTGAGAAAGTGGCTCTGAGAATCAGGTTCTTGCGCATGGGAAGGAAGAAAAGGCCCTTCTACCGTCTCGTCGTCACTGAGGCACGGACTAAACCACAGGGTCCCTATATCGAGGAACTGGGGTATTACGATCCCCTCACCGAACCCCCCGAGGTGAAATTGGAGGAAGAAGCCATCCTGGAGTGGCTAAAAAAGGGAGCCCAGCCCAGCGAGTCCGCCCTCTCCCTTCTCAAGAAAGCAGGCATATGGGACAAATTCTTGGAGATGAAGAAAAAGTCAACAGGAGGTGTTGAACAATGAAGGAATTGGTCGAGATGTTGGTGCAAGCCCTCGTAGATCATCCCGAGGAAGTAGAGGTAAGAGAGATAAGAGGAGAGAGGACGATAGTGTATGAAGTGAGGGTAGCAGATGACGATTTGGGCAAGGTCATCGGTAAGGAAGGAAGGATAGCCAACGCCCTCCGCACCATTCTCAAGGCAGCCGCGACGAAGCAAGGCAAGAAGGTAACGCTGGAGATCCTGCAATGAGCGTATTCGTCAAAACGGAAGCCATCGTCAAGGTCATAATGACAGAGGAGTTTCGGAAGCGGGCGGTGACGGAGCTGGAAACGCTCCATCACCGCCTCGATGAGGCAGGGCAAAGGGCTGACTTCCAGTTCCGCGCCCAACTCGCCGATCTCCAAAAGGTGGATATCCAAAAAGCGGCTGCCCTCCGCCGACAATGGGAGAGCGAGAGGGAGGAAAGGGAGAACTTCCTGCGAGACCTCCAGGAGAGATTGAACACCATGCGCTCCCTCCCCGAGGGGGAGGAGTTCGTCTTCACCACCATGGAGGTCTATGTGGAAGCGAAGGAGAACGAGCCCTTCCCCCTATTCGCCCGCCCCGAGATAATCGTCAAGGATTACAGGGTGGTGGAGGTGAGGGCGGAGCTCCTCGAGGGTGCCGATAATCGGTAAGATCCTCACCACCTTTGGGAATAAGGGGGAGGTAAAATTGCTCCCCTATGTAAGGGCGGAGCCAGACCTCTTGGAGGGGCAAAAGGGGGTGGTGACCCTGCCCTACAGGACGAGGGAGGTGGAGATAGAGAGGGTGCGGGTCCACAAGGGGATGTGGTTGGTAAAATTCAAGGGGATCGACACCATAAAGGAAGGATGGCGCCTGCGGGGTGGTTTCCTGGAGGTGGATGTCCCCCTCCCCGAGGAGGAGGATTACATAGGCTACGAGGTGGAGACGGAGAAAGGACGAAAATTGGGCAAGGTGGTGGAGATCATGCCCACCCCTGCCCACAAGGTCCTGGTGACCACCAGCGAGGTCATGCTCCCCCTCGTGGAAGAGATGCTCGTGAAGATCGATAAAGAGGCGAAAAAATTGATAGCGAAGGAGTTGAAGGGGCTTTGAGGATAGACATAATAAGCCTCTTCCCCCAAGTATTCCTTCCCTATATAAAGACGAGCATGATGCGCAAGGCGGAGGAATTGGGCGTCATCCGCATCATCCTCCACAATTTGAGGGATTTCGCCCTCGATAAGCACCGCACCACCGACGATTATCCCTACGGCGGGGGAATGGGGATGGTCCTCAAGCCCGAGCCCATATATAACGCCCTTCAAGCGGTCTTCCAAGAATGCGGAAAGGAAAACTGCCCTCGCCACAGGGTCATCCTTACCTGCCCTCAAGGTATCACCTTCAACCAGAGCCTTGCTGAGGAGTTGGCAAAGGAGCCCCATCTTGTTATAATTTGTGGACACTACGAAGGAGTCGACGAAAGAGTGCGCGAATGGGTAGACGAGGAGATCTCGCTGGGCGATTTCGTTCTCACGGGCGGAGAAATACCCGCTATGGCTATAGTCGACGCTGTGACGCGCCTCCAGCCCAATGTCCTCTCGGAGGAGACCGCGGTGAGGGAGGAATCCTTCACCTCGGGTATATTGGAGTATCCCCAATATACCCGCCCTCAAACCTTCCAGGGGATGGAGGTCCCTGCGGTCCTGGTGTCGGGGCATCATCAACAGGTGGATAGGTGGCGCAGGGCGAGGGCTCTGGAGAGGACATTCTTCAGGCGTCCCGACCTCCTCACCCGGGAGAAATTGACGGATGAGGATATCAAGATATTAAAGGAAATATTGGAAAAGATAAGAAATCTATTGGGAAAGGAAGATGCTGTATGAGTATGAAAGGAGAAGCGCTTCTTAAAGCCATTGAGGAACCCTACCTAAAAGAGGTGCCGGAATTCGGCCCCGGCGACCAAGTGAGGGTCCATCAGATACTGAGGCAGGCGGATAGAGAAAGGATCCAGGTCTTCGAGGGAGTGGTGATAAGAAGGCGAGGCCGTGGGCTCTCCGCCACCTTCACCGTTCGCAAGATATCCCACGGCGGAGTGGGAGTGGAAAAGACCTACCCCCTCTATTCCCCCATGATCGCCAAGATAGAGGTGGTCAGGAAGGGCGATGTAAGGCGAGCGCGCCTTTATTATCTGCGGGAGAGAAAGGGCAAATCGGCGAGGATAAAAGAGAAACGATAAAATCATGCACATCTCCCTCGCCGATATCCTCAGGGAGATAAGGGAAGCCTGGAAACTATATGCTATAGGGGTGGGGGCGCTCGCCCTGCGCGGCTTGATGGCCATAGGGCTTTCCTTTTGGCAAAGGTTCATAGACGGGTTCTTTCGCGCCTTCGCCTCCATAACCGCCCGAAAGGAAGCAGTAGGGGAGAAGGCGAGGCAATGGAAGCATTCCGCCGCCGACTTCTTCGAATCAATAGCCTTGGCGGTGGCAGTGGTTGTCGTGGTCGTCAACCCCTTCATCATCCAGGCATTTCTCATTCCCTCCGCCTCCATGGTCCCCACCCTCCAGGAAGGGGACAGGATAATGGCGGACAAATTCATCTATCACATCCGGGATCCCAAGCGAGGGGAGATCATCGTCTTCCGCGCTCCCCCCAACGCCGATCCCGCCCAGAGGAACTTCATAAAAAGGGTCATCGGTCTGCCGGGCGATGTGGTGGAGGTAAGGGATGGTGTGGTGTTCGTGAACGGGAACCCCTTGAACGAACCCTACATCTACGAGGAGCCCTACTACGAATTCGGTCCCTACAAGGTTCCTCCCCACCACTACTTCGTTATGGGGGATAACCGCAACGACTCCAGCGATAGCCATGTGTGGGGTCCTCTCTCCCGGGACAGGATAACCGGAAGGGCTCTCTTCATCTGGTGGCCGGTGGGGAGATGGAAAAGGATAAAATAAAGAAGGGGAAATTCGGGGAGGAGATAGCGAGGCGCTTCCTCACCTCCCTCGGCTACCAACTCCTCGCCTCCAATTTCCGAACCAGATTGGGGGAGATAGACATAATCGCCAAGGACAAGGAAGACATAGTCTTCGTGGAGGTTAAGACGAGGAGCGGAGATAAGTGGGGGATGGGGGCGGAGGCGGTGACGGAGGAGAAGAAAGAAAAGATGCAGGATGTCGCCCTCCTCTATCTTCAAAGCCAGGGGTTGGGCGATGTTCCCGTTAGATTCGAGGTGGTAGAAGTGTTGTTGAAGAAAGGAAAAGCCAGGCTGATAAGGGACACCTTCTGAGATGTTCGCCAAGACGCTAAGCGGTGCAGTAGTGGGAGTTGATGCGTATATAGTGGAAGTGGAGGCGGATGCCTCCTTTGGGATGCCCAAGACGACCATCGTGGGGCTTCCCGATCCCTCCGTTCAGGAGGCAAGGGAAAGGGTAAGGTCCGCCATCAAGAACAGCGGATACGATTTCCCCCTCAACCGCCGACTCACCATAAACCTCGCCCCCGCCGACATCCGCAAGGAAGGCTCTCTCTTCGATTTAAGCATTGCGGTGGGGGTATTATCCGCCACGGAACAGATAAAGGCGGACAACCTCTTAGATTTCGTGATAATAGGCGAGTTGACCCTGGACGGCACGGTGCGTGGGGTCTCGGGCATCTTCCCCATAGTCCTCAAGGCTAAGGAAGAAGGGAAGAAGATCCTCCTTCCTGCGGTCAATGCGGAGGAGGCTTCCTATGTGCAGGGGGCGGAGGCTTATGCGGTCTCCACCCTTGCGGAGGCAGTTGCCTTCCTTCAGGGCGATACCAAACTTAACCCCATCCCCTGTAAGGGAGTGCCCTCCGGGGAGGAGATAGAATACGATGTCGATTTCAGCGAGGTAAAGGGGCAGGAGTACGCCAAGAGAGCCCTGGAGGTAGCAGCTGCGGGAGGACACAATGTCCTTACATTATGCCTATTATCCTGTTGATATTTTGCGGTTTCCTTCTATAATTATTCAGATGTTATACCACTACCAACAGGCATTCCTCCGGGAGGCTTCGCGCTTTACCATTACTCTCAAGGCGAGGCAGGTGGGATTTTCCTACGCCTTTGCCGCTCGTGCCCTCCATTATGCCATCTATTCCCCACCCTACACTGCCCTCTTCCTTTCCCTCAACCAAAGGGACGCAGAAGAGAAAATACGCTATGCCCGCCTTCTCTTCTATAACCTACCCAAGGAGGTCAGGCGTAGCATTCGCCTCGTCAGGGATAGCCTTCAAGAGATAGCCTTCTCCAACGGTTCCCGTCTTCTCTCCCTCCCCTGCTCCGCTGGTCTTCGGGGACGCTCGGGGCACCTCTACCTTGATGAGTTTGCCCACTTCCGAGAGGATGAGGAGATATTCACCGCCGCCCTTCCCCTTGCCTCCCGAGGCTATGAAGTTCACATCGCCTCCACTCCCTTGGGTGCTCGGGGGCTTTTCTATGAGATATTCACCAATGAGGAGAAATATCCCCTTTATAAGCGGAAGAAGATACCTTGGTGGTATTGCCCCGTTTTCTGCAAAGATATAGTGGAGGCGCGCCTCAATGCCGAGAAGATGACAACGGAGGAGAGGGTGGAGAAGTTCGGCACACCAGAGTTGAAGGAGATATTTCGTTCCTTCCCCACCATTGAGGGCTTTCAGCAGGAATATGAATGTGCCTTCCTATCCGATGTAGGTTCCTTCTTCCCCTACGATGTCATCATCAACAGCATATTGGACGATATGCCACCAGCGGATATGACCAAGGGCTACTTCTACCTCGGGGTGGATATAGGAAGGACGAGGGATGCTACAGCGAT
The DNA here is from genome assembly GCA_964452465.1 of uncultured bacterium. Classification (GTDB taxonomy): domain Bacteria; phylum Armatimonadota; class JACIXR01; order JACIXR01; family JACIXR01; genus CAYVMD01. The sequence continues at coordinate 12,351 of CAYVMD010000005.1, read as the reverse complement.
AGCACTTGTTTATCAGCCCTTCCAAGGTTTCTGCCATCTCGTCAATTTGGAGATAAACTTCAAAATGCCTTTCAATGAGGCATTCAGGAGGATAGAAGACCTCATCAGGATATATAAGCCTTTAAAGGTATATATAGATCGCACGGGGATGGGAATGCCTTTAGCGGAGGAGTTAGGGAGGCGTTGGGGGAACTTGATAGAGGGAATACATTTTACTCAGCAGAACAAGGAGGCGATGATGACCAATTTGAGAGGGCTTATGGAGAGAGGGCAACTAAAGATACCGAGGAACTCCGAGTTAATTCTCCAGTTGCACGCTATAGAGAGGGACAAGTATTCAGCGAAGGGGCACGATGACGCCGCTTGGGCATTAGCGTTGGCTTGTGCGGGCATTCGAGCAGGAGGAGAGTGGAAGATTGAAACAGCCAAGAGCATATTTGAAATTCAGTGAAGAGCCCAAGAAGAAACTGATTGAAGGACATCTGCAGGCGCTGGTGGAGTTATTGGGGCTGGATTTTGGGCGGGTGGAGATTGTGGTGCACGAGGGGAGGGCGGTTTATTATGAAGTGAAAATTCGCGTGAAGGTGGGTTGACCTTTACGCGGATTGTGCTATAATATATATAGATAGCCGACCCTACGAAGGGAGGCGGTCAAAAGACCGCCTCCCTTTTTTGTTAGGACAAAAAAATGGCGACGAATGAAGAAGTAAGCAAAGCAGTGATAACTCCCACCTTCGGGTGGGGGAGCACCCTTGCGTTTGCCTTCCTCCCCTACGGCGTTTCCCCAGGGGAGATAGACCTCACCACCTATTGGGCGATGTTCCGCACTGATCCTGTGGTGCGGGCGGGCATAGAATTCATACGCCTCTCAGTCCTCGGGCGTCTCGTCGGATACCAGAACCCAGAAGCCCCCGAAGTGGAGGATTTCGTCCTCTCTTCGCTTTCTGCTATGCAGGGCACTCTTCATGATGTCATCTACGAACTGCTTTCCGCCTTATGGGCGGGCTTTTCCGTTGCCGAGATAGTCTACCAGCCTTTTGATGGGAAAGTTGGGCTTAAGAAGGTAAAGGTGCTCAATCCTGTCTCCATATATCCCACTGGCATAGAGATAGATGAGAAGGGGAATGTTCAGCGTATCGTCCAGCGAGTAGGTGGGGAGGAGATAGAGTTGCCCCTTGACCGCACCATCCTTTGGTCTTTTGGAGGGGAGTTCCAAAATCCTTGGGGGAATTCCCTTCTTCGCCCTGCCTATCAACATTGGTTCATCAAACAAACCCTCATTCGCCTGTGGAATACCCATCTGGAAAGGCAGGCAACTCCCCTTGGTATCGTCACCATCCCTCAAGCAGAGATGCCTGCATATTGCCCCATCCATCAGAGGCAGGAGAAATTGATTGAGGTTATGAGGCATATTATGGAGGATTTACGCAATCGCTCTTCCCTCATCCTATCGGGAGGGGCAGAGGTTTCCTTTGAGAAGATACCTTCCCAAGGCGAACTATTTGAGAGTGCTATCCGCTATCACGATGTCCAGATACTCAGGGCACTTCTCACCCCCTCTCTCCTTGTTTCCGAGGCGGAATATGGAACGAGGGCACAGGCGGTTGTTCACCAGTCGGTTTTCCAGATGATGTTGGAGGGGCTAATAAGGGAATTGAAGGCAGTTTTGGAGGAGCAATTATTCCGCAGGCTGGTGGAGTTGAATTTTGGAGAGGGAACCCCTGTGGGCACAGTAAAGTTCCGAGCAAAATCGCAGGTGGATATCCGTGAAGTCGTGGATATGGTCTTCCGTCTCTATCCGTTGGGCGCATTCCACTTCACCCGGGCGGATGAGAATGTGCTACGCGAGTTGGCGGGGATGGAAACGATTGAGGAGGAAGAGGAGAAGGCACCAGCACAGGAAAGGGAAGAACCATATCCACCTCGCCTCATTGAAACACAGCCACCGGAGGGGCGCGGAAGATGAAAGTGGTGGAAAACCTGCGAAGGGTGAAACCTTTACTTGACGACATAGAAGAGCGTTTCATGAAGGACTATATCTCCGTTTCGGTGGCAAGGGCGGAGTTCATCATCCATCAGATCCGGGAGGGATACGAGCCGGCTCAAATCCAGCCGGGCTTCGAGGCGATACTTCGTCCCCTCTACGAAGCATATTGGCGGAGGGCATGGGAGATGGGGCTTCAGCATGCTCGGGAGGAGATACAGGAACAGCGTTTTCAGGAGTTCCCCATCACAGATGAGGATGTGTGGCTCATCTTCCTTACTCAGGCAGGGAGGCTTATTCGGAAGGAGGCGGAGACAACGAAGGAGATCGCCCGCCAAGTTATCGTGGAAGGGATGAAAGCAGGGAAGGGGATGGAGGAGATTGCGGAAGATTTGCGTCACCGCCTTGGGTTTCACGTGGGGCGGGCGAGGAATATTGCCTCTACAGAGACCATGCGTTGCTACTCCCTGGGGCGGTGGGTCTCCTATCGTCGCACTGGTGTGGAGTTTGTTCGCATCGACGCTGTGTTGGACGCCTTTGTATGCGATTTCTGTGCCTCGATGGATGGGAAGATCCTTCGCCTACGCGAGGCAGAACACGGATACTTCCCACCTTTCCATTTCCAGTGCCGGTGCGTTGCGACGCCTATCCTCCCTGAAGAAGGTGAGGAGATTGAACACACACCTATTGAAACTCTTCCCCCCAATCCGCTCAAGGAGTATGGTTTTGGACTTCCCGGAACCTTCCCACGCATATGGGAAGCCCTGCGAACTCGCCATTTTTCTGATGTTTCCCATATGGAGGTGAAAACATGAACGGAGATGTATTCCTTTCCACCCCTCGAGTTATCAAGTTCTCCGAAGCCCATCAGGACAAGCAGGTCATCTACGATATCGAAATCTTCGCCGCAGGTTCCTACCGTGGCATTACCTTCACTCCCGAGGATATCCAACAGATCGCCCAAAACTTCCATCTCCTCAAGGAGAAGGTTGGGCTCGATGTCCCCCTCAAGGTTGACCACACAGATGAAGCAGAAGCAGTCATAGGTTGGATTATTGATGTCAAAGCGAAGGGCGATGTCCTCTACGCCGATGCAGAGATAACAGAGCCTATTGCCTTTGAAAAGATAGTTAGAGGCACTTGGAAAAAGGTCTCCTGCGAAATCTACCTTGATTTTGTTGACGATGAGGGGAAGCCCTGGGGCAAGGCATTGAGAGCAGTAGCGATAGTCGCCCATCCCCAAGTCAAGAAAATAAGGGGATTTGAGGTGGCTCGTTTTTTCGAGAGTTTGAAAACCAATACGGAGGTGATGATTGTGTCTATAAAGGATGCGATAAGCACGGCGTTTGGATGGCTTTCTCAGAGGTTCAAAAGCCTCGCTGAGGAAGCCGAGTTTATGAGCCTTTCCGCTGTGCGACACTCCCTCTCCTACGATAAGGCACCCGAGGATACCCCTTGGGACGCCAACGCCGCAATAGGAAGGCTCTCCAAGTGGGCATCCTCCGATGGTTCGGGAGAGAAGGAGACGATTGATTGGGCAAAGTTCCGTGAGGGCTTCGCTTGGTATGACCCCGAGAACGCTGACAACTTCTACGCCTACAAACTACCCCATCACGACATAGTTGATGGCAGGTTCTGCGTTGTCTGGCGAGGAGTTGTTGCGGCAATGGCGGCTCTCAAGGGGGCAAGAGGTGGAGTGGACATCCCCGAAGCGGATAGAAGGGCTGTTTACAACCATCTCAAAGCACATTATGAGGAATTCAACCGGGAAGCCCCCGAGTTTGAGGAAAAAGAGGAAGGAGGTGAATTCAACTTGATAGAGTTCAAGAAGACCCTCTTGGAGTTGGAGGAAGCAAAGAAGGAGATAGAAGCACTCAAGGCAGAACTCCAGAAGAAGGAGGAGATGATAAAGGCATTGGAGGAGGAGAAGAGGAAGAGGGAAGAGGAGGAAAAAAGGAAGGGGATAGAGATGACGCTCAAGGAATTGGTGGAGAAGGGCTCAATAACGCCAGCGGAGAAGGAGAAGTGGGAGAATGTCCTCCTCACCCTTGGGGATGAGGAAAGGGAGAAGGTCTTGGAGGTCTTGAGGAACCAGAAGAAGGTTGATTTTGAGGAGAAATCCAAGACGCTTCCTCCCGAAGAGGAAACAGCGAAGATGGAAGAAAAGATAGCGGAGAGGATGGTTTCCTACCTCTCTCGCTATCAATCTCAAACTGAAACCAAATAGGAGGTGATGTGTAAATGGCAGTGCCAAACTTCCTCAAGTCTGCACATGGAACGGATGTGAGGATGCCCATAACCATCGCTCAAGGGTATAAACTCACAGCAGGCACGGTTCTGGGAAAGATAACGGCGTCAGGTCAATACGGTCCCTATAGTGCCTCTGCAACGGATGGACGCCAGACGGCTGTTGGTGTCCTCGGTGAGGATGTAGACGCCACCAATGCCCCTGTGGGCTCCTTTATGTTCGTCCACGGCGTTATGGTGGCTTCCCTCCTCACTGGTTTGGACGCCACCGCCCAGAGCCAACTAAAGGGCATCATCTTTGTCTAATCTTGAAAGGAGGTGAAAATTAGATGTCCATAGTCACCATACAGGATTATCCGCAACTCAGACCGCAGGTCCTCCAGAAGGTAGTTGAAGCCCTGCCCAAGCCTCGCTTCATCGGGAGCGAAATCCTACCCGACGAGCCCGACTTCACCGATACCTTCATCTGGGAGGTCTTGGATAGAGGGCGTCAGAGGGCAGGTCTCGTCCCTCGTGATGGGGAAGCAAGGGTCGTCCCCTTCGTTCCCCAAACGGTAAAGACCGCCCCCTCCGCCTTCATCAAAGCCAAGACCCTCCTCACGGAAAGCATACTTGAATACCTCCGTGTCCCCGGAACACAGGGAGCACAGGCGGAGAAGCAGGTAGCGGAGGCTGTGGCAAGGCTCTCCCGTCAGGTGGATGTAGAGAAGGAATGGCTCATAATGCAGGCACTCACCACAGGAGCCATCTCCTACACCGAAGCGGGAGGCTACTCCTTCTCTGTTGACTACGGTGTGCCAGCAAATAACAAACCCACCGCCTCTCCCCTTTGGAGCGATGTAGCAAACGCTGATATAGTGGGCAACATCCTCGCCTGGAGGGAGATAATCGCCCAGAATGGAGGCACTCGCATCATCGGGCTCTGCAACTCCACCGTCTACGCCTATATGATGAGGAATGCCGCCATCCGCGCTCTCCTCACAGGCAACATCGTCAATCCCACCGACCCCTCCGTCATCGCCACCCTCGTAGGACTGGAGAAGATCTATGTCTACGACGGACGCTACACCGACCTTGATGGCACCACCACAGCCAAATTCGTTCCCGATGGCAAATTCATCCTCTTGGCGTTGGGCGATACAGGCGACAATCTCGGAGGCTTCAGGCAGGCACCTTCCCTCTACAATCAGAACAAGCCGGGAAGGTTCGTCTTCACCAGCCCAGTGGATGACCCAGCGGGCATATGGGTGATAGTGGGAGAGTATGGTCTCCCCGTCATCTATCACCCCAACTGGATAGTCATCGCCACGGTAGCCTAACGCTGAGAAAGGAAACTAACAGGCGTTCGCCAAACTCGTGAGGGGGAGGCTTCCCTTCCCCTCACGAGGGAGGTGCACTTTGGAGGGAACCAAGATGACCGCAAGGGAAGAAGTCAAAAAAGCGATTAGGAAGGCTCTCAAGCAGGGTGCAAAAACCCTGTGGGGGATATATCATTTCGTCTTCAAAACCGTCCCCCAAGAGAAACTCCACTCCTTGGCAATGGATACTTGGGGCAACTACATAGAAAGGCAATACAAGATGTTTGGCTTCGTGGAGGAGGAAGACCTCAATCCCCAACTACACGCTTGGATTTTGGAGGGGATAACCGATGTCCTCCTTGAGATGATGGATGATGACGAGGTTGGGGTAGGCAAACTCAAAAGGGGATTTGTCCGTCAAGTCCGCCCCAAGGAGGTGCCAGCATGAACCTTGAATATCTCAAAGCCGCCATCCTCTTCTGCCTCGGTATCGTAGGACTTGGCATAACCTACTTCCTCTCCATCCTCCTTTTCGGTCCCCTTGGCATTTTCCTTTGGCTGGCGGGCATAATCACAGGCATATTCATAATCCGCAAGGCAAAGAGAGGTGATGTGAGGTGAAAGTCCGCTTCAAGAAAGACTATGTCCTCGGTAGGGTGGATGTAAAGGAAGGCGAAATCCTCGACCTCCCTGATATCCTCGCCCAAGACCTCATCGAAAAAGGCATAGCCGAGAAGGTGGATGTCCCCTCAAAGGAGGAAAAGAAGTGAAGAAACTCGTCTTTGAGCATGGGCACTGGCAGGAGGTCTTCGTGGATGTAGAGGGGACAAACAAAATATTCGTCTCCACTCCTTCCGTGCCCCTCAAGATAACCTACGGAGGTGAGCAAAATGAAGGTCAAGACAAAAGGCGTCCTCACAAGGGGAGCAGAACTAATCCCCACAGGTAGCGAATTAGAACTCCCCGATGAGGAAGCCAAAGCCCTCATCGCCTTGGGAGTAGTAGAACCCATAGAAGCGAAGGAGGAGAAAGGGAAGAGATAAATGGCTTGGATAACTGACACAGACATCAAGGGCTTCATACACGATTGGGACGCCTATGGCTTCACCCTGGAGCAGATAAACGCCGCCATACAGAACGCCGAGGCAAGGATAAAGGATAGGCTTGCCCCTTACTTCGACCTCCCCGATGATACCGCCACTCCTCCCCCAGGTCTCAAGAGCCTCATCGCCCAATACGCCGCCTTTCTCCTTATGAGAGGACGCAGGGTATCCCTTACAGAGGCAGAAGAGGCTTGGGTAAGGGAACTGGGGGAGGAGGTAGAGGAGAAGTTGGAAAAGATAGAGAGCGGTCAATTAACCATCCGAGGCTTAAACCGCTATGTAGTGGACGCAGGGGAAGAGAAATCTGAAATCTCCGACTACATCGACCCCCTGCTTCGTAGGAGGAAAAGATGACCTTCCAAGAAGCATACGACGCGCTCTGGAACGAGATATCGACGAACCTGAACACCTTCCTACAGGGGAAGGGGCTCCCGGTGGTGAAGAAGTTCGTGAGGGCACAGGAACTTTCGCAAAAGGATGTCACGCCTGCCCTCGCGGTGAACCACACACGCTCAGCACCCTCGGGGGAGTTTTCCACTGTTTCGGTGACGAAGTGGGAAAGCATATTTTCCCTCTCTCTCCTCCTTCGGGAGGAGAGACAAAAAACATTCACGAAAGGTTTTCAATATGCGAGTGCTATATACGAATTCCTCGATCACAAACGCCTCGGAGAAGGCATCGTCTTCTTTCGGGGCTTTTCCTTTCAAAATCCCGAAAGCCTCCTCCATACCCTTGTGGTGTGCGAGGTGGCTGTCATCCATTAAGGAGGTGATATAAATGGCATTGCGACTTATAGGTAGAGATGTCACCTTGCTCAAAGTCGGCACATACGATGTGTTGGCACGGTTTCGCCGCGCCGAGATTACCATTGAGAGTGACACCACGGACACCAGTGCAGTGAAGGACCTCTGGCGCTCTTCTGCTGTCATCCGAAAGGGATGGAGTGCTCGCGTGACGACCCTCCTCGAGGCGGATCCCGAGTTCTTGATTGCCGCCAAAACCGCTTCGGAAACTTCCCCCCTCGCCTTCCAGTGCGCGGTGACATACACCACGGCCACAGGCACCGTGACGAAGACATTCTCGGGAAACGCCATCCCCCGGCGAGGTTCCCTCTCTGCGGAGGATATCCTCACCCAAGAGATGGAACTCGAAGGCATTGGTGAGTGCACCATCACATGAAGGAATTGCTCGAGAAACTTAAGAAAAGACAACTCCGCGAGGCGGTGGTCTCATACCCCTCGGAAGCCCCCGAGGAGGAGAGGATACACTTTCGCCTTCGTGAACTCCCCTCCGCCTCGCAGGTGGGGGAAATGTTGAGGAAGTGTCGTCTCTATTCTGCCCCCATAAAGGACTTTCCCCTCCCTTCGGGGGAGAAGATCACCCTCACCCCCGAACTCGCTGAAGCCTGCATTGTGGTGGAGGCGTGCCTCATCGAACCTCAACTTTCCTTTCACGAACTCCTCGAACTTTCTCAACACACGGGCTTTCTCATATACCGCCTGAAAGCGATCTGTCTCGACCTCCTCGGGTTCACAGAGGCAGCGAAAGAGGAAATCCAGTCTTTTTTCGCACCCCCCTCGGAAGGTGGTGGCGAGACATGATTTTCCTGTGCGTGACATATCTTCACCGCCACCCGAGCGAAATACATACCTTGAGCCCCCGCGAAATGCTGGAGATCATAGTCGCACTGGAGGAAGTGGAGGGAGAAAGTGGCTGAAGAAGTAGTCATCCAAATCTCTGCCCAAGACGTTTCCGCCCCCGCCTTCCGTCAGGCGGAGGCAAATGTCTCCCGCCTCGCCTCCTCTCTCGACGCCGCGAATGCGAAGGTGCGGGCGATGGGCGAAGCGATGGGGCGATTTTCTGACCTCCAGCGTCTTCTCGGGCGGGTTTCACTCGCCACTGGGGCAGTTGCGATGGGGATAGGGGGGCTCATCGTGAAGGCGGTAGCAACGCAGGCACAGTTTGAGGCTATGCAAAAAAGGCTGGAGGTCATTCTGGGGGAGCAGATGGGGAAGAAGATATTCCGCTGGGCAACAGAGTTTGCCTCTCGCACTTCATATGATGTGGGAGAAGTCGTTGAAGCGGTCACAGCCCTTGCCTCCGCCGCCAAGGCATCAGGCGTGGACATCAAAGAACTCACGAAGACAGTTTCCGATATAGCCGTGGTTTCGGGTCGTTCCATCGTGGATATCGCTTTGGCAGTCGGACGGGCAGTGGGAGGCGAAACTCAGTCCATTCGGGAACTCACGAGGGGGATGGTGACAGTCAGCCTGAAGGGGTTGGAGGATGTTGAGAACAAAGCCCCAGCAGTCGTCAAGCAGATCATGGAACAGGGACGGCAATACGCAGGGATGACCGAAAAGATGGGACAGAGCACTGCCTTGCTCTGGACGAACTTGGGGGATGCAATTACGCGGGTGCTCTGGAGTATTGGGCAGATCTTCGATCCTCTCGCGAAGAGGATCATCGTCGCCCTCACGGGGATGGTAAACTGGGTGGGGAAATTTGTGGAGAAGCATCCCCTGCTGACAAAAATAGCACTTTCCTTTGCGGGTATTACTTCCGCTATCATCGCTGGCGCCGCCGCCGCTGGCGCCGCACTCCTCCCCATCCTTTCACTGGCGATGGCGTGGAGGACTGTGGCGATCGCCGCAGGGCACGCCGCCGCCGCCCAAACCGCCGCCGCAACAGCAGGGATAGGGGGAGGCATAGGAGGCATAGCCGGAAAAGTCCTCGGTGGTGCTGGTGCCGTCCTCGGTGGGCTGGGAAAATTCATGTGGGGAGGTATCCTCACAAATCCATATGCCCTGGCTCTGCTGGGCACCGCGGGCGCCGCATATCTGGGCTTTCGACTTGGGCTGGCTCGGGAACTTGGACCCTTCGCCCGCGCCCAAGCGGAAGTGGGCGCGTGGCAGGAGAGGCTGGCACAGATGACGCCTGAAGAACGAAGAAGACGCATATGGGGACTTCCACCTCGCCCTGCTTTTGCCCCTACCTTTTATGGAGGCTTCACCGCCCCTGTGGTGGTGCGGGGCGATATCCTCCCTGCTGGGTGGCAGGATGAACAGATGATGAGAAACCTGCAGGCACAATTCGGAGGTGCATAGTTAGATGGCTCTGAGCATAACCTCCAGCAATTACAACCCAGCAGTAAACCAAGCCTATACAATCACCGTCTCCCCTCCTGCTGGTGGCTACTTCCATCACCATGTCACCCTCTACGAAAGTGCCGACGGCGGTGCCACCTGGACCGCCATCCAAACTTGGCAAACCCTCGGCACCTCTACTCCTCAAACCATCAATATCACCAAGACCGCCGCAGGCTCCTTCAAATACTACGCTGTTGATTGTTATATCGACGGCACCATTGTCGACCAATCCCCTCAAATCACCGTCACCGTTGGAGGCACCGCAACCTCCCTCTCCCTCACCGCCAACCCAACCCAATGCATCCACGACCCACCATCAGAAGGAGTTGTCACCCTCACCGCCACCCTCACAAGCGGAGGCACTGCCCTCAGTGGCAAAACCATCACCTTCAAAGTCTACGACAGCACGAAAACCACTCAATACTTCTCCACAACTGCCACAACCGATACCTATGGCAAGGCTACAGTCCAGATTACCCCTTCCCTTTGGGGTGCTAAATACAACACTCAGATAAGAGCCTACTTCGACGGCGATGCTACCTATGCCCCTGCTACCTCCGATTGGGTAGCAGTCAAGTGGTATGGCACCAGTTCCACACTTACCCTAACCGCCCCCTCCTCCGTCAATGCAGGTGTTCAATTCCAACTTCAAGCCGTCCTCAAGACATCTGCAGGCGCCGCCATCCCCTCCGCCTCCATCCGCCTCCTACGAGGAGGAACGGAAGTCGCCACTGCAACACCGGATAACCAAGGCGTTGCCTACTTCTACCAAACCCTCCAGCAAGGCTCTTACACCTTCCAAGCCATCTACGATGGAGCCCCCGGCTCCTTCGCCCCCTCCCAATCCTCCCAGATAACCGTCACCGTCTCGGGAACAGGAACCCTTTCCCTTACCGCTACCCCAGGCTCCGCCCAAATCACCTACAACTGGTCTAAATACGAGGGAGCCAACTTCAATCACTACCGCCTCAAAGTGGGAACCTCCTCGGGAGGCTCCAACATAGCCAACCTAACCTTCACAGATGTCAACCAGACTTCCTATATTCTCACAGGTCTCACCAATGGCGTCACCTACTACGCCACAATCTACGCCGAGGATGTGAACAACGCCATCCTTGCCCAATCCCAAGAGGTCACCGCCACCCCTCAAGCCACAACCTACACAGAGGTCTCCCCTACCGTCTCCTCCCAAAAGATATCCCTCATCAGAGCCGTCTCGGGAGCCGTCATCTCCTCAACAGATTGGAACAATAACGAACAAACTATTGAGAACTTCACTGGGAAGGTCTATGTAGGCTCCGTTTCCATCCCCGCCAACATCAAGGATGTCAAAGTCAACCTACCCTCGGGTCTCCCCACCTCCTACAAAATCATCGGCACTTTGGAAAGCAAAATCCCCTGTGCCTTCTCCCTTGAAGAACTCACCTCCTCCTATTTCCTCCTCCATCTCGCCTTTGCCCTCCCCTACTCCTCAACATTCCACTTCATCCTCTGGGGGCTGACATAAAATGCCAGTGGTAATTTCCCTGGGCTTAAAGGAGACGGTGAGAAAGAAACTGCAGAATATCCGCCATCGCCTTTTGGACTTCACTGAACCCCTCCAAGAGGCAGAGGTCATAATGCAGAGAAGCATAGATGAGAACTTCCGCGCTCAAGGGCGTCCCCAGAGGTGGGCACCGTGGAAAGACCCAAGGAAGGTGCTCCTTGGCAGGCTATACCGCCATCGGGGAGCCACCTATCGACGCCTGAAACGAGGTGGGAAAGGAAGGGAAAGAATGAGAGAGGCAGTGCTGGCGAAGGGCGGTATGATACTCGTGGATACAGGCACCCTCCGAGCCTCCGTCACGGGCAAAGGCGAAGGCTACATCCGCCGCCTCGGTCCCACCCGCCTCGTGATGGGAACCAACATCAAATACGCCGCCACCCACCAGTATGGCTCGCCCAAAAAGAACATCCCCGCCCGTCCCTTCCTCCTCTTCCAGCCCGAGGATATCCAGAGGATAAGGCAGAGATTTCAGGCATATATAAGGAAGGTGATCAGAGGTGCCTAAGAAAATCCTCATCGACCCAGGGCACGGAGGAAAAGACCCCGGTGCTGTAGGCAAACTCCCTGACAGAACGGTAAGGGAGAAAGACCTCGCCTTTGACTTCTCTCGCACCCTCAAATATCTCCTTGAACAAATGGGATATTCCGTCTCCCTCACTCGCTGGGGAGATGATTTCGTCTCCCTTCCAGTGCGAGGAAGAATGGCGAAAGGTTATGACGCCTTCGTCTCCCTCCATTTCAATGCGGGTGCCTCTCCCGCTCAGGGGTGCGAGGTCTGGTGGCATCCTCCTCATTCCCCCAGCGCCAACCTCGCAAGAGCGGTTGAGGGGAAATTGAGGAAGATCTGCCCCTCTCGAGGCGTGAAGGCGGATACCCAACGCTACCAACGGGGGTTCTGCGTCCTCAGGATAGCCTCGGGCTTGGGGGTACCCGCCATCCTTATAGAGGTTGACTTCCTCTCCAACTCCGAAATCCTCCCCTCCCTCCTCCAAAAGGAGGAGCGAGTGAGGAGAATGGAGGCGGT
>CAYVMD010000004.1:47751-83025 GCA_964452465.1 uncultured bacterium | reverse complement strand
TTGAAGAAAGCATTGGGGAAGGCGGACATAGATGACAGAGAGGAACCCATGAGCTACCGCACTGCTTATTTAGTCCTCCTCATCTCCTTTGCCTTTATGATCTGGTTTTGCCTTAGGACGGGAATGTCCCTAAGCATAGCCCTTACCTATTTCTTCATTGTTTTCGTGATCCTCTTTGCCATAACAAGGGTGAGGGCAGAGGCGGGACCCCCTACCCATGAGATGGCGGGCGCTATGAACGCCTATAACATGTTGCAGAACTTTTTGGGGACAAAGGGGGTGGGAGCAAATAACCTCACCGTTTTTTGCCTTTTCTGGTGGTTGAGCGGAAGGGGATATCGCACTACTCCCATGCCCTATCAATTGGAGGCTTACAAGATGGCAGGGGAGGCGAGGGTAAGCCCGAAGGGGATGATATTAGCGATGGCGATCGCCCTCCCCTGGGGGGCCTTTTGCGCCTATCTATCCGCTATCTACGAGCAATACAAGATGGGACCAAGCCCCCTCTTAGACCACAACTATGGTATATTCAATCAACTCGCAAGCAACCTCTCCTCCCCCCGCAAGCCGGACCCTTCCGCTATTACAGCGATGGGAGTAGGTGCCCTGTTCACCTTCTTCATGATGATGATGCGTTTGAGGTTCGTTTGGTGGCCCTTCCATCCCATCGGCTACGCCATATCCATGAACTTCGGGGCGGAATACTACTGGTCCTGTCTGCTCATAAGCACGGTCATAAAGTGGGTTACGATAAGGATAGGAGGCTACAAGTGGCATAGAAAGGTCGTGCCCTTCATGTTCGGCATGATTCTCGGTGAGTATTCCGTTGGTGCCTTCTGGAGCGTCCTGAGTGTTATCCTCAGGCAGAGAATGTATGATTTTTGCCCCGGCTAATCCCCCCTCCAGGGATAGCGGATGTAAGGAATTCCCTCCCTTCCCAGCGCTTTTTCTATTTCCTCCTTTATCCCCGTAGGGCGGAGATCTATATCTTCCAGCTTATTTAGGGGCACGAACTCTACAGTCTCCAACCTCTCGCCTTCCTGGGGTATGTTCCTGGGCTTCAATTCCCCTCCTTTCCTCCTCACCCGAAAGACGATGCTCACGACATGCCTTTGAGGTTCCCTCACATCGAAGAGAAAGAGTGCATCTTTTACTTCTACCTCCAAGCCGGTTTCCTCCTCCATCTCCCTCCTCAAGCAACCCACCAAGCTCTCTCCCGGTTCCAATCCCCCTCCCGGCAAGACCCAATAGATCCTACCCTCTCTTTTGTGCCTGGCGAGGAGAAGGGCATCGCCCTCCACTAAGAGACCGCAAACCCTTACCTTCAGTTGCAAGGTGGGACCTCCTTTCGCTAAATTATAGATCCCAAAATTTCACTTGCAAATCTTATTAAGAGGTTAGTTAAAAATTTTTGCTTAAAGGGGAGAAAATTTCCCCCCCAACCTAAATTTTAGGTTGACAACATACCAAGTGGCTAATACTCTTTTAAGGGAAAAACTGAAGATGGAGAAGATAAGGAAGCAGGTAACGGTCTGCCCTTACTGCGGTTCTGGTTGTGGTCTTTATTTCTTTGAAGAGGGTTTCGTGGTCCCCGCCCAAAACCATCCCGTGTCGCGGGGAAAGCTTTGCATGAGGGGCTGGGGCTACGCTGACTTCGTCTTTACCCCCATAAGGTTGAGGAAGCCCATCGTCAAGGGCAAAGGGGAAGTGGAATGGGAGGAAGCCATAAGGTTGGCGGGTGAGGAATTGACCAGGATAAAGAGGCAATATGGAGGGGAGGCTATAGGGGTTTTGGGCTCAGCGAGGTCTACTATGGAGGAGAATTTAGCCCTCCTTCAGTTCGCCAAGACAGCCTTGGGAACTCCTCACATAGATTCTCTTCACCGTTGGGGATTTTTGCCCTCTCAATCCTTTTCCTATCAGGAATTGGAGAGGGCGAGGGAGATAATACTCTTCTATTGCGACCCTGCGGAGAGGCAACCCCAGGTCGCCTCCTTCATAGTAAGCGCCCTTATCCAGGGTGCTTCCCTCTATGTGATAGATGTCAGGATGCCTCAGCTGTCCAAATTCGCCCGCCAGCATGTCCAGGTGTCCCCGCATGAACTCCTAAATAGGGCGGAAGCCCTCCTCGATAGCATAGAGGGCGATAACGCCTTCCTCCTTTTCTCCTCCGAATTGGCTCTAAGTGGATGGGGCGCTTACGCCCTGTCCATAGTGGAGAAGGCAAGGAACAGGGGGGTGAAGACGCTCTTCCTCAGCGATTATTCCAACCAAATGGGCATGGTGGAGATGGGGATCTACCCTCAGGAGGGATTGTCCTTCTATGAGATGCTTAGGGAGGCGAGAGAGGGGAGGATCAAGGCTTTGGTGATCCTCTCAGATGATCCTTCGGAACGCTTCCCGAAACTGTTCCACGAGGCGCGCCAAAACCTGGAGTTCCTCTTGGTGCTGGATGCTTTGCATACCAAGGCGGTGGATATGGCGGATGTAGCTATCCCGGGAACCTTCTTCTTCGAGAAGGAAGGTACTGTGATGAATAGCGAAGGAAGGCGCCAGCCCCTTCATCCCACCGTGCCTCCCCTATGCAGAAGCGAGATAGAAACCCTCCTCGCCCTGGGGGAAGCTCTGGGAGCTTCCCTCCCCTATCCCTCCGGGGAGCTCGTGGAGATGGAGAGAAAGCCCTGGGAGGTAGCCCCCTCCCCCACGCCTCCCACCTTCCCTCCGTCCGCGGACTTCCCCTTCTGGCTCGTTATCGATCCCTCCTATATTTGGAACGGCACCGCTATGGCAAAAGCTTCCGTGATCTACGGGAGGGAATCCAGCATAATCCTCCAAGATTACCCTCGGGGCTTCGTCAACATAAATTCGGAGGATGCCAAGGAATTGAGGATAAGGGATGGGATGCCCCTCACCATAGAGACGCCTCAGGGTTCCCTTACCCTCCCTGCCTTTACCTCCCTTAGAGCAGGGAAGGGGATGCTTTTGATACCTTTCTTCATCGGTGAGAAGGCGGGAGAAGCCCTGGGGAGCCTTATGTTCGATGAAACCTTGAAATATCCCTACTTCCAACCCTTACCCGCCAGGATAAAGAAGGAGGAATGAAGGATTGGTTCTGGAGCGGAAGAAAATAAACAAGGAAAGCCTGTTGCAAGTTTTGGAGAAGATAAAAGAAGAGGAAGAATTGATAGGACCCGTGGAGATGTCCGGTGGGGAGATTTTATTCCAACCCATTGACGATGTGGAGGAGATAACCTTCAATTATGTAAACTCCCTCTTCCCTCCCAAACACCTCGTCCTCCCCCGCTTTGAGAGGCTCCTGCATTATGAAAGGGAAGGGGAAAAAATAAAGGTTGAGGAAACCATAGAGGCGAAGAAGAGGACGATCTTCGGCATTCGTCCCTGCGATGTGGAGGGGATAAGATACTCGGAGATATTCTACTCAGGGCGAATGTTCGGGCGGGAGGATCTTGCGGATCCCTACTTTGTGGAGAAGCGAAAAAATTTGACGATAATAACGGTGTCCTGCCAATATCCCGCTCCCACCTGCTTCTGCGTCTGCTGTGACGGAGGACCCTTTGCCAAGGAGGGTTTCGACCTGCAATTGACGGATTTGGGGAATGGCGAATACCTATGCGAAGTAGGCTCGGAAAAGGGGAAGGAACTCGTGGAAAGGTTCGCTTCCTTCTTCTCTCCGGCGGAGGAGGAAGATGTAAAAAGGAGGGAGGAAATAGAGGAGGAGGTTTTGGAGAGGTTCGGCCCCTATCCCGCCTTCTCGGGGGCGACTCTGAGGAGGGTATCGGCGGGGAACATCCCCCGCGAGGTATGGGAGTCGTTGGGAGAAAGGTGCATAGTTTGCGGGGGATGGCAGTTTCTCTGCCCCATGTGCTTCTGCTATACGGTGGTGGATGTTGGTGATGAGGAGGAAGGATATAGGGCGAGGATCTGGGATTCCTGCCACTATGAGGGATACTCTCGCCTCGCGGGAGGGGCTAATCCCCGCAAGGCGAGGGATAGGAGAAGGGAGCGATGTATCTTTCATAAGTTCTCCTGGCAGTATGTGGAGAGGATGGGGAGGCACGGTTGTGTGGGATGTGGTAGGTGCGTGATAACCTGCCTTGGCTATGTGCACCTCCCCCAGACATTCGAGGAGATAAGAGCAGTATTCCGAGAGGTGAAGGTGGAAAGATGAGAGGACTCCTCATTCCCACCGTGGTAAAAATAAAGGAGAGACGGAAGGAGATTCCCGCTGTAGATACCTTCGTCCTGGAGAAGCCGGAGGACTTTTCCCATAAGCCGGGGCAATTCCTCGAGGTTTCCGTCTTTGGAACGGGGGAGGTCCCCATATCCATCTCCTCCCCTCCTTCCTATGAGGATATCCTTCTGACGATAAGAAATACCGGCTATGTGACTTCTGCCATTCATACTTTGAAGGAAGGGGATCTCATCGGTATAAGGGGACCCTTGGGCAATTCCTTCCCCTATGAGGAATACAAGGGATACGATGTTCTCTTCGTGGGGGGAGGGATTGGGCTGGCTCCTCTCCGTTCCCTCCTTTGGGAGATGCTTTATCATAGGGAGGATTTCGGGAGGATAATCCTCCTTTATGGGGCGAGGACTCCCAGCGATTTGCTCTACCCCTGGCAATATGAGGATTGGAAGAGCAAAGGAGTGGAGGTCCTCCTCACCGTGGATAGGGGGGATGAAACCTGGACGGGCAATGTGGGAGTGGTAACCACCTTGTTCGACAAGATAGAGATAGATCCTTCCCGCACCGTGGCCTATGTATGTGGACCGGGCATAATGATGCGGTTCGCTTTGAGAGATTTGGAGGGCAAGTTGGGGATACCCGCGCATAATTGCATTGCCACCTTGGAGAGACATATGAAATGCGGGGTGGGCAAATGTGGGCATTGCGTCATAGCGGAGAAATATGTGTGTATGGATGGTCCGGTATTCCGCTACACCGAGATCAGGGCGTTGGAGAGGTTCGATGACCCATGGTGAACGATCTTGTGAAAAAGATAGAGGAAATGGTAAGTAGGAAGGAGCGAATCGTTCTACTGGGTATAGGAAACCCTCTGAGGGGGGATGATGGGGTAGGGGCTTGGATAAGCGAGCAGTTGAAGGGGAAGGTGAGGGTGCCCGTTTTCAATGGGGAGGAGGTGCCGGAGAATGTGCTCTTCCCCATCCTGGAGGAAAATCCCTCCCTGGTCATAGCCATAGACGCGGTGGATTTCGGAGGGATGCCTGGGGAGGCGCGGTTCATATTGCCAGAGGAGGTCACCCCATCCTTCATGTCCTCCCACCACCTCTCGTTAAATGTCCTCTCCACCCTTTTGGAGGAGAAAAATTGTAGAATGGTCATATTGGGAATCCAACCTAAGAGAATAGAATGGAGCGAGGAGATGAGCGACGAGGTTAAGAAGGAAGCGGAAAGGATAATCTCCCTCTTCTCCTCCCTGTTAGGATGATGGCTATGGAGCGAGAGTATTTCCTTCGGATGGCAACGACGGGATTCGTGGAATCCCCCGAGGTTATGTATCTTCTCCTTCTCCTCCTCTGCGTTCCCTTCGTGGGAGGCATCGTCACCCTTGCCTTTAGACGAAGGGATGCGGATATATTAGCTGCTTTATTTGCTTCCCTTGCCTTCTGTGCGGTTTTGTTCATAGTAGGGAAGGTGAGATTCGGGGAGACGGAGTTTGCCTTTGGTTACCTCCCTTGGCTAGGGATAACCGATCTTTTAGGCTTCCGGGTGGATCCCCTCTCTACCCTCATGCTATCCATCACCACTTTTGTAGGGCTACTCGTCGTCCTCTATTCTTCCTTCTATTTAAGCGAAGGGAACAAGGAGCATCCGGTGGAGGATGGCAAGGGAAGGTATTACTTCTGGCTCCTCTTCTTCCTGGGAGCGATGATCGGCGTCTCCATATCCTCCAACTTCCTGGAGCTTTTCCTCTTCTTTGAATTGACCAGTCTTTGCTCCTTCGCTTTGATTGGGTTCTATCAACATCAGCGAGCATTGAGGGCGGGTTTCATCGCTTTGATAACCACTTCCACGGGAAGCGCCTTCTTCTTAGGCGCTCTGGCGCTCCTCTTCTCCTTCGCTCGCTCCTTCGCCTTCGATGCCCCCGCCCAACTTCCTGAGGGGTTGAGAGCGCTATTTTTCACCCTAATATTCGTTGCTGCTTTGGCAAAGGGCTCCCAGGTTCCCTTCCAGATCTGGCTCCCCCAAGCGATGGAGGCGCCAACCCCCATTTCCGCTTATCTCCACGCCGCCGCCATGGTGAAGGTAGGAGTGTTCCTCCTTGCTCGTACCCTCACTTCTGCCCCCTTCCCTTATGGCTATGCCCTTGGGCTCCTTATCGTTGCCCTTTCCCTTTTCTCCATGCTCATATCCCTCCTCGCCTTTTTGGCCACGGACGATATAAAGAAACTATTGGCTTATTCCACCATTTTACATATAGGTTATATAACAGTGGGCTTAGGATTAGGGATGATGGGCTCCACCCACGCCTTCCAAGGAGGGATGCTTCATATAATCAATCACTCGGTTGCTAAGTCCCTTCTCTTCCTTTGTGCGGGAGCTGTTACCTATGTGACGGGGACGCGTAGGATAAGCGAGATGGGAGGGTTGGGGACAAAAATGCCTGTCGTTGCCGGAACCTTTATTATAGGTACGCTCGCGGTGGTGGGGGTGCTTCCTTTCGCTGCCTCCTTCAGTAAATTCTTCATATTATGGGGGGCGATTGAACTGGGCAATTGGATTGGCACTGTTTCAGCGGTCTTTATAATCTTGGAGAGCGCCATTTCCCTTGCCTGGTTCATAAGGGTAACGCACCGGGTATTCATGGGGACGGAAGCTGGGGTAACCTCGATGGCCAATCCAATTCCTGCATATATAAATTCCCTTCTTATACTCCTCGCCTTCTTTACCATTGTAGCCCCCGATCTTGGGCTATATCTTGTCCGAGTGTTCACTGCCACGGCGGGAGTGATGATGCCATGACGGGAACGAACGACCTCCTCTTCGGCTTAGGAATACTCGCCTTGGGAGCGCTTGCAACCGCCTTTATGGGAAGATGGCGGAGCATAAGCGGGATCACCGCTTTCATCTTCGGCCTATTCGGCAACTTCTTCCTCATGCTCTCCGCTGTTTTACGCCTGTTGGGCGAGGAGGTAGAAGGTCCCACTCTTCATATCCTAAGGGGAGTAGAATTAGGACCCATCTTCCAGATGGACGGATTGGGCGCCTTCTTTACCCTCCTCATATCCTTTATCTCCCTCCTCGCCCTTTTGCATTCCATAAGATATATGGAGATCTACCCTAAGAGCACTGCTCTCTACTACCCTTTCCTCCTCCTCTTCAATTTGGGGATGGTAGGGGTGGTGAGCGTTGGCAACATGTTCATCTTCTTAATCTTCTGGGAGTTTATGACCCTCACCTCTTATCTCCTCGTCATTTATGAAAGCGAGCATCCCGAGAACCTCCTGGCAGGTTTCCGCTACTTCTTCTGGTCTTTTCTCGCTGCTGGTTGCATAATGATCGCTACTGCTCTCCTTTATGTGCAAACGAAATCCTTCAATTTCGTGGACTTCAAGATCGCCATGGGAGGCATTATAAGGGAGCGTCCCGCCGTCTTTCACTCCACAATGGCACTCTTTCTCTTGGGCTTTGGGATAAAAGCAGGTATGTTCCCCTTGGGCAATTTCTGGCTCCCCGATGCCCATCCAGCTGCCCCTTCCCCAGTGTCCGCCCTCCTCTCCGGAGTGATGATAAAGACCGGCATCTATGGCGTCCTCCGTTTCTTCCTTTGGATGCTTCCCATAGGATTTGGGATGTCCTTCTGGGGAACGATAATTGCCTTCTTCGGGGCGGTTTCCCTCTTCATGGGGACTCTCTCTGCCTTGGAGCAGGAGGATGTCAAAAGGATGCTCGCCTACTCCTCAATTGGTCAGATTGGCTACATCCTCTTAGGGATAGGGGTTGGGCTCGTCCTCCTTCCTCAGCAAACCCCTTTGGCTTACCTCGCCCTAATTGCTGGTATGTTTCACATCCTTAATCATGGTCTCTTCAAATCCCTCCTCTTCTTAATCTCCGGCTCGTTGATATATAGAACGGGGACTCGCGATCTCCAAAAGCTAAGCGGGCTAATCGCCTCCATGCCCTACACTTTCGTTGCCGCCCTCGTGGCAGGAGTTGCCATCGGGGGGCTCCCTCCCTTCAACGGCTTCGTGAGCAAATGGCTTATCATCCTCACCTCCACCCTTTCGGGCAAAATACATTATGAGCTTCCCATTTGGGCGGTGGCGGGCATCTTCACCACTGGCCTCACCATAGCCTATATCGTTAAATTCCTCGGTTCCGCCTTCTTGGGCTTAAGATCTAACATACCTAAAGAGGGGGATGTCCCCTCTTCCATGCAATTCCCCCAGATGCTACTCGCTTTCCTTTGCTTCCTAACCGGCTTCCTCGCTTACTATCCCCTCCAATTCATCCACCATTGCCTCCAAGTTTCCCTGGGTGCCCTCCCCTCCTATGCCCAGCTCTTCGGACCGTCTCCCATAATTGCTCCCCAGGTGAAGGGCTTAATGGTGGGGCTGTGGAACCCCTTCCTGGTAACGGCATCCCTCCTGTTCTGGGGTCTCCTCTTCTACTCTCTCCTGGTTGGGGCTAAGAAGGAAGTGGAGGTATGGGTGGGTGGAACCATGCCCTCCACCGAGGCGCTCATATACCGGGCAAGAGGCTTTTCCCTCACCCTGAGGAGGGGGATATGGTCGGTCCTACCTTCCCTGAAGACACCCTCCTTGGAGAGGATGGGAGCGCTATCCCTATCCCTCGGAGAGGATATCTACGATTTCTTCATAGAGGCGGGAAGGCGAGCCCTTGCTCGCTTGCGGAGGACCCATTCCGGGCTCCTTCAAACCTACCTTCTCTGGCAAATCTTAGGGCTTGCCATTGTCCTGCTGTTGGCATTTGTTCTAAAATGAAGAGGTGTTTCGTGAAATGACGGAGAACTACAGGGAGAAAACGGTCAGGGAAAGGTTCAAAGAAAAGGCAACCAATATCAAGCGTTCCCATAATTGCCTTTTTATGGATCTGCCCCGGGATTATGTTAGAGAGAGCGCGCGGATTTTGTTTGAGGAGATGGGAGCGAGGTATACGATAAGCGTGGGCATCGATTCCCGTCCCCTTAATGGTCATTTTGAAGTCCTTCACTTCTTCGCCTTCGATAAGGAAGGATTGAGGGTGGGATTACGTTTCCTCGTTCCTCCCGATGATCCCAAGATAGACTCCATCACTCCCATCATTCCGGGGGCGAATTGGGCAGAGAGGGAAGTGAGGGATTTCATAGGGGTTGAGCCTGTAGGGCACCCCGATCCCCGTAGGTTGGTCCTCCCCGATGATTGGCCGGAAGGGGTTTACCCCCTGAGGAAGGATGTCCCTTATAATTACAAGCCCCCTTCCTCTGGCGAGTGCGGGTTCCAATTCAAGGAGCCTCCCCCAGGGGCCACCGCTTTGCCTATAGGACCCTTCTACCCCGTTTTGGAGGAGCCGATTCAATTCAGGCTCTTCGTGGAAGGTGAGGATATCGTGGGAGCAGATTATAGGGGCTTCTATGTGCACAGGGGGATCGAGAAATTGGGGGAATCCGCCCTCACCTATAACCAAATTCCCTTCCTCGCCGAGCGGATATGTGGGATATGTGGATTTACCCACTCCTGTTGTTATTGCCAGGTAGTGGAATCCGCAGCGGGGATAGAGATACCTTTGAGGGCGAAATATATAAGGAGCTATTGCTTGGAGATGGAGAGGGTGCATAGCCATCTCCTCTGGTTGGGATTAGCTTGTCATATCCTCGGCTTCGATACCTTATTTATGCAATTTTGGAGGATAAGGGAACCGATAATGTGGATGGCGGAGAGGATAACAGGGAACCGTAAGAACTACGGGATTAACCTCGTCGGTGGGACGAGGAGGGATATACCCAAGGAGATCCACGAGGAGTTGAGGCGGGTGATAGATAAGACGGAAGAGGAGACGCTGGAATTGGTCAAGACCCTTTTAGGGGACAGCGCCTTCATCATGAGAACGAAGGATGTGGGCATCCTCACCCCGGAGGAGGTAAGGAAAACCTGCGTTCTGGGTCCCGTTGCCCGAGCATCGGGGTTGGATGTGGATGTCCGGAGGGACTTTCCCTACGCCGCCTATCCCTATCTGGATTTCGATGTTATAGTGCTGGACGGTTGTGATGTTCTCTCCCGTGCGCTGGTGAGGGCTTACGAGACGATAGAATCCCTGAAGATGATGAGGCAGATCCTGCGCGATCTTCCTCCCGGTCCCACGATGCTTAAGATAGAGGAGGAATTGCCGATAGGTGCGGAAGCGGTCATGGCCACGGAGTCGCCGCGGGGGGAGGATTTCCATTATGTTAGATTGGGCGAGAACAACCGTCCCTATAGATGGAAGGTAAGGGCTCCCTCCTATATGAACATCCCCTCCGTCCTCTGGATGTTCAAGCCTGGCACCCAGATCGCCGATGCCCCCATCACCATAGGAAGCGTAGACCCCTGCATCTCTTGCACGGAGAGGTTGGAGATAGTGGAGAGGGAAACGGGAAACAGCGTCTTCCTCACCCAGAAGGAGATGTATGAACTCTCCCGCCGAGGAGGAAGGAAGAAATGAGGTTCCTGGAGGGTATAATAATAACCATTTTGATAGTCCTCCTTGCTCCCCTCTTTGATGGTATCGTGAGGAAGTGGAGGGCGCGCCTTCACTCCCGCATGGGGCCCCCCCTCCATCAGACCTACCTCGACATCTTGAAACTCTTGGGGAAGGAGGATATAAGCAGGTCTCCCCTTGCCCTTCTCTATATAGCCTGCATAATCACCGCTACCCTCATCCTTGCCCTGCGGGGAGATTTCATCTCCTTCATCTATCTTCTCACCGCTTCCTCCCTTTCCCTCGTCCTATATTCCTACCTAATGGGGAACCCCTTCGGGATAGCGGGAGGGGCGAGGGAAGTGATGATGTTTATGGTGGTGGAGCCGGTTATGGCATCCGCCTTCTTGGCTTGTGCTATAAAGGCGAATAGTTTCCTCATCTCCACCATATCGGATTGGAACTTGGCAATGGGACCCACTTTCTCCACCATCATGGCGGGGATAGCGATGCTCTTTGCTATGCAGTCCCAAATGGGCAAGTTGCCCTTCGATATACCGGAGGCGGAAACGGAGCTCATCGGCGGAGTCTTTATGGAAGCCTCCGGACCTACTCTTGCTATCTTCAAATGGGGGCTCAGCATCAGGCAGTTGCTCATCGCTTATCTGATAGCCTCCGTTTTCTTCCCCTGGCCGACCATGAGCGGAGTTCCCCTGTTTATATATACTTCTTTGAAGACATTCCTGATCATGATAATCTGTGCCACCTTGGAAGCCCTTTTCCCTCGCCTACGCATAGATCAAGCGCTCGCATTCTACGCCAGGGTCCTCGTTGCCACCTCCTTCATAGCGATAGCATTCTCCATATTGGGAGTGTGAGAGGATGATCCGTAGCAAACTAAAACAATTATCTGTAGGCATTAAAGCGGGCAGGGTTACCTTAAAATATCCCTTTGAGCCCCATCCCGCCCCCCAAAACTATAGGGGCAAGGTCACTATAAATCCCGACAGGTGCACGGGTTGTGGGGGATGCGCGACCGTCTGCCCTGCTCGCCTCATCAAAATCACGGATATATCGCCGGAGTGGCGGATAATAAGGCGGCATCTGGAAAGGTGCATCCAATGCGGAAGATGTGCGGAGGCTTGTTCGGAGAGGGCAGTGGAGCTATCGACGGAATTCGAGACGGCGACCCCAGATAAACACGACCTTTTGATAGAGCAGAAGATCTATATGGGGACCTGTAAAAGATGCGGACGCTGTTACACCCCGTTCAGCGTGCTGGACAGGCACATGGCTATAGGATTTAAAAAGGAGGAGGACATAGATGATATCCCCAGTGCCTAAGCCTCCCTTTGCAGAAGCGATTTCCTCCCTCTCCCTCCTCCTGATAATCACCTCCTTCGGAGCAATAGAAGCGCGCAACCTCCGCTACGCCATCTATATTTACGCCCTCCAAGCCTTGCTCATGACCTCCCTCATAACCCTCTTTGCTTCCTACAACCCTGCCTTTTACCTTTGGGCATTGGTTGCCCTTCTAACCAAGGTAATTACGATAACCTGGCTGTTCCTTCGTTTCGTTAAGGATCTTCCCCAATACGAGGTGAAGGCGATAATAGGCTTCGCTCCTTCCGTTGTAGTTGCTGTGGTCTTGACCATCGTGCTTTATAATCTCACCCATAGATATGTCCACTTTCTCGCCCCTACCCTCCTCGCTGCCGAGGAGCCCTTCCGCACCAATGTCGCCGTCTCCCTGATCGTCTTCACCATGGGGCTCTACGGTATACTCACCAGGAGGGAAGCCCTGAAGACGGTAATAGGGCTTTGCCTCCTGGAGAATGGTGCTCACCTCTCCCTGGTAAGCCTTGCCCCGGGTTTGAGGGAAACCGCCATCATCGGAATAGTGACGGATGTGGTCCTGGGAGTTTACCTCCTCCTTTATGTGATAAGGGGATTGAGAGAAATAGCGGGCACCACCGATACATTCCAACTCTCGGAGTTACATTGGTGAGGTGAAAGATGACCTGGCTTGACAGAAATATACTGCTGATTCTAACGATCTCTCCTCTTCCCTTCTCCCTCGCTGTGTTGCTCCTTCGCCGATCGAAGGAGGCTAAGGAGCCCCTAGCTATCATCGGTTCATTCCTCCCCCTCGCCCTATCGGTCATGGTCCTCTGCAGGATAATATGGGAGGGGGAGATAATGGAATTGGGAGGAGAGCTGCGGGCGGATGCCTTAAGCGGTATCTTCATGGGAGGGATAAGCCTTCTGGGCTTTTGGGGAGCGATATATGGGCTCCGATATATGAGGCAAGCTCCCCTTCTCGCCAGGGTGGGGTTAGAGGTGGCGGAGAGAAGGCTGGGTATCTTCTACTGCCTTTATCTCTTCTTCCTCTCCACCATGCTTTGGAGCGTAACCACCAATAACATAATTCTCCTTTGGGTAGCGGTGGAGGCTACAACGATCGCCTCGGGGCTACTCGTGGCTTTCTATTGGGATAGGAGAGCTTTGGAGGCGGGTTATAAATACCTCCTCCTATTAACCGTGGGCATAACCTTCTCCCTCTTCGCCTGCGTCTTGATATACGCCTCCGCCACCCCTTGGGTCGCTTCCCCCCTCCTCCTCACCGATATCAAGAAGGCGATCCCCAATATCCCCGCCAATATAATCCTCTTATCCGCTGTCCTCTTCACGGTGGGTTTCGGCACAAAGGGAGGATTGGCTCCCTTCCATGCCTGGCTCCCCGATGCTCACGCCGAAGCCCCCACTCCCATAAGCGCTCTCCTTTCGGGGGTTATGATGAAGATAGGGCTATACGCCCTCCTCAGGACCTTGGGGCTTTTCCTTCCTTCCTATCCTATCGTTTCCACCATTCTCCTCGTCCTCGCCATCTTCAGCATGCTCCTCGGTGCCTCCCTTGCGCTCGTGCAGGATGAGTTGAAGAGATTGCTCGCCTATTCAAGCGTCAGCCAGATAGGATACATCGCCATGGGCTTGGGGGTGGGCACCCCCCTGGGCTATTATGGTGCCTTCTATCACACCCTAAACCACATTATAGGGAAAGCCCTACTCTTCATGTGCGCCGGCTCGGTGATCTACTCCCTTGCCCTGCGCAATCTGGACGAATTGTCCGGAGTGGGGCGCAGGATGCCCATTACCATGACCTGCTTCTTCATCTCCGCCTTCTCCCTGAGCGGAATCCCTCCCCTGGGAGGATTTTGGAGCAAGTTGACCCTCCTCCTCTCTGCAGGGGAGGCGGGGTTATGGTGGGTCGTCCTTTTCACCCTCTTCGTCAGCCTCCTCACCCTTACTTACTTCATCCGCACCGCCTATGGCGTCTTCTGGGGAGAGCCGAAAAACGAGAGAATTGAACAGGGAAGGGAAGCTCCTTTCAGCATTCTCCTTCCCATAGTCATCCTGACCATCATCGTCGTCCTCCTCGGCGTGTATCCCCAATGCGTGCATCCTATCTTGGCATTGGCATCCGAATTAGCTCCCTTTAAGTGATGATACTAAGAAGGTGATAGTAAATGTTTAGGGAAGGAATATTAAGAAGATATTCGAGCAAGGCGTTCGGGAAATCCCTCTGGGTTTTCCACACGAACACCGGAGGCTGTAACGCCTGCGATATAGAGATATTGGATGTCTTAACTCCCTATTTCGATGTGGAGCGTTTCGGCATCAAACTGGTCGGTTCACCCCGCCACGCGGATGTCCTGGTCGTAGCTGGCCCCGTTACCCACCCCATGGTGGAGCCCCTGAAAAGGCTATACGAGGCGACCCCCAATCCCAAGGTTGTTTTGGCCATAGGCTCCTGCGCCGTGGGAGGGAGCATCTGGTTCGATACCTATAATGTGGAGGGGGGAGTGGATAAGATAATCCCGGTTGACCTCTTCATCCCCGGCTGTCCTCCTCGCCCCGAGGCGATCATCTACGGAGTGGCGCTCGCCCTCGGGCTTGTCCCCAAGAAGGTCTCCTACGAGAGGGAGGAACAGATCCCTCCCGAGGAGGTATTGGAGATGTTAAGAAAGGAGGCTGGGCTTTAGATGCACGAAACCGCAAGAGCTCAAAGCATTCTGAACGCGGTTATGAGACAGAAGGAGGAAAAGAATTTAGGGGAACTGAAGGAGGTTATAGTGGCGATAAACCCCGCAGCGGGGGTGGATGAGGAGGAGTTGGCGGAGATCATAGAGGAAATGAAGGACAACACTCCCTTTAAGGACACCATCTTCTCCTTCAAGCAGGCGGGTTTGAAGGCAACTTGCTCCGCCTGTGGATCGGAATTCACCATTTCCTCTCCCAGCGATGCCTGCCCAAATTGCGGAAGCCAGGATATAGAATTAAGCCTTATAGACGATTGGCAGATAGTGGAGATAAAATAAGTAGTTAATGAAACTGCTCAAAAAGCAGAGGGCGATCATCCTCCTTCAGGGAGCGGTGCAAGGGATGGGTTTCCGCCCCTTCGTCCACCGCCTCGCCTCCTCCCTCAAGGTAGCGGGAAGCGTTCGCAATAGCGTGGAAGGACTGATCATAGAGATAGAGGGGGAGGAGGAAAAGGTGGAGGAGTTCATCATTCGCCTCCTCTCATCACCACCGCCCTTCGCGCTACTGGAGAAGGTGGAGGTCCTCCGCCTTCCCCCCTTGGGCTACGAGGGGTTCCAAATCCAAAGAAGCGAGGAGGGCAGGACGGGGCTCCTCTTCCCCCTCCCCGATATAGCGACCTGCCGGGAATGCCTCCAGGAAACCCTCACCCCGGGAGAGAGGCGCTACTTCTACCCCTTCACCAATTGCACTAACTGCGGACCCCGCTTCAGCATCATCCGTGCCCTCCCCTATGATAGGGAGAGGACGAGCATGAGGAAGTTCAAGATGTGCCCCGATTGCCAGCGGGAATACGACGACATAAGGGATAGGAGGTATCACGCTCAACCCATCGCTTGCCCTGCCTGTGGTCCCCACATATGGCTGGAGGTGGAGGGAAGGAGGATATATGGGGACGCCCTGAAGGAAGCGGTGAACCTCCTCCTGGAGGGGAAGATCCTGGCGATAAAGGGCTTGGGAGGCTTCCACCTCGCCTGCAACGCCCTGGATGAGGAAGCGGTGAGGAAACTGAGGGAAAGGAAGAGGCGTCCCTTCAAGCCCTTCGCCATCATGGTGAGGGACTTGGAGATGGCTCACTGCCTGGCGGAGCTCTCCCCCAGGGAGGAAGAGCTCCTCTCCTCCCCCCAAGCTCCCATCCTCCTTCTGCCGAAGAAGGGGGATCTCCCCCTTGCTCCCTCCGTTGCCCCCAATAACAAATACCTCGGCATCTTCCTCCCCTATACCCCCCTCCATCATCTCCTCATGAGGGAGTGCGATGCCCCCTTGGTCATGACCAGCGGAAACCGCACCGATGAGCCCCTCTCCGCCTCCCACAGGGAGGCGAAGGAGAACCTCAGGGGGATCGCCGACGCCTTTCTCCTCCACAATCGGGATATAGTGGCGAGGTGCGACGATAGCGTTGCGAGAGTGGTGAGGGGTAGGATGGTTATGATAAGGAGGGCGAGGGGATATGTCCCCCTTCCCCTCAGGCTTCCCTATGGCGGGGAGGACCTCCTCGCCTGCGGAGCGGACCTGAAGAATGTCTTCGCCCTATGCAAGGGAAATTGGGCATTTCTAAGCCAGCACATTGGAGATTTAGAGAACGCGACCACCTTTTCCTTCTACAAGAAGGTGCTAAAGCATCTCTCCCGCCTTCTCAATATAAAGCCCAAACTCGTAGCCTACGACCTCCACCCCACTTACCATTCCACCCGCTTCGCCCTCTCCCTGGGGCTTCCTTCCATAGGCGTCCAGCATCATCACGCCCACATCGCCTCCTGTATGGTGGAGAACGATCTGCCGAGGGAGGAAGTGGTGCTCGGCGTCGCCCTGGACGGAACCGGCTACGGATTGGATGGGAAGATCTGGGGCGGGGAGATACTCCTCACCACTTACCAGGGCTTCACTCGCTTAGCCCATCTCAGATACATCCCCCTCATCGGTGGGGAGATGGCCATCAAACAGCCCTGGAGGATAGCCCTCGCCTACCTCAGCCTGGCGGAAAGGGAGGATTTGTTGGAGAGGGAGGGACTGGAGCTCCCCGCCTTTCTGAGGCGATGGGGAGAGGAGAAGGTGAAGGTCCTGAGGAGGATGATGGAGAAGGGGATAAACTCCCCCCTTGCCTCCAGCATGGGGAGGCTATTCGATGCAGTATCCGCCCTCTTAGGGGTGAGGTTTGAGGCAACCTACGAGGGACAGCCAGCGGTGGAGTTGGAGAACATCTCCCAGGAATGCGAGGAGCACTATCCCTTCCAACTGGAGGGGGAGGAGCCCTTGATCATGGATGTCCTCCCCCTGATAAGGGGGATAGTGGATGACCTCCTGGAGGGGAGGAGGAAGGAGGAGATAGCCTCCAAGTTCCACAGGAGCATAGTGGAGATGCTCGCTTCCGCATTGTGCATCTTAAGGAAAAGGACGGGGGTGAGGCTCGTTGCCCTGAGCGGGGGCGTCTTCCAGAACGCCCTTCTCCTTAAGATGCTCTGGGAGAGGTTGGAGGGGGAGGGCTTCTCCGTCCTGATCCATGGGAAGGTTCCTCCCAACGATGGGGGGATAGCTTTGGGGCAAGCAGTGATAGCGAGAAGCAGATTGGAGGGATAGAGATGTGCTTGGGAGTGCCCGGTAGGATAGAGAAGTTGAGGGGAAGGGAGGCGATAGTAGATGTAGGGGGGATAAAGAGGGAGATATCGGTGGAACTGCTCCCCGACCTCAAGGAAGGGGATTATGTGATAATCCATGCCGGCTTCGCCATCTCCAAGATAGACGAGGAAGAGGTAGAGGCAATGCTGGATTTCTGGCGTAGCCTTGCCCAGGATGAGGTTCGTTAAGGAGTTCAGGGATAGGGCGCTCGCCGAGAGGATGCTCCAGGAGATAAGGAGGTTGGGGCGGAGGGCGAATTTCATGGAGGTTTGCGGGACCCATACCGTTTCCTTCTCCCGCTTCGGTCTCAGGAGGATGCTCCCCAGGGAGATAAAGGTGATATCCGGTCCCGGCTGTCCCGTGTGCGTCACCTCCCAGCAGGACATAGAGAAAGCCCTTGCCCTCGCTTCCCTTCCTAACAGCATATTCGTCACCTTTGGGGACATGATAAAGGTGCCGGCAAAGAGTGGTAGTTTGGAAAGGAAGCGGGCGGAGGGATGCGATATAAGGGTTGTATATTCTCCCCTGGATGCCCTAAAGATAGCTAGGGATAACGAGGGGAAACTTGTCATATTTCTGGCGGTGGGCTTCGAGACCACTGCCCCCGGCGTGGCGGTGACCATTCTAAGAGCAAAGGAGGAGAACATAAAGAATTTCAAGGTCTTAAGCCTGCATAAGTTAATCCCTCCCGCCATGAGGGCTATCCTCGAGGCGGGGGAGATAAACATAGATGGCTTTATTTGTCCGGGACATGTCTCGGTGGTGATCGGAGCAGAGCCCTATCGGTTCATCGTGGAGGAATACGGGATCCCCTGTGTGATAACCGGCTTTGAGCCCTTGGACATCCTGGAGGCTATATACATGCTTTTGGGGATGATAAAGGAGAAACTTCCGCGGGTGGAGATACAATATAGGAGGGGGGTGAGGTGGGAAGGTAATCCTTGGGCTTTGGAGACGATGTGGAAGGTGTTCGAATTGGGGGATGCGGTTTGGCGGGGGCTGGGTTTTCTCCCCCTCACCGCCCTTCAGATAAGGGAGGAGTATGGGGAATGGGATGCTCGATATCTATTGGAGGGGTTGGAGGTGGAGCCTGCGGAGGAGAATCCCCTCTGTTGTTGTGGGGAGGTGATAAGGGGGTTGAAGGAGCCCACGGATTGTCCCCTTTATGGCAAAGTTTGCACACCCGCCAATCCCGTGGGACCCTGCATGGTTTCCTCCGAGGGCACTTGTTCCGCCTATTACAAATATCGCTGATTTCCATTTTGAGGGGTGAGGCATTTTTTAAGAGACAAGTGATACAAGTTGCCGATCGAATTTCCTCTGGTTATAATTGAATTAAGGGTTGAAGTGGTTGTTCCAGAAAAACAAGGATTGAAACTCTTCAGCTAATTCATCCCAACACACCACAGTGAAAAAGTTGAAGTGGTTGTTCCAGAAAAACAAGGATTGAAACACTTCCATTCCCCAACCGCAATTGCATTTTGCCTTCTTAGTTGAAGTGGTTGTTCCAGAAAAACAAGGATTGAAACGTCTCAAAAGAAAGATTTTTAAGCCAAATCCCCTTCGTAGGGTTGAAGTGGTTGTTCCAGAAAAACAAGGATTGAAACAAGCTTAAAGGCTAAAAGCTTCACCTCCTTTCAACAGGTTGAAGTGGTTGTTCCAGAAAAACAAGGATTGAAACCTTTCATGATTGGGGTTAATTTCAAGGGCTCTCTTAGTTGAAGAGGTTGTTCCAGAAAAACAAGGATTGAAACACAACGGAGACGATCCTCTTGATATGCTTTCTTTGTTGAAGAGGTTGTTCCAGAAAAACAAGGATTGAAACTCTTTAAAAGGAAGATCTATGTCTATCGCTATAACTGTTGAAGTGGTTGTTCCAGAAAAACAAGGATTGAAACTCTGCTTCATACTCGTATACCACCCCGCCTTGGAAGTTGGAGTGGTTGTTCCAGAAAAACAAGGATTGAAACTAATCATTCCCCAACTCTACTGGGGGAGTAACAGTGGTTGAAGTGCTTGTTCCAGAAAAACAAGGATTGAAACTAATGCATACTCGCTCAGCTTTCTCCACAACATATTAAGTTGAAGTGCTTGTTCCAGAAAAACAAGGATTGAAACCTTTCCCCCCACTTCTTCAAGCCAATCGATACACTTCATTAGTTGAAGTGCTTGTTCCAGAAAAACAAGGATTGAAACCTTAAAGGGAAATTGTAAATATGCGTAATCCCACTGTGTTGAAGTGGTTGTTCCAGAAAAACAAGGATTGAAACGGGACATAAAACAAACACCAAATCGATATCACTCAAGTTGAAGTGGTTGTTCCAGAAAAACAAGGATTGAAACAAGGGAACTTGACAATATAGATAATCCCATTGACCAGTTGAAGTGCTTGTTCCAGAAAAACAAGGATTGAAACGAAATTCCGCCAAAAGTCGAGA
Organism: uncultured bacterium; assembly: GCA_964452465.1. Classification (GTDB taxonomy): domain Bacteria; phylum Armatimonadota; class JACIXR01; order JACIXR01; family JACIXR01; genus CAYVMD01. The sequence continues at coordinate 63,213 of CAYVMD010000004.1, read as the reverse complement.
GACTTTTGGCGGAAATTAAATCTCTCGCGCGATAATAGGAAGCCCTTGCCTTCCTTTCCATCGCTAATGCCCTATGCTTTACCTTCACCCTCGCGGGAACGGCGGATGCCTCCCTTAAATTCCTTCACCATCTCTACATTCCAATAAGCATTGCTCTTGTAAGGTTTCCAAGGAAACACCTAATAACGATATAATCCCGAAAGGAGTTGCAAGGCAAAAAGCCGCGAGGGAACGGAATCTTAAAAAGGTATTGACAAGTTTTGAGGGATTTCTATGTAAAAAGAAGAAAGTGTAGGATTTAGGATGAACCTGTTTACAAAGGCTTTTTGGGTATGCTACCATTATGGAAAATGTAAGCCTGAAAAGGCTTATGGCTCGAGAAGACGGAATAATGGATGACCTCTTCGAGAAAATAAGAAAAACTCTTGGCTTTCGAAGCATCTATGCTATGACTCTGCACTATAAACTCCCTCCCAATGTCTTCCATTACCTAAGGCGACACGAAACTTTCCTCCCCCAACCGAAGACTCAAGACAAACTCGATCGGTTGTTGGAAGATTTGAAAAAGAAGGACGAAAAACTATATCGAGATTTTAAACAATGTCTGCAAGAAAAGGCGGCAAAAGGACTCCAAAACTTGCAGGAGAAACTCCTTGCCTGGAAGAAGAGACTCTTTGAAAGGATAGAGCATTCTCCCTGGCGAGAGGCGCTTAAAGAGTTAGCACAGACCCTGGGCAAAGACGATCCCCTTGGAGTGGCGGAGGCGTTGGGCATTAATTACCGCACTTGGTATAGGTTTCTCAACAGACAACCACTCCTCCCCGTGGCGTGGGCGAGGCTCATAGAGGTATTGATCGATAAAAATCCCGCCCTTCTTAAGAAGATTTTGCATTTGTATATTCAAAGGGGAAAGGATAAAGATAGTGGAAAGGTCGCCCCAGAGGGATAGTTGTTGGGCGATTATTTCTCGCTACACTTGGGGGAGGCGAGGGTTGATCTCGGGAGGGTGAATTAATATGAAAAACATCGAGGCCTTCCAACAGCACGCCCAGGAATACGATGAGTGGTTCGAAAGGAATAGGTTCGTCTATGAATCGGAGATCCTGGCTGTAAAGAGGCTCCTCCCCGAAAAGGCTAACGGATTGGAGGTCGGAGTGGGAACGGGCAGGTTCGCGGTCCCCTTGGGTATCCGAGTGGGGGTGGAGCCCGCCAAGGCAATGGCGGAGATAGCGCGAAAGCGAGGAATAGAGGTCTACGAAGGCAAGGCGGAAGCGCTCCCCTTCCCCGATTCTTCCTTCGATTTGGTGTTGCTGATCGTAACTTTATGCTTCGTGGAGGATCCCCTGCAGGCGCTCAAGGAGGCTAAGCGGGTCCTCGCTCCGGGAGGATATCTCATCATAGGCACGATAGATGGGGAGAGCTTCCTGGGGCGATTGTACAAGGCTAAAAAGAGGGAAAGCAAATTCTATAGGCATGCCCATATCTATCCCGTGAGGCAGATCCTGAAGTGGCTGGAGCAATTGGAGTTCGAGGATGTGAGGACCTGCCAGACGATATTTAAAAACCCCGAGGAGATAACCGCTATCGAACCGATAAAGGAGGGATACGGGGAGGGAGGATTCGTCGCGATCTCGGCGAGGAAGAAAGCATCCGACCTTCAGCGGTAGCGAGAAATCCTTCTTCGCAAACTATGGAACGGGGTCTAAGGGGGAAGCGGAGAAACTTAGGGTGAATGTCTTGCCCTCCTTTATGGGAGGGTCCCCTTGCTTCCAGGGGCTGAGCCCGATGAAACTGTCCGTTATGATGTAGGGCGCATTCGCCCGCACATCCCGAACGCTATTCACATCTATCCTCCAGGTGGGATAGGCTACGAGGAGCCTGTCGAAGGAGCCCCTTTCCTTCCTAAATTTCACCATCAACGATATCCTATACCTCTTCCCCTCCAACTTATCAACCTTGAGATCGCATATATAATCCCAGTCGGTCGTGCCATCTTTAAGCACATAAGCCCTCCCAGCGGGATCGCCATAAAAGGCAACTGCATCCCGGTCGTATTGATGCCCTTGGAGATCGCGCTCAGCGAGGGTGACCTCGCCATTTTTATGCCTCTCCAGGTCGAAGATGAGGGATTGGCAATTGGAGAGGAAGCTCTCGGCGAAGGTATAGAAGCCCCTATTCCCTCTCCCATCCTTGGAGTTTATGAAATAGGTGCCTATGCCCCATCCCCCATAGCCATACCAGGTGGGAACGATGTAGCCGATGCTCTGAACGACCCCTCCGCTGTGAAGCCAGGAGGTCATCATGCAGTCCCTCTTATCGATGTGCCCGATCAGGCAGTTCCCCGCGGGCCAGAATATCTTGGGATTGGTCGTGCGGATCTCCCATTCTTCCCCATCCGCAGAGCGCCCTATCAGGGTGCCGTTCCTGTGGATGAAATAGCCAGTTTTCCCGCCGAAGGCGGAAAGGGTGTAGGCGACCTGCCAATTGTGCTCCGTGGCGTGCCCACTCGTCGCGAAGAGGTCTACGGTGTTGCTGTTGAGGGCTTCCACCAAAAGTTTCGTCACATCGGAGGGGACATCGCTTAAAGCCTCCACCTCCTGAGAACCTTTCCTCCTGAGCCAGCCCTTCCCCGCGCTCCCTTCGCTGAAGGACATGCCCTCCTGGAAGGATTGGAGCAGGGATGGGCTCTCGAAGGCTATGAGAGCCTTTCTGACGAAGAAGGGCGTATCTTCCTTAACCATCTTCAGGGCGTCCTCTTGGGTATAGCCCGTGATGATGCCGAAGAAGGCATCGTAGTAGGGGTCATCGTCGAGGTTTCTCATGAAGGCGTGGATCTCCCGGACGAATCCCTCGCTTATCTCCTCGGGCTCGGCGACGAACGCCACATAGCGGGGCATGATTTCGCTCAATTTTGATCGGACCTCTGAGGGCGAATTCGTATAGGAAAGGAGGATGGCGGAGGGGTGTTTCTTCTTCAGCGCCTCCACAACCTCGTGCCAATCCCTATTGGTCGTTGAACTCACGACGATAGCATATCTTCCCCGGTAAGGGACTTTTGAGGCTGAGGGGTTATGCGCCGTCCTTTCCTGTTGCGGAAATACCCCAGAGGAAACCAGAAGCGTTAGGGCAAGCAAGGCGGATGTAAACAGTAGCAAGGAATCTTCTCTCACTGAAAACCTCTTCCTCCTTTCCCGCGGGCGCACTCTATTTTTGCCCTTAAATTATAATACAGAAGAGCCTCCCTAAAAAGCCTCGGTGTTGTTTGGCTCCTTGCCTACACTCCTGTCTTATCCCAAGGTTTCTGCCTTTAAATCCATAATTTGACTTCGGAATAAAGGTGGGGTAAAATTAACAATTGGAGGCGATAATTATGTTGGAAAGAGGAACTTGGCAGGTTAAAGTTGGACTCGCTCGCATGCTCAAAGGTGGCGTCATCATGGATGTCACCAATGCCGAACAGGCTAAAATCGCTGAGGAGGCGGGTGCTGTAGCAGTCATGGCCCTGGAAAGGGTGCCGGCGGATATAAGGGCGGAGGGGGGCGTGGCGAGGATGGCCGACCCCGCCAAAATAAAGGAAATCATGGAGGCGGTCTCCATCCCTGTTATGGCGAAATGCCGTATCGGGCATTTCGTGGAAGCCCAAATCTTGGAGGCGTTGGGAGTGGACTTCATAGATGAATCGGAGGTCCTTACCCCCGCCGATGAATCCCATCACATTGATAAGCACAGGTTCTCCGTCCCCTTCGTCTGCGGAGCAAGGGACCTGGGGGAAGCCCTGCGGAGGATCGCGGAAGGGGCAGCTATGATAAGGACCAAGGGGGAGGCAGGAACAGGCAATGTGGTGGAGGCGGTGAGACATATGCGCCTGATTATGGACGAAATAAGGAGGCTGACCTCCCTCCCCAAGGAGGAATTGATGGCGGAGGCTAAGAGGTTGGGCGCTCCCTACGAACTCGTTTGCTGGGTGGCGGAGCATGGGCGCCTTCCCGTCCCCAACTTCGCCGCGGGAGGCATCGCCACTCCCGCCGACGCAGCCCTTATGATGCAGTTGGGAGCGGAGGCGGTTTTCGTCGGCTCCGGAATCTTCAAGTCCGAGGACCCCTACGCCCGGGCGAAAGCGATAGTGGACGCGGTTACCTACTATGATAGACCCGATATCCTCGCCAAGGTCTCCGAGGGCTTGGGCGAGCCGATGAGGGGGCTGGATATCAGGAAGTTGGAGGAGAAGGACCTCCTCGCTACCCGCGGCTGGTAGGCTATCTTCCTTAAAAAAGAGAAGGGAGAAGGAAAATGAAGGTCGGCGTGCTCGCTTTACAGGGAGATTTTGAAGAACATCTCCTCGCTCTGAAGAGAATGGGGGTGGATGCCTCCTTAGTGAAGGACGAAGAGGAGCTGAAACGAGTTGATGCCCTGGTTATCCCAGGTGGAGAGTCCACCACCATTGGAACCCTCCTTTCCCGATATGGATTGGCAAGCAAGATAGCGGAGAGAGCAAGGGATGGCATGCCCGTCCTAGGAACCTGCGCCGGTATGATCCTCTTGGCGAAGAGGGTGGAAAATTGGCAACAGCCTCTCCTGGGGCTCATGGATATCACCGTGAGGAGAAACGCCTTCGGAAGGCAGAAGGATTCCTTCGAGACCCTTCTAAATATACCCGCTTTAGGAGAGGAGCCAGTTAGGGCGATATTCATTCGCGCTCCCTTAATAACGGAGGCTTCCCCGGAGGTGGAGATCCTCTGCAAATTGGACGAGGGGATAGTTCTGGCGAGGCAGGGAAGGCTTCTGGCGTGTGCCTTTCACCCCGAGTTGACGGATGATCCCCGCCTCTACAAATATTTCCTTAGTTTGGGTGGATGAGGGAGCGATTCTTTCTTTTTTTAATTGCGCTATGCGGACTGGCTGTATCCCAGCCCCTTCATGTCCTCTGGAGCCTTAACGTAGAGGCGGAGGGAGGAAACGCCCAAAGGGATAAGATATTGGTTTGGGGGAGGGACAGGATAAATATATTGAGCGTGGAGGGGAAGGTTCTCTGGCAGGGCAAGGTTAGTGGGCTGAAGAGGGCTTTTCTCCTGGAGGATGGACAATTCGTGGCGGTTAGAGAAAAGGGGGGAAGGGACGAACTCGTCTTTTACACTCCCAAAGGATACTCCTTTTGGCGGGAGGAGATGGAGAAGATCACCTCCATCACCTGGCGGGGGAAGCAGATAGCGGTTGTGGCAGGGAATAGGTATCTCTACCTCTTCACCCTCAGCTCTCGACCGGGGAGATTGAAGGGCTGGCGGAGATATCGCTTCGGCGACGATATAAGGGATGTGGTGATACTCATCGACGGCAGGATAGGTTTAGCCTTGAACCAAAGCCTCTGCCTTTTTAGACCACCCAGCCAGATATACTTCTTCCCCTACGCGGGGATCCAGAGGATATATCCTTTAACCGATGGGGGGTTCCTCCTCTTCCATTCCTCGGATAGGACTTACCTCTCCCGTCACACCCCCCAAGGTTATCTCCTTTGGAGCAAGGTCTTCGAGGGGAGGGGCGATTTCATACTCTCCTATTCCCCCTTTTATTGTCTGGGATTGAGACAGGAATCAAGGGGGGGAATGGAGGAGAGGGAGTTGTTGGTGGTGGATTGGAGGGGAGAGGTTAAGTGGAAAAGAGGGGGCGTCCTTCTACAGGTTAAGCCCTTACTCGTTTTGCCTAATGGAGGAGTTTTGGGTCATGACGAGTTACATGGCAAGCTCCTTCTCTTCAACGATAGGGGGAGGTTCATCTGGGAGGAGGAATACTCCCAGAAAATAAAGAGGTGCATTCCTTGCGCTCTCGATAAGGTATTATTTATCTCCCAAAACGACTTGAAGATGATGGAGGTGAACCTCCCTGGAAAATAGGGAATTGGAGGAATTGCTGAGGGCTCTGCGGGAAGGACGGCTCACGGTGGAGGAGGCAAAGGAAAGGATAAAGGGATGGGAGGATCTGGAGTTCGCCAAGGTTGACCACGGACGCTGGGATAGGATAGGGGTCCCCGAGGTGGTTTTCTGCCCTGGGAAGTCTCCCCAGGAGATAGTGGAGATAATGAGGAGGCTCTATGAGAAGAACGGGAGGGTGATGGCCACTCGCGCCTCCCCCCAGGTGTGGGAGGAGGTGAGGGAGAATCTCCCCAAGGCGGAGTATTTCCCTAAGGGGAGGGTGATAGTTTGGGGAGAGATGCCCCCACCCCAAGGGAAGGGCTTTATTGCGGTTGTGACGGGAGGGACATCGGACATACCAGTGGCGGAGGAGGCGGTTGTTACCCTGAGGTTCTTAGGCAGAAGGGTGGAAGGGATATACGATGTGGGAGTAGCGGGGATACATCGCCTCTTCGGGAATCTGGGAAAATTGAGGGAAGCGAGCGCGATAATCGCCATCGCGGGCATGGAGGGGGCTTTGCCCTCGGTGATTGCCGGTTTGGTGGGGAAGCCGGTGATAGCGGTGCCAACCAGCGTCGGCTATGGAGCATCCTTTGGGGGCATAGCGCCCCTTTTATCCATGCTTAATTCCTGCGCTCCCGGCGTGGCGGTTGTGAATATAGATGCAGGCTTCTCTGCTGGCGTGTTCGCCCACCTTCTTTTGAAGGTGGGCGAGGACCTTTAAACCTCCAGGATCTCCTTCTCCTTCGCCTTTTGCGCTTCGTCCAGAAGACCGATGAACTTATCGGTTAACTTCTGCACCTTCTCCTTCGCACGGAAGAGGTCGTCCTCCGATATCTCCCCTTTATCTTCAAGCGCCTCCAACTCCTCGTTGGCGCTCCTCCTTATGTTCCTTATCGCTACTTTCCCTTCCTCTATTCTCTTCGCCACGATCTTGAGGATGTCCCTGCGACGTTCCTCACTGAGGGGTGGGAAGGGAAGGCGGATTACATTGCCATCGCTGGAGGGGGTCAAACCGAGGGGGGATTTAAGGATGGCTTTCTCTACGGCGGGGAGGACGGATTTATCCCAGGGGGAGATGACCAGCAGGCGGGGTTCAGGAACGGTTATAGCTGCCAACTCTGCTATCGTGTAGGTGCCACCATAGGCTTCCACCGGTATCTTCTCCACCAAAGCGGGGCTTGCCCTTCCCGTCCTTATCCCCGCCAGGTCGGAAATGGTGCCCTCTAAAACCTTTTCCATCTTTTCCTCGCATTCCTTAAGTATCCTCTCTAACTTTTCCATCGGGGTTCCCTCCTACGAATGTACCAATTTCTTCTCCGAGCACTGCCTTGGTTATATTTCCTTTCACCCTCATATTGAAGACTATTATGGGTATATTCACCTGCTGGCTCATCATAACCGCTGTGTAATCCATTATCTTTAAGCCCTTCTTCACCATCTCCAGGTAGTCCAATTCCTTGAAGAGGCGGGCATTGGGGTTTTTACGGGGATCATCTTCATAGACGCCATCCACATTGGTTGCCTTGAGAAGCACCTGCGCGCCGACCTCGGCGGCGCGCAGGGCAGCTGCGGTATCGGTAGAAAGATATGGGTTGCCCGTCCCAGCAGCAAATATCACTACCATTCCCTTCTCCATCTGGGAGATAGCCCTCCGCCTTATGAAGGGCTCCGCTACTTCCCTCATCTCTATGGCGGTCTGTACCCGCGTGGGAACGCCCAACCTCTCCAAGGCATCCTGGAGGGCGAGGGCGTTTATCACCGTTGCCAACATCCCCATATAATCGCCTGTCGCTCTGTCCATGCCCATCTGTTCCGCCTCCGAACCCCTCACTATGTTCCCTCCCCCCGTTATGACCCCTATCTGCACTCCCTCCTCCCACGCCTCTTTTATCTCCTCCGCTATCCTCTTGACCTCCTGCAGATCCAGCCCGAATCCCTTTTGCCCCGCAAAGGCTTCTCCCGAAAGTTTAAGCATCACCCTCTTCCACCTAGGTTTAGGCATGTCCATTAACTCTCGATCTCGCCCAATTCATATCTAACGAACCTCCTCACCACTATCTTCTCGCCTATCTTCCCCATCGCCTCGGCGATAACATCCTTCACCTTTTTCTCCTCGTCCTTTATAAAGGGTTGCTCCAACAGGCAAACGGTGGAGAAGAAATTCTCCAACTTCCCCTCTATCATCTTCTCCACCGCCTGAGGGGGACGATTTTGTCCCTCAGCCCACTTGCGCAGGGCGGACTTCTCCTCCTCCAATACCTCGGGGGGAACATCCTCCCTGGAAACATAAAGGGGAGCCATCGCCGCCACCTGCATGGCGAGGTCATGGGATAACGCCTTGAACTCCTCCGTCCTCGCCACGAAATCCGTCTCGCAATTCAACTCCAAAAGCACGCCCACCCTCCCGCTATGGTGGATGTAAGCGGTTATCAAGCCCTCCTTAGCCTCCTTGGTTTTCCTCTTCGCTGCTACTGCCATCCCCTTCTCCTTCAGAACCGTCATAGCCTTTTGGATATCCCCTCCCGCCTCCTCCAGCGCCTTCTTGCAATCCATCAATGGTGCTCCTGTAAGATCCCTTAATTTCTTAACTTGTTCCGTCGTTACTGCCAATTTGGATCACTCCTTTCCGAAATTATTCACCATAATTCTCCAGCCATTCCTCCAGGTCCCTTCTCCCCGCCTCCAATTCCTCCTCCTTTCTCTCTGGTTCCCTGGCTGCCTCCTCCTCCACGATGACGGCTCCTTGTTCTAATAGTTGCTGGGCCTGGCAGATGGAATCCGCTATCTTGTCCACGATTAATTTTATAGATCTTATGGCATCGTCGTTGCCCGGTATGGGATATTCCACCTTCTCCGGGTCGCAATTCGTATCCACTATGGCGATGACGGGGATCTCCAACCTCTTCGCCTCGCCCAGAGCGGTTTCCTCCTTGCGGATGTCCACTATGAATATGGCGCCCGGCAGTTCCTTCATGTTCCTTATCCCAGTCAGGTTTCTCCTCATCTTCTCCAATTTCTTGCGAAGGAGCCTTGCCTCCCGCTTGGGCAAGCGGTCTAATTCCCCCGTTTCCTCCATTCTCTCCAACTCTTCCAGTTTTTTCACCCCTTGCATTATCACCGAAAAGTTGGTGAGGGTTCCTCCCATCCATCTCTCCACTACATAGGGCATTCCACATCTTTCCGCCGCTTCCCTCACCGCTTCTTGCGCCTGCTTTTTCGTCCCCACAAAGAGGATCGTCTTTCCCTGCAAAACCACTTGCTTTACGAATTCACAGGTTTTCTCCAGCAACTCGATCGTCTGCTGGAGGTCTATGATGTATATCCCGTTTTTGCCCCCATAAATATACTTCTTCATGTTGGGGTGCCATCGGCTCGTCTGATGCCCGAAATGCACCCCTGCTTCCAATAGTTCCTTCATCGTCACTACAGGCACAGAATATCAACCTCCTTTTGGGTTAATTCCTCCTCTCCTTCATCTTCCTTCCAGACCCGCGGGGGGCACCCAAAGGAATCCGGAGAGTGTGTTTTCACATCATTTAATTTTAAGAATTTAAGGCGAAATGTCAAATTATTTGGAAGGAATCCTCCTCTTTAAAGGCAAAAAGAGGTAAGGATTATACTGCGCTTCGCCTTTGATTTATAATCTTCTATAGCAATTAACGAGAAAGGAGGATAACATGCCTCGCATATTGGCGATAGATATCGGCGGCACCCGCATGAGAGCAGGTGCCTATGAGGGTGACCTCCTCCACAAGGAGGTTCTTCCGACCGAGGTGGAAAGGGGTCCCCAGGACACTATAAAGAGGCTGTTGGAGGCATCCCATAGGGTATTGGAAAGGGCAGGATGGGAGCGGATAGATGGCATAGGCATGGCGGTCCCCGGTCCTCTAAGCAGGGTGAGGAAGACGATCAATTCCCCTCCCAATATGCCCGGCTGGGACGACATCCCCATCGGAGATATCTTCGAGAGGGAATTCCATGCCCCCTCTTTCATAGATAACGATGCCAATTCAGCAGCGCTGGGGGAAGCGCTCTTCGGAGCTGGCAGGGGCGCCAGTGTCGTTGCCTATTTCACCGTCTCCACGGGCATAGGAGGAGGCTGTGTGATAAAGGGACATATATTCCATGGGGCGGGGGATAACGCTGCCGAATTTGGACATCAGAAACTGCAGGCGGAGGGACCTTTGTGCGGGTGTGGTAAGCGGGGATGCCTGGAAGCCCTTGCTTCGGGCACCGCTATAGCAAGGAGAACCAGGGAGCTACTTCCTTCCCATCCCCAATCCCTCATCTGGGAAAGGATAGGAGAGGATCTGGGGAAGGTCACGGCGAAGATCGTTGCGGAATGCGCCAAGGAGGGGGACGAATTAGCAAAAAGGGTATTCGAGGAGGCGGGATTTTGGCTCGGGCTGGGAGTGGCGAATATAATCAACATCCTCAATCCCAAGGTAGTCGTCCTGGGAGGAGGAGTCATCGGTGCGGGCGAACTTCTACTGGAGCCGGTAAGACGCACCGCCTTTGAGCGCGCTATTCCTCAACTGGCAAGCATAGTAGAAATACTTCCCGCCCAATTGGGAGACGATGTGGGGCTCTATGGAGCCTCCGCTGTGGCGCTCCAGGGATTGGCGGGTGAATTGGATACCCTTTAGCATGCTAAATATAGATGAAAGAAGCTATCGGGCGCTGGAGATAGGGAAGATAAAAACCTCCTTAGAAAAGCTCTGCCTCACCCCCATGGGAAGGGAGAAGGCGAGGGCTTTGGAGGCTTCCTCGGATGTGGTGAGGATAAGAAGGGGGCTAAGGGAAACAAGGGAGGCACTGGAAGCCATCAGGTTGGCTCCCTCCTTGAGGGAGACGGAGGATATAGAGGAAAGGCTGGAGAGGGCGGAGAAGGGAGGCATGCTCGATGAAAGGGATATTTTAGCGATAAGGGATTTCATCCGTATAAGCGCCGAGGTGAAGGAGTTCTTCCTCTCTAACAGGGAAAAGGTTCCACTCCTATCCTCCTATGCCAGGAGGATAGGGGATTTTGACCATCTGCTGGAGGCGATCGAGAGGAGCGTGGATGAGGAGGGGTTCATAAAGGACGGAGCGAGCGAGAGAATGAGGGAGATCCGGGAGAACATAAGGAGGATAAGGGCAACGATACAGGGCAAATTGGGGGAGATGATAAGTGATCCCGCCATATTGAGGTGCCTGCGAGAGCCATTGATAACTCTGCGGGAGGGGAGATTCTGCCTTCCCGTGAGAAGCGAATATAGGGGAAGGATAGAGGGGATTGTCCATTCCACCTCCGCCAGTGGGGCTACGCTTTTTATAGAGCCCCTCATCATAGTGGAGGATGGGAATCGCTTGAGGGAGTGGGAAAAGAAGGAGGAAGAAGAGAGGACGAGGATCCTACGGCAACTAAGTGGAAAAGTGAGGGAAAGAAGGGATGGATTGAGGAGGACGAGAGAGGCGCTTGGGCTTTTGGATTTCTGCCTCGCAAAGGGTTTGCTCGCCCTTCAACAGAATGCGGTTGAGCCTGTTTTCGACGAAGAGGGCGTCCTTAGCATCTCCAAGGGGCGTCATCCCTTTTTGCCGGCGAGCATCGCAGTGCCCGTGAGCTTGGAGATGGGGAGGGATGAGCGGGTCCTCATAATAACCGGTCCCAACACGGGAGGGAAGACCACGACCTTGAAGATGGTGGGGCTCTTCGTCTTCATGGGGCAGGCAGGTCTATTCATCCCCGCCTCGGAGGGCACCACCCTTCCCATCTTCCAATCCCTCCTCGCGGACATAGGGGAAGAGCAGAGCATAGAGCAGAATCTCTCCACCTTTTCTTCCCACATCACCCAGGTGATAAACATATTGAGGAACATAAAAGGCAAAAGCCTCGTTCTATTGGACGAGTTGGGCGCTGGGACCGACCCCGCGGAGGGATCCGCCCTCGCTCGGGCCATAGTGGAGGAGCTCGCCTCTCAGCCCCATATCAAGCTCCTCGTGGCCACCCACTTCGGGGAGTTGAAGCTCCTGCCCTATATATACCCCTATATAAAAAATGCTTCCTTCGAATTCGATCCCGTCACCCTACGCCCCACCTTTAGGTTGATCATGGGGGTGGCAGGTAGTAGCCATGCTATAGAGGTGGCGCGGAGATTGGGATTGGGGGAGGAGATAAGTGGAAGGGCGGAGATGTATTTGGGAGAAAGGGAGCCATATGGAGGGATCCTGGGAAGGATAAAAGAGGAGGTGGAGAAATGGGAGGAGGAACGAAGGAGGCTGGAGGCGGAGAGAGAGGAATTGAGCAGATTGAAGGAGGAATACGAGGAGAGATTGAAGAGGTTGGAGGAAGAGGAGGAGCGGATATTGGAAGAGGCAAGGGCAAAGGCGAGGGCTCTGCTCCACGAGGTGGAGGAGAAGGCGAGGGAGGTTCGGAAGGGGAAGGCGGGGAGGAGGGAATGGAGGGAGCTTTTGGAGAGGTTGCAGCCGAGGGTGAAGGTGAAGGAAGGGGATAGGGTGGCGATAACTACCCTGAGGAAGGAAGGAGTGGTGAGGGAAGTAAGGGAGGATGCGGTGGTCGTGGAGGTGGAGGGAAAGAAGTTGCAGGTGCCCCTCGATGAAGTGAGACCTCTCCCCAAGGAGGAGGTGGAAACGGTTGCACCTACTCCCCCTCCAACCCAGGTGAGGAGCCCCGTGATGAGGGAGGTTAACTTGAGGGGAATGAGGGTGGAGGATGCTTTGTTCGAGTTGGAGAAGGTGCTGGACAAGGCTTATTTGGAGGGAGTGGAGAGGATAAGAGTGATCCATGGAAAGGGAACAGGGACATTGAGGAGGGCGATATGGGATTATCTAAAGGATCACCCCTTGGTGAAATCTCTCCGAACGGGGGAGGTTTGGGAGGGCAGTTACGGCGCCACCATTGTGGAATTAAAGTGAAGGGGAAGGAACTCTTCCCTTGTTTCGCAGTCCTCCTCGCTTTGAATAATGACCTGGGAAGGCTTAGAATGGAAGAGGATTAGGGGGACATTGGCAATGCGTTTGCGTTCGAGACGGTTTTTGCTTTTTGGCATGGGCGCCAAAAGGCGCAAATTCGTCTATGTAGGGGGAGGACGGTTGTTGGATGCTTGGACGCTGGAAACTGTTCGCCGATGGCAAGTGGAGTCGGAGTGCATTGAACCGTCCGAGTATCGCGTGGACCTCGTTGACATTGCAGGCAACGAGGTCGCTATTTTCGAAAACCAAGATGGTGTTTGGCTACGGGAAAACGAAAGCGTGGAGCAATTGACCGCTGGCGAGCGAGTGAACTTGCCTCGTTTCGATGGGCATCCGTTTGCGGAGTGGCTACGTGCGTTGCATGGGGAACTCCTGGTGAACATCACCCCTTTCGGTCCCGTGCCCAACCTTTGGGTTTATCCCCGTCCCTGGTATCGCGATTCCGCGATGGTGCTGATGGTCCTTGCGCAAACGGACAACCTGCACCTCGTTGAGCCTTGGGTCATGGGCTTGCATAAGGTGTTCGATGGCAACAATGGTTGCGAAGAACCCGACAATATCGGACAAGTGCTTTACATGCTCGGGCTGTTTAACGCAAAGGAGCACCCGATCGTAGTTCAAGCGCTCAAAGCTATCTCCAAGTTCCGCAAAGGTGATTATATCGTCGGGTTGACGGATTTTACCGAGCATCCTGTTTACCAAACGAAGTGGCTGAAGTTCGGCTTGCGGGCATTGGGTCTGGATGACCCCTTCGCTATCCCGGCTGTGCCCGATGCTTACAGCGCCCTCTTCTGGATGGACTTTCGGGAGCACCATGTCCCTTGCGAACGGTTCCCCACCCGCACCAAAGCTCTTTATCCCTACCTTGGGTGGGCAGAGGCGCATTTCTATGGCGAATCGCCCCCGGAAGCGTTGGATGAACTCTCGTCCCCCCTGACCTGGGAGGCGCAAGCCAGTCAGGCGGAATACTGGAGGCTTAAGGCATTGGCAAAGGCGAGTGTTATTGCCGATGACGATATGTGTCATCGAGTGGCGCGCCCACATAGTTGGCACTCTGCCGAGATGTTCTTATACTTGCGCGAAAAGGGCACATAAAGCTGTTTCATTCCCAACGCGTTCCAACCTAACGGGTAACTCCCAATCCTCCAAAACCTTGCCGATCCCGATCCGCTAAAGCAGTTCGATGGAGGAGGACGCGAGGGTTTGGTGGGAAGGAGATCTTTCTTGCTTTAAAGATCCCTTTTGCCTTAAAATATCCTGCCTTGAATTATAGGGTTAAAGCGATAAATCCTAATAAAAGGAGGGTGTTTGGCATGAAAGGGGTGTTCGCTTTGGTATGTCTTCTATTCTGCCTCACTTCCATTTTGAACGCCCAGAATCCCGTAACTAATGGTGGATTTGAGGAGCTGGATCCCAAGGGCTTCCCCCTTCGCTGGTCCCCCGTGGGCGGTCCTCCTACGAGCGAAATAGGCATCTCCACTGATGCCCATTCGGGGAAGTATTCCCTTAGGCTCTGCCGAGTGAAGAATGAGCCCGCAGAGGAGACCGGGCTCAATCGGGATTGGCGTCCCTTCAGCGGGGAGCAAGGCGACATGTTGGCGGAGAAGAAGGGTGCCATCTCCTTCTGGTATAAGGTTGTGAGTGGAGAGAAAAGCACCGCCTTCGTCTTCTATGTCATACCCATGTCCGCCAAGCCTTTGGAGGATACCGGGCTCCCTCGTCAGGAATATCGGGTGCCGGCGAGCCACATCGGGGATGGAAAATGGCACCAAGGGGTAGTGGTATACGATTTCGGTAACGCCCCTCAGGTGAAATGGGTCATGCTCGCTCCCCGCATCTGGGGAGGGGTAGGTGAATGGCTAATAGACGATGTCTCCTACACAGAGAAAGCGGGGGTTGTCCCGGTCATAGACAAGGTTTCCCTCGAGGAGGTAAAGGGCAGAGAAGGGGAGGAAGGTATATTGAAGATTCGGGTGAGCAATAAGGGAGACGAAGGGGGAGATGTGAACCTAAGTCTCTCCCTTCCCTCCTACCTTTCCCTCGAAGGTCCTCCTACTCAGGAATTGGCTGCTATGGAAAGGAAGGAAACGCGGGAGGTCTCCTGGAAAATAAGGGGAAGGAGGGATAGGAAGGACGAGATAGGGGTGGTTGCGAGGAGCGCTAATTGGGAGGCGGAGGGCAGGCTGGAGCTCTCCCCTCAGTTGCGGGTGGAATTCAAGCCCCAGGAATTCATAGCCTCCGTGGGGAAGGAAGATGTCCTTCGCTTGATCGTCTCCAACGAGGGGAACGCCTTCTCCGAGGAGATAATATCTCGCATTTCCCTTCCCTCTGGTATGGAGTTGAGGGATGAGGCGGAGAAGAGCCTGAAGGGGGTGGCTCCCCAGAGCAAAGGGGAGCTAACCTGGAGGATAATTCCCCTTCAGGAAGCCCCTCAGGCGAGGGTGCAGGTAGAGGTGTGGGGCGGGGATTTGAAGGCGGTTAAGGAGGCAAGTTTGATAATCTGCGGCAAGGCGAGGAAGGTGGCATATCCCACCACCCTCAGCGCTTACCTAAAGGACGGCGTTGCTATCCTCGGCAACGA
>CAYVMD010000004.1:0-47741 GCA_964452465.1 uncultured bacterium | reverse complement strand
CCCTCCTCCTTTGGTTATGGCGTAGGGGAGATAATGGTGAGAAAGGGAGGGAAATGGGAGAGTTTGGGCAAGCTGCCCTATCTCTCCCGCATCGCTTATTCCCTGAGGGGAGAAAATAAAGAAGAGGTCATCTATGCACCAGCTCCCAAAGCGGCGCTCGATAAGAACGAGGCTTCCCTCCTCTTCTCCAGGGAAATTAAGGATGAAGAGGGAGGCAAATGGTCCCTTCGGGTGAGGTTCTCCCTCAAGAGGGGGGAGGATGTGATAAGGACGGAATACTCCCTCTCCTGCGATAAGGAGCGTCCCCTTCTCTTATTCGAAGGACCCATCCTCTACGCTGGGGAGGGCTCCTTTGGGGAGAGCAAGGAGGAGGCTTTATTCCCTGGGCTTGAGTGGTTGGTGGACGACGAGAGATCCTCCAGTTCCCTGGACATAGCCGAAGGACATCCCGATAGGATAAGGTATGTTCCTCACCCCAACAAGATCACCATTCCCTTGATGAGCGTCTATAGGAACCACAACTGCCTTGGGCTACTTTGGGATGTTTATCAGAAGTGGGACGGAAGAAACGACCGCCCCTCCGCCATCTTCGCTTCCCCCAATTGGTTCGAGGAGAGGAACAATCATTTAATGGGGCTATTCCTCCCCTCCGTTCCCCAATGGGTTAAGGAGAACGAGAGGATAGCGAGCGAGCCCTACCCGCTTGGGAAAGGCAAGACCCTCTCCCTGGTTGCCTTCATCTATGCGAGCGGTAAGGCGGAGGATGCCCTCTCCGCAATGGACAAGTGGTTCGCTCTCTTCGAGGTGCCCGAGCCTGCTCCCATCCCTCGAGGTGATTACCTCAAGGAGATAGAGTTCAGCATGCAGGCGTATCTCAAATCCCTCTGGGTGCCGGAGGAGGAACAGTGGTGGACCACCAAGGGGGCGGGACCCCTGCTCTCCGGGAAGGGTAGACCCTCCAGTTTTCTCTACGATCTCTATCAGGGTTCCCTTCTTGCCCCTTCTCAGAAGGTGAGGGCGGAGTGCAAGGCTATGCTGGATTTGATGACGAGCAAGTATGGGGTGGAGATAGCAGGCGATGATCTCGGCTTTACTCATGATCTTCCCTTGCGCGCCCTTAAGGGCGTGGGCATGCAGGCTGTATCAACTTTGGGTAGTCAGTGGGAGGATGGTTCTTGGCGTTTCTATGCGGAGCGAATGGGAAGCGGGGTCTTCGAGGGGATGGATTATCGGCTCCTTGGACCCCACAATGCGGCGGAGGTGGGAACCTGTGCCTACAATACATGGCAAGTCCTTAGATATGTAAGGATGACGGGGGACGAATCCCTCCTTCCCCGAGGGTTGAAGGCTTTAGAGTTCATGAAGAGGTTCCGAGTGCCTCGTGCTGCTCAGGTTTGGGAGGTGCCCGTCCACACTCCCGATGTCCTCGCTGCTTCCGATGCAATGGATGCCTATATCGAGGGCTATAGGATAACCGGCAATAAGGAATATTTAGAAGAAGCGAAGAAATGGGCACGGCGAGGATTGCCCTTCATCTACATGTGGAACGAGAAGAAGTTCCCCTTCATGCGCTATGCTTCCATCCCCGTCTTTGGAGCGAGTTGGTTCGAGGCTTCCTGGTTCGGAAGACCGGTGCAATGGAACGGTCTTCGCTACGCCTATGCCCTCCTGAAGTTGGCGGATTACGATCAATCCTTCCCTTGGAGGAAGATCGCTGAGGGAATCGCTCGTAGCGCCATGTACCAGCAGGATGAAGAGGGAGAGAATGTTGCTCTCTGGCCCGACAGCATAGGCGCTATCAAGGGCGATAAGGCGGCTTGGGTTTTCTCCCCCATGATGATCCTGAAGAATGTATATAAACTGCTGGGCAGGGATAGCGAGCCTGCCACAACCAAGGTGGGGGATTTCCTGATAAACTATAGAGGGAGGATCAGGAATGCTTCCTTGAGGGGAGGGAAGCTCTCCTTCGAGATAGCCCTGCCCCAAGGGGAACCCGGCTGGGTGGTTATAGCGAGGACCTCCCCTCCCAAATCGGTGAAGGTGAACGGAAAAGAGGAGAAGTGGGACTATGATGAGAGCCTTTATCTCCTGGGGATTCGCCTCCAGGCAGGAGGATGGCAAAGAATAGAGATAGAGGGGATCGAGTCGAGGAAGCCGAGCCTCCTTCCTGTCGTGAAGAGGGATCTAAACTTCGAGTTTCAAAGGGACGAGGAAGGATGGACGAGCGCCAACGATATCATCGATCTACAGGTGAGGGATGGCTACTTGGAGGGGAAGGCTAGCGGTCCCGATCCCTATATGATTAGATTGGGGATGGATCTCAACGGAAGCGGATGGAAAGCGATAGTGATAAGGATGAGGACCACGGGTGGCGATAACGCCCAATTCTATTGGACAACCCAGGATTCGCCCCACTTTGCCGAGGACAAGGTGGTGGTCTTTCCCATCATATCCGATGGAGAGTTCCACGAGTACAGGGTGGAGTTGGACCAGCATCCCATGTGGAAGGGGAAGAAGATCACCGCCATTCGTCTGGACCCCACCAACGGTGCTCCCGGTGCCCTTTTCTCCATAGATTACATAAAAGGTATCCCACAATGAGGGGGATTGCCATCGGTTTGCTGGGGTTCTTTGCTACCTCCTGGCTTTCTCTTCTTCCAGGGGAGGATAAAGAGGAAATAGCAATGACCGTGAGGGGTCCCTTGCCAGTGAATAAGATGGGACGCACCCTGGTTCACGAGCACATCCTCTGCGATTTCATAGGAGCGGATAAAACGGGGAAGCATCGCTATGACCCTCAGGAGGTCATAAAGGTGGTGAAGCCTTTCCTCTTGGATTTGAAGAAGGCAGGATTCTCCACCTTCATCGATTGCACCCCTGCCTTCATTGGACGAGATGTAGGTATTCTGCGGAAACTCTCCGAGGAGACAGGGCTCTATATCCTCACCAATACTGGTTATTATGGAGCTGCAGATGATAGATATCTGCCCTCCCATGCCTGGGAGGAAACTGCCGAGCAATTAGCGGAGAGATGGATCAAGGAATGGGAGGAAGGGATAGAAGGGACGGGGATCAAACCGGGATTTGTGAAAATAGGGGTGGATGGAGGACCTCTTAGCGAGATCGATAGGAAACTCGTGCGGGCGGGGATAATAACCCATCGTAGAACAGGGCTTCCCGTTGCCTGCCACACCGGGGAGAAACAGTGCGCTTTGGAGGTGGTGGAGGAAGTCCTCAAGTCGGGAATGGATCCTTCTGCCTTCCTCTTGGTGCACGCTGATGCCCTGGATGAGGGGACCCTGGATAAACTCTCAAGGACGGGTATCTGGTTGGAATACGATGGGGTGAGCCCCTCCAATATAGACAAGTACCTTAAATTATTGGGTAGGGCGAGGGAGGGAGGTTATCTCGACAGGGTGCTCCTTTCCCATGATGGGGGTTGGTATTGGGTGGGTGAGGAGAAGGGAGGGGTGGAGAGGTTCCGCCCTTATACTACCATCGCCCAGCAACTTGTGCCCGCCCTTTTGGCGAACGGCTTCTCTCAGGCGTTAATAGATAAACTTCTGATAGAGAACCCAGCTAAGGCTTTCCAGATCAGGAGGTTAGAACGGTGAAGATCCTCCTTTTGTTTTTGCCCCTTTTAGCCGTGGTCTTCTCGTTCGGAGGAGGTTGGAGGGAGGATTTCTCCCAACTCTCCCAGTGGGAGGCGAGGCGGGATTGGCTGGGTAATCCCGCTGAGATATGCGGGATAAGGCAAACCGATTCCTTCGCCGATTTCTTCGTAGGAGAGGTGGGGAAGGGGATGAAGTGGCGAAGGTCCCTCTATGTGGATGTGAACGCCTTTAATTTCCTCGTCGTGAGGTATCGCTTGGTGAATTGTGCCACCGAGAAGGGGGATTATGTCCTTTGGGTAAACGATGGAAGACATCCTGAGGGAGTTCGCTTTCGATCCGAGATGTTTCAGTCCGATGGGGAATGGCATACATTGGTGGTGGATCTAACGGAATATTTTATAGGTCCTTTCTTGACGGAGATGGCGCTCCAGGTGCAGGCGGATGAAAGAGGAGATGCCCATCTCTATATCGAGCGAATAGAGCTCACCGACACTCCACCGGAGGGAGTGATGTCCCCTTTGCCGGAGGAAAGCAAGGAGATAAGGATCGAGGAAGGTTCGTGGATTTCTCAGCCCACCTGGTTAGGCAATCCTGCCAGGGATTTCGGCGTTGAAAAGAGGGAGGGCATCCTCTTCTTCGTGAGGGAGGCGGGAAAGGGGATGAAGTGGGCGTTTGATTTGCCAGAGCCCCTCCGAGGCTATCGCTGGTTGGAGGTGCGCTATCGTGCCCGCAACATCTATCTCCTAAACGATTATTTCATCTACATAGCGAGCGCTCCAGGAGGGAAGGCACCTCAGGAGAGCTTTCCCATCCTCCTTTCTGGCTTGGATGACGATGGAAAGTGGCATGTAAAGATCGCTCCCTGCGGAATAGAGGAGGTAAAGACGATCGCCCTCCAACTGCAAAGCAGGGGAGAAGGGGAGGTGGAGGTCTCGAGGATCGCCTTCCATACGCGAAGACCCGTCCCTGACTTGGCGGATATCCTTCCCCACAAGAAGGGGGAGTTTGCCCCTCCCCAAACTTCCTTGGATATATCCGCCCTGTGCAACCTGGATAGGGGAATTATTGGGCAAAGGTTGAGGTTCCAGGGATGGTTCTCTTCTCCCGTGATCTCGGTAGGGAGCATTCCCTTCCGAGTGAGCGAAAGAGGAGGTTATGCTACTACGAGGGAGGGTAAGGAAACTCTTTCCCTGCCCCTGAGAGGAAATTACAAGGAGATCTACCTACTCCTGGGCGCCGATCTCCCCCTCTGGGAGGAGCCCGGCTTTGGTGGTGGGGAGATGATGAAGATCCATCAGGTGGAGAGGTTGAAGGTGAGGTTGCTCTATGGGGATGGCGATTGGGATGAAGTCTTCCCTCGGCGATTGAGCAGTGGAAGATATGAGGTGGTTAGGGGAGTGGATGTGTACAGCGTGGGGGCGAGGAAGGAATTAAGGGAGATCCAGATATTGGACGGGATGAGAAATGCCTCCTTCATCCTCTTTGGGGTTACCCTCGATACCAGGGAGGGCCCTGCCTTTAAGGAGATGAAGGTGAAGACCCCGCCCGTCGCCCGCACCAAGGGGAGCCTTCCTTCCCTACCTACCACTATCAAGGTGGAGAAGGGGACGGCCACGATAAGCATGAAAGAGGGGAAGGTAGTTTTGGATGTAGGGAAGGGATTAGGGTGGAGGGAAATCAAGAATAACTACCTCTTCAAGGACATGAGGATCGAACCCTCTCCCCTTTTCATCTTGAAGGTGAACGGAAAGGAAGTAAACTCTCGCGATTTCCGGATCGATGGGGTGGAGAAGAAGGGAGAAAAGGTGGAGATAAGGGGGAAATATGAAAGGGATGTCCGCCTTCGCTTCCTCTTGGAGGTCCAACCAAGGGAGGGAGGGGAGTTTGTGTTTACTTTAACCCTTGCGAATGCAGGGACTGAATCCGTGCGGGTGGAAGCGGGGTTCCCTCTCCTTAGGGGGATAGCGATTGCCTCTCCCCAGGACACTTATTACTTCTACCCCTGTAAGGGAGGGGCGATAAGCAATAAGGACTGGAGTTTTCGGGAATTTTACGGTGGAGCGTTTCCTCTCCAGATTATGGGCTTTTTCTCCTTCGGCAATGGGGGCGGGATATACCTTCGCACCGAGGATTTGGAGGCGTTCCCCAAGTGGTATCGCTTGGAGAAGAAGGGAAACGAAGGAGCGATGGCGGTGGAGTACCTGGTGAGGGATTTGGGCAAGGAGGAGTGGAGGTTACCCTCAGCGGTAATAGGCTTGCACAAGGGGGATTGGCGCCAACAACTCCAGGTTTATATAAAATGGAAGGATTCTTGGTATAAGCCGGCGGTGGAGCGGAAGGAATGGTTCCGAAGGGTCTTCAATTTCCGCCAGCAATTTCTGCATTTTCACATGCCGAAGAAGAGCATAATCTTCGACGAGGAAGAGAAGAGGTTCCGCATGGAGGAGGCTATAAAAGAGGACGAAGGATTATTCGGCGGTATAGACTATCTCCACATCTTCGATTGGGCTTGGACGAGGGAGTATGGAAGGGTGGGAGATTACGATCACTGGGAGGCGCTGGGTGGGTTGGAGAATTTCCACCGAGCGATAAAGGAAGCCCAAGCGAAGGGTATACCAGTGGGGCTATATATCGAAGGCTATCTCGTTGATCCGGAGTCCAACCTGGGGAAAGCGAAGGGCGAGGAGTGGCAGATACTGAATAGGGAGGGCAAACCCTTTCCCTTTTTCGCCCCCAGTTTCAATATGTGCCCTTGGGTGGAGGGATGGAGGGATTATCTCTCCAAGACCTATAAGAGGGTGAAGGAGGAAACGGGAGCGAATGGCTATTATATAGACGAATATGGCTTCGCCTTTGAGGGAAGGCTTTGTTGGAATCCCCGCCACGGTCATGCGCTCCCCTCGGCGCCCGTAGATGGGGAGTTGGGGATGGTAAAAAGGATAAGGGAAGCGCTGGGAGGAGATGTGGTAATCTACACGGAGGAAAGCCCTGCGGACATAACCAGTCAGTATCAGGATGGCAGTTTTACCTACGCCATTTCCTCTATAAGCGATGAACTATCCCCTCACCATCTCAACCTTTACCGCTTCGTCTTCCCCGATTTCAAGACCTTCGAGATAATAGTTTGCGACCAGCCCTTGGGTTCTAACGTGCAGGCGGTTAAGCGGGTCCTCTTCAATGGGGAGGGGATTTGGCTGGAGGGAACCCAGGAATGGTTCAGCGAGGAGGTAAGGGAGTATATAAGGAATTTCCACAGGATAATGAAGGAGAACGCGGAATGCTTCACTTCCCTCTCCCCCCAACCGCTCGTTCCCACTTTGATGGAAGGGGTTTATGCTAATTATTTCCCCGAGAAACAAGATGGGAAAGCGGTTTGGACGATATACAATACCAATCCCTTCACCGTGGAAGGGGAGGTGATGGCGGTGAATCATTTGGAGGGGAGTAGGTACTTTCTGATCTGGGATGGAGAGAGAATAGGTCAGGAGGAGGTAAAGGTGCGACGCGTAGGGGAGGAGGATCGCCTTCTCTTGAAGATAAGGCCAGGGGATGTAGTGGTTGTGAGGAGGAACCTATAGGTTCCTCCTCTTTTCATTTTCCCCTTATACGATTAACAAGGAGCAGGATCAAAAGAAAGGCGAAGCAGAGCGCTACGATAGTTCCGCTGGGCGGCAGATCCCAAATGTAGGAGAGGTAGAGCCCCAAGAGGGAGGATAGCACCGCGACGATACAGGAGAGAGGGAAGAGAACATTAAATCTGCGAGCGACGAGGAGGGCGGAGAAGGGAGGGACGACCAGCATGGAGAAGGAGAAGAAGACGCCCGCTAAACGGGTGGAGAGGGCTAGCACCAAACCCACGGTGAGATAGAACAGAAGGTTCCAGATGGATGTCTTTATCCCCATCGCCCTTGCCGTTTCCTCGTCGAAGGAGACGAAGGTCAGCTCTTTATTGAAGAGGAGGTAGACGAGGGCAACCGGGATGAATGCGATGAGAAGGGTCATTATGTCGCTCCTATGAATGGCGAGGAGGTTGCCGAAGAGGCTCTCCAAAACCCCTGCCTCTCCTTTGGCGCTCTTCGAGAGAAGGAGGAGGGAAAAGGCGAGGGCGAAGGCATAAGTAGCGCCCGTCAGCCCTTCCCGGGGGACCTTTTCCCTCCCTCTGGTTAGCAAGGTGAGGAGGAAGATGGCGAGGAAGACGAGGAGGATGGAAAGGAGAGAGGGATTGAGATCGAAGAAAAGGGCTAATGCTACGCCGAGGGAGGAGAACTGTGCCAAACTTATCCCGAGGAAAGCCATTCGCCTGAGGACCACATAGACCCCCACCAAGGCGCTGACGCTACCGATGAGAAGGGCGCCCCACAGGGCGTTGCGCATAAAGGGGAAGGAGAAGGCTTCCAAGAAGGGGGACATTTCTATCAACTCCCCTTTCTGAGTTCACCCAAAGGGGGAAAGAACCCTTCCCGGAGGATCTCCTCCTTAGGTCCGCTTATAAGGCGTCCGTCTCCCAATAAGGCTAACTTGTTCGCTCTCTCCAGGACCACATCTACGAGATGGCTCACGAGGAGGATGGTGATCCCCTTCTCCTTGTTGAGTTGGGATAGGAAATCTAATATGCTCCTCTGGGAATTTATATCCAGGTCGGTGATGGGCTCATCCAACAGCAGGATCTCTGGCTCCTGCACCAGTGCCCGAGCAAGGAGGACCTTTTGTTTCTGCCCACCGGAGAGCTCTCTATAGAGGTGAAAAGCTATATCCCCCATGCCTACAAGCCTCAGAGCTTCCATCGCTTTATCCTTTAGTTTGCCCACTCGTCGTAGGACTCCCACCTTGGGGTACAGTCCCATCAGCACGATCTCCAATGTATTGAGGGGGAAGGTCTCGTCCAAAACTGCCCTTTGGGGGACATAGCCGAGGGAAAGCCTCTCCCGGTGGAAAATCACCTCTCCTTTTAGAGGGGGTATTATCCCGGCGATCGTCCTGAGGAGAGTTGTCTTGCCTGCGCCATTCGGTCCCACAATGCCCAGGAAATCACCCCTTTCTATGAGGAGGTTTACGGCAGGGAGGATGACCTCCCTACCGTAACCGAGTTGGGCATCCTTAAATTCCAATAACGGTTCCCCCATTCCCTTCACCCCCTCAAAGCCTTCCTTATGGTGGAAACGAGGTGGTCAAAGAGGGAGAAGTAATCGTCAACCCCTTTCTGAGCCCCTACAGCGGCGGGCACCACCACTACCTTCGCTCCTGTCTCCTTCGCCACGACATCGGCGAACTTCCTCGGATAATAGGTCTCAAGGAGTATCAATTTGACGCCTGCCGACTTCATGTCCTGTATCAGTTGAGCCACATGGGTGCTGGAGGGAGGGATGCCCGGCTTTGGCTCCAGGGTGCCGAAGAACCTCAAGCCAAAGTAGGGGGCAAAGTAAGAGAAACTTCGGTGATAAGAGACGAAGGGAGTTCCCTCGAAGGGAGCAAGCTCTTTCTTCCAAGCGTTTGCCTTTTCCCTTAGTCTTTTCACGAACGACTCGTAGTTGTCCTGAAAGTATGCCTTATGTTGGGGATCCACCCTGGATAGCCCCTCCGTGATGTTTCGGGCGATGATCTCGCCATTGGCGGGGCTGAGCCAATAATGGGGATTGCCGTAGATGTGTATCTCCCCCTTCTTCATATCCACCCTTCCCTTCGGTACCTCCAGCCTCTTAATACCCACGGAGCAATCTACATAGCCAGGCGAACCCCACATAATCTTCCTGTTTCCCGATGCATCCACCAGGGAGTCCACCCACATATCCAGGTCCATCCCTACCTTCACTAATAGGTCGGCGTTTCTTAGGTGAACCACCAAACTGGGGCGAGGCTCAACATAATGGGGATCCCTTTCCCCGGGCGCTAAGGTTACGATCTCCACTTCCTTCCCGCCTATCTCCCGGGCTATGGAGGATAGGGTGGGAATGGTGCAGACGACCTTCACCTTTGCCCATAGGGGCGAGAAAAGAAGCAAGGGAAGCAGAATTTTCCAAAAGCGCATCTCTATAACCTCCTATTATTCGATGGGATGGGCGTGAGGACCCATGCCGAATACGACCTGTGCCCAGAGGAAGTTATCGCTCCCCGAGGGCAGATCGCGATACTGATATTGAAAGCGAAGGAAGGTGGTTTCGGTGAGGTAATTGGAGGCGAATAAGGAGAAAGCCTTCCCCGTTCCGCCCGTTACCAATTGGGTGTTGTCCAGGCGAAAGCCTCCTTCCCAGTACTTGGTGAATTTATGAGTGCCAAGGATGTAAAAGCCTAGCCTCGTCTCTCCATCCCTACCCTTCCCCCACATCACCTCGCTTCTCAAAATGTCCCTACCGAAGGCACCTGGCCATCGCTTATAGGTAATATCGAAGCCGTAGAGTTTGGGGGCATTGCCCCCGCTTCCTTTACCGAAGGAAACCCCGCTCTCCAATTCCCCTCCTCCCGATTGGGAAGATGTCCAAAGCCTGACGGTATGGAAGGTTTTCTCCAAACCGGGTAGCCCTTCGTCCGGGGAGGGGGAGACGACCTGCCAAGTGGAGAGATCGAGTCGGAGGAAGCGTTTAGCGGGGATCAAATAGGCGAGGGTTGCCCCATCTCCGATTAAGCCCTCCTTGCTGAAGAAGTTGGTCAAAACGAGGGGGTTATCCACATAAAGCCTATGATGGGGATGAATGCGATTCTCCTTTCCGAAGCCGATGCGCATCCTTCCTGCAAACAATTGAAATCCCTTCCCCAAATTGAGGAAGCTCACATACCCTTCCTCTACATGGGTATGGCTGTGCCTTTCGCCGTTCTCCATCTCCTCGTGAGTGCAGAGGATAACATCCCCTCTAATCGTGGGATAGATGTAGCTTTGTAAGGCAAGCTCCACCTCTTTTAGCCTTACCTCGTTTCGTCCTTCCTCCTCCTTATTGGAGGAGAATAAAATTTGAAGATTTCCTATGATGCTTATCTCGGGCAGTTGCAGGGCTTTCGCTACTCCTCCTCGAGGGGGAGGAGCCTCATAGCTCACTTCCTCGGTGTATTCCTCCTGGTTTTCCCCTTGTGCAAAGGCGAATGGTAAGGATAGGGAGAAGAGACAAGCCAATACAAATAACCATCGCATGGAAAATCACCTCCTGGGAGTTTTTTAAAATGGAAGAGCAGGTGAGTCCAAAAGGATTAGGCTAGGGAAGGAGGGGCGCGGATGGAGGAGGTAAAGGTTACCCCTTCGCAAGGAAGGGTTGAGGGAGGAAGTTGAGAAGAGACTTCAAGTAAGGGGAAGATGAGGTGGGGGTTTATTAAAGGAAGGTCTGCCCCTGAGGAGGCGAGTTGCATTTGGCAAATGGCGCAGGACGAGGTAGAGGAAAGCGAGGAGTTATTTGTGGCAATGGCATGGGGATGGAAGAGGTCGCCCAGAGCGATAAATAGCAGGACGACCACCAATAAGCCGATCCTTACCTTGGGTATCCAGGTATTAACACAACCCCTTCCTGCCTTCATCTATAATAAATTATAGAGGCTATTATCTTATGTGGGCAAATAAATTTTAAAGCAAAGAAAACGGCAGCCAGACCTTCATCGCGCAGGGTTGGCGGTTATCCCAGGCGTAATAGGGGATTGCCCGTACCTTTATCTTCTTAGGGGGCATTGCCTCTTGATAAAGGCGCCCTGTCCAATCCATCTCGGGGTCGGTTATGCCTTCCCCCTCCAGAACCATTATCCCACCCAACAGGTTGCCATCCCAGCGGGGTTGGAATTGAGCGGATAGGGGGATGGCTATCTTATCCAGGGATATCGGCTGGTCGCATTCCTCGAAGCAATATACCAGCGGTCCTCTTTGGAGCGCTACCTTCCTCCAATCCTCCTTAACTTGAGGATGAGCCACCATCTTCAATATCTCCATGCCCAATTCTAATTCCACCTGATCTCCCTTCTTCCATCGCCTATCGAGCAGGATGTAGCCTTTCTCGATGGTCGGACGGGCTATCCTTCTTCCGTTTACCTTGAGGGAAAAATCCTTGCACCAGGAGGGAAGGCGGAGGTGTAGGGCAAACTGCGTTTCCTTCTCTACCTCAGGAGTAATGAGCACTTTGCCTTCCCAAGGATAATTGGTTTGGAGGTGAAGGGTAACGCGTTTATCACCCAGGTGGATGTCGGCAGAACTGCTTATATAAAGGTTCACCCATATGCCCTTCGGGGAGGTGGCGTAGATGTAGCCTCCCAAACTCGCCAGGAGGCGGGCTATATTGGGTGGGCAACAAGCGCAGCCGAACCATCCTTGCCGGTGGTGAGAGCCATCGCTCTCCAAGGGGTTAGAGTAGAAGAACTTGTCGCCGGAAAGGGAGATGCCCGCTAAGGCAGCGTTGTAGAGGGTTCGCTCCAGGGAATCGACATATTGCGCCTCGCCGGAGAGGAGGGCGAGGCGATGTGCCCAAAGGATGAAAGCGATGGAGGCACAGGTTTCCTGATAGGCGGTGCGATTGGGGAGGTCGTAATCCCCGGTGAAGCCCTCATTGCTGGCGGAGTTCCCCAGCCCGCCCGTTATATACATCCTCTTCTCCGTTGCGTTTCGCCAGATCCGCTTGACTGCCTCCAACAATTCCTCGTCTTGGAACTCCCTCGCTACATCGGCCGCTCCCGCCATAAGATAGCAAGCACGCACTGCGTGTCCCACTATCTCCGTTTGCTCCCTTATGGGTTTATCATCCTGGAGGTTCCTGCCATCGTATTGATCCAAGGGGATATTATGCTCCTGGGCGAAGTACTTGCTTCCCCTCTTATCTATGAAGAAACGCGCCAATTCCAGGTAGCGTCTTTCTCCCGTTATCTTGTATAACTTCACCAGGGCTAATTCCACCTCAGGGTGACCGGGATAGCCGAGGCGCTTTCCCTCGCCGAAGACGGAATCTATGTGATCGGCGAAACGGATGGCAACATCCAAAAGGGATCGCTTTCCCGTGGCAAGGTAGTGGGCAACGCCCGCTTCGATCAGATGCCCTGCGCAGTAAAGCTCGTGGCAGGCCATGAGGTTGGTCCAGCGATTATTCGGCTCCACTACCTGGAAATAGGTGTTTAGATAGCCATCGGGCATTTGGGCTTTTTCGATGAGAGAGATGATGTAGTCAAGCTTCTCGCTCAATTGGGGATCCGGCCAGATAGCAAGGGCATAGGAGGCCACTTCTATCGCCTTGTATAGGTCGGAATCGAACCAGAAATTGCCGGTGTACCCCTCGTGGGCGTGGTTGATAGCCAACTCGAAATTGCGCAAATATCCTACCTCCTCCAACATCTTGAAGAGATGGGGGATGGTAACCTCCTTCAATGTCTGAAGCCGAGGCTTCCAAAATCGGTCCTCTATCCTCACATCCTTCCAGGGAACTGCATCTAATCTTGCCATTTCAGCACCTCCTTGTTTTGCCTGACCCAGCAAGGATGGTAGGGGGAACTGGGCAACAAAAAAGATATAAATTAACCAATACCGCCCAAATTGCACTTGCATAGCATACCCCCTTTATGGGACAATCTATCTACTATGATAGAGAAGAGCGTGTATTTCTACAACAAAAATCAAAGGGTAGTTGGGACGCTTCATCTCCCCGCTTCAGAGGGGAGGTTTCCCGCAGTCCTCATACTCCACGGCTTTACTGGCAACAGGATGGAGCCCCACTTCATCTTCGTGAAGACCTCCCGCCGGCTCGCCCAAAACGGCATCGCTTCCCTGCGCATAGATTTTCGAGGCTCAGGCGAAAGTGAGGGAGAGTTCCAAGATATGACGGTGGAGGAAGAGATCTCAGATGCCAAGATGGCCCTTTACTTCCTCCTCCAACAAGCGCAGGTGGATTTCTACAGGGTGGGCGTAATGGGATTGAGCATGGGAGGATGCGTTTCCGCCTGCTTAGCGGGCAGAGAGGGGGATAAGATAAAATCTCTCGTCCTTTGGTCCGCCGCTTATAAGCCGGGCGAGAACCTCTCTGGTCTTTTCTCCCCAGAAATGCAGAGGGAGTTGGAGGAGAAGGGCTATCTAAACGCCGGCGGGAACAAGGTTGGGAAGCGCTTTTATGAGGAGTTGCCGAGGATAAAGCCGATGGAGGAGATTGCGAAGTTTGCAGGCGACATCCTCCTAATCCATGGGACCGGAGACGCCGTTATCCCTGCTACTGAAGCACAGGAATGCTATGAAAGGTTGAAGAACAGGCCAGCGAGGACCGAGCTCTATATCATCGAGGGCGCCGATCATGTGTTCTCCACCCCCGAGTGGGAGGAAGAGGTCATCTCTGTTACCGTCGATTGGTTCCGGAAGACCCTGTGAGCTCCCTTATTTGAAATAAGCGCGGAGAAGGTCCTCCCTCTCTATCATCCCCACCACCTTGCCTTTTTCTACCACGGGCAAATGATTGATGCGGTTATGGAGCAGTAGGGAACCTACCTCCTCCAATGTTGCTTCCTTATCTACGGTTATAACTTTCTTGGTCATTATGTCCTTAGCTTTCAATACCTTTACATCCCCAAAAGCCTTCCGCAGAACATCCTCGGGGACAGTAAATATACCATAGAGAGCTAAGGAGGGGTGGGGAGGTTCCACTATCACCTTCAGAAAATCCCTCTCCGTTAGAATACCCTTCAATTCCCCCTTCTCATCCACCACTACCACTCCCGTTACATTTTCCCTCCTCATGATCTCCATCACTTTGTCCAATTTCTCCTCCTCTTCGACGCATACTGCAGGTCGCATTATATCCTTTGCTGTCAAATCCTTCACCTCCATTTTCCTTTGATATAAAATATAATCAAAAGCGAAGAGTGAGGATATATTGACGAGAATTTCCCTTAAAAAGGGCAGAGTAACCGAAATAATACGAGAAGATACCACCCTCCAGGAGATAGAGGTAGCCATAAGGAGGGAGAAGGGAAAAGCCTATAATTATCCCCATCTTACAGGGAGGGTGAATGTAGGGGATAGGGTGCTCCTGAATACCACCGCGGTGGAATTGGGATTGGGAACAGGTGGTTACCATTTCGTCGTAGCTAACCTTACCAATCCTCATCTGCATCTTCAAGGCGAGGGGCACATAATGAAACTACGCTACACGCCCCTCCAATTTGCCGTCTTTTCCACGGAGGAGGAGAAGCATCCCTATCGAGAGGCGGTCGATTCCTTCAAGGGGCTTCGTTCCATTCCCGTGGTTTGTTGCCTTCTCCACAGCCAGATAGCAGGGGTGGCTGCAGGTGTAAAATCCCGCCTGCCTTCCGCTCGCATAGCCTATGTAATGACAGATTCCTCCGCCCTCCCTCTCCAGTTGAGCAATCTGGTGAGGGTTTTAAAGGCGGAAGGGTTGATAGATGCCACAATTACCTGCGGGCAAGCCTTCGGTGGAGATTGGGAAGCGGTCAACATCTACTCCGCTCTGGCGATAGCTCACAAAGCTGCCAATGCCAACATCATCATCGTTTCCCAAGGTCCGGGGAATGTGGGGACGAGGAGCCGGTTGGGCTTCTCCGGTGTGGACCAAGCGATCGCCCTGAACGCTGCTTATAGTTTGGGAGGTACTCCCGTTGTCTGTTTGAGGATAAGTTTTGCCGAGGAACGCCTCCGCCACTTCGGCATTTCTCATCATTCCCGCACGGTCTTGGGAGAGTTAACCCTTGCCCCTGTGGTAGTGCCCGTGCCCCTCCTCCCCCGCGATAAGATGCTACTTATCAAGGATTACCTGAGCGGTTCCAACATATTGAGGATGCACAGGGTCGTCGTGGAGGAAGGCGAGGGAGCTTTGGATCTCCTCAAGGAAAGAGGGATAGATGTGAGGACGATGGGGAGGACCTTGGAGGAAGATAGAGAGTTCTTCCTCTCGGCGGGAGCAGCGGGAGTGGTAGCAGTGAAGATCCTCCGCCGGGAGAGCGTTACCTTTTGGGAGGACTCAGGCTTTTAAGCCTCCAACCGTTTCCCTAATATTTGCAGACTATCTCCAATTTCTCGCTATTAGGGGAGAGGGTTATAACTTCCCTTTGGGGATCGAATTCGCTGTGAGGCTTGCCGTTGACGAAGACCGCTTTTAGAGGTTTTCCTTCGGGATGGCGCACTCGCAGGAAAATGGTCTTAGGAGCGGCGTCCTTTGGAGGCAGGATGGTCGCTTCTATTATCCCTCCCTTGACCTTCGACCTCAGCCAGTAACTCGTCCTGCCAAACCGGGTGGGAGCGTTGCGAACGGAAACCCTCTTGCCATGCTCCATCCAGTAGGAGGGAAGGAAGGGGGCGAGCCAAAGGGAGTTCCCTTCCTCGCGCAGGAACATATTCCTCGTTTGGACGAGGAACCAGCCCGTCTCGTGGGTCTTGTTCCAGGCGCCCATGTTGTGGAAGTGTTCCCAGAAAGAGAGGTTCTCCGTGTTGAGGAGAGAGGGGATGGCATTGAAGTAAGAGCGAATGAAGGGCTTCACCTCGTCTCGCATTGCGTAGATCTCGGCGACGCGGGTGTAATAAGGTTGGACCTTGGAGAAGCCCCCTAAATTAAACCAATCCTTCCTGTTCTCCTCCTCGGGATACTCTCCCATGCCCGAGTGGAGGAACCAATAATCCTCCATATGTTGGAGCATGTTTCCCGTCTCCTCGCTTTTCGCCTCCCACACCCCCAGAGGCACGAGGTGATGGGCTCCCAATTCCACATCGTAGCACCAACTGCGTCCTCCATCCTCGCCGGGGAACATATCCCCCGCTTTCCCGAAGCAGTAGAGTATGGAAGGATAAAGGGGTATCCACCTGCCATTGGAAAGGGGAAGCACGGGGGACCTTTCCTGATTCCAGCGATAGGCGCGCCGAATGGCTCGGCGGAACTCCTCGCTATTAGCGACTATTGCTTCACCTTTGGGGTGTCCTATTTCCCGCAGAACCTCTCCCGCTCGGGCAAGCCCAGCGTAAAAATGCCCTTGCACTGTTAATCGATAGGCGAAGCGATTCCAATCCGCTCCTACTCCTGGGGGAATCAATCCATACTCCGGCACCTCCTCGCCCCTGGGATCCTTTTTCTTCGTCTTCTCCCTTTGCCTCATTATCCACTCGCAAACCCTTGCTACCTCGTCCCCCACCCTTGAGAGCCATTCCCTATCCCTTGTGAGGCGGTAATGCTCCGCCAAGGTCCATAGGTGCCAGCCTGTGCCCATGAGGGTGTAGCCGGTGGTGAGGAAGCCCTTTTCGTTGTAGCGATGGATGAAGAATTCCAATCCCCGGCGGGCGAAATCGTGCCAGCCGAAGAGGTCCATCCCATAAATTATGGAATGTGCTTCGCTCTCCAAGGGACCATAGGACATGGAGGCTATCCAGGGGGCTATTCGCTTGCCATTTTCCTCGTTCCTGGCGGCGATAAGGCAATGCACTTGGGAGGCGTAGATGACATTTTGGAGGAGGGGTTCGGGTATCTCCACGCGTATAGCAGAGGAGAAGAGCTTCTCCCAGTAAGCCTTAGTAGCCTCCAAAAGCTCCTCGGGGGATGCTCGAAGCAGATCCAGGGATTCGCCCTCCCAAGCAGGTATATAGAGGGCAAAGCGTAGGGAACGGCGTGGTTCAACCCTTTGAGAGAGAAAGAGGGTCCCCCTTTCAGCGAGGAATTCCCCCACCGGGAGAGCGCAAAGGGCGAGCACCTTTTCTTCCTCCTTCACGACGATTCCTCCCTCTTCTCTCTCTATTTGCGCGGGCTTGTTTTCCTTGACTAGGAACTTTATCTGGAACTTGGCCTCCTTCGCTTTGTCGCTTTCGTTTCTCACTTCCAGGAGGGCGACGCATACCGGTTTATTATCCCCATAAGGAGCAACGAAGGTCCTCTCGGTGTAAACCAAGCCGTTCTCTTCCATGTTCACCTCAGGCACGGGCAGCCATCCGCCCCAGAGATGCCGGGACATTCTCCCTCCTTCGCCCATCCTTATCAGAGCGGTGAAATCGTTGTAACGAATGGAGCCTTCCCTTTCCACTACGAATTTAGCGTTATCCCAAGCGAGGGAGAGCATGGTGGGTCCGTTATCCTGCACGGGACGATGCACCTTTTCCATTGCCTGGGAGAACCTTTGATCTGGCATCTCCCTTACCTTATCCAGCACCGTCTTCTCCTTGGCGACGGACTTTTTATATCCTTCTAAGGAAAGAGGAGAAGGCTCCTGGACGGCGAAGAGTCCCGCCTGGGGGATATAGATAGCTTTGTGGGATAGGAGATCCTCCACTGCGAGGCAGAATTGCCCTTGGGGGAGTTTGATCCGCAGAAGCGTCCTGTCGTATTTCCAGGATTGGGGTGTGCTGTAGCGCACCTTTAGGGAGAGGGGCTTGGATATGTCCCATTCCCCATGGAGGGTGTTGCCCCCCTTCAGGATCTCGCCATTGTAGATCTCCAATTGTGCCCTGAAGGGCTGAGGCTTTTCCACCTCTAAGCGCAACTCCATGATCTCCCAGCGGGAATTGGTGAAGGCGAAGAGGCGCTTAACCTTGAGGGGACCAGAAGTGGGGATAATCAACCTTATCTTTTCCGTTCCTTGGAACATCCCAGGGTTCTCCCTCCAGGAGATAGGGAAGACCCAGCGGTTGCCTTCCACCCTTATCTCTCCCTTGAGTTTTTCCCACCTTCCTTGCCATGGGGATTCGCCGAACCAAGCTTGGACCTCCGCTCCTTGAGGGTCTCCGGATGCGGGGAACTCTATGCCCACTTCCCGCAGCCTTCGCCTTTCATGCCAGCGAAGCCCAATACAGCCCAAGTTCTTTGCGGAGACCTCATAATAACCCTCCGGGTTAGGAAGGATTTCCTCCTCCAGGAAAACATCCTCAGCGGGGAATTCCTCAACACGGGAACAGCGAGCGCCATCATAGCGATGGGGATCACAGGTGATCACTTGGGCAAAGGGAGAGATGTCCAGTTTCTCTTCCTTTTGCTCCTGTGCTCCTGGGGAGCGGGTGAGGCGGGCTTCCGCCCAATCGGCGCAATCGCAGATTATGCCATCCCCCGCATCGGTAACTACGAGGCGCATCTCTTTTGCTCCCTTCAAGGGAACCCTCACAGGAAGGGGGGGATCGAGCTCTCGCCTCACCCCGCTATCGAAGACCTTCTTCCCATCCAGAAATATCCGAAAGACGACGCTTCCCACATTGGAGCCCCCCTGCCATTGCACTCCTACTTCTGCTTCGAACAACTCATATAGTCCATCCAGTGCTACCACTATCTCGCCAGGCGCGTGATGACCGATCCCCTTCTTGTAGGTTTTATTCTCGATCTGGAGGGGAAGAGGCGTTTGCCAAGGGGCGTGAGCGGAGACATCCCAACCTGTTTCTCCCCATCCTTGAAGGATAGAGAGGATGCGCTCGGGGATATCGCTCAAATACTCGACATGCTTCTCGTTATTGGAAGAAGCCATCGTCATGGCTAACACCAACCCTATCAAGATTTTTTGCAGACCGCCAATGAGCATTTGGTTATTATACACTGCCTCATTCCCTGGAGGAAGCCTATATTGCGGTGTTTTGAAAGTACCCCGCTCTACCTCAGCATAACCAAGGTTCGTAGCTCATAAGGAGCGAGGGGGAGGGAGAAAGTCAGGGCACGACGAGGTTCTTCAGACTTTTCCACAACAGTAACCAGGTGCCCTACCTCGACGATCCGCGCTCCCCTTGGCAACTCCACGGGCCATCTAATCTTTACCTCTATCTTTTTATCCTGATTATTACATATCGCTAAACGATCGCCGAACCAGCGAGCCCAAATTCCCCCTCCCCTTGGGCTAACTAAATCCTCAGCGGGTTCTCCTTCCTCGGGAGGCAATGCGCGAAAAGCACGGGCGAAACTGCGCAAATTGTGCTCCTGTCCGAAGGTTCCCCTTTCCCAGGAGAAGAGGTTGAGCGTGTGGCAGTTGGTCTTGGCGATACTGAAACATACGGGCTCGAAATAATAACGCCCAAAGGGATACATAGTCCCTGCTCCCCAAAAATCGGTGGCAAATTCCCCCTGTTTGAAAACGCCGAACTCCTCCCAGTAGTTGTGATATAGTTCGCAGGCATTCCCCTCTTTCCCTTCGTACATCTCCGCAACGCCGGGCGCATAGTGGAATGCCTTTAGAGCCCATACATTTTCCCCATATTGTCCCATACGGGTGAAGTATCTGTCCGCGCTTATCATCATCCCTCGTTGAAGTAAGATCCCTTTTTCCTCCCGAAACATACGAGGGTCCGTGCCATGATATCTCATGCACTCAAGGGGTGGTGTACCATTGGGCCAGTAAATGTTCCAAGCGGGGGTTTCGCTGGGCATATCGCAGGAGATGTAGAGGATCTTGTTATATGAGTTAACCATGTCCCTTAAACTACGCCAGAATTCCGCCATCCTCTTACATCGCCATTCTATCCACTCCTCCCAACAATGCTCCTTTATCCATCGGTAGGGTGTAGGTTTTATATCCGGAACATCTATGCCCGTATCCTTCTCAAATTGAGAGACATCCCAGGGACTGTAGCCGGTATATTGATCCGATGTGCCCAAATCTGCTCCCCCATAGCAAAGACCTATCTTACCATTAACCCTAAACCCCACCGCCGGCACCGCCTTGCTATCCTTGCATATCTCTAAGATTTCCTTCAATGTATTACGAAGGAGACCCTGCACCTCGGGTCGCAAAGGATCGGGGAGGGGAGGTCGGCTCGCGAAGAAATAGGTGAAATTGCCGAATCTATCCATCTGAAAACTCTCCTCCGTGAAATTGAATTGACCAGCGGGAGCATTGAGGGAAGTAACGATGGGGATTACCTTTATCCCTGCTTCTTCACACAGGGGGAGAAGATCTTCCAAAAGTTTTCCTTGTGGGGGCCAAATCTTCGAATCGTAATAAGCAACGGAGGTGGTATCCGCGCCATCGACGGCGTTGAATTCAAAGAGGTTCAATCCGCAAAAGCGCATGTAATCGATGAAACTCCTTAGAGAAGCATGCCTTTCCGCTTCGTTCTGCCCTTTAAATCCATAGAGGGTGTAAAGGTAAGCAGGGTGGGTGAGGTACATTCCCAACCTTCGTTCCCCCTTGGGGGAAGCCAATGTTTCAACAGGCATATCGCCTAAATGGTCCAGGATCTCAAAAAGCCAGATATAAGAGACAGCAGCACCATCCTCCGCGCTTTGTTCCAACTCCGCAGGCCATCGAGAAACGGTAAGGCGAATCCTTTTATCGCGAGGGTAGAAGATGAACATAAAAGTGAAGGGCTTGCCATCGCAGGGATACTCTCTTCCTGTATAAACTCCCCCGCCCACATTGTCCCAAGGAGGTTGGATACGAATGGTTGTATAGCGTTCCCTATCGTTCACGCTTTGAGCAAGCAGAAGATGAGGCTTTTGAGGTTCTTGGCATCGTAAGGTATAGGCGAAATAACTCAGTCGGTTGCGGGGGGAGGTGAGCCGATATTTCCTTCCCCCTATCTCCACTACCCTGCTCTTCCCACCCAGACCGAAATCATCGGAGAACTCGTGGTCCTCCTTACTACAATCGATGTAATCCACGAGGCGAAGGCGGACCATGTCCATCCCTTTCGGTCCCCCCTCCCTGCAGATTTCCTCGGATGTTGCCTTCCAGTCCAAAGGTTTAAGGGCATCGCTATTCCCCTCGTCGATACAATAATACACCCCCGCCCCACCCTCTATCGGTATATAGGGCACACCCTCGATCAGAAAGCGTCCTTCCTCGTCTACTTGCCACTTCCTCGTTTTTCCTGTTCTATCCCTGAATTCTCCCTTCCTCGGTGGCAAGCCCCTGTGAAGGGGAGGGAAGTCCAGCGATATTTTTGGTTTTTCCTTAAGCAGCCTGGTCTGTCCGATGACGAAGTCGCTTTTGCCCTTATAGAATGTCCCCCCTACCTCCACTTCCAAAAGGACGGGGGCATTCTCCTGGAAGAAGTAGCATTTCATCGGGGAAAGGGGGAATTCTATTATTTCCGTGTGAACTCCCCCTTCCTCCCACTGCGAGGTAGGGGTCTTGGGAAATAGATATGCTAATTCTATCGCGTTCCCTTCTTTCTGCTTACCCCTAACGATCAGGGGATGATCATCTTTGAATTTCCTCAGGACTTGCCACGATGCTTTTATCTTGATGTTGGAGCCAATCCTTACGCTTTGGGGAACCTCCACTCCCCTTAATTCTATGGGCTGACGGGGACCGAGATAGGGGATGAAAAGTTGTGTTCTTTCCCAAGGGGGGCAGGGGTGCTTTCCAAAGGAAACAGCGTTTCCCCATCCTTCATCATTGAAGGTTGGGCTTTCCCAATCCTCCTCTTCCTCTGAACTCACCTTCCAACTCTCGTCGCTCAGGATTTCTATGTAATTGCCTTCAGTGGTAACTATGCCCAATTGGAGAAGCACACCCGTTGCCCCTCCCTTCTCCCAATTTCTCCCTTCTACGGCGATCACATTCTTGCCCGGCCTTAGAAAACCACCAACCTCGTAAGCCTCCGTTTCCTCCCATCTTTCGTCCTTACCGACGAATTTCCCATTCAGGTACAACCTATATTCGTTATCGCAGGTGATTACCAGCGTGGCGAAGGCTATCCTCTCGTTGGGGAGGGTGAAATCCTTTCTCAAAAAGCACCTTAGAACCGAGCCTCCTTCTCTATGCCATATCCAATGTGCATGCCAGCTGCCTTCCCTGTAAGGCAAGGGAGGCGAGGAGGGGGGTGGAGAAGGGATGGGGAAGAGCTTGAAACTTTCGCCTTCCGGTATGAGGAGGCGCAGATCATCGATCCTCCCATCCTTTACCTGGTTTCGAAAGGCCAAAAATCCTCTCCGATATTCCTCATCCTGATATGTAGCGACCAACTCACCATTAACATACCCTTGAAAAAGGCTCCCTTGGATTAAGACCCTTACATCCACCCAGGTGTTCGGAGGAGGTGCCTCTCCGGTTCTTTCCCCCACTAAATGCCAGGATGGTTCACCTCGCGAACGTTTAAGGAAGCCGGGTGGATCACCTCCAGTTTTCCTTGTATCAACGCGGAAGATGTAATAAAGATCGTTGTCTATATCGTAGCGGAAGAGGAGTTCCACCAAGCCTTCCCCTTCTGTAAAGGCGCGATATTCTATTACCGCATCTCCAACATCGGCCATCGGAACCAGAATCGGTTGCCAGCCGGTGAGATGGAGGTCTCCCTGGGCGGGGGGAAGTCCCCAACTGGTCAACTCCTTTTCAAAATCCTCCCTTAGAACCTCCTTGAAGGTGGCTCCCCTCGCCCCCAAAGAGAGGGTGAAGATGAGAAAAAGTAAGCCTCCCCTCATCACTAAATCACCTCCGATTTCACTCGAAAAGGAGGCATTGGACCTCGTGGGGATGGA
Source organism: uncultured bacterium (assembly GCA_964452465.1). Taxonomy (GTDB): domain Bacteria; phylum Armatimonadota; class JACIXR01; order JACIXR01; family JACIXR01; genus CAYVMD01. Next base: position 24,805 of record CAYVMD010000004.1, on the reverse strand, counting down.
CGGTGAGCTTTAATACTACCTGTCCATCCCGCTTCTCATAGGAAGGCGTATCCCCTACTAGGGCAGAGAGGTGCCCTTTAGGAGGAGCGGGCAGGTAAACCTCCGCCCGATGGGTGCGCAATCCCGCATTGTAGATGGTATAGATCGTCTGACCGCCCTTGTGGAAGCGATTGATGTAGAGGGGAGGAGCAACCACTGGTATCGCCATTTCCACATCCTCGCTCATAAAAACATCCGCGTATTTCCTCAAGATGGGCATCCATTTGGCGAAGAGCTCCTTTCGCAAGGCGTCGGGGAAGGAAGTCCATAAGCCCTCCCCATTGAAAAAGGCGAGTTTACATCGCCATAGGGCATGCCTATAACTAGGAATTTCATACATCTTGAACTGGGGGAGGACGAAGCGGAAGTAATTCAGCCCCGCAGGATTGTATTCCTCATCCCCGCTCAGGTTTGTCCATAGGCTGTGCGACCAGGAGCCGTCCTCGTGCATCGCCATATAATCCGAACCCGGCTCCTCGGAGTGAATCGCTATCTCGGGATTCACCTTCGTTACCGCTTGCCGTATGCTCTCGAAGAGTTCGGCGCAACCCCGGACCCAAATGCCCGGCGTTTCGTGTTTGTGCAGGGGGTTATAACAAACCTCCGCCCAACGGGAGCCTGTGGAGTCCACATACATGGCACAGAGGGGAACACGACTCGCTATTTCAGCATAAGCCTTCGCATCCCACTCCTGCCATTCCTTCACCGCAGGGCATATGTTCCAGACGGGATTCTCCTCCGTGGAATAATAGGTGTAATAATCACCCTTGTCGTCCATCATTGCCCACTCCGCTCCCTTTTCCTTGGCTATTCTCCTTTTCTTCTCCAGCAGCATCCCCTCAATGTAGAGTCCAATCGCTTGTCCCCATGCATTTGCCCTCTCCGCTTCCTTTTGCAGGGCTTCCAAATCCTCCTTCAATTCGTCAGGGTAATCTACCGTCCAGAAGCGGAAGATATGCCACCAATCATAGGAGCCGAACTCCCTGCCCAAATCCTCCTCCCTTTGGGGCGTTCCTCCCACTAAAGCATAGAAGCCGTATTTGAAGGTCTTGGGGCAGGGACGCTTTGCCCTCCACCAGGTCTTGAGCCAGAGGTAGTAATCCCTGAGGGCGACGCGCCAATCCCCTTGATGGAGGGAGAGGGTGGCAGAAGGATAGGATGCCTTCTCACCGGGAGGAAGGGAGGTAGGGAGGTATTGGATGGAGAGGTGGGTGTTAGTTTTCGCTCGCCAGGGATCGAGGGGATGAGCGGGTTGTGGGATATCAGCAACTCTGAGGGGTTGGCTTCCCTCGGGGGCGTAGCGGAGGGCTAAAATCTTGTACATGCCAGTGGTGTCGTCGGAGCGGATATAAACCCCTCCCCCTTCCATCCTGTGGATATCCAGGACTTGGAGCCAGGCCATCCCTCCATAAGAGGACAAGCCCTCAAGGGGCAACTCGCTCACCGCTCCACCCCTCTGGGGGAAATACCATCCCACTCGTTCGCCTAAATCCAATCCATCAAGGAGGGGGAAGATCACCCTTATATTGAGCGTTTCCCCGCCCAAGTTCTCTACTTCCAAATCCCACTGCATCCTCTCCGTTTCATCTGCGTTTATAAAAAGCCTTGCCCTCAACGGGATGGCGGGAGCTCTTAGGGTATAGAAGATCTTTGCTCCATTCTTTCCTTCTTTCGTTTCTATTTTCTCCACCGAGAACTCGTCCGAATAGATGAGGCGTCCTTTCGCTTCCAGGGCGAAGAGGGGAGAACCCTTAGCGGTGGTCAATCTCCCCGGGAATATGCCCTTGAGGGAGCGAAGGAGCCCTACCTTATTGTCGAGGACGAGTTGGAGAAAGGCATTTTGGAGGATTAGCCCTTCGCGGGTCGTTGTTATCTTGGGCGGGATCGGTTTGACCTTGATTTCCTTGAATTTCGTTCCCCTGAGTATTGCTTGTTCTTCGGGTAGCCCTTCCTTATAGGAGAGGGCGAAGAGCGCCCAGCCCGCTTGGATGGCGTCGTCGCAGAGGAGCATCTCCTTAATCTTGGCTTTATGTCCGGGCTCGATGATATAGACGCCAACCTCCTTGTTGGGGAAGGGGGGACGTCCTACCCCATAGGGGAGGGGGGGCTTCCAGCCCAATGGCAACGGCACTATTCTCTCCCTGAAGCCATCCTCATAGCGCAGTTCTACCTGTAGGACATCCACGAGGCTGTCGTCGTGGTAATAGAGCTCTTCATCGTAAATAGGAGCAAGGAGGAGGGCGATTTTCTGCGCTTCCCCATCAATCCTGAAGGACCTTTGGGAACGGGAAGGGAGATCCTGTAAGACGCAGTTGGGTCCAAAACCCACCAGGAGGAAGGGGATTCCCTCCACTTCGTAGAGGGGACCGGTGCTGGGGAGGGTTATCCCCAAAAGATGCCCTTCCGCATCGAATTTCTCCTTCAGATCCACCATGACCCAACCATTCCGTCGTTTATCCATCCTGCTTATCACCTCCTCATGGTAATCCTTCCCCATCTTCTTTAATACCTCATCGAAGTGCCCGTTCGCCGAGATATAAGCGGACCAATCCTCCGGAGGGGTCCTCTCTATCCTCGTTAATGCCTCTTCCAACCTTTGAAATTCCTTCTCCCCCTCCTTCCAAAGCGTTGCCACCTCTTCCTGTTTTAGGATCCGCTCCACTATCCCCAGGACGCTACGGCGATATTGGTAATCGTCCCGCTCCCCTATGGGGGTAATATAGAGGCGCACATTATCAATTTTCATGCCCCACACGCCCTGAGAGGTGCCGACGGCGGAGAAGAGGATGCCTGCGGGACCGCCATCGTCGTGAGGGATGAGGGGGCTCTGCACCAAAAGGTTTTTGCCTCCTTCATCGTATATGCTCACTCGCACGCCGAAAGGGACATTCTGGATACGGATGCGATACCAACGGTTGGAGGGGAAACCATGTGCCTGCCAGCGATTGAACCACTGTCCACCTGCGAAGGTATAAAGAAAGAAGCGTTGGGGTCCATACTCCAACCACCAATAGGAATGCCCTTCGGGACGGGGATGATGGACCACCGCTTGGTAGCCACCTATTTCCTCCCCGGGTTGATAGAAGTCGTATTCAAGGGTATAGGCGATGTTGGGGATGGGCTGGCGAGTGGAGAGGGTGGAAGGAGAACGATCGCCAAACAGGTGGAGGCATTGCCCACCATCGCGGGGTTCGATGCGGAGAAAGCTTCCTTTCTCTTCCTTGCTTTCCCCCCAAATCTGGGAGGATAACCCCTCTTCGAAGCCCTCCTCAAGGAGCATCTGGGCTTCCAGCGCCCCCACTAATGATAACAAAAGGCAGAAAAAGAAAACCCTCAAGAGAAATCCCCCTTTCCAAAAGCATTTCATGGATCTTTTACCCTACTATCCCCACTATGGGACTTTCTTCTTCCCTTGTCAACTTCCCTTCTCTTCTTCGGCTAAAAGGGAAAGGAGCTTGAGGGTGGGCTCCACGATGTGGAGGTTATTCAAGAGGGGCTCGGTGTATTTTATGTCCCCATATTCGCGTTCATCTATGTGATGTTGCCTTCCCACGCTATTCTGCCAATCCACCCCCTCGGTAAGGAAGCCGTGCTTGCCGTGGTGATGCTTAGCGCAAGCCTCCAATATCTCCCCCGCATTGGCGAGGTAGGAGGACTCTCTGGTTTCCTCATATGCCTCTAAATAGGCGAGGGCGGACTCGGCGTTCTCCCAAAGATAGCAAGTTGTCCAGGAGTCCTCCATGTATAAAAGCCCCTTTGTTAAGCAACCATTGAGATCTTCCTTTAATTTGAACCTCTCCAGCTTTTTCAAAAGTTCGAAGGCGAAATCACGAAGGTCATCCCGCTTCAAAAGCCTCGCCGAACGCAATAGCATTCTGAATCCCACCGCTATCGCCACATTCTCCTCTTTGTCGTAAGTGTCGTGATTGACGGAGCCGAGGAATCCTCCGCTTCTTATATAAAGTTCAAGTTTTTTCTCCAAATCTTTAACAAACTTACCAATGCCCTTTAAGCCCAACTCGGCGTAAAGAAATAGAATATGGGAACCATCGCCGGAGATATCTTTAATCGGATCCTCCTCTTTCGTCTCCGCCTTATAGGGATAGACCTCTCCCGTAGGGGTGCACCGACGAGGATACCAGCCATTTTCCGCCTCCCTTACTTTTTGGGACAACCAAACGGCTGTCCTATCCGCCAGGGCTACCAAATCGCCATCGAGGATATCTCCCAGCCAAAGGAGTTGAAGGGCTATCCTCGCCATGGAACCGGGAGCGAACCAATCGTTATTTCCCTTGAAATTGAGGCAGAATTCGCCTCTGGTAAGGTGGCGGTAGGGGATTATGAAGCCATCTTCTTTGAAAAACCCACAATTGAGGGAGTGATGGAGCAAAGCCTCGGCATCCCTCTCCAGCGCTTCGTCTCCCTTTAGGCGGGAAAAGAGGAGCAATTCGTAGGCGCCACCCAGTGAATTCGCTGCCCAGCCGGGTCCCTCAAGAGGTCCGAAGTCGTGCCAAAGCATGGGCCTCCCCTCTACATCCACGAAGGAGGAGATCGCTCTCTTCCCTCCGCAAAGGGGGCATTCCTCGAGGCAGTGAAGAGCGAATTGCACCGATTTCTCCGCTGACTCGAGAAGCATGGGCAATTTGAGAGAAAGACCTCGTCCGCTCATAATATGGTGCTCCCCTCTGCGAGTTATCGATTTCCATAATATAGCGCCTTGGCTGGGAAGGCAAATGGAAGAAGGGAAAAGTTGTTTTGTTTTCCCCCTTTCTGTAAGATAAAATGGATTGACATGTTGTCGTCCCGGCTTCTCAAAAGGATATTGAGCAAGGGGAGCACCATTTGGGTATTTTTCTTCTTGTGCATGCTTTTTTTCCTCTGGGAGAAGGCGATCAGCCCCAATCCGCGCTTCCTCACCGCAGAGAACATAATCAATATCCTCCGACAAGTATCGGTTTACGCCATATTGGCGGTGGGGGAAACCTTCGTTATCCTCTCCGCGGGTATAGATCTTTCCGTTGGTTCCCTCCTCGCCCTGTGTGGCGCCATTTCTGCGGGTCTCATTCCTTCCCTTTCCCTCTATCCCGCCATCCTGGCAGGCTTACTCCTGGGAGCTTTGATCGGCGCCATCAACGGTGTGGTCATCTCGAAGGGAGATGTCCCTCCCTTCGTGGCTACTTTGGGGACGATGGCGATCGCTCGTAGCCTCACCCTTGTCTATACCAAAGGCGGTTTGATCTCTCCTCTCCCCCCAGGCTATCAATACCTAGGCAGTGGTTATATCCTCTCTCCTTTTCTTTCGGTCCCCGTTCTCATTACCCTTTTCCTCTACATAATTGCCCATCTCTTTCTAACTCGTACCACCTTCGGAAGGAAGGTTTATGCGATCGGGGGAAACGAGGAGGCAGCGAGGCTATCAGGGATAAACATCGCTCGTTATAAGGTATTGATCTATATGATAAGCGGGCTTACCGCAGGTTTGGGAGGGATAGTCATGACCGCCCGGCTGAATTGTGCCCATCCCCAGGCGGGGCTGGGGTATGAGTTGCAGGCGATAGCGGCAGTTGTGATAGGAGGGACGAGCTTGATGGGAGGCGAAGGGGGAGTGGGAGGAACCCTTATCGGCGCTTTGATCATGGGCGTTTTGACCAATGGGCTCAACCTCCTGGAGGTCAATCCGTTTTGGCAACAGGCGGTGGTGGGTGTGCTGATAATAATTGCTGTGCTATTGGATAGGTTGAGAAGAAGACGATTGTGAGATCTCTTATAGGAAACTTCTCGCGTGATAAGAAGAAAGCCCTACTTTCCTCTTCTTGTCAGGCGTGTTCTTCTATCCCTTGACTTCCGCTTACCCTATTCTTTTCACCATCATCCTTTCCCTGTTCACTAACCCCGCCACTATCTCCACCGTCACCAATACCTTCCCCCTCCTTCCACTTATTCGGCTGTCTTGTCTCCCACCCCCAAACTTCTCCCTTATCCTTGGCAAACGCAAAACCTCCCAATTGTGCCTTCTCCCCTCTCATCCCAATGAAACATCCATAATTAAGCCCTCTTCTTTCCCCCCGACAACTTGCGTCTTTAAAGTGTGCCTCTTCCTCCGCCCCGAATAAAACGCCCTCCTCTCCTGCTCTGTTACATCTATGAGCGAAGAAATCTCGGGCATTTCCTCCAGCAACTTCCCAAGCGAACTTGTCCTCTTTTCCCTTACCCTCTCAGGCAAAGGCAGATGTCTCCCCCTATAAATTCCTTCATCATCTCTACATCCCGCTAAGCATTGCTCTCCTGAAGACCAAACCAAAAGCCCAATAAGGCAAAGAGGATAAAATTCGGTTAGAACTTTCATCAACTCCTCAAAGATTTCCAAGGAAAGACCTATGAGAAGGTCGCCCTCCTTTCGAGCGGACGACCTTCTCGCCCTCCTTCGGAGGACGAAACGGCGAAAGAAGAAAGAAAAAGGATTGTTTTTGGCTCTTCCCAGCGCATTTTTTACAAAGGGTTTTTGGGTATGCTATCATTATAACGATATAATCCTGAAAAGAGTTGCAAGGCAAAAAGCTTGGAGGGGGCAGGATCTTAAAAAGGGTATTGACAGGAAAACAGGGGGTGAAGGAGGATTCCTGTAATGAAAGAAGAATGTGTAGGGTTTAGGAAGATGAACCTTTTTACAAGGGAGGTTCGGGTATGTTATCGTTACGGAGATGTAAGTCCAAAAAGGCTTATGGCGCAAGAAGTTTAGGGAAGATACTTCTTATTTGTTTCCTAATTTGGGGAAGCGGAGGGATTCGGGCAGGGGAGATGGTTTTGGTGCCCGCTGGGGAGTTCTTAATGGGCGCCGAAGAGGGCAGGGAGGAGGAGAAGCCGCTCCATAGAGTTTACCTTCCTGCCTTTTATATAGATCGTTATGAGGTTTCAAATGCGGAATACGCTGAATTCGTAAAGCAAACCGGGGCATCCCCTCCCCCTCATTGGGGTAGCAAGGAGCCACCCCCAGGGACTGAGGACTTGCCCGTTACGAATGTGACATGGTTTGAAGCGATGCGTTATGCCATTTGGGCGGGCAAGAGGCTTCCCACAGAGGCTGAATGGGAAAAAGCGGCAAGGGGTGTAGGAGGGAATGTGTTTCCCTGGGGTAATGTGGATAGACCCGATGGAGGGAATTTGAACAGCGAGAAATTAAGAGGGGTGAGGGAATACCCACAATCTGCTTCTCCCTATGGATGTTTAAACATGGCGGGCAATGCTTGGGAGTGGACGGCGGATTGGTACCTGCCCTATCCCAATTCCCCAGCGAGGTCGGTGCAGTTCGGGAAGAAATATAAGGTCATAAGGGGGGGAGGGGCGATCGGCTATTATGGAGCCCCTAATACAGGGCGTTGCTGGGAGCGGGGCTATGCCCTGCCCTATGGGCGCTATGATGGTTTAGGTTTTCGATGCGTGAAGGATGTTGATCCCGCTAAGGCACCCTACGATCCCTATCAACTATTGAAAGAGGCGGAGACCCTTCTGAAAATACCTCCTCCCAGAAGTTTTAAGCCTTCCTTCGAGGAAGAATACGAGTCTTTCCTTAGAAAGGGGAGTGTGCCTTTAAAGATTATAGGAGAAGGGGAGGGATATGCCCGCATAGGAGTGCCCTTCCCCAAGGGATTGATTAAGGAGGTGGAAAGATTAGCCCTGGTGTCCCCGGAGGGAAAACCTCTCTTGCTACAAGCTCTTCCCCTCGTTCGCTGGGAGGATGGTTCCCTTAAGTGGTGTCTTTTGGATTTCCCCGCCAAAGGAGGGGCAACCTGTTATCTTTCTCTGAAAAACAAGGGCTCGTTCGCTCTCCCTAATCCTCCGATTACCTCACAGGCAGGAAAAGTCCTCCTGTGGACCGAGAGGTTTCAAGTTTACCTGGGGGGAGAAAATATCCTCCAGGTGCAGGATAAGGAGGGAAAGGATTTAATCCAAAGAGCAGAATTTTCCCTCCATTTAACCCCCCATGGGACACCGCTGCTCCCCCTTCCTCCGGAGGTAACGATAGAAGAGGGGGGACCATTGAGGCAGGTAGTTCTTCTGAAGGGGTCCTTCAGAGATGACAAGGGCAACCCTTCTTTCTTTCGGTACAAGATGAGGCTCCATATCTTGAGAGATTCCGGAGAAATTCGCATTTTCCTAACAATACTCAACTTAGCCCCCCGGGAACGGGAAGAAAGCGTAGAGGGGGCGGATCTATATTTTCTTCTCCCCCAACGAATATCTAAGGCATATGCGGGATTGGAGGGGAGGAAAATTACCCTTCCTACGGGAAAGAGAGTAAATATAACTCAAAAGGACGAATTCCATTACGAGGTTGCTATGGAAGGCGAGAGGGTCCTCGAAGGGAAAAGAAGCGACGGATGGTTATTAGTGAAAGCCGGGAATGAGTGGTGTTTATTTGGGCTTCGTCACTTTTGGCAAAATCATCCCCAGGCGCTGGTGCTATCTCCCTTTGCCTTAGGGGTCAAATTATGGGCGGGGAAGGAAACCTTCCTTTGGGAGGGAGGATTGGCTAAAACCTATGAATTGGTTTTGAATTTCTCTCCTCATGAACCAGCCTTTTTCCACCTTGAGCCTTTACGGGTGGTAATTCCATCCTCTTGGATAGCCGGCACGAAGGTGCTTGGACCTCTTCTACCATTGTCTAAGGAATCCCTCTCCCAATTCCCCTACTGGGAAGCTTTGGTGGAGGAAAGCATGAAAAGTTGGGTAAGAGGGATGGCGACAGGTATGCGGGATTTTGGGGACGCCTATTACGGCGGACCCTATAAGGGGAAGAACTCCTATGCCAATTTAGAATACGATGTCCCCTTCAACTTCTTGCTTCAATTCCTAAGGACGGGCAAGGTTTGGTACCTCGAACATGCAGAGATGCAGGTAAGACACCAAGCGGATATAGATATAAACCATTTTACAGGTTGTCCTTGGAAACACAGCCCCCTTCATACGACTACCGAGGCAGATATGGGGCATATCTTCTTGAGAGGGTTGTTGCTTTACTACCTGCTCACGGGCGATAGAAATACGTTGGAATCCGCCCGAGAAATAGGGGACTGGTTGGCGGAGAGGGTGGCGAGGTTAGAGGGAATCGCCAATGAGCGCCAGATAGGTTGGCCTCTTTATGCCCTAACTGCACTGTATGAAGTGACAAAAGAGGAAAGATATTTAAGGTCAGCAGAGGAGGCTTCCTTAAAGCTCGCTCACTCCCAATCTCCCACTGGGCGTTTCCAAATACGTTGGGATAATCGTATCTCCTTTTTCAATGGCATTGCCATGGCGGGACTCCTTTCCGTCTACGAATTAACGAAGAAGGAGGAAATATTGGAGGCAGTGAGGCGCCTTGGGGAACGAACCCTGGGCTTTTATCCAGAATACGCCTGCCGAACGCTCAGCGCCCTTTCCTATCTCTTCAATGTCACAGGCGACCCACGCTTCTTCAATCTCATGGAAAGGACTTGGGAAACCTCTTTGGATTTCCTTTTGCCAAGGGGAGCGGCCACTGCTCATACCTTCTCTTATCAATTTTTCCCTTACGCTTCGTTCTACCCTAATTTTGCCCTTATTAAACAAACTCCTAGGTTGTCTCCTGGCACTTGGCGGTTTTTGAGATTAAATGGCAGGAAAATAGAGTTGTTTTTAAGAACGAAGAAGGGAGGGAGATTGGCGATCCTCCTCGAGGGATTAACCAAAGGAAGGGTGGAGGTCCTGCAAAAGGATAAACCCTGGAGGAGATTCGAGCTTTCCGAGGAGGGAAAACTTTTTCAATCCCTCGAGATTTCCTTCCCCCAGGGAGGAGTTTGGAGGCTCCTCCTATTGGGCAAGGAGCCCGCTCGTTGGCAACTTCATTACGATGAGGATATCGTCCTTACCCTCTATGATCCCTGGGGGGAAAACCTCCCCAATCTTTATCCCAGGGCATTTGGATTCGTAAAGAAAGGAGCCAAAGAGATCCTCCTTCGCCTGGAGGTGTCTGGGGAAGGATTCCATCATTGTGTCGTATACGACGAAGGGGGGAATATCTTGGGGGCGGTTAAGAAATTCGTGGATCTGGGGGATGAGGGGCGTTATGAGTTACAACTACGCCTTCCTCTGGAGAAAGAAACAAAGGAATGCGCAATAGAGGTTTATAACGCTAAGGTTTTGGAGGTTAAGGGGGTTCTGCCTTATTGGGCGGGGAGGAGAGAGGAGTGTTTCCTTCCCGCCTTTCACAAATAAAATTATTCTTTCCTTGAGGGTTCCATCTTGTATTAGGTCTAAACCTGAGGAGATCATAAGGAGAACCTTTCCTTGAGGGAGCATTGAGCAATGGATCTGTCACTACCACCGCGTTTGCCTCCGGCAGAGGAGTGGCTGCCTGACCGAAGAGAGGGCAGCCGACTTAGAGTCGAATTACTCAGGGTTATAGATGTTGCCCTTTTTGGGCAAATGTGAGGCAGGCACCTTCCTTTGGTCAGGTGCCTGCCTCACACGCCTTCGGGGGCGAGGAAACAAAATCTTTTCGAAGAGATTATTCTGGGGGAAGCGTGCTTCCTTGACCTAGGGTTGATAAAAGGGTATTATAGATTAAAAGAACTCCCTTAAAATGGCTAAATGGAAAAAGGAAGCTCTCTCGGAGATCGTGCGGATCAAGGCGTTGGCTATGGATGTGGATGGCGTCCTGACCGATGGATCCATCATCTGGGATTCAGCGGGCAGGGAAAGCAAGGTATTCAACGCAAAGGATGGATTGGGACTTTCCCTCGCTAAGACAGCTGGTTTCTACCTCATCTGGATAACTGGCAGGGAATCCTTGGTTGTTAAAATAAGGGCGGAGGAGTTGGGGGTGGATGTGCTCTTGCAAGGAGCACGGGCGAAAGGGCGAGTCTTGTTAGAGGCTTGCGAAAGGCTGAATATATCCCCCCGAGAGGTTGCCTATATCGGAGACGATCTCAACGATCTTCCCGTTTTAGAGATGGTGGGGTTGAGGATAGCGGTGGGGGATGCGGTGGAGGAGGTAAAGGGGAAAGCGGAGCTTGTTCTGGATAAGGAAGGGGGCAAAGGAGCGGTCAGAGAGGCGGTGGAGGAGATACTGAAAAAGCAAGGGATTTACGAGGACACGGTGCAGAGGTTCCTGAAAGGATTGGAGGGATAATTGTTATTAGTCCATACCTCCGATATGCACGGAAGGCTTTCCTTCTCCAAAGCGAACAAACTCCGCAAGTGGCGGAAGGAAGGTGGTGTCCTTTTAGATTCCGGGGATGCCATCTCAGCGGGCAACCTCGATTTTCGCTATAAAGAAAGGGTGTTTTGGTACATGAATTGGGCGGGTTATGAAGCAGGAGCAGTTGGGAATAGGGAATTTCATCCCTTCCCCTTTTTATTTAAATGGAAGATAAGGGAGGCACGTTTCCCCCATCTTTTGGCCAACTTCTCCTCCCCTGCTATCCCTTCCAATGTCCAGCCTTATATAGTGCTGGATATAGACGGGGAAAGGGTAGGCTTAATAGGGCTTTCTCTGCCCATGCTCAAGGGGTTTTGGGGTGCCATTTTAAAATCCGAATTTCCCGATCCGATCGAGGTAGCGGAGAAATTGGTAGGGGAATTAAGGGAGAGGGTGGATTTCGCCGTAATGCTTACCCATCTCGGCATTTCCAGGGATATCGCCCTCGCTAAAAGGGTGAAGGGCATAGACCTCATATTGGGAGGGCATAGTCACATAGCCTTCCCTTCCCCCGTCAAGGTGGGTAGCACTTACATCATGCATTCCGGGCACCACGCTCGCACGGTGGGTCTTGTGGAGATGACCAAGACAGGGGTTAAGGGATGGTTGGAGGAGATATGAAGGTTTCCATTATTGTGCCGGTTTATAACGAGGAGAAGACCTTACGGGAGATAATCCGAAGGCTAAAGCAAGTGCCCTTGGATAAGGAGATAATAATTGTCGACGATGGCTCCACGGATGCCAGTCGAGGGATATTAGAGGAAGCGGTGAAGGAGGGAATAAGGGTATTACGGCTCTCCCGCAATTTGGGGAAAGGCGCTGCCATAAGATCCGCCTTGCCCTATGTGAAGGGTGAGGTAGTGGTCATCCAGGATGCGGATCTCGAGTATAACCCCGCGGAGCTTCCCCACCTCCTCCAACCCATATTAGAGGGCAAGGCGGAGGTGATATACGGCTCTCGCTTCTTGAAAGGAAGACCGAAAATGCGTTTTCTGAATTTCTTAGCCAATAAAATCCTCGCTTGGACGGCGACCCTCTTATCCGGTAGGCGCCTATCCGATGAGGCAACTTGTTACAAAGCCTTCAAGACGGAGCTTTTACGTTCCTTGAACCTTAGATGCAAGAGCTTTGAGTTCTGCCCCGAGGTCACAGCTAAAATAGCGAAAAGGAAGATTCCCATAAGAGAAATCCCCATCTCCTATACCCCCCGTACGGTAAAAGAAGGGAAGAAGGTAAAATGGAAGGATGGCTTCATCGCCTTATATACCTTGTTCAAATACCGCTTCTTCTCTTAGCGAGTTGCGCTAAGAAGGAGGTTGCCTCGCCTCCTCCTCCACCACCAAGTGAGGAGAAGCCTCGTGTTTTCCTCAAAGAGGCACATTTTCTCCACGCTGACAAGGAAGGGCATCCTGCTATAGAGATATGGGCAAACGAAGCGGAAGGGGAGGAAAATTCTATATCCTTGAAGGGAGTAAGGTGCCATCTGTTTAAGAATGGCAAGGTGGTGGGAGTGATAAACGCTTCCTCCGCTTTATATGCCCCCAAGGATAACCTGCTTTCCTTCCAGGAGGATAGTTTAATAGAATACCCCATGGGAGTGAATTCCCTTCGGTGTAGTTCTTTAAAGGTGAACTTCAAAGAAAAAAGGATCAAGGGGCAAGCGCCGGAGTTAAAATGGGGGGAGGTAAAGGTGGAGGGTGAGGAGGTTGAGCTGAATTGGACTCTCAAAAAAGGGATATTTAAGAAAGCAACAGTTAAAATAGAAAGGGTGAAGAGATTATGAGGAGGAAGTTGCCTTTGATTTTAGCTTTATTTGGTTTGCTCTTCCTCTGGGGAGAGCAAAAGGAGGTGAAGGTTTCCCAGGGGATATTGAAAGCGGATAAGATAGAGATAGATTGGGATAAGAACACCTTAACTGCTTATCCCAACCCCCTCCTTTATCTCCCCGATACGGAGGTTAAGGCGGGAAGGATAACCCTTTACCTCGACCAGAAGGGAACGATCGTTCGGACGGAGGCATCGGGTGGGATATCTATAAAGATTGTTCAAGTTTTGGAAGGAAATGTTAGACAAACTGTGGAGGGGCAGGGGGAGAAGGCTACTCTCACAGGGGGGAACATCCTCGCTTTGGAGGGGAAGGCGGAGGTTAGGATAACCAGATCGGATAGGGAGGGGACATCGGTGATCAAAGGGAATAAGATCAACATAGACTTGGAGAAGAAGAGCCTTTGGGCGGAGGGTGATGTGGAGCTTCAGTTTCCTCTGCCAACGAGCAAGTGAGATGCTGAGGACAGAGGGATTAGTGAAGATCTACGGGAAAAGAAGGGTTGTCGATGGGGTCTCTTTAGAGATCCGAAAAGGGGAAGTGGTGGGGCTTTTGGGACCAAATGGGGCGGGTAAGACGACCACTTTCTATATGATGATAGGGTTAGTTAAGCCTAATGCGGGTAAGGTTTTCCTATACGACAAGGATATAACGACTTTACCTATGTTTAAAAGGGCGCTCCTCGGCATAGGATATCTTGCCCAAGAGCCTTCCATATTCCGCCGTCTAACCGTGGAGGAGAACATTCTCCTCGTCCTTCAAGCAAGGGGAATCAAGGATGGGAGGAAGCGAGTGGAGGAATTATTGGAGGAGTTTTCCCTTATCCACCTGAGGAATACAAGAGGGGAACACCTCTCAGGGGGAGAAAGAAGGAGGGTGGAGGTGGCGAGAACTTTGGCAGGTAACCCTCATTTCATCCTCCTGGATGAACCCTTCACGGGGGTGGATCCCCTGGCGGTCGAAGAGTTGAAGAGGACGATCTCCTACTTAAAGGCGAAAGACCTGGGCATCCTTCTCACCGACCACAATGTGCGGGATACTCTTGCTATCACCGATCGCTCTTACATAATCCATCAGGGGAAAATATTGACCCATGGTCCTGCGGAGCAGTTGGTAGAGGACCCCATAGCCCGCAAATTCTACCTGGGGGAAAGCTTTAGATTATGAGGCTCCTCATCAAGTACATAATGAAAGAGCTCCTTTCTCCCTTCCTCTTCGGTGTGGGTATATTCCTCCTGGTCTTCATAGGAGGCAAATTCCTTTTCGAGATCACGAAATTGCTCGTGGAGCAGAACGCCACCCTATGGCAGGCGGGGAAGCTTTTCTTCTACGGGCTGGCGCCCATATTGATCCTCGTATTCCCTATGGCATCCCTGCTCAGCGTTATCCTGGGATTAGGAAGGCTTTCCAACGACGGTGAGATCGTCGCCTTCTTCACCTCGGGGATTAGCCTTTGGAAGATAGTCGTCCCCGTGGGCATCTTCTCCTTACTGGTAAGCCTAGGAGGGCTTGCCTTCAATGAGTATGTGGTGCCCGTTGCCAATAGCAAGGTGGAGGAGCTGAAGGTGGAGATAGCGAAGGGGGGTGGGCAAAAGGAGAACATATTGGTTAAACAAGAAGAAGGCGGGGAGGTGCATTTCCTCCTATATGCCAAAAGGTTGGAACCAAGTTTAGGCAGGATGGAAGGAGTGGTTGCCATCGAATTCTGGCGAGGGGAACCGGCGGTCGTCGTCTCCGCGAATGAGGCTATATGGAAGGGTGATAGATGGTTGTTCAAAAAAGGAGAAATGCAGGATATAAAGAAAGCCTTCACCAGGGTTCACTTCGAGGAGAAGGAGATTTTATTTCCTCGATCCCCTCAGGAGATAGCAAGAGGGCAGATGAAGGCGGAGGAGATGTCCTTCCGGCAGCTCAGAGCCTACATTAAAGGGATGGGAAATTCTCCCCCTCCTCCCCTGCTTGTCCAATTGCATCGCAAATTGGCTGACCCCTTTGCTACCCTTGTCCTTGCCCTTCTGGGGATTCCCTTCGGGTTAAAGCCACACAGGGGCAAGAGTGTCGGAGTAGGGTTGAGCGTCCTCCTCATCTTTGTCTATTACATCGTCTGGCATTATACGGAGGTTATAGGTGAAAAAGGACTCATGAATCCTCTCCTATCTGCCTACCTGCCCAATGGGGTAGGCGCGATAGCGGGATTCCTTTTGCTCTTTAGAACGCCCAAGTGAGAGGTGAGGAGCATGTATAGCGTTCTATTAATGGGAATACTGATAGTAGTGAGTGGAGGCATAGCCTTCCTTGGCGACCTTTTAGGGCGGAAATTGGGGAGAAAGAAGATAAGCCTCGTGAGGTTAAGACCTCGCCATACCGCTATTTTGATGAGCGTCATCACGGGGATGTTTATCTCCCTCTTTACTCTCTTGGTCCTGAGCAGAATTTCTTACCCCGTTAGAGTCGCCCTTTTCGGGGTAGTGAACCTCTTGGAGGAGAGGGCGAAATTGGAGAAAGAGGTAGCAACTTTAAGGAAGACGGAGGTTCGCCTCGCTGGAGAGGTTGCCAGGAGGGATAAAGAACTTTCCCAACTGAAGGTGAGAGAGGAAGAACAGAGGAAACTCCTCGCTTCCCTTTCCGAGAGGGTGTCTAATTTAATAGAGGAAAGAAGGAGGATGGAGGCGTATATAAAGAATATAAGGAACAAAGCTAGGAAATTAGAGGAAGAATTGGTCCGGACGGAAACCCAGCTGAGATCTACGAGGGAGGAATATAGAAGGGCGCTTTCCGCCCTGCGGGATAGCAACCTGGAGTTGGAGAAGAAAAAAAGGGAGGTCCAAAATTATGCAGAGGAGGTGCGTTCCTTAGAAGTTAAAAGCGCACGCTTACAGGGGGAATTGATCTCCCTTCAAGATGAACAGAAGGACCTCTTGAAGCAGATAGATGATCTTCGCACACAGCGGAACATCCTCCAAATTAGCCTTGAAGAGCTCAAGGCCCAAAACGAAAGCCTGAGGGCGGAGGTAGCGAAGAAAGAGCAGGAGATAATGGGGGTAGCCGCTTATTATGGGGAGGTATTGGGGAAAAAGGTTATCTTCCCCAAGGGAAGCGAGGTAGCGAGGGGGATTATCGAATGTGGGCGTCCTGTGGGTAGGATAAGGGTGAGTCTGCGTTCCTTGCTCAAGTTGGCGAGCGACAACGCTCTTAAGAAGGGAGCGGGGATAGGAGAGGATGGGAAGGCCGTATCCCTGATGAAATTCGTCGAGGGTCCTGCTGGCTTATATGTATTCCCAGAAGAGGCAGTGCTCCAAGGAGTGGCTATGAAACTCTCCCAAATGCAGGGGAGTGTGGTGGGCAGGCTGATAGCCCTCCGCAATTTTGTGGAAGGGGAGAGGGTATTGGTGGATTTGGAGCTATACCAAAACCAGTTAGTCTTCCAGAAGGGGGAGATCGTGGGCTCGCTGATCTTGGATGGGCGTATGTCGGAGGGCGCGCTCATGGAGCGGATAATAACTTTCCTAAGAACGGATGTAAGGGAGAAGGCTTTACAAAGGGGATTAATCCCGAGCGAGGACGAAATGGTAGGAGAAGTTCCCCTGAAGGAGATAATCGATTTGGTAGCCTCGGTGAAGGAAGGGAAGGGCAAGGTTATAGTTAAAGCGGTTGCTAAAAAGCAGATATGGAGTGCAGATCCCCTTTCCCTTACATTCGAGGTGGAGAAGGTGAGTTCTTAACCTTGCTTATACTCTCAATAGACCCTGGCAGGAAGAAATTCGGCTATGCCCTCTTGAAGGAAGGGAAGACATTGAAGAGGGGGATACTCCCGGTTGGAGAATTTCCTCGCTTTTTGGAGGGCTTAAGGGATGTGGAGAAGATAGTGCTGGGGAAGGGCACGGGATGGCAAACCTTCCGGGAAATGGTGAATGAGGCAGGTTTATATGATAAGTTGGAGGTAGTGGAGGAAGAGATGAGCACTATGAGAGCAAGGAGGAGGTTCTTAGAAGAATATCCCCCGCGGGGTCTAAAAGGACTCCTAAGGAAGTGGCTGAACCTCCCGGGTAGGGATGTTGATGATATATCTGCCCAGATAATTGGGGAGGATTATTGGGAAAAACTTAAGAAAACCCATTGACAATTTTTCCTGCGTGTGCTATTTAAAATAATTGGAGAGTAACTCAAGAGGCGCGGAAGACGTCTAAAGGGTGAACGAGCTTATTGACAACTTAATAGTGGGTTCTATAATGAAAAAGAGAGATTTCCTTCTAAGGGGCGGAGGCAAGGAAAGGAGGTGAAAACCACTTGGGATGTCTCCGAGCCCCGAGGGAGGATAAGAAAACGCCCTTCCGCTTGAGGAAAGGTTAAGGGGAACGAAGGATACCTTAACGGCTTTCCTTGGGAGGGAAGGGTAAAACTAAATCCCAAGGAGGGATGAAGTATGAAGAAACTGGCAGTTGTGTGTGTTGTGGCGCTCCTGTTTAGCGTTGGGGCTTTGTTCGCTGCTGAATTCGAGGACGTCCCCTGGGACCATTGGGCATATGATGCAGTAGCAAGTTTGGCTGAGAAGGGAATCATCGTTGGCTATCCCGATGGCACTTTCAAGGGAGCTAGACCCCTCACCCGCTACGAGTTCGCTTGCGCTCTCCGCAACGCAATTGAGCGTTTGGAGGCGGAGATAGGCGTTCCTGCCGATGTGGAATCCCTGAAGCGTGCCATTGAGGATTTGAGGGCGCGCGTTGAGGCTTTGGAGAGGGGTGCCCCCGGCGTTCCTGCCGATTTGGCGAACAGGGTAGCAGCTTTGGAGCAGCAGTTGGCTGCCGCCGCCACTAAGGAGGAATTGGCAGCGGTGCGCAACGAGGTTGCTGCTCTCCGCCAGCAGGTGGCAGGTATCGCCATTACCCCTGAGGATATCCAGACCCTGCGCAGGCTCATCAACGAGTTCCGCGACGATTTGGCTACCTTGGGCGTTGATGTGGACGAGATGAGGGCGGACCTCGATGCTATCGCCCAGAGGTTATCCGCTCTGGAGGAGCAGGTCGGCAAATTGACGGTCTCCGGCGTTGCCACCTACATCATGAGAGCGGAAAAGCCAAAGGATCCCGCTAACCCCCCCATCGACCTCAATGGTGTGGCGCTGAAGTCCAATAAGAAATTGTTGGAAAACCTCTTCGCTGGTTATGATGTGGATCTCAACCTCGGTCTCAAGGTCAACGATAACACCAAGGTAGCGGTCGCGGTATGGGGCAGGGACTGGACCAATCCTTCGAAGATGGCGCGCGCTGCTGACACCTCCGATATCTACAAGATCTACCTCACCACCACCGTTGCCAAGAATGCGGAACTCACCGTGGGTAAGTTCCCCTTCCAGTTGACTCCTTACACCCTCAAGTTGGTTGACCCCGACGTCTACACCTACATACCTAAATTCGACCAGGGTAACTACATCGTCTCCGGCGGAAAGCTGGACCTCGATGTGAAGCCGGCGAAGGTTTCCCTCTTCGCTGCTGCGAACACCGGAGCGCCTGAGCTGAAGATTGATGTGGGAGGACCCACGGTCGATCAATTTGCCGGTGCACGGATTGTGCTACCTAGCCTTGTGGAGATGGTTCCCGAGATCGGCGTGACCTACTACAGGGCAGGGCTTACCAACCCCGGCTGGGTCAACGCCTACGCTGAGGTTTATGGCGCTAACATCGTGCTGAAGCCGATAGAGAAGTTGACGATCACCGGCGAGTGGGCGCAGTTCAGGGCGGATGACGATACGGGTGCTGCTAAGATAGACAAGGATAACAACGCTTACGATGCTGCTTTGACCTATCCCGTGCTCGCGGGGCCCAATTTGAAGGCAGGCTACAAGCAGATAGAGCAGAACTTCTTCGCTCCCGGTTACTGGGGTAGGATTCTGTTCGCGAGGAACCCCTCTGACATCAAGGGACCCTACGGCGCAATTTCCTACCAGGCGCTGAAGAACTTGGTGTTGACCGTTGAAGGTGGCTACTACCAGCCCGTCTCCGCTGGTAGCCCGATCGACACCATCACCCACTTGGTTGGCGATGTGAAGTACACCCTCACCTCCAAGTTGGGGCTGAAGGTTGGCTATGAATATGCCGAGGTAAAGGATACCGCTGGAGCAAAGGACAAGTACGGTTACCTGGGCGTTGGCTTGGCTTACGACCTTGGTAAGGATACCGCTTTGAGCCTGCTCTATCAGAACATAGACCTCAAGCCGTCCGTTGGTGCGGAGTCGAAGGGCGATCTCATAGTGACGCAGTTGACGGTGAAGTTCTAATCGCCGGTTAGCGAGCGAAAGGGCGGGGATGGTTATCCATCCCCGCCCTTTTTTGTTTTTTTAAAATTTTTCGAAATTCAAAAGAAACCTAACCTCATTTCCTGCGTCAAAATAGTGAAAAATAAAAGGAAAGGAGGTATTAAAATGCCCAGGAAAATAGTAATCACGCTCATAGCAATCTCTTTGCTTGCTACCCTTCTCGTCCCCTCCCTCTACGCTCTGGACGTGGGGAAGATCTTCAAGAAGGGCATCGTAGGTGGTGCAATAGCCGTCCTGGTGGATAAATTCCAGCATCCGTTGAACGACGCCATAAACAAATTGATGATGCAGGAGAAGTTGGCCCCTACAGAGGCGACAAAAGTGGTGCCCATCCTAAGCGTTGGCAAAGCCATGTATGTAGGAGCAGCGCAGGTCGTGGGACCGAAGGACAAGGTGGAAGAAGTAAAGGTGGTTGCCCAGTTGGAGGGAAGCTTCCAGGCTGAGATGTTTAGGATAAAGGCGCTCATCCCCGTTAAGCAGAGGGGTGAGATAACCAATCTGCAGAGGGTTAATGGCGTAGGGATCTCCGCGGTCATAGATATAAAACCCTGATATTGCAACCCTATGCGCCTGTGGTGGCTCCTGGGGGCAGTGCTTCTCACTGCCCCCATATGTTGCTTACAGGAATCCCTAACTATTAAGGGCGACTCTCTTCAATTCCTTTGGGAACAAAAAGAGGGCTCTTTTGAAAATATCAGCTTCTCCTATCAGGGCATCTACTTTAAAAGTGCTAAATTGTCCTTCAAGCGAAACGACCTCCTGATGGAGGATGCCTCCTTCACCACCTGCGACAAGCCCCATCCCCATTATCGCTTCTCGACGAGGAGGATAAAGATCCCTCTCGCTCCAGGAAAGCAAAGGTTGGAGGTGAGAGGGCTCTCTGCCTTCTTAGGACAGTTTAAGCTACTCTCTCTGCCACCCTTCAATCTCCCCCTCGATCGTTCCAAGAGGGAGGGAAAAGGTTTTCTATCCATGCCTCGCATCGGGCATTCCTCGGGGAGCGGCTTTTTTCTAGGGCAATCCCTTTACTTTCCCTTCGCCGAGGAAAACGGAAGGTTGACCCTCGTCGCTTCCTCTAAGAGGGGGATCTTGGGCCATCTCTTTCTCCCTTTCAGCGATAACCTCTCGCTTTCTTTGAGTAGGAAGGAGGAAATCGTGGGGAAATCCGTCAGTCCTCTCTTCCTCAGCCGAACGCCGGAGATCGGTTGGGATGTTTTTCCCTTTAGCCTTTCCTATGGGAGATTCAAGGAGGAGCCTGGACCAAAGGAAAACTACCGGTTCAATATAAATCTTTCTTATCCTCTCTTAAGGACCTTCTCTAAGGGGAAATCCATTTCCCTGAATATGAAGGGGAACGCTTCCTTCTATTCCGATGATGAGGAATATAAGGCATGGGGAGGGGAACTGGTATTCGGGTTGGATAGCAGGATCTCCAAAACCAAAATATATCTTGGGCATCTTTCCCTGAATGGTTCCACCCCCTTTATCTTCGATAGGGAGGAGGTGCCTTCTTATGTGGGGATGGATTGGGAAGGGGAGAGAAGGAGTTGGAAGGGAATGGTTAGGGGGATCTGGGATATAAGGAAGGGGGATCTTTACGATTTACAGATTAGAGTATATAAAAAGGAACATTGTCTCGAGCCAGGAATTTCTTGGCAGATGAAGGGAAGGCGTCTCCAGTTGGAGTTAGGGTTGGTTGGCTTTTGATTTTGACAGAGGGCTATAAGGGGGTTATCATTTAAAGTGAAGGTGCTGAGGCTATGAGCATATTCAAGATCTTTGATTCCAACGAAAGGGAAATAAGGAAACTTCGCCCCCTGGTAGAGAAGATAAATTCCTTAGAGCCCCAGATGGAGAAACTTTCCGATGAAGCCCTACGGGCGAAGACAGAGGAGTTCAAGGAGCGCCTTCGGAAGGGGGAAGCCTTGGAACAACTCCTGCCCGAGGCGTTTGCGGTGGTTAGGGAGGCGGCGAAGAGGACGATCGGGCTTCGTCCCTTCGATGTTCAACTTATGGGGGGAATAGTTTTACATCAGGGGAGAATAGCGGAGATGAAGACGGGGGAAGGGAAGACCCTCGTTGCTACTATGCCCGCCTACCTCAATGCTCTCGAAGGTAAGGGAGTTCACATCGTTACCGTCAACGATTACCTCGCAAAGCGCGATACCCAATGGATGGGACCGATCTATCACTTTCTCGGTTTAACGGTTGGTTGTATCCAGCACGAGGGCGCTTTGGTGTTCGACCCTGCTTATCCTCAGGAGGAGGAACGCTTGAAGAACCTTCGTCCCGCTTCCAAGCGGGAGGCTTACGCTTGCGACATAACCTATGCTACCAACTCCGAACTGGGCTTCGACTACCTTAGGGACAACCTCGTTACCTCAAAGGAGGAGATAGTGCTCCTTTGGAGGGAATTGAATTACGCTATAATCGATGAGGTTGACTGCATACTCATAGATGAGGCGAGGACGCCCCACATAATAGCCGGTCCCGTGGAGGAGGATACTTCCCTCTACTATAAGGTGGATGCGGTGGTGGCACGTTTGCGCCCGGGCATAGATGTGACGATAGACGAGAAAGCCAAAAACGCCATGCTTACGGAGGAGGGAGTAAGAAGGGTGGAGATGGGGTTGGGGATAGCCAACCTGTCTGCGCTTGAGAATGTGGAGATAATGCGGGCGGTGAACGCTGCCCTGCGTGCCCGCTTTGTGTATAAGAGGGATGTGGACTATGTGGTGAAGGATGGGGAAGTGGTGATAGTCGATGAGTTCACGGGCAGGTTGATGTTCGGACGCAGATATTCCGATGGATTACATCAAGCGATTGAGGCGAAGGAGAGGGTGAGAGTCCAGCAGGAGAGCCAAACGATAGCGGTCACTTCCTTCCAGAATCTCTTCCGCCTCTATAAGAAGCTGGCGGGAATGACGGGAACCGCTAAAACGGAGGAAGCGGAATTCAGAAAGATCTACGGGATGGATGTGGTGGTCATACCCACCCATAAGCCAATGATAAGGAAGGATTTTCCCGATAGGGTATATAAGACCCAAGAGGCGAAATATAGGGGGATAGTGGAGGAGATAATTCAGAAGCACCACAAAGGACAGCCTGTATTGACGGGTACTCGTTCCATAGAGGTATCGGAAAAACTCTCTGCTCGGCTTTCCCCCTTTCATCTGCAGATGTTAGCCTTGGCGAAGCTGGTAATCGCCGAGGCGAAGGAGCGAAAACACAAGGAAAAAGAAAACAAAAAATGGGATGAAATACTCCAAACTGCCTATACTCCTTTGGAGCAGCTCTCCTTCTCTAAATTGCAATCCTTAGCAAAGCAATTGGGCATAAATCCCGATGTTTTCGCAGAGGAGAACCTACGCAAATTGATGGAGCTTTGGGAGATCGAGAACAAGGAGGATATCCAAAAGCTAGCCAAGATCCTCCGGGAGGGGATTCCCCACCAGGTGCTAAACGCCAAATATCACGAGAAGGAGGCAGCTATAATCGCCCAGGCGGGAAGATATGGAATGGTGACGATAGCTACGAATATGGCGGGGCGAGGAGTGGACATACTTTTGGGAGGGAATCCTGAGGGATTGGCATTGGAGTTCCTGCGAGAGCAAGGGATAAACCCCGCCACCGCTACCCCTGAGCAGTACCAGGAGGCTCTTCAAAAGGCAAAGGAGATCTGCGAGCGGGAGAGGGAGTTGGTATTGGCAGCGGGAGGATTGCACATAATCGGTTCAGAGAGGCACGAATCCCGAAGGATAGATAACCAGTTGAGGGGAAGGTCAGGGAGGCAGGGCGACCCTGGTTCTTCTCGTTTTTATGTTTCCTTGGAGGACGAACTCTGGCGCCTCTTCGGCGAGAAGGGAGGATTCCTCCTTTCCGGTTGGCCGGAGGATGAGCCCATAGAATCATCCTTGCTTACGGGGGCTTTGGAGAGGGCACAAAAGAGGGTGGAATCCTGGCACTTCAGCATAAGGAAGCAACTTCTCGAATACGACGATGTGATGAACATCCAGAGGGAAGTGATATATAGAGAGCGGAGGAAGATATTGGAAGGGGCGGATATGCGGGCAAATATCCAGGAGTTCATGAAGAGCCTGGTGAATCGCTATGTGGAAAGATACTGCCCCAAGGGGACGAGGGAGGACGAATGGGATCTAAAGGGATTATACGAGGCGCTAACCTATATTTTCCCCTTGCCGCTCTTCTTGGAGGAGAAGGATCTTCAGGACAAGAAGCGAGAGGAGTTAATTTCTCTCATTTATAATCATATGCTCCAGGCGTATGAGCAGAAGGAGAAAATGGTGGGGGAGGAACTGATGAGGGAGGTGGAGCGCCTAATCATGTTGAGGGTGATAGATTCCCAATGGATGGAGCACCTAAATGCTATGGAGTATTTGAAGGAAGGGATAGGGTTACGGGCTTACGCTCAGACCGATCCCCTCGTTGCTTATAAGACGGAAGCCTATGCTATGTTCCAAGAATTGATGCAGAGGATAGAAGAGCAAACGGTGAAGTATCTCTTCTGGGTGCATGTGAGTGGAGAACCTCAAAGGAGGATGCCTGCCCGAGCTTCAACCGCTACTGGCACCTCTGCTCAACCCAGGAAGAAGGTGGGAAGAAACGATCCCTGCCCTTGCGGTAGCGGGAAGAAATACAAGAAGTGCTGTATGCTTAAGGATTTAGAGAAGGAGAAGCAGAGAAGGTAAGATGGGACTAAAGGAGGATTTGCAATCTTTATTGGAAGAAATCAAAGAAATAGGTGATTCCCTTTGACATCCCCGGGAAGGAGAAGGAGATAGAAAACATTCAAAAGGAAAGCGCTGATCCATCCTTTTGGGAGAGGCGGGAGGAGGCACAGCGACGGTTAGCCCTATTGAACAGGTTGGAAGAAGAGGTGGAAAAGGTACGAGAGCTGGAGAGGGAAGCGAAGGAATTAGAGGAAATGCTTCCCTTGGTTGAGGAGGATGTTTCCCTTCAGGAGGAGTTCCTGAGGGAAATGGAGATGTTGAAAAGCAAAGTAAGGGAGTTAGAGCTTTACACTTTCTTCCAGGACCGTCTCGACGAGAGGAATGCCATCCTCACCCTGAAAGCGGGAGCGGGAGGAACGGAGGCATGTGATTGGGTGGATATGTTGGCGAGGATGTATATGATGTGGGCTCAAAATAAAGGATATAATTGGGAGATTTTGGACAGGACGCCGGGCGAGGTGGTGGGAACACGAAGCCTCACCGCCATGGTCTCCGGACCCTACGCCTATGGTTACTTGAAGGCGGAAAGGGGAGTGCATAGGCTCGTGCGCATATCTCCCTTCGATGCGAATAGGCGTCGGCATACTACCTTCGCTTTGGTGGATGTAATCCCTGAGATACCGGAAAGCGAGGTAACCATCAGGGAGGAGGATTTGGAG
>CAYVMD010000003.1:75457-89185 GCA_964452465.1 uncultured bacterium | reverse complement strand
TCTTCACATTTACCACTTTTTCTCAATATTTTAATGCCAAAATCCTTCGTCTTTATCTCCCCGATCAAGGCACAATTCACTCCCTCTCTACGCAATTCCTCCAAGATCTTTTCTTCCTTGCCTTTGGGTAGGGTAAAAAGCAAGGCGCCCGATGAGATCAATCCTAGAGGATTGATGTTAAACGCTTCACAGATAAGGGCACATTCTGGCAGGATGGGAATGGCGCTTTCGTAGATCAAACTCCCAACATCGCAGACCCTGCATAACTCGAATAGGGCGTTAGCAAGCCCTCCTTCCGTTGGATCGTGCATGGCTGTGGCGTAATCACTGACCAAAAGTGCCTCCTTCACGACAGATATCCCAGGATGGAATATGTAATTCTTGGCTTTCTCCATTACCTCCGGGGCGATCCCCTTCTCCATCAGCAAGGACGAGAATTCCCTTGCAAGGATGGAGGTCCCCTCTATGGCGATCCCTTTGGTAAGAAAGAGAAGATCCCCCTCCTTCGCAGATGGTATTACCACCTTCTCCGCCTCTCCCACCATCATCCCTATAGCGATAGGACGAGGGAGATCCTCGGTTATCTCCGTGTGCCCTCCGATTATACTAACGCCCAGCTCGTCACAGGCGGTCTTCGCTTGTTCAAGGATGGAGGCTACGAGGGAGAAGGTGGAACCAGGGGGTAGAAGTAAGGTGAGAAGGAGATAGCGGGGCTTCGCTCCCATGGAAGCGATATCATTGGCGTTGACCATAACAACATACCAACCCAAAAGATCGCTAGTGAAGGTTATGGGATCGCTGGAAAGAACGAGTAATTTACCCTCCCACTTCACCACAGCTGCGTCCTCCCCTACCCGGGGACCAATTATTATTCTTTCATCCTCCCAGGTGAGGGATTTCAAGAGTTCTTCCAAAAGATGATGGGGTAACTTTCCACACCTTAAGGTTTCTTCCCTCAAGACCTCACCTCTGCAAGGACTTCCCCTCGCTGATAATGGCAGGAGCATAGGCAAGGGGAACCCTCTGCATTTCTTTGATCGTCCCTGCTCCGCAGGAACCCATGGACAATTTCAATGCTCCTATAAGGTTCATTGTTCCATCGTCCCTCTTTGCCTTTCCGAGTAGTATTTCCTCCAATTTGCCCAATATCCCTACATAGATTCGAGTACCTCGAGGAAGGGAAGGATGGAAGGAAGCCATCCCCCAATGGTAGCCCTTCCCGGGAGCCTCCTCTGCGGAGGCGATGGGGGAGCCAATCATCACCGCATCCGCCCCACAGGCGATTGCCTTCGCTATATCCCCTCCTGTGCGCATCCCCCCATCGGCGATCACGGGCACATACCTCCCCGTTTTATGCAGGAAATCATCCCGAGCAGAAGCACAGTCTGCTATGGCGGTCGCCTGCGGCACTCCTATTCCCAAAACCTTGCGGGTGGTGCAGGCAGCGCCTGGTCCCACGCCCACCAAAATGGCGGATGCCCCTGCCTCCATAAGTTCATACGCTCCCTGATAGGTCACACAATTCCCGATTATCACCGGGATGGGCGATTTCTTGCAGAAATTGGGGATATCCAGTCCTCCTTTCGAGGATTTGAATCTCACGGTGGTGAGGGTGGCTTGGAGGACGAATATATCCAACCCAGCCTCCAAGCAAATGGGCAAGAACCTCTCCGCATTTTGAGGGGTAGCCGAAGCGGAAGCGATAACCCCCCGTTTCTTTATCTCCTCTATCCTCTTCCCTATTAGTTCTTCCTTTATGGGTTCCCTGTATACCTCCTGTATAACATCTATGACCTCCTCCTTGGGTGCGTTTATTATCCTCTCGATAGCTTCCTCGGGGCGTTCATATCTCGTCTGCACCCCCTCGAGATTGAGAACCGCCAATCCACCCAGTTTACCCAGAAGCCCACATATCTTTACATCAACTGCTCCGTCCATCGCGGAAGCGAGCACCGGGATGGAGAATTCGTAATCCGAAAGTTTAAAACTTACATCTACCTCTTCCGGGTCCACCGTCACCTCGGAAGGTATAAGAGAGATCTCATCCAATCCGAATGTTCGATACGCCCTTCGGGAAAGACCAAGGTATATCTCCACTTGGAACTCCTCCTTTCTTGAAGTTAAAAATTAGACTAACGAGAAGAACCTGAAAAGTCAAGGAAGGCTAAGTTGTCTGCGTTCTGTCAAACTCTTACAATGAGAATATCGAAAGATGAGGTATCTTTTTCCCTTGATCTTCTCTTCCTGTCTCCTTTTTGCGAGTAGGGTAGTAATCGTCTCCCTACCGGGGGTCAACTTAGACGATCTGCTTTCGTCTGGGGAAAAAGGTTTCCTCTCCCTCGCGGAAAAAGGAGCAATAGGACTGATAAGCCCTCGCCTATCCTCCAACTTCCCTTTAGAATCCGCCTATTTAGCGATAGGGACTGGGCGTCGTTTAGGTGCTTCCGAGGAGGCTCGGCTTTGCCTCGCACCGCAGGAAATACTGGACGGGGTAAAAAGCGGTGTGCTGTATGAAAGGAGATGGGGAGAAAAACCTTCCAATACCCTTCTTCATATTGGTCTTCCTTCGCTCGCCAACATAAACTCCTCGCTCAAAGGGAAAAAAGTGTGGAATACATTAGGAGATATCCTCAATAAAAGGGGGATAAGAACCTTCCTGCTAGGAAATGGGGATTCACTCCAAGAGATCCACCGAGAGGCAAGTTGCGTCTTGGTTTCCTCCCAGGGAAGCATAGATGACGGATGCGTGGGGAAGGAATTAACAACCGAGGATCCCCTTTTTCCTGGCGGGTTGAGGACTAATTTCCCCCTTATGCGAAGGTTAATCTCCAAATTCCTCCCCCTTAGAGGGGTCCTATTGATCGAAATAGGCGACTCCTTGCGTATAGAATCACAATACCCCTATATGAACGAAGCAATGCGTTCTTTTTATTTGAGATACACCCTTCAGGAAACCATGAACTTGATCGATCATCTCCTCCCTTTGCTGGAACCAACAGACCTTTTTATCTTTATTTCTCCTTTCTCGGGGCGATATTGGTTCTCAAAGGGGGACAGGCTATCCCCCATAATAATATTAGGCAAGGGATATAAAGGTCTACTTTCCTCTCAAAGCACCAGGGTAAAAGGCGTTGTTTCCCTCTACGATTTAGCCCCCACGATACTTTCTTATTATGGCATTACCGAACGTTTTTACCAAGGAAGGAAGATATATAGCCAAGAAGGCGATCTGAAGGATTTGCTGGAACTTCATCAGAGAAGTTTGAGAGAATGGCAAACAAGGAAAAAGGCAAAGTGGTTCGTGGTATTGTCCCCCATTCTTCTATCCCTGCTCTTCGCCTTGTCCTTTCCCTACCCCGCTTCCACTTATGTGAGCTTGCTCCTCCTTCTTTTTCCCTTTTCCCTCCTCCTTGTATCTCCTCTCCCACCGGGTTTACCTTATTTCCCCTTCCTCATCCCCGTTATTATGAGTATAACTTTTCTCTCCCTCCTTCCCACCGGCAAAAGGGCACCCTTTTATACCTCCCTTTTTCTCGTTTTTCTTATAAGTTTAGATGTGCTTCAAGGGGGAAAATGGATGTCCGTATCAGGGATAGGGCATTCCATCCAGGAAGGTGCCCGCTACTATGGCATAGGAAACGAATTCATGGGGCTTTTTATAGGAAGTTTACTGGTCATTTATTTCTAGCGGAGCCATTTTAAGCGCTACTATTTCGTGTTTCCCCGCGCTTGCTTATTGGTAGGAGCTCCGTGGTGGGGGGCCAACTGGGGTGGATTTTTAACCTCTGTAATTTGCTTTCTCTATCTTCTTACCTCTCCAATAAAGAAAAAGACAAACATTTATGTTTTTGTAGGGATATTTTTCCTTTTTGTTTTCTTACTCCCCCTGTTGGCCGATATCTTGGGGAAAAGCACCCATATAGGACTTGCCTTCCGGGAATTGGCAAGAGGAAAAATTAGTAACATCCTCTTTCTAGTTCAAAGAAAGGTGATAACAAACCTAAAATTGCTCCGCGGGAGCGCTTGGTCAGCTCTCTTGGGAGTGGAATTGAGCCTACTCTTCCTTTCTTATATTCTGCATTATCGTTTAAACAGGGAAGATGTTCAACTGCGCTGGCTAAAGGGGGTAGCGTTGGGAACGATGATAGCCCTTCTCTTCAACGACTCAGGAGTAGTGGCAAGTGCCTTGCTCCTGCTTCCGGTAATTTCGACAATCCTTATAAATCAATCCCCCTGGGACATTTCCTTCAATAAATCTCGTCTAAGAATCCCTTGAAGAGAAGATGGCGAATGTTCCCTACTATGCTTTTGCAGAAAGCATAGGGATCCATTCCCTTTTCGGGTAATATGTCAGTGGAAACCTCCAATAGATTTTCGTTCCTTGCCCAAATGCAAGGATTACCATTAGGCAGGGTTCGCACGCTTATCTCCCAGAAGCGGAGCCCATTGTCCAGCAATCTATCCAATTTATCCACGAACTCCTCCCCCCTCCTTTTTCCTTCCTCTCCCTTCAATTGAGCAACCAGTTCCCCGTCTATAAGGATATCGTAAATTTCGCTATTATGCTCCATCGCGATCTTATATAGCCCTTCCGCTTTCCTCCGGTTAATTTCTATTGATGCGTTCTTCAGAAAACCCAAGAGAGCGGTAGCCCTTTCTTTGGAATAAGGATGGGTCTGGAGGATGCCCAATTCTGGTTTTATCCCCCTTTCCTCTATTCGGGCGAGGCGTTCCATGAAAGTTAATAGTCCCACAGGGTTATATTTTTTCGTTCTAATAAGATATGTCGCCCCCATAATATCCGCTTCTTCCTCCAATTTTTGCCCATAATCGTGCATTTTGGCTATCTTTATCAACTCCAAGCCCAGATAGATGTTCTCAAAATCGCCCCCCTTAGCACCAAGGATAGCGGCCAACAAGAAGGGGGCGAGTTTCTTCTCCGTCTTTGCTTGTTCTTCAAGCAACTTCAGGAAGTGGTGGCGAGATGCGTGAGCAATTTCGTGGGCAAGCACGCCCGCCAATTCATCGTCCGTCCTCACAAAAGAGAGGAGCCCGGTGGTTAAGTACACGAACCCACCGGGCAAGGCGAAAGCGTTAACCTCTTCGGAGACCACTACTTTGAATGTATATGGCAGGTCGGGATCGTCGGAAACGTTCGCTATGTCCTTTCCTATCCTGTTTACTTTATCGAGTATGTCCTTGTCATCGTATAACTTATACTCCTTTTCTACTTCCTGCGCTGCCTGCCTCCCTAATTCTACCTCCTCTTCTCTGCTAAGAGCAAAGAGAAATAGAGGAGACAGCAATAATAAAGCCCAAATTTTCCAATATTTCATTGCATCGTCTGCTCTCCATCACATTAGACGGCGGAATATAGGATTTGTTTCCCCCCGCCTTAGAGGTCGTAATTTAAAGCCACCCACTTGTTCTCCTTGGCACTTTGAAGAACCGCTTCCACCATTACTATTTCGTTATGCCCATCGAGGAAGGTAGGGAAATCGCAGGGATCTCTACGAGGGTCTTTCCCTTCCGCTATGTACCTGTAGACATTCCTGACGAAGTTCTTCAACCCATCGGGGTAGCCCTCGGGATGTCCTCCGGGATAATGACAGTAATCCTTCGCCTTCGGGGTGAGTAGGGAGGGATCTCTCATCAATATAAGGTTAGCCCCTTCCCTTCTCCCTATCCATAACCTCTCTGGGTCCTCCTGATCCCAGGCAAGAGCCTGGCGAGAACCTGCTATTTCTATGTACAACCTGTTCTTCCGTCCCGCGAAAACCTGGCAAACGGTGAACACTCCTTTGACTCCGTTCTCGAAATGCAAAAGAACGGTAGCGTAATCCTCCGTGGAGACGGGTACCTCCTCATAATCCTCGGGGGTTAACTCCTTGCCTGCATAGGTCTCTATCTCCTTCTTCGGCTTCTTCCGCGTCTTATGGATTATCGCCATATCAGCGAAGACCTCTGTTATCCGCAGGCCGGTTATAAATTGGGCGGTATCGCACCAATGCGTGCCTATATCCGCTACCGCCCGGGATTCTCCCCCCAAATCGGGTTCTATCCGCCAATTGTAATCCGTATCCAGAAAGAGCCAATCCTGTGTATAAGAACCGAAGACCCCGTAGATCTCTCCTATCTCCCCGCTTTCCACCATTGCCTTGGCTTGTTGGACGAGGGGATAATGGCGATAATTGAAATCAACAGCGTTAACCAATCCCTTCTCCCTCGCCAAGAGAACTAGTTCCCTCGTCTCCTTCGTGTTCATAGCGAGGGGCTTCTCCGATATGACATGCTTTCCTACCGAGAGACAGTCCTTGGTTATTTGGAAATGAAGCCAATTGGGGGTGCAATTATGAATGACCTCCACATCCTTCTCTTTTTCCAACATTTCCCTGTAATCACCGTAATAGCGGGGGATCCCCAATGCTTTTGCCTTTCTTTCCGCTATTTCCAGGTTAGCTTCAGCGAGAGCGACAACCTCAACGAAACCTAATCTCCTCACTGCTTCAACATGGGCAGGTCCGATGAATCCCGTTCCTATTATGGCGGATTTCATAGGTCTCATAAATCCTCTCCTCCTTTCTTAAGAAGATGTTCAGAAGGGTAAATAACTAACGGATTTCGCTATCAAGGTCAAAGCGATAGTTACCATGCTTATGAGTCCCATACCGCAACCATATCCCGCAGCTAAAACGGGGGTATAGGCACGCCATTTGCGTTCCCCGAATCTCTTAGTGAAATAATATCTCCCCAAAAGGGCACCGATAAACATCACGAAGATCCCCGCGGGCAGGTTCCCTACACCTCCCACGAAGCCATAGAAAGCCATGGGTGGGAGTCCAAAGTAGGTCATCGCTATATAGAGAAGAAGCCCTATGCCAACGCTCGGCACTATGACCTTTACCTTAAGGGCTTTCAACAACCAAGCCTGTTCGGGCGAGCGATTAGCGGTCATTATAAGGGCACTCTGCATCGCCTGGTAAGGCCACATCCTCTGGGCATAAGGATAAGCAGGATCAGGGATGGGGCGTAATTTCCAAATATAGGACCAGTAGATGAAGGAGAAGAGCAAGATGACGAAGAACATCACCGCCTCTGCCTTCAGGATACTGGTGAATTTGGTCCCCGTTAGCTCCACCTCTCGGAAGAATTGGGCGGTTCCACCATAATCGGCAAGAGGCAAGGGAGCGAACCAAATATCCACCCCTTTGTACCCACTGAGCACGATGGTGACCTCCTTGAGATAGGGGATCCCTAAGCCCTGCCCGGAGAAGCCGATCATCCTCGCCGATATATAGGAATTCAAGGGAGTCCAAAGGAAGGCGAAGACAAGAATTATCCACAAAGGAAAACGGGGCACAAGTTTATGGCAAACGATCACGGAAACGACCGTAGCGAAGAACCACATCCCTATGGCAAGGGATATAGAGAAGTCTCCTCTACCAGGAGGTGGGGCTAACATTCCCTTCTGGGGACCCTTTCGGGCGACGGCAATGGCTTTGCCAAAGGTATAGAAGCCGATAAGGGCAACCGCTCCTCCCAACCCTGCTCCCACGCTTATCCAAACATCGAAGGCGGTGGCGAATTGGGTATAGAGGATGCTCATGCCGGGACGCCAGGTGGGAATATAACCCATATGGTATAATATAGGGTTACCAATGACCTGGCAAAGCATTGAGGCGACGAAACTGGCTGTCACTAAGGGGAAGGGAAGAACGAATCCCCATAGGAGGGTGCCCAAATCCCCTACCAATCCGATAGGAGCGGCGGGTAGGAATGTCTCGGTGGTGGAGGTAAGATCAATGAAGGGAATGGGGATCAATTGGAGGGGCTTGACCATAAAAGCGCTGGTCAGTATAGGGACCCCTGCGTATAAAAACCCCCAAATCAATCCGAGCATAGCCCCAACGGAAAAGACCTGCCAGCGCCAGGTTTCCTCCTTCCTTCCCACCTCGGCAAGAGCGGTGGCTCCCGCAGCAGCGATGGGTGCGAGGGGAAAGGGCAGGCGTTCGGTATCCGAGGTCACTCGGAACAGGGCATATCCCATACCTATCCAGCTCAGACGTCCTGTGATCTGTCCCACGAGGAGAAGAAGGAAGGGCACGAGCCAAGCACGGTCCAAAAAGGTGCGGTGGAGGAGGGCAGGGCTATCGGGTGGAGGGACTACCCAGGTAGGAATCTCTCCGTAAAAGCCGAACTGCCTCGCCGCGGTGGAAGTGGAAAAATACTGGTTCCATATCCACCAGGCGAAAGGACCTCCCGAGAGCGCTAATCCCCCTACAAAACCTGTAAGGGAGGAGGCGATGTAGTAGAGGATGTAAAGTTCCTGCCTCTTAAGAGGAATGAAGGATCGGCGGGCTACCTCATTGAAGACTATGATGGTCATCCATTGGGCAGCGCCTCCAACCGCCATGCCTGCTACCAATCCCACATAGATGGAAGCAGGCATGATCAAAAGAGCCACGAAGAACGTCCCTAAGACAGCCTTCCAGGTAAAACCTTCCTCGTATTCTTTAATCTCCCCAACTGCTTCTGGAGCTTCTTCTCTCTTGAACTCCAATCTCCTCTTACACCTCCTTAGGCGAGTTCTGTCAGTGCCTCTGCCATTTTAACATATCTTTCCCTATCCGCAACGCTAATCGTGCGCCAGATAAGGAATTGTTTCCTTATAGTGTTGAGGAACCTCCTGTTAACCCTCTTCCAGTTTGCCACATCTCCGCTTTCTCTCCTTATAACCATCTTGATATCGTAGACATCCTTTATAGGTGTTGGGTCTATTATCATGCTCACCCTTTGACTTACACCTAAGTCGAAGGGGGCAAGCCAAGTCATGAGGTCTATTTGATAACCCTTCACCCCGTCCTTGCTGAATGTATGCGCCTTCACTTCCGCCGTAACGAAATCACCCACCGAGTATTCTTCGTATGCTTCTAACCACTCCTTGAGGAACCCGGTTAATCCCCTGGCTTGTTCCCCCGTCACTGAGAAGGGGAGCGTTATCCTCCATATATCCCCTTCTGGCTCGGGTACCGTCCACGACCTTTCAAGGGCAGGGGTAGCAACCTCTGAAGCTTTTCGAGCAGGATAGATCGTGGAAAGCAAGGTGACCGCTACCACCGCAAGGGTAGCTAAAACCGCTGAGAGAGAGGAGAAATTGAGGTAAAGCTGCCCAATCTTGCCCGTTGCTATCATTATTTTTACTACGCTCTGTCCCACTATGTAGCCTGCTATCGCTCCCACAACCGCATAAACGAGGGACTCCGCAAAGAAGAGAAGCGCTATATGGTTGGGGGCCAAGCCCAGGGAAGCGAATATCCTTATCTCCCTAACCCTCTCATAAACCGCAGCCAGCATGGTATCCAAGACTATGAGGGAGGCGATTATGATTATCACCGCCAACTCTGTCCAACCTACAGGAGCGGATAGCGCAAGGGTGGAATAGCGGAATATCTTGTCCTTCTCTCCTGCATACATATTGAGCGCAAGACGAGGCATCAAGTCCCCCAATACTTCCCTCACTTCCTCAGCGGTCACCAGGTCTATCGCCACCGACCTCAGTGTTCCTCCCATATTGAAGAGGGTTTTATAGGGTATTATCGCTACCTGGTCGGGTTCCAGATGGATGTATTCTCGGAAGCCTGCCTCCGCCCGAGCTTGCCCCTGTTGCTGCTGTTTTTGCATCGCCACGAAATCCACAGGAGTCAATGGCTCGTTGTCGAGGTCCTTTATTTTCTTGAATTTGTTGTTATTGAGTATCCCTATGACGGTGAAATTCACTCCCCCTATCCTCACGCTTTCCTTCCCCACATCCTCTACCTTTATACCCAATTTCTTAGCCACTCCCTCGGGTATTATGCAAGCATATCTCTCCTCTGGTTGGAACCACCTGCCCGCCTTAAGCGCCTTTTGAGGATGGGTTATGTGCGCCTCCTCCTCTCCTAATCCTAACAAAGCTTTGGCATCGTAGGTCTTGCTGGGATCCCTGGCGGAATAGAGGGTAACGAAGGATTGCTCATCCCAAGCAGAGGTGTAGAACCACACTCGAGGGGATACCGGTTTTCCTTTCGCCGTGAACTCGTCATGAAGCAGACGATAGGCAACCTCCTGCAATTCGCTCCACATTGGTGTCCTCAGCATAATACCCTGGTATATTGGCTTCCCCTTGCCGGGCACCTTGTTGAAACGCATCACCGGCTTCACAGAAGTGAAGGCAAGCACCGCGAAGGTCAAAACTATGAGACTTATGCAGGTAAGGCCGGTGCGTGCTTTCCTCCTCCTCATATTGGATATTCCCAAAGATAAGGCAGAAGCGGCGATGGAAAACCTCCCTATATCTACCCTATGTATTCCCGTGAGGGACCTATGTAGCAATTTCAATTGTTCTTCGAATTTATTCACAATCACCGCTATAACAGCAGCGGACAAAGCTAACATAACAAAGGCAAGGAGGATGATCAAGGGATTGAGAGCTATCTCGAAGGCAGGATGGAGATAGCGGAAAATGAAGAAAGTTGCGAGGAAAATACCGCCTAACCCTGCCAACTGCTTTATCAAAGTGGGGAAGGCAAAC
The DNA here is from genome assembly GCA_964452465.1 of uncultured bacterium. Taxonomy (GTDB): domain Bacteria; phylum Armatimonadota; class JACIXR01; order JACIXR01; family JACIXR01; genus CAYVMD01. Next base: position 78,615 of record CAYVMD010000003.1, on the reverse strand, counting down.
AACAAGCGTTCCAGGAAGAAGGCAAAGGGGAGAATTATCGCCATATAGAAGATAACACCCCTTACGACATCATCCCCAGTGCCTCTGACGGAGGGATAGGCCCTGCATTCATAACCCCAAGCGCTACGAGCATGGGCATAGAATTGGCTATATTGGAGATTAGCCAAGGCTTTCTCAGCTTTATCCAACTCCTCCTTCGCCCTACGGTGGAGGTCCTCCAGCACATCGTTTATTATGCGAAAGCGGCGCAACTTCTGCATCCTACTTTCATCCCATATCCACATGTCTTTAGCTACTTTATAAGGGGTAAAGGAAAGGAGCCCCGAGCCTTTTATTACATATCCTTCCCCCCTGGGCGTCTTGTTGGAAGCATTGAGGAGGAGGAACCTTATAGCTGCAGGACCTGCCTCCATAATCACCTTTATTCTGCTGCCTGGCTCGGCGAATATCACTGCGCAATCATCTACATGCGGCATCCACGCCTCCGGTAAACTGATGGCGTAACCATACATACGAGGCGTCCCATCGGTCGCTCCATCGAGAATATGAATACCACCTAAGATAGCTAAGCCCTGGGGATCCACGAGATCGAATATGGAAAGGGAAGCACAGCGGAAGGAAACTATAGTAACCTCCTTCTTGGCTACCGTCATCATGGCGTCAACCGGATATGCCTCCGCCCCTCTCTCCCCTAAATCGGGGGCATAAACTATCTCGCCGGTTCTATCATCCAACTTATAAGCGTTGAGGGTAGCAGGTCTTCGCCATCCTATTGCAGTAATGGTAGCGACACCGTTGAATTCGAAATCGCCATTTTCGTTTGTTATCTCTATCATGTGCCCCCTCACACCCATCATACTCTTGTGCCAATGTTTCAATATAACGATGGCATTAGGAATGGGCTGGTCGGGGATGAAGCTCTTCCTTGGGTCGAAGTAAACGACCCTCCCTTTCAATGTGCCGAAACCCGCCATCAGTCCAAGCCTCTCTATCTTAGAGGGCTCGGTTATGGGGAAACGGAGAACCGTTGTAGTGCCTCGGCGAGGAGGATCATTGAGGATATGGTGGAAGAGGCAAACCAAAGTTTTTGCCTGGGTCATGAGGTTGGAGAAGTTCATCCTATCCATGGTATTGAAGGGGGTATCAACGAGGGGACGCGCATCATTTATCGTAAAGAAGGAAACACCGTAGCCCCCCATCATGGAAAAGATCTCCGCATCCAAAGCTACCTTGCCGGGGATAAATGTGCGCCAAGGCTTTCCAGCGATCGGGTTCACTCCATCGGCGAATATCTGCTCCGGTTCTACCTTAAAGAACTTGGCTACCCTTTCTGCATTCTCCCTACAAACCCTCGCTATATCGGAGAAATCCCTCTGGCGATCCTCCCTTATTTCGTAAAACATGGATTTATAGAATATGCCCACTGCTTGGGACTGACTGGAAAGGTCCAATCCTGCAAAAAGGTAAACCTTTTTTATCTGGCGCGGTTGGTAGCCGGTACGGAAGATACGAGCGAAGAAGGCTTTAACCTTTTCTCCAGGTCCCAATTTCTCATATTCTCGAAAATGGCGGGCGGAGTATGCCCTTATTCCCGATAGGGATTCGAAGTGCCCCGAGGTAGCGATGAAGAGGATCGATCTCTTCGTCCCCCTTTCCTTAAATATCCTTGCTAATTCCAGCATCACTGCTATTCCGCTTGCGTCCTCCGCTCCCGGCGCCAAGGAGGGCACAACCGACATAGAATCAAAGAACGACTCTATGATTATTAGTTGGTCCTTTAGCTCCTCGTCCTTGCCAGGGAGCATGGCGAGGACGTTGTATCCCGTCCTTCGCTCCCACGGCATGGAGCATTTGACAACAACCTCGAGATTGGGATCTTGTGAGATAAGCCCCTTTAGCATCTCCGCGTCTTTCTTGGGGACCCAGAACCTCGGTATATCTATAGGAATGGAGATGAACTTCGCCTCCGCCTCGCCCCTCATGGTGGTATCAGGCTCTTCGAATAGGACTACTTTAGCACCCAGGCGGGGGGCATTGAGCCAGTAGGAACCGCAATTGAAATTCACTAAAGCTATGGAACCTTCTACCTTTTTCCCATCGAAGGAATGAAGATAAGCATCACCGGCGTAGATCAGCGGTCCTTTGGTCCCTTCGGGAGGAAGAGAAGAGGTTCTTATAGCGTTAGGCCAAAGGGGGTAGATCCTTATCTTGAGGTTGCGGGAGGGCACCTCCAACCAAGCGCCTCTATCGTAAGGGATGGGGAGGGTATACTCCTCCATTTCCACATTCTGCAGACCAAGCCTCTCGAATTCCTGTTTAATAAATTGGGCTGCGGAAGTGGCACCCGGGTAACCAGTGACCCTGCTAGGAAAGGAGGATAATATGGATATTGTCCTCTTTATGTTTTCCTCCTTTACAGAAGAGGTTAGCTCCTGATAGAGCGCGCGCAATTCCGGGGTCAACTTCACTTTTTCCTGAGCATAAGCTAAGGAAGCGAGCAGAAAGATGCTCGCGATAATCAAGAACAAACCTTTCCTCATAAGGGGTCCCGTCCTTTCCCCATTATTGTTTTGGGAAAATGGTAATTGGGCAAGAAATTTTTGTCAATACTTTAAGTCCTATTGACAGGTAGAATAGGGGAGGCTTACAATTGAACGGAAATGTCGAAGGAGAGCGAGATAAGACAAGAGATAGTAGAAGTTGGTAGAAGGCTCTGGCTGAAGGGATTCGTGGCTGCCAACGACGGCAATATATCCTATAGATTGGATGACTCCGTGGTTTTGGCAACGCCAACTGGTGTATCCAAAGGCTTTATGACGCCGGACATGATCGTTAAGGTGAACAGAGACGGGGAACAGATAGAGGGGCACTTGAAGCCTTCGTCGGAGATATTCGTCCATCTCATGATTTACGAGGAGCGCCCCGATGTCAAAGCGGTTGTGCATGCTCATCCTCCCTTCGCCACAGCTTTTGCGGTTGCCGGTTTATCCTTAGAACATCCCGTCCTCCCCGAAGCCATCCTCCACCTCGATGGTGTCCCCCTCTCCCCCTATGGGACTCCCGGAACAACGGAATTAGTGGAGTCGATTAAGCCTTTTATCAGGACTCGCAATGCGGTATTGTTCGAAAATCACGGCGCTTTTACAGTAGGGGAGTCG
>CAYVMD010000003.1:0-75447 GCA_964452465.1 uncultured bacterium | reverse complement strand
CCCCCTCCATGCCTATTATAGGATGGAAACACTGGAGCATTTCGCCAAGATCTCCCTCCTAGCCCGCCTTTTAGGAAGAGAGAGAACCCTATCCGCCGAGGAGGTGCAAAAGCTCCTCCTGTCTCGGCAAAGCCCCTCTCCTAACCCTGTTTGCGCGGAATGCGGTATCTGCTCCCTCCAGAACCTGAACATCCAATCCCTTGTAGAAAGGGTCACGAAGAGGATAATGGAAGAGTTGAGCAAGTAAGATGGACGCCGTGGGATTAGTAGAGGTCAGAGGCTTAGCAACTGCATTGGAAGTAGCAGATGCTGCGTGCAAGGCGGCGGCAGTAAGGCTTGTGGGATATGAATTGGCGAAGGGAGGAGGAGGGATGGTAACGATCAAGATCATGGGTAGCGTTGCCGCAGTGCAAACAGCAGTGGAAGCAGGGGTAACGGCGGGCAAAAAAGTGGGAGAGGTAGTTTCCTTCCACATCATTCCCCGCCCTGAGGAGAGCACTCTTCTCCTGATAGAGAGCAGAGAAACGGTGGGTTCCGAGAGGCAGAAGACGCTTGAAATAGAATGAGAGATTTGTTTAAACTATTTTATAAGGAGGTGATTTAGGGTGGCAGCAGAAGCCCCCCAAGTGAGAATGGAAGCATTAGGTATGATTGAAACGAGAGGTCTCGTCGGCGCCATAGAGGCTGCTGATGCTATGGTGAAGGCGGCGAATGTTGTGTTGGTAGGATACGAAAAGGTGGGCTCCGCCTATGTGACCGTCATGGTAAGAGGCGATGTGGGAGCAGTGAGGGCAGCGGTAGATGCAGGAGCGGCAAACGCTAAAAAGGTAGGAGAGGTAATCTCCGTCCACATCATTGCCAGACCACACGAAAGTTTGGAGAAGTTGTTAGAGAAATTCTCCCTCTAAAACGCCCAGGCCTATCCTTTTCTAAGAGAGGAGAAGGAAAGTGGATATCGACCGCCTCGTTAAGTTAGTTGAGGCGGAAGTAAAACGCTTACTGGAGGAGGGGAAGGGTAGCACTACCCTTCCCCCTCCTAAGGAACCCGATCTCTTGGTGCTGGGGCTCCATTCTCCTCCTGGAGAGGCTCTTCTCCAACAACTTGAAAAAGAGGGAGCAATCCCGCTTGCCTGGCAGGAAGGAACCGCGGTGGATAAATTCCAAACGATTCTGGTCTGGGATCTCAATTGGACGGATGTTGCAAAGGTCGCCCTCGGTTTATTCGACACTCCTCCCCTTCAGACGCTCTTCGATGCCATCGTTAAAGGCAAGAGGGTGCTCATACCTCCCCTTTCCCTTCCCTCTCAATGCCCTCCTGCCCTCCAAAACCTCCTAAACAGGTATTGGCAAACCATCTTGTCCTTCGGCATAGAACCGGCCTCCTCTACCTCCTCCCCTTCCCTGCCTTGCCCCCCTCCGTCCCCTCCTAAGAAGCTCATCATCACTCAGGATGATGTAAGGGAAGCAAAGGAAAAGGGGCTGCAACTTTTAACCATCCCCGCTGGTTCCATCGTCACCGATTTGGCGAGGGAATTGGCAGAGCGACTGAACTTAGAGATAAAGGAGGTGGAGAGTTGATAGTAGCGAAGGTAATAGGGACCGTCGTCTCAACCCGTAAGGAGGAAGACCTCAAGGGATTCAAACTGCTCATCGTTCAGCCTCTCACTTTGAAGGGAGAGCCGAAGGGCGATCCCTTAGTGGCAGTGGATACTGTAGGAGCAGGGATCGGAGAGATAGTAGTTGTTGCCTTGGGCTCGCCAGCGAGGCTCGCCGTGGACAACCCCGAGGCCCCGGTGGACGCCTCCGTCGTAGGAATAGTGGATTCCATGGAGATCGAGCAATCGTCCTTATAAATTCTACTACTTCACCAGGGGTTTCGAATAAGGAGGTGTTTATATGTCCATCGATGAGGAAAAAATAAAGCAGGTTGTGGAAAAAGTGATAAAAGAGCTCTTCGAGAGACCCTCCACTCAGCCGGTGGAGAAACCAACCGCACCACCTGCAGGGAAGGACGGTATATTCCAAACGGTGGAGGAGGCGATAGCAGCTGCCGAGGAAGCACAGAAAGCACTCGTCGCCCTGGGATTGGAGAAGAGAAAGGAAATAGTGGAGGCTATAAGGCAAGCAGGTTTAAAGAATGCTGTCCATCTCGCCCGAATGGCAAGGGAAGAGACAAAGATGGGGAGGTTCGAGGACAAGATATTGAAGAACGAGAAGGCCGCCCTTCTCACCCCAGGGGTAGAAGATCTTCAACCGGAGATCATAGTAGGTCCCCAAGGCACGACGATTCAGGAGCACATACCCTATGGGGTCATCCTTTCCATAACCCCTATGACTAATCCTACTTCCTTCGTGATAAGCCACGCTATTTTAATGATAGCAGGGGGGAATGCGGTGGTTATTTCCCCCCATCCCCAGGCAAAAGAATGCACAAAGGAAGCAATAAGGATAATAAACCGGGCGATAGTGGAGGCGGGAGGGCCTCCCAATTTGATAACCGCCATCGATGAACCCTCCATACGGGTCGTCCAGGAGATGATGAAGCACCCCAAGATAAGCATGGTAACAGCAGCAGGAGGGCCGGGCGTCTGTAGGGCTGCCTTGGAAAGCGGGAAGAGAGCGATCGTAGGAGGGCCGGGCAATCCCGTTGCCTTAGTGGATGAAACAGCGGATATAGCGAAGGCAGCACGAGATATAGTGAAGGGAGCTTCCTTCGACAATGATATACTCTGCATCGGTGAGAAGGTTATCGTTGTCGTAGAATCGGTGGCGGATGCCCTGATGCGCGAGTTGAAGAGGCAAGGGGCATATGAGGCAAGAGGCGAGGAAGCGGAGAAGGTCCTAAACACCATCCTCACGGAAGATAAGCACGGTTTTAAGAGGGAGCTTTTGGGACAGGATGCTGGTTTCCTATTGAGGCAAGCAGGTATTATGACCCAAGAGGAACCGAAGATCATCGTCATAGAGATAACGGATACCGACCATCCTTTGGTCATGGAGGAGCAGCTTTTGCCCGTCCTGCCTTTCGTTAGGGTGAGGAATTTCGAGGAAGGTCTGAAGTTACTTCTCAAAGCGGAGAGAGGCTTCCGCCATACCGCTATCCTCCATTCCCGCAATCTCCAGCATATTGCTCAATTTTGCCAGCAGGTGCAAACGACCAATGTCGTTATCAATGGACCCTCAACCGCCGGTGAAGGTGTGGAAGGAGAAGGTTATATAGCCATGACCCTCGCCTCGACGGGAGAAGGTCATACGCGACCACGGGACTTCTGCTGGAGAAGACGCATCGCTATAAGCGGGACGATCCTTTAAATGTCCGTCGAAAGCGTTGCTTTGGATATAGCCACTATAGCGAGAAACGCCGGCATAGTAGGGGCGGGGGGAGCAGGCTTTCCTACTTATGTTAAATTATCCTCCCGTGCCGAGGTCCTCATCGTAAATGGGGCGGAATGTGAACCCCTCCTCCAAGTGGACCAGCAAATCCTGCCCCAGGAAAAGATGTATTTTCTACGAGGCTTATCCTCTGCAAAGGAGGCAGTGGGGGCAAGACGAGTAGTCGTTGCTTTGAAACCGAAATACAAGAAGGCGCTCTCCGCCCTACAGGATGGAGGCTTTTACGAGGTATTTATCCTGGGCGATTTCTATCCCGCGGGGGATGAACAGATCTTGGTTTACGATGTTACGGGGAGAATAATCCCCGAGGGTGGGATCCCCTTGGATGTCGGTTGTGTAGTGCTGAATGTAGAGACAGTTATAAACATAGGCAAGGCTTTGGAGGGGATGCCGGTCATAGATAAATATGTGACGGTGGCAGGGGCAGTGCAAAATCCCTCCTCTTTTAAGGTTCCCGTGGGAACCTTAGTTAGAGATGTGCTGGAATTAGCGGGGAAACCCGCTGTAGAGGATTTCTTCCTCATAGATGGGGGACCCAACACGGGTAAGATAATTCCCTCCTTGGATAGCCCGATATTGAAGACGACAAAAGGGGTGCTTCTCTTCCCTAAAAGCCATCCCCTGTGGGGGAAATTTGCTCCCGATCTTCAGGCGGTCCTCAGGCGAGCGGTAGCTACCTGCTGTAATTGTAGGGAATGCACCGAATTATGCCCTCGCTACCTTCTCGGGCATTCCATGGAGCCCCATCAAATAATGAAGATCCTCTCCTGGCGTATAGCGGATGAAAGGAAATTGACCACTGCCTATCTTTGTTGTGATTGTGGACTCTGCGAGAATTACTCCTGCCCAATGGGGCTTTCTCCCCGCAGGATAATCCAAGCATTAAAACAGCGATTAATCGCAAACAGGGTGCCCAATCCCCATAGAAACCAGCCTTCCTCTACCCGCTACTTATTCGAAGCAAAGAGGATACCAACTCAAAGGTTGATCTCTCGCCTCGGGCTCTCTCAATATAATGTTCCTGCCCCTTTGAAGGATGTAGATTTCCAACCCTCGGTCGTCGTCCTTCCCTTGAAGCAAAATGCAGGAGCTCCCTCCCGTCCTATCGTGAAGGTAGGAGAAAAGGTGAAAAGAGGTCAATTGATAGCAGAACCGCCTGCTGAAGCCTTGGGTGTGGCCCTTCATGCCTCCATCGATGGAAAGGTGAGCGAGGTAACGGAAAATTACATAAAGATAGAGAAGAGCTAAAATGCTCATTGAAGCTAAACTTTGGAGAAAGGAAAACGAGAAGATAAGATGCCTCCTGTGCGAGAGGCAATGCCTTATAGGCGAAGGCAAGGAGGGGTTCTGCAAGACTCGTAGGAACGAAGGCAGTGTGCTATACACCCTCACTTACGGCGCTTTAAGCGCCATCGAATCCCGTCCCATAGAGATAAAACCTTTCTATCACTTTTACCCGGGCTCTACTGCCCTCACCATTTCCACCTATTCCTGCAATTTCCCTTGCCCTTGGTGCCAGAACTGGCACCTTTCCAAGCAAATGCCTCCGGAGGAAATGTATGTTCCGCCTGGGGAGATCGTAGAGATAGCCAAGGAGAAGGACCAGGGGATCTGCATCTCCTTCAACGAACCCACCCTTCTCTACGAATATTGCCTCGCCCTTTTCCCCTTAGCGAGGAAGGAAGGGCTTTACACCTGCATGGTCTCCAATGGATACATGACGGAGGAAGCGTTAAGGACATTGAGAGAGGCGGGATTGGATGCCATAAAGATAGACATCAAGGGAACACCTCAAACCTATAGGGAATTCCTCAAAGCAAAGGGGGAGATACCCTGGCGCACCGCCAAATTGGCACGCCAATTAGGCGTTCACCTGGAGATCGTGTTCCTTATGGTTTCCCCTTTGAACGATAACGCGGAGACCATCGATTGGGTGGTGGAGCAACATTTGAAGAACGCAGGGGAAGACGTTCCCCTTCACATAACCCGCTACTTTCCTGCCTATCGTTTCCACGCTCCGCCCACTTCCATCCACTCCATGGAGCAGGCACATGAAAGGGCACGCAAAGCGGGGATAAAATTCGTCTACCTGGGCAATATGCCGGGGCATCGTTATGAGAACACATATTGCCCCACTTGTGGTCAATTGCTGATAAAACGTTATAGTTTTCAAATGCTTGGTTCTCGTCTTCAAGGGAATAAATGTCCCCAGTGTGGAACGGAAATCCCCATAATAACGGGAGGGCAAAGATGCCAGAGAACGCTTTAGGAGTTATCGAGTTCGTCTCCATAGCAAGGGCTATGGAAGCTTTGGATGTTATGCTGAAAGCAGCCAAGGTGAGGCTTTACCTCGCTACTCCCCTCTGTCCGGGCAAGTTCACCGTGGTGATCGGGGGAGAGGTAGCGGAAGTGGAGGCATCCCTCAACGCTGCCATCACCTTTGGAGAGGACAATGTAATCGATAAGATGCTCATAGCCAATGTCCACCCCGATATCTTCCCCGCCCTCAACGCTGCAACCGAAGTAGAAATGAAAGAGGCGATAGGGATAATAGAAACCTGGTCGATATCCTCCACCATCTTGGCAGCGGACACCGCTGCCAAGACCGCCAATGTGCAATTGATAGAGGTAAGGGTTGCAAGGGGAATGGGGGGGAAGGCTTTCGTCGTTATGACGGGGGATGTTTCCGCGGTAAGGGCCGCGGTAGAAGCGGGAGCTCGGGTGGCGGAAAGAGAGGGAGTTCTGGTGGGCATCTCGGTAATAGCCTCTCCCCATCCCGATGTTTGGGAGGGATTAAGATAATTGGTAGTAGAGAACATATATACAAAATTGATGGATATAATCAAGGGATTAGGAGGAGAGTTTACCACCAAAGATGTTATAGAGAATTTCAAAAGGATCTGTAGGGAGGATTACGAGAGGTTAGTGCGACGTTACGGTTGTGAGGGGGGTAAGGGAAGTGGGAAGCTTTACACTCCCCATGCCTACCTTGCCCGTCAGATAGCTAATCTGGCGAAGAAAGGCTGGATTCAGCAAAGGGGATGGAAGAAAACCCAAAAAGAAGAATGGACGGCGCCGAAGGTGAGACAATGGCGCCTCCATTCTCGCCTTCTTATCGTTTAATTTTTCACTCCACGGTAACGCTTTTAGCTAAATTCCTCGGCTGGTCTATCTCCCTGTTCAATCTCCTTGCCACATAATAGGCGAAGAGTTGAAGGGGTATAACCGCCAAGGGGGAAGTGAACTCGTCGATCGTATTGGGGATTGTAAAGGCTCTCTCTACCTGTTCCTTGAGGGGATCGCCGTCCCTCAGCACTGCTATAACTTTTGCCCCCCTCGCCCATACCTCTTCGATATTGGAGATCGTCTTATCCCTTAAACTCTCCTGAGTCACGACCGCTATCACCGGCACCCCATCGTAAAGGAGGGCAAGAGGACCATGCTTCAATTCTCCTGCAGCGAAAGCCTCCGCCCTCACATAGGCTATTTCCTTCAATTTGAGAGCTCCCTCTAAAGCAACACCCCAATCCATGCCCCGTCCTATGTAGAAGAAATCCCTCTCGGTGTAAAGTTCATCCGCCACCCTTTCCACTTCCTCTCTCCTGGAGAGCACCTCCTCGACCTTCTGGGGAATGGTGAGGAGCTCCTTGCCCATCTCGGTGATGTCCATCCCTCTCAGGATCTTAGCGAGGTAGAGCCCCAGGAGGTAGAAGACGGTTATCTGGGCGGTATAGGCCTTGGTAGAGGCCACGCAGATCTCCGGTCCCGCCCTGGTGTAAAGGGTAACATCGGATTCCCTGGCGATGGAACTGCCTACCGCGTTAACGATGCCGATCACAGGATAGCCCTTGGCTTTCACATCCCTCAAAGCGGCAAGGGTATCCGCGGTCTCACCCGACTGGCTAACCACTATGAGCATATCCCCTTCCATCATAGGGGCTTCCCTATAGCGGAACTCGGAGGCTATGTCTATCTCCACGGGGATACGCAGGAGTTTCTCTATGAAGTACTTGCCCGCCATGCCGGCGTAATAGGCGGTGCCACAAGCGACGATGAAGATCCGCTTCAATGAGGATAATTTATCCAGAAGGGGGGCCATCTCCCTGGAAAGATCCACATCCCCATTTTCGTGTATCCTTCCCCTCAGGGTATCCCTTATGGATTGAGATTGCTCCAGGATTTCTTTAATCATGAAATGCTCGTGACCGCCCCTCTCCGCTGCCTGCTGGTCCCAAGGGACCTCCATTATCTTCTTCTCCACGGGCTTGCCATCGTTCATTATGAAGTATTCGGTTGGGGTGATGAAACCGATGTCGCCGTCCTCGAGCACTATCACTTGCTTCGTATAAGGGAGAAGGGCGGGGATATCGGAAGCAAGAAGGTTCTCCCCCTTTCCCAATCCCACTATTAACGGGCTATCCTTTCGAGCGAAAAAGACCTTCTCCTCTCCTACGAAGATGGCAGCGATGGCGTAGGAACCTTGGAGAATCGAAACCACCTTCTGGAGGGCTTGCAATGGGTCGCCCTCGTAGAATTCCTCCAAGAGGTGGGGGATAACCTCGGTGTCGGTCTCAGAACTTAGGATATGCCCTTTGTTCTTTAAATACTCCCTTAGTTCGAGGTAATTCTCTATGATGCCATTATGAACGACGGCGATCTTCCCCTGACAATCGGTATGGGGATGGGCATTGTGATCGCTGGGACGTCCATGGGTTGCCCAACGGGTATGTCCTATCCCCATACAGCTTTTGGTATCCAAGGAGGACAGTTCCTGCTCCAGATCCCTGATCTTACCTTTCCTCTTGAAGACGGATATCTTATCCCTTGCCCAGAGGGCAACTCCTGCAGAATCGTAGCCCCTGTATTCCAACCTCTTCAAGGTATCGAAAAGGATGGGCAAAGCTTTTTTTCTACCAACATAGGATACTATTCCACAAGCCATTTTCTCGTCTCCTTCCTTGGAAGTTCAAGCGATGGATGAACTCGTTATATACAGCATTTTATCCCAAATCCGCCTTGCTGTCAAATTAAGTTATTCGTAGGAATGGGTGAGTGAGCGAGTTATGCGCAGGGTTTCCTCCAATTTCGCATACTTTCCCCTCAATCTCCCCAATTCGCTCCAAGGTCCATCCTCGTCCTCCAACGCCTGATAGATCACCGCTCCCTCGCAGGTCTTCGGCACTGGGATGCCCGTGAGGTAGCAAAGCGTGGGCACGAGATCGGCGATATTAACCTGCCTCTCCAGCACAACGCCTTTCTTCACCCCCCATCCGCTGAGGATGAATAGCCCCTTCAGGGAACCGAGGGAATATTCCCCCGAGGTTATGTGCCAACCGTGCTCGTGAGGCGTCTCTGCGTGACACCCAAAGATCACATCCCCTACCCCTTCTCCCCTCAAGCCCAGCATTATCGCTTCTTCCCTCCTTAGAACGAAGGCAAAGGGGCATCTCCCCGTGCCCGGGTCGCGATAGGAAAGGAGAGCCTTCAGGATCTCCTCCCTTATCTTCTCGTAATCCTCATCCCCAACGCATCCAAAGGGGTACTTGCTCTTCAAATTAACCCTGATGTAAGAGGACCTATCGGGGAAAGCAAGGGTGTTCTGCCAGTCTATCCCCCCTTCTTCCTTGAATTTCAAAAGCCCCGCCTCAGCCAATATCCTCCCTACGCTCAATTGTTTGTAAGCAGGATCGGTGGGAGAAGCGCCATGGTCCGAGACTATGGCTACTATGGTCTCCTCGTCCGCCGTCTCCAGGATTCGCCCCACCATCTGGTCCAGGGAGATATAAAGCCTCCTTTCCAAGGCGAGGATGCTCTCCCTCACTACCTCGTCAGGATGATGATCCAGGGGGTTTATGAGGAGATGGTAGAAATGATCGGGAGCGTGAGCCTGCATATAGAATATATCCCACTCCTTCGAGGAGAGAAGGTAGTTCGCCACTTCTCCTAACCAAGTGCAATCCAGGGCAAGGATGTCACCATATGTTTCGTTGCTTATCCAGCCCAAAGCTACTCCATCTCCATCCGTCCTTACGGGAAGGCCCTTCGTCACCTTCTCCTCGATTTCCTTCGCTATCTCCTCGGGATAGGTTCCTCCGGAGAGGGAACAGAAGGTGGTGAAATAGAGTTTGAAATGCTTCCCATCGGAGGAAAGTTCCTCCAATTTCGCTTTAAACCAGGCATCCACCTCCCCTCGCTTCGTCTTGAAGCGCAGTTTGCTCCTCTTGCTCCACTCCCCTCTCTTTACCTTAAAGATCGGCTGCGGGGAGGATTTATCCTCGAAGGCGAGCACCTCACCGTTCTCCGGCTCGATGAGGAGGAATATCTTCCTCGGCTCCGCTGAATCCAAGGAATTATACTTTCCCACTTCCACCTCCACCTCCAGCCTGCTTCCATCAGGATAGGCACTCCACCCCTTGCAGAATCCTAATTCCACCCTGTCCGCCAGGGGCAAGTCATAAGTGGTAACACATTGGTGATCGGCGAGGTTTTGGTAATTCTTCCAGCCGGGTAGAGGCTGGAGGTCACGCGTCATCCGCCAATTGGATACATTCAAGCCATATCCCCCGATCTGGATACTTTCCTTCATTCGAGGCGGCCAAGTGCTGGGATAATTTAGCACGATCGCCCTCTTCCCCGCCCTTTCCCCCGCCTCCCAAATGTACTCCGCCTTGACATCGAGGGAACGAAAGGCTTGCACACATTCCTCCGCAGGGCCAGGTATCCCATCCTTGGGAAGATGAAAGCAAGTGATGCCGTGAGTGCCGGGATAGGCACCGGTGGCGAGGGTCGTCCAATTGGGAGGAGTTATGGTGGGATGGGGCACTAAGCAGTTCTCCATCCAAACGCCTCTTTCCACCAAACCCTTGAGATTGGGCAAGTCCCCCTCCTCCATATATCTCTTCACCGATTTCGTTATGGGGGCATCGAAACCAATCACCATCACCTTCGGCATTCGCATGACCTCCTTTCAAGGGGATTCCACAAAGTGTATTCCCCTTCCCTGTTTCGGTCAAGGATGATAACATCGGAGGAGGAAAATCGTTTTGGAAGGAGGTTTCCTCGATGATAATAGATGCTCACACTCACTTGAAGCATGGGGATGCCCCCAAGACCGAGTTCACGCCCGAGGAGATAATAGAGGTTATGGATGCAACAGGAATGGATAAAGCGATAACGATGGCGATGTGCACCACCACCCGCCGTTCCATCGAAATGGCCTTGGAAGCGGTATCCAAATTTCCCCAAAGGTTCATCCCCTTCGTTTATGCCCTTCCCAGTTTCGAGAAGGTGGTTATAGAGGAAATTAAGGAGGCTATCTTCGACCTAGGCTTTAAGGGGATAAAGATCCACGCGGGGGAGTATGTCCTGGAGGATTACCTTATAGATCCAGTGATGAAATTCGCAAACGAACATGCCCTTCCTTGTCTCATAGATTTCATGGGGAGGGTAAACAATCTGGAGCACCTGGCGCGGTCCTTCCCTCAGGCGAGGATAATCGTAGCTCATATAGGGCAATACATGTGCACCGATGGGGAGTTAATGGATGAATTTATTCGCATGGCGGAGAAGCATCCCAATGTTTACATAGACATAAGCGGGGTAGCCCTAGCGGAGAAGATAACGGAAGCGGTAAGGAGGATAGGAGCAGGGAGGGTCATTTTCGGCACAGATGGACCTCAGAAGGTTCCCACGACCATTGAGTTTGCCAAAAGGGAGATAGAGAAGGTAAAAGAACTTCCCCTTTCGGAGGAAGAGAAAGGTCTGGTTTTGGGAGGCTCGATAAGCGCCTTATTGGGGATTTGATCCCAAATCCGGCAGAGGGAGCGATCATCCCTCCAATAGATGCAAGAAGCGTAGGGCGTCCTCGTACATGTTGGTATTGTTGAACATGACATAGACGGGACGCCCTTCCTCTCTGACCTTCCCTGCCAGCCACGCCAATTCATCATCGCTGTATCTATAGGCGTACCCTCCTATTCCGTGAAGGCGAAGGTAGAGAACATCCCCCCAAACGCTCTCCCCCTTGAAGGGGTCGACGCAATGACAAAGGTTCAATTCTTCACAAAGCTCCCTTATTTCCTCCCCCCTCCATTCTCCCCTCGGCTCCCAAACGAATAGCAGGCCTTCCCTCTCCACACAATTGAAGAACTTCCTCAAATTCTCCTTGTTCTCTTGAGTAGGAGCGAAGGAAGGCGGGCATTGAAAGACGATGATCCGGCAATCGAGGACGCGGGCGAAGGCGAGCGTTTCCCGATAGGTGTTAAAGACCTCCTCCGTGGGACGGAAAAATCCGTATCGCTCCACCTTTTCCGGCGGGATATCCAACTTAGCCTTTCTGTAGGTAGGGCTCGTGGGGGGATGAGTTATCAGTTGGGGAGCCTTCATGGTGAATTCGAACTCCGGGGGAGCTTTCTCCCTCAAATTGCTCGCGGTTTTCAAGCCCGGCAATTTATAGAAGGTCTGCTGCAGCTCTATAACTTTGAGGGCACGAAAATAAACATCCTGCTTCTTCACCCAACCGCAGCAACCGACCTTTATCTTCATCGCTCCCACTCCTTGGAGTAGATGAGAAGCCCACCCTTTGGAGGAACCCTCGCCCGCATAACGCCCTTCTCAATCCTCACTTTCTCCTCGCCTGTTTTGCTCCCCCACGTGCCCAAGACAACGCCCCTCCCACCTCCCAACTTCCTAACCAAATCGTTAGAGAGGCGAATGGAAACCTCCGCCATCCCTTCCTCTTCCTTGTTATTGTAAACCGCAATTAGAACCCCTCGGGCATCCTCCCATCCACTGGCGTAGATCTTCTCATCCAGGCTATCCAACCTTCGCCAATCGATTATGGGGCGCATAGCCATCGCCCTGGCGGAAAAAGCGAGCAAATCCTCGAATATTTGAATATCACCGCCGATACAGGCGCCCAGGGCGAGCACCTTCATATACTCCTGGGCTATCAACCCCCTATGCCCCACGCAGTCCCACTTCATTCCCAATCCTTTCCCCTTCACATAAAACCTTACGAACTCCCCTACCCTCTCCAAGGAATAGGTGGGGGAGGGGTTCCTAAGCCAAGTGGGCTCAGGAACCCAAGAGGAAAAGTTGTGTTCGTCGAGGAGAACGGGGAACCTGGAGAGGGATTCCTTGCCCTCCCTGGGATGATCATCTGCTGATTCCCCAAAATAGATGTAATCCACATCTATCCAAGCCTCTTCATCCTCCGCCTGCACCTGGAAGGCGATTCCTTTTAGGTCCTCAACCTGGGGGATATTATGCAGGTCCACCGTTATGATATGCCATTCGCCATCTGCTATGAGGTCGCTTAACTTTATCGCGATTCCCTCCTTACCCACAATCTTCTCGGTGACATAAACCGCGTAATCATCGCTCTTCGCGATCCCCTTAGCCCTATATCTCATCAGGAGATAGGGTCTCTCCTTGGTGCTAACCCCCTGCAATTGTCCCATATATAGAAAGGGGTATTCGTAACTGATAACCGTCGTGGGCACCGCCTTTGCAGATTCGTAATCCAACTCCGTCTTACCCGCTGCAAAGCCCCCTTCTATTAACACCCCATCCGCATAGAGTTGGGAAGGGGTTCCATAGGATTCGTTGATGATTACCCTCATATCGGGGTATTTTTTATTCAGCCATTCCCAAATCTCCATCTGAAGCCGCAGGATGCCATGAGAGGTGCTGGTTCTGGGATTGGCATGGGAGAACTGCCAATTCGTAGCGCAAGCCCATCCCATATCGAAGGCTATCCCCGCTGGTTGATAAACATCCATACATCTTTTTATTGCCTCGATGTACCAATTCCTGAAGGAATCGTTCCCGAAATCGCCCGCTGAGCAGTGCACCCTATCTATGGAGATCTCCTCCTTCGCCTCGGGGGGCAGGGGGTATTCGAAGCCGGAAGAGGGGTTTCCCCTCTCGTCCCTCCCTATCCAATCCCTATAGGGAGGCTCATCCTCCCTCACTCCCTCTTCAGCGAGGAACTGACGGAAATAAAGGAGAGGATAAAGGCCATTGGCGCGCAAGGTTCGGAGGTAGATCTTAATCTCCTCAGCGGTGTGCTTCCCCGTCTCGCCCCACCAAGAGCCCACGGTAGGGTAGGTTTCGTCCCACCTATGCCAGGCATAATACCAAAGGGAACCTATCCTGCGAGAACTGAAATATTCCAGATAACCCTTACCGCTCTCCGTAAGGTTGCCCTCCGCATCGGTGATGGGCAGGGGAGCGAAACCCGCCAGATTTCCCTCCGGGAGACGGCGAGATCTCTCCTTATAGGAGAAAAGGTTCTTGGTTAGGGGGTCGCTGTTCTGACAGTTTTGGAGATACCATCTTAAGACATCGCGATAGCGAAAATCGCTTTTAGGAAAGAGTTTCAAAAAGAGTTGAAGGGAGAACTTTTCGTCCTTTTTCAGGGAAAGAGGGCGGAACGCAAGGGCGGGGATGTTCTCGGGGATAAGATTGGGGGAAAGGAGGGCGAATCGTCCGATGTCAAGCGAGCCCCAGAGGAGGAAGTACTTTTCATTCTCCAAAACCCCAAAGGGGTAGATATATACACCGGGCCATTCCTTTAATTCCGTCCAATCGTTGGCAGAAGCAAGGAATTTTATGTTCCAGGAGGCTGTGGGAGGGAGGATGAGATAGGGAAGGCGGGGATAGAATTGGCGTGTCCACTGGTTGGGTTGGAAGGGGGAAGAAAGGAGGAACTCGAGCGGTTTGCTTACCTCCTGTTTAGCGGTGACCTCACAGGAGATTAGCAGACCCCCTTTATAAGAAGAGACAGAAAGGAAAGCGGAGAAATAGGGATCCTCGGTTAGGAATCCCTTATTGCTTTTTCGCCAAGGGCCAAGAGCTTTCCATTCCCCCTCCCTTTGGCGCCATCGCAGGACAAGGAGGGAGGGCTTCTGGAGGATGTAGAAGGTGAACTCCTCCCTCCCCACCCTGCCCTGTTTGGCGAGAATCCATTCAACGAGTCCTTCCTCCGCCCAAAGCAGAGAGGCAACAAGAGATAAAAGTCCCAATATACGTTTCCTCAATTTCATCTTGGGAAAATTTTACCCCCTCTTTACTTAAGGATGCAACAACCTCTCCTGATTTCTCGACTCCCTCTCCTCGATGTCCGTCTTGTCATCGCTTCCGGAGAATCTCCATGATGAGAGCGGGAGGTTGTCCCTTATGAAGCAGGCGCGCCATCGTCCGCATGTAAGGCTCGATGTGGGTGAAGAAACGCCTGTAGCCTGCACATAAATAGTTCAGCCCTTCCTCCCCCGTGGGGGTTTTCAGGAAACGGTCCTTAGGGCAACCGCCATGGCAAGCGAACAAAACGGGACACTCTTGGCAGTAGCGAGGCAATTTGTCCCACTTGTCCAGTCCAAACTTGCGTTGGAAAGGAGCAGATGCCATCTTAGCAAGGGGTATTTGCAGTATATTGCCCAGGTAGTAATCAGGATGAACGAAGTGATCGCAAGAGAAAAGGTCGCCATTGTGCTCCATCGCTAAGCAATTGCCGCAGGTTTTGGCATGGACACAAAGGCTGGGCTCGAACCCTAACCACGCTTCCAAGGCCACCTCGAATTGCTGGATGAAGATTCGCCCCACATCCTGGCGCACCCATTCCTCAAAAATGGCGCAGAGAAAATCACCCCACTGTTGCGATCGCACCGTCCACTCCCTCACAGCTCCCTGAAGCACCTCTTCCACGGCGGGGATGAACTGGATGAACTGCACGACTTCCCTTTTGAAAAAGCGATAAAGGCGGAGGGGATGTTCGGCGTTGACGCGATTGACCACACAGAGGATATTGAACTCCACACCGTGCTTCTGGAGCAACTTGAGCGCCCAATACACTTTATCGAAGGTGGGTTTGCGGTTCTTGTCCAGGCGATAGACATCGTGCAACTCGCGCGGTCCGTCCAGGCTCAGACCGACGAGGAAATCGTGCTCCTTGAAAAAACGACACCACTCATCGTCCAACAGCACGCCATTCGTCTGGAAGGAGTTGCGAATGCGCACTCCAATCTTGCGGTATTTTCGCTGAAGCGCCACTGCCCTTCGGAAGAAATCCAACCCCATCAGGGTTGGCTCGCCTCCCTGCCAGATGAAATGCACCTCGGGAACCTCCAACGCCTCCATGTATTGGCGCGTGAAGGCTTCCAACACCTCGTCGGTCATGAGAAAGGAAGCGCCCCGTTCGTAAAGGTCCTCTTTGGACAAATAAAAGCAATAGGCACAGTTCAAATTGCAGATGGGTCCTCTTGGCTTGAGCATGACATGAAATGCGGGAGGCATCTGTGGGGGTGGCGCCCCTTTCACATCCAATAGCGCTTTGGGTAGGAAATCGTGCCCCTGCGCTTCCACCTTTCAGTCCTCGAGAGGCACTGTATCCCTTGTGGGGTCGAAGTCCCCCCTAACCCCTTCCTCCGGTCCCCAAGAAGATGCCGGCGTCACCCTTGCCCCTTGAGGAGGTGGGACATGCCCATGCCGTAGCGGGTCCTCCGTATCCTCCATCCAACGCTCCAACATAACTCGAAGTTCGCTTAACAGCGAAGCATAAGCGAAGTCGTTCGCAAGGTTATGCCGTTCCCAGGGATCCACCTGGAGGTCAAACAGCATTTCCTTCCGACGCCCTTTCCGAAACACCTCGGGACGATGCTGACGATACCAATCCTTAGTGAACCCGTTATCCACATTCGGGGGTAGCCAGAAGGGACGCTCGGCGAAGGAACGAATGTATTTAAATCGCTCCGTTCGGATGCCCCGCATAGGGTCGTATGCTGCGTGGTAGGTCAACTCCACGAACAACCTTTCGTGAAGGCGAGGTTCTCCTTTCAGGAGGGGAAGTAGGCTCTTCCCATCCAAATGGGAAGGCGGTTCAGCTCCCGCGATCTCGCAGAAGGTAGGCATCAAATCCGCATTGCTCACCATCGTTGTCACCGTCTTGCCACCACTGAAAGCGTCATCGGGACCATGCATCAAGAGCGCTATCTCGATGCCCGGGTCGAAGAGGGTAGCCTTGGCGCCTGGGAAACTGGTTCCATGGTCCGTCGTATAGACGAGCAGGGTGTTATCCCAAAGACGATGGCGCTTGAGTGCGGTGACGATCGCCCTCACCGCTTCATCCACACGCCGAACCGATTCGTTGAGATCTGCGACATCCCTTCTCACCTCAGGTGCATCGGGCAAGAACGGTGGCACATGGGGTTCGGTCCTCCCTTGGGTTTGAGGGAAGGGACGATGGGTCTCGAAGAACCCAACGGAGGCGAAAAATGGTTGAGGCGGGTGGCTGGAAAGAAATTCCAGAAAAGCAGGGGCAACATCCTGGCAGGAGTGCGATTTCACAGGAGGTACATGCTGATAGCCCAAGATTTGAGGGTTGTCGGAGGTTTCGTGTTGGAGACCGAATAAGAAGGTGGCGTAACCGACGCGATTCAAAATGCGAGGTAAGAGAGGAACATCTGGCTTCAATCGAAACCCCCGATGGGCTAAGCCAATCAGACCATGGCGATGAGGAACCAGTCCCGTGAGGAGGCTAGCGCGACTGGGACTGCACTGAGGGGCGGTACAAAACGCTTGGGCGAATCTCACCCCTTCCTCCGCCAACCTATCCAAATTGGGCGTCGACACATCCCGTCCGTAGCATCCCAGATGCCTTCCTGTGTCGTGCGTGATCACCAAGATGATGTTCCACCGTCCCATCCTTTTCACTTTCCAAGTGAAAGTTGTAGTTATAGCATAATAACCTAAGGTTTACAACGTTATAATCATAGGCATCTCCAAATCTCTTGTAAATAACTGCGGACATAATGCGGGGGAATTGCTCCTTGAAGAGGAGATTTTGATTGCTAAGGGATCTTGAAGAACCTTACAATCTTAAGAAAAGGTGGTGAACTATGGGCGTCATTGAGAAATTAATACCGCTATTGCTAATCGCAGGATTAGCGTTCTCCCAAAGGTTGGAGAGTGGGGGGAAAACTTATATCGCCTCTTTTTCTCCCTCCAACGGTGCCCTCGTCTCCCTAAAGGACAGGAAAACCGGAAAGGAAATCCTTCCCCTCAAGGTGGACGCCCCCCTTTGGGAGGTGGTCTTCAGAGATAATTCCCTTCTTTCTTCCCTGGACACCACCTTCTCGTGTCAGAAGAAAGGAGAGCAACTCCTTTTCACACATAAGAACGAGGCAGTAGAGGTAGAAACGAGCGTCGTTGCTAAGGAGGATTACTTGGAATTCTCCTTCCTCCTTCGCCCCAAAGGGAAGACCATCCTCACCTTCCGCTTCCCCATCCTCCATTTCCCACCCTCGTCCATAGAGAAACTGTATGTTCCGGAGGGCTTAGGGCTCGCCTTCACCAAAGAGTTCTTCACGGGGAAGGTTCAGTGGAGCCCCAGCTTAGTGGGTCCCATCGCCTTGCAGACCCTGGTGGGAGAGGGCTGTGTTATGCGTCCCGTTCAGGATGAGCCGGTGCCCGTCCACCTCACCGCGGAGGGCATACGATGGTTGGGGGAGGATGTGGCAAATAGGATAAACGGACATAAGATGGTGGTGAATAGACCTCCCGAGGGGAAGGTGGAAACGGTGAAGTTGGTGGACTCCCCCAATGGTGCCCTCTTGGCGGGGTATAGAATGGGGAAGGGGTTCCTGTTTCGGCTGGGAGGATGGATGAGGGAAGCAGATGCAGACGCGGTTTTCCTCCTCTTCCAGAGGACCACTCGCTACCTCTGGGGGAGAGAGGGGAAGGAGAAAACGCTCGCCCTCGTTTGGATAACGGGAGGACCACGGGGAGGTGGCTTCAATGAGCTCATCCCCAGCTTGTGGTCGGTTAGGCTACCCTCCCTCCTGCCGGAATTCAAGATCGAAAGGATAAAAAGCGCGGAGGAATTGGAGAAGGCTTTGGAGGAGCCGGACAACTTCCCTCTTATCGTCAATCCCTATGGCGAGTTCCTGCCCACGGGCGAGGAAGGCAAATGGCGGGAAACGATAGAGAGGATAAGGAGTTATCTCCAAAAGGGAGGAATCTGGTGGGAGACGGGAGGATATTCCTTCCATTACGAGATGGTGCAGAAGGAGGGAGGTTTCTGGCATGCGGATTATCCTCCCGCATTTTCCGATTTTCTTTACATCCAAAGTGAAAATGGTTCCCTCGCTATCTATGGCGTAAGAAAGGAAAAGGAGATCTTCGTCCCCGTCAGCCTCTATGCAGGGAGGGAGGGCGCTTTCGGCTTCGTAAGAAGGGAATGGCATACCTATGTTAAGCCGAGGGAAGAATGGCGTTCTCCTCATTTGAGGATCACCTTCGGTGTTCCTCTCCTTACCGCCTTGGAGAGGTATGGGAGGGACAACAGCTTCCATCGGAGGCTGAGGGATAAGTTACCCTCCCACCTCTACCAAAGGCTGAGCGAGAGCGTGCTGGTGAAATACGAAGGAGGTACATTCCAGGAACAGACAGAACAAGCGGGGAAACTGCCCGTCCCCTCCCTCGTCCACTTCGCCGATTACCTCCACGGGGGTTTCGATAAGCAGTATCCCGACCACCTCCCTCCCAATCCCCGAAAGGGAACGCCGGAGGAGTTTCGCCGTCTTTACGATACCCTCCACCAATTGGGGCATCTCGTCATGCCCTACACCAACCCCACCTGGTGGTGCGATGATCCCAAGGGACCCACCTTCATCAAATATGGCGATGCTCCCCTCGCCCGAGACCTTCAAGGGGAGAAGATAAAGGAGGTCTATGGTGCTAATTGGGGATGGGCAATCTGCCCCTGGCATCCCGCAGTTAGGGAAGCGGAGAGGAGGATAAGGGAGCAGTTCACCAAGGATTATCCAAGCGACATCCTCTTTCAGGACCAAATCGGAGCAAGGGGTTGGATATACGACCTCAACCCCGCCTCCCCTACACCCTATGCTTACACCCAGGGCTGGCTGGACATCGCCCGGGAGGCATCCACCAAGGTTCCCCTCGCTACGGAAGGAGGATGGGATGGATTGCTGAATTATGAAACCCTCTTCTGCGGGATAACCTGGTTCCTTCTCCCCAACCAATGGCTCCCACCATGGGTAACCCTTTATCGGGAACAGTATCCTCCTTCCGCCTGGCATTTCTATCCCTTGGCGATCTTTCTGGGACACGATAAGGTTGGCTTCTACCATCACGATTTAGGGCAGTTCGTCACCAACAACGAGACGCTCACCTGGACGCTCCTAATAGGATATAGCTTAAGTTACGCCTGTTGGCCTTCCACCCTCGACAACCCCAAAGCAAGGGGATGGCTTCAATGGCTAAGCCTTCTGCAAAAGAAGGTAGCCAAACGCTACTTCGGGGAGCGATTAAGGGATTTCTCCATACTTCGCCCCGCTAAGGATGAAAAAAGCTGCGGAGTGATGAGGACGGAATTCCCTAAGGTTAGCATAATAGCCAATACCGATCCCGAGCCCTTTACCCTCTCCCCCGATATAATCATTGCTCCCTATGGTTTCTATGCTCAAGGAGAGGGCTTGGAGGCAGGGATAGTTTTAAGGTGGCGAGGCAAGGATTACCCGGAGGGGCTTTCCTTCCTCAGGGAAGGAAAGCACATATGGATCTATGAAAAGGATTCCCTGAGGGAAGATACCAACCTATGAGGAAGCATCTTCTACTATTAAATCTCTTGGTTTGCGTCTTGGGGTTCGCGAGCACACGACCCAATAGGGTGGCGTTGATATCCAGTTCGGGGGTTAATAACGATTATCGCAGTTGGATGGAATACGACGAGCGCCTTCGAACCTTGGGTTGGCAACACGATAAGTTCCACAATACGGATATCGCCCAATTCTTCCAAAAACAAAAGGATTACGATCTCATCCTCACAACATCCCTCTGGAATTACGGCGATCCTCAAGAGATGAGGCACTACCTCCCTCAATTCAGGACATTCCTGGAAAGCGGTGGCATCGCCATACTAACCGATATGGCTTATCCACCCATGTGCGATTGGCTCGCTGACCTGGATCCCCAACTATTTATAGAGTATGGGGATGCCCCAAGGGATCTGGGCAGTGAGAGAGCGCAATTGGATATCGCCTCCCCCTCTTCTTTCCTCACTTCCCCCCATCGCTTATTGACGCTTACCTTCTGGGCGCACATCCGCAGGTGGGGCAACAAATACAAGGTATGGGCACAGACTAAGGGAGGCACCGCCGTTGGTCTGGTGGCTAACATCGGCAAAGGGGTGCTAATAGTAACCACCGCCTTCGCGCTTTCCCCGGAGATGCTGGAGAACCTATACGCCAATGCGATGAAGTTGAAATATGGCTTGATGGGGACATGGAAGGAAGCCCCCTCGGAGACACCTCCCGGCACCTTCAGGGCGAGTTTCATAGTGGAGAACCTTAAGGATGTATCCCGCAGGATGGAGATAAAGTTCTCCATTAGGCAGAATGGTAATGTCTTGTCCGAGGGCGAATGGAAAGCGCTCACCCTTGGTCCCCAAGGGAAGCAAACTTTAAGGGTATCCTTGCCCTGCCAAGGACGAGGTACCTTTTCCGCCGTTGCTTACCTCAAAGCGAATGGAGAGGTAACGGAGTTCTATCACGCTTTTCGCGTTCCACCCTTGGTGGAGATATCTCTCCCCCGCACTATCTTCTTCCCTTGGGATAATGTGGAGTTGAGGATCCGGAGCGCTCCCCCGGAGGGGGAAAGGGCAAGCTGCAGGGTAACGATTAAAGGGGGAAGGTTGGCAAAGCCGATAGAGAAAAAGCTCAGCCTTGCCAAAGGCGAAGGGAAAATCGTCTTCCCCACGGGGACTTTCCCGGCAAGCCAGGAAGGCGAACGCTACGAAGTGGAGGTAAGAGCTATTAGCAAAAGGGAGAGCGAGGTTGCAAAAGGGGGATTCGAGGTCCGCATCCCCACGGAGGTATCAAGGATATCCCTGAGCAAAAAGGGGCAACTTTTAGTGTATGGGAAGCCCTTCTTCCCCATCGGCACTTACCATGTGGGAAAAGAGGATCTAAAGAAAATCAGGGAATTGGGCTTCAACTGCGTTACCTCGCCCATCTTTGGAGGAGACCAGAGGGAACTTTCCAAGGACCAGCAGGAATGGTTCGCGGAGGCGCATCTGCAAGGATTGTGGGTGATAACGGAACTGAGCGAATATATAAGGGGCGGAAGGAGTAACTTCGAGGAGGCACGCTCGTTGGTTTCCCTACTGCGCTTTCAACCTCATATCCTCGTCCATTACGCCATCGATGAGCCAGCGGGAGGGGGAATTAACCCCGATGTGGTAAAGCGCTTCTGCGACATAATAAAGGAAGCCGATCCCGACCACCCCACCTTCGTGAACGAGGTGCCTGGGGAAGTGGTCAAGTATGCCCTGACGGGAGAGATAATAGGCACCGATCCTTACCCCATTGGGGCGAGCACGCCCGATAGTCTGGCGTGGGTGGGAAATTCGGTAAGAGAGATGAGGGAGGCAAGTAAAGGGAGACCGGTCTGGGCGGTGATCCAGGCACATCGTCAACCGCCAGCCCATTCCCAGAATCGTTTTCCCACCCCAGAGGAGATAAGGTGCATGACCTACCTCGCCCTCAACAACGGCGCCAAAGGGGTGCTCTTCTACGCCTGGGGGGATGCCTATGACGATTGGGTTAGCGGATTCGCCTTCAGCGAAGAGTTGAAGAGCTTCTTCAGAGGGTTCTTGAAGGAACTGCAGGAGGTGGGAATCCACTACGCCTTGGGAGAGATCCGCAGGGAGAGCATAAGGATAGAACCTGCCGATGCGCCTTTGGATGCGGTTTTCATCAGGGACAGGGATAAGGAGATGGTGGTCATCGTTAATCCTACCTCAAAGCCCATCAGGGCGAAGGTAAAAAGCCCCCTGGGAGAGGGGGAGAAGGATTTTTCCCCCTTCGAGGTATGGATCAAAGAAATGTAAAAGGAGGAACAAGGGATGGTCTATCTTTTGCTTTTAGCCTTATCATTGGTTATCCAGGCAAATCCCATGGTCAAAGGAGGTAAAGGTAAAATGGAAGAGCACGACTGGCTCGTGTTGTCTCGCTACGATGAGAATCACTTACGGGAGATCGCCATGCCCATAGGAGGGATCGGGACGGGCTTCTTCTGCCTTGGCGGGAAGGGGCAACTCACCGATTGGCAGTTAATGAGCCGTCCCAACAGGGGATGGCGTCCCCTCTACTCCCATTTCGTCCTGTGGACGAAGAGAGGGGAGGAGCACAAACTTCGCATCCTGGAGGGGGATATAACGGAAGGGCTCTCCGCGGACTTCGGCGCTCCCCAATGGATGGCGGGCATTCCCAGGATGAGGGCCAAGGCGTTCGAGGCTTCCTACCCCTTCGGGAGGGTGCTCTTGGAGGAAGATACCACGCCAGTATCGGTAACCATAGAGGGTTTCAATCCCCTCGTTCCCGGCGATACCTGGGCCTCTAGCCTCCCAATGGGGCTACTCACAATCACCTTGAAGAACCGCACTAACTCTCCCCTCTCCGCTTCCCTTACCCTTCTCCTCACCAATTTCGTTGGCTTCGATGGGATCAGTGGCGACCTTAAGGATAACATAACCGAATATCTCGAGGTAGCGGGTTGGAAGGGGATGCTCTTCTCCAAAGCAAGGAAGGAACAAAGTCCCCGTTGGGGAACGATGGCGATACTTTGCGATGGAGAGGATGTAAAGGTAGCGAGGCGTTGGAAGTTCCGCGATCGTCCCTGGGGCGGGGAGGTCCTGGGATTGGTGAACGAGATCCTGGATAAGGGCTATATAGAGGACGACGAACCGGATAAGCCTTGCCCCCCCAGCCCCCAGGATACCTGGGATAGCTCCCTTTCCTGTTGCTTCTCCTTAGGTCCCAAAGAAACGAAGAGCGTTCGTTTCCTCATAACTTGGCACTTCCCCTATAGGGATCTAAGGGAGATAGGCTGGTGGTCCGGCGGGGAGGGCGATTCCCCCATAGTGGTCAATTACTATGCCACCCAATTCGAGGATGCAGTGGATGTGGCGCGCAAGGTGATCCCCAGGCTGGAAGGATTGAGGCACAGGACGATCCGCTTCGTGAACAGCGTGGTGAGTTTAGATGCTCCCCATGTATTCAAGGAGGCCGCGCTCTTCAACCTCACTCCCCTCCGCACCCACACCTGCTTCCGATTGGAGGATGGCACTTTCCTCGGCTTTGAGGGTTGCGGAGGGACGAACGGGTGCTGTCATGGCTCTTGCACCCATGTTTGGAACTACGAACAGGCAGTCTATTCCCTCTTCCCCGACCTTCACCGCAGTATGATAGAAAGCCATCTCCGCTATGGCATAGCCGAGAACAACGGGGAACGTTTTCGCCTAAGTTTGCCCTTCCATAGGCAGACCTTTAACGGCGCAGCGGCGGATGGGCAAATGGGTTTGATAGTGAGGTGCTATATGCAATCCTTGAAGGAAAAACCGGAATGGCTAAAGGAATGGTATCCCAAGATAAAATCCTTGATGGAATTTTGCTGGCAGGCGGGCGGATGGGATGCAGATAAGGACGGGGTGATGGAAGGGGTTCAGCATAACACCTACGATGTGGAGTTCTTCGGACCCAACCCCATGTGTCAGAGTTGGTATTTGGCGGGGCTAAGCGCGATGGAGAAGATGGCGGAGAAGGTGGGAGATATGGATTTCGCTAAGACCTGCCGGGAACTGCGGGAGAAAGGAAGTAGGTGGATGGACGAACACCTCTTCAATGGGCGCTACTACATCCAAATAATTCAACCCCCGAAGGGGGAGATCATCCCCATAACCACCCTCTCCGGCGAGTATCGTAATCCCAACCCCCGCTTCCAAGTGGGAAACGGCTGTTTGATAGATCAATTAGTGGGGCAGTATAAGGCGAATAGGGCAGGATTGGGCGATCTCCTCGACCGCTCCCACATCCGCACCGCCCTCAAGCACATCTTCCAGTACAACTTCCGGGAGAATTTCCGCGACCACTACAATAATATGCGCACCTTTGCCATCGCAGATGAGAGTGGAACCCTCATCTGCACATGGCCGGATGGAGACCGCCCCGAAGCTCCCCTCTCCTACTGGAGCGAGTGCATGACGGGGTTCGAGTATCAATTGGCGGTCCTCCTTCTGGATTACGGCTTCAAGAAGGAAGCGGAGATGGTGGCGAAGGCGGTGCGGGATAGGCACAATGGCGCCAACCGCAATCCCTTCAACGAACCGGAGTGCGGTAGTTATTACGCCCGTTGTATGGCGAGTTGGGCTCTCTTGGAAGCTTGGAATCCCGCTTGGGAATTCGCTAAGTGAAAGGAGGGAGGGAAGCCCGCATGAGGAAGATTGGCGTGCTTTTATTGGCTTTGGCGTTGGTGATGCCAGGGTTCGCCCAGGTGAAGATATACGATACCGTTTATCAGAAGGTCGATCCTGGTCCCACCTTCACAGAAATGCCACGCACAGCGGAGGAATGGTCCCCTCCCCCGCCCACCAAGGCGGAAAAGTTAGCCGGCTTCATCCCCTTCACCCGCCCCGAACCCCAGGACATAAAGCCCTGGAGCAAGCCTCGCCAGGAAGAAAGGGTGGAGAAGATGGAGGCAATCGTCACCAAGGGGGAGGCTACCTCCCTTTGGTGCGCTATCTACGCCTTGGAACCTTTGCGGAAATTCCGAATCTCCCTCTCCGCTCCCTTCCCCATAGAGGTGCGATATGTTCATTTCTGGGCTCAGCGGACGGATTGGCGGGGACGCACCTACTACATCACCCCTGAGCTCCTCCTGCGGATGGAAGGGGGATTCACATCCTTCCCGGCAGAGGGAGGCACCCTCCAGAAGCGTCCCTTAGATATCCCTAAGGGGGAATGCCGGCTTTTTTGGTTCACCCTCCGCATTCCAGAGAATGCGAAGCCTCAAACCTACAAGGCGCTCCTCAAGTTGCAAAGCGAAGGGAAACCCGCGCTCTCGCTCCCCCTGGAGATCAAGGTTCTGCCGATCTCCTTGAAGAAGCCCCCCGACAAGAGATGGCTTTTATATAGCGATAGTTGGCTTTGGGGCAAGTTGAGCGACGACAAGGTCCTATCCATCCTGAAAGAGATATCTTCCTATGGGATAGATGGGCTCACCGAGCTTCCTTTTGGGGAGTTGAAGGTGAAGAGCATAGAGGATATAGAATACGATCCCTCCCCCTTCCTGCGTTTCGTCCGGTTGATGAGAAAAGTAGGGATGAAGGGTCCTCATACGATCGGTATTTGGGCGGAAAGCCTCTGCGCTAACGCCTTAAATCTTCCAGTGGACCTGAATAAGAAATGGCCAGAGGAGCTGAAGGAAGGCGTGAGAAGGGTGGCGAGGAAGGTGGTTAGCACATTGAGATCCTGCCATGTGGATTGGCTTTTCTACGGTTGGGATGAACCTGGGCCGGATAACTTATCCGCGCTCCAGCAATACCAATGCTGGTGGGAGGGAGGAGCGAAGACCTATGTCACCTTCTACCAAAGAGCAACATATGAGGTAGCGGGACACTGGATGAGCGCTCCCTGCTTCAGCGCCTGGTTGGTGAACAATAAGGAATCCGCGGAATGGGCGAGGCGAAAGTGCGACGAGAACGGGCAAAGGTTCCTATGGTATGGGAGTGGATGCTACCTGGGGCAGGAAGGAAGGATGTTCCCCAATCGCTATCTCACGGGATGGCTCTTTTGGAAAACGAAGGCGGATGGACAGGTCTCCTGGACATTCGTCCGTCCCCATGAGGATCCCTTCAACGATTTCGACGGCGTTAACGCCAACTCAGTAGAGCCAAAGGACCAATGCATCGTCTATCCCTATTTTGAACGTCCTAACGACTATAACAGCCTCCTCGGCTTGCTACCCACCATCCAGTGGGAAGCAATGAGAGAAGGGATAAACGACTATAAATACGCCTACACCCTAAAAAGCATGATAGAATATGCCAAACGAGTGGCAGAGGGAAAGGACAGCGAAAAGGCAAGGAGGTTGAGACAAATAACAGAGGAAACGGAGAAGATATTCACCCAATTGGAGGAAAGCGTGCCCTGGGGCAACGAGGTGGATAAGATAGGGTTCAACAATGGAAATTTGGCGAGCGTGCGCAGAACGATGGCTGTGTTATTGGAACGCTTAGCCCAAGCACTGGAGGGCAATATTCCATCTGAAACGGGGAAAAGCAAAAGGATAACTTTGAGGATAAAAATCCTCCCCCCACAACTTCCTCCCAGCGAAAGCCTCACTGCGGTGGATATCCCGGAGATTATGCATCCTCCTAAGATAGATGGATATTTGGATGACGAATGTTGGAAGGAGGCAACGATCCTGGACCAATTCGGCGAACATCAAACCGCTACTCCCTCCCCTAAAGATATAGCGACCACCGCCTTGCTATGCTACGATGCGAATAATCTCTACATCGCCTTCTCCTGCCGATCTCCCCAACCCGTGGAGGCGAACGCCTGGGGTAGGGATAACGACCACATCTGGCAGGAGGAAAGCGTGGAGATATTCATAGCAACCGCAGAGGAGCCCCATCGCTATGCTCATTTCATAATCAATGCGAAAGGTAGCATTTACGATGAGTTGGTTTACGACACGGCTTGGAATCCCAACATAAAAGCGGCAACCACAACTGGGGAGGATGGATGGTCCTGCGAGGTGATGCTCCCCTTCCACGAGCTTCCCTTCCCCCTAACTCCTGCCGAGAAAGGGACATTCAGGCTTAACCTCTGCCGAAATCACAAGCCTCTTGGCGGGGGAATGAGCCACTGGACATGGTCCACAACTTATGGCTATTACCATAATCCTTCCCGCTTTGGGATAGGGAGTTGGCAAAAGGGATATGTCGTGCTTAGGAGAATAGAAGTGCCCTGCTTTTTCGGGGAGGATAAGGTGGAATTGGTGCTCCTCAATAAAGGGAAGGAGGAAAAAGTAGCGGAGATCGGAGGGAAGCGACTAAATCTCCCTCCCCAAGAGGAGGTACGATATGAGATGAAGGTCCCCGGGGAAGTCGGGGAACACAAGGTCACGGTGCCGATAAGTTACGAGGGAAAAGCGATGATCCTTTACCTCTCCTACTCCATCCCCAAGCCGATGAAGGTCTTCGCCCCCACCCTGCTGGTGGAAAATGGCAGGATCACCTTGCCCATAGCGTTCAACACCTCTCCTTCTTTATCTCGGAAGTTGTGCCTGGGAAACGCTCTTGGCAAAAGGCAATGCATTTCGCTTCCCTCCAGGGGAGAAGTGTTCTCGACGATAGACTTACCAGAAGGTCTGACCCACCTGCGCCTTTGGCTCGCCTCCGCTCCCAACTACATCGAGGAGATCACCGTGGTCAACCTCTAAGGATGAAAGGGGTGAGAACGATGAAAACTCCCCATGGAAATAGCATGTGGGAGGGACTCATACTGCTTCCCCTCCTTTTGATAGCCGCGACCTGCCTTCCCCAGGGAAAGTCCTTCACCATAGTGGAGGAAGGTAAACCTCGCTGCGAGCTACTCATCCCCCAAGCGGGCTGGGATACTCTTTACCCCACTGCGAAGGATCTCCAGTTTTACCTCAAGGAGATAACAGGGCAGGAGGTGCCGATAGGGATTTGGGCGAAAGGGAAACGGGGAATAGTACTTGCCACTCAAAGGGAGATGCCCACCGAGGCTAAAGCGGAGCGCCTCAGCGAGTTGGGGGAAGAAGGATTCGTTGTCAAGGTTAAAGGGGAGAACCTCCTCATTTTGGGCAATACGCCCCAGGGAGTTCAGCATGCGGTCTTCGCCCTGCTCGAGGCGATGGGCTGTCGATGGTTCTTCCCCGATCCCGCCTGGACGATCATACCAAGGAAAAGGGATTTGAGGATCAATGTTGATCTACGGGAGAAACCCGCCTTCAAATGGCGCAACATCTGGTATGAATGGGGGGCACCCACCCCCACCCTAAGGCAGAATTACGAAGAATGGGTGAAGCATAACAGGTTGGGAGGTTCCTTCCCGGTGGATTGCGGACACGCTTACGAACGCTATATCCCCTCCTCCCTATTCTCAGAACACCCGGAGTGGTTCTCCCTCGTGAACGGTAAACGTCAACCCACCCAACTTTGCGTCACCAATCCCGAGATGCAAAGGTTTTTGATAGAAAAGATCCTCGCTATCTTTCGTCAGGAGCCCCAAAGAGCGATGCTTTCCATAGAGCCCAACGACGGAGGCGGATATTGCGAATGCGAGAAATGCCGTGCCCTCGGCTCCGTAAGCGATCAGGTGTTTTACCTCGCCAACATAGTAGCAAAAGCGGTGAGGAAGGAATTCCCCGACAAATGGGTGGGGCTATACGCTTACGCTTTTCATAGCGAGCCTCCTCGCTTCAACCTGGAGCCGGGCGTTTATGTGGAGATAACCACCGGCTTTCGCTACACTTCCTTATCCTTTGAGGAGCAGGTAAGGAAATTCCGGGAGCGGAGGGCGACATTGGGCGTTTACGATTATTTCAGCGTCTTTCCTTGGGATTGGGACCTCCCCGGCTCCGCGAAAGCGGGGCGTTTTTACGAGTTGGCGGAGGATATCAAACGCTATCACCGACTCGGCTTCGTCAGTCTTACCGCGGAGTCCTCCTGCAATTGGGGTCCTAATGGCTTCGGCTATTGGATGGCATCCAAATTGATGTGGAATCCCCACCTCGATCCGAGGGATCTCTTCCGAGACTTCTGCCAGAAAGCATTTGGCAGGGGAGCTCCCTATGTGAGCAAGATATATGAGCGCTGGGCAAAGGGGGAACGCTTCTCTCCTCGCCAATTGAAGTTAGCCCTCCTGGATCTGCAAGAGGCATACAACAACGAAAACGACCCTGGTGTGAGGAAGCGCCTGAACCAGTTAGCTATGTACCTTCATTACTTACGCCTCTGGCTGGATTACGAGCATTCCGCCCGCTGGGACGAATGGGGGAATTTGGTAAACCCACCCGAGGAGATAATAACACGCGCCCACGATTTCATAGTATTCTCCCGCCGAATTATGGATACCGGCTTAATCCATACCTTTCCTCTCCTCTTTTCGGAATGGTTTGAGCAGAGGTTTTCCGCTTTGAGAAAGATCAAAGGGCTGGATTGGAAGGAGATAGAGGCTTGGAGGAACGAGAGGTTGGATATCCCCTCCGATGAGGAGGTAGAGAAACTGTTAAAAGAGGACATCGAGCACTTCGCCTCCTTGGTAGCGGTGGAGATAGAGGGAAAGGAGTATAAAGGGGAACTCGTGCCCATCGCGGAGCATCGTCCCGAGTTGATCGCTGAATGGGGGCAAGTGGAGCGTTCGCCCCTCTTCGTGGAATCCGGTCTTCACTATTTCCAAGGGAGGAAGGGGGAGGTCTTAAGGATAACCTATATACCCTTCGACCAGGGGCACACTATGGATTGCGCCTGGAAGTTGAGGAAAACGGGAGATAAATTCCCCATAGCGGAGGGGAAGGTGCAAGGGGAGAAGGGAAAGCCTGTAACGTTGGATATCAAACTGCCTGCTGATGGGATATACGAGTTCGAGCCAGGAACCGATTATTGGAAGGCGGGCGAAATAGAGATGAGTGTTCGTCCCCTATCCGTTTGGGCTGGGAGGGGAGATGAACCGGGGAAACCCCAGCGCCCTTCCCTTCGACTATGGCTTCCCCGCAATGAACCCTTGTATTTCTTCGTCCCCAAGGGAACAAAGCATTTCGTCGTAGGAATAGTGGATGGGGGTTGGCCCTGGACCGATTTGTGCATTCAGACCGCTGATGGTACGACGGTGGTGAGGGAAAGGCTTCTTTCGGGCGATCAGGTCTCGGTGATCGTGGAGGAGGATATAAGGACCTATAGGGAAGCCTCGGAGATGGGAAAACACGCTATTCTCCCCAGCACTGAACGGGTGGTCATCGTCCCCAAGGGGAAGGATGGACAAATTTGGAGTTTGAAACTTTCCAGTTTACGGTGCGTTGTGGAATTATACGATATACCTCCCTACCTTTCCCGCCACCCAGCCGAATTATTGGTCCCCAAGGACGCCCTGGGCAAATAGAGATTGAAAAAGAAAAGGGTTTGAGGTAAAATCAACAAATCCTCCCAAGAGGTGAGAGAAGATGAAATTGAGCGTTTTCACTGTAATGATGGGTCCGATATCGCGAGAAGAAGTAATCCTAAAGTTGAAGAACTTCGGCTACGATGGGGTGGAATGGAGGGTCCACCCAGAGTTTCACCTCTCCCCAGAAAGCATAGAGGAGGACCTTGCGGAGGCAAGAAAGCTCTGCGAGTCGGAAGGGATAGAAATATGTGCCCTCGCCCCTTACCTTTCCGTTGACCACCCCTTGGTGGAGAAAATCCTGAGGTCAGCGGGCAAGCACAATGTGCCTTGCGTAAGGGTAGCGGTACCCTCCTACACTGGCAATGTGCCTTATCAAAGACTTCTGGAGGAAACGCAGAAGAACCTCCAAAGGGTGGAGAGAATGGCGAGGGAGGCTAAGACCAAAGCGGTAATCGAGATCCACATGGGGAACATCGCCTCCAGCCCCAGTTTGGCTAAGAAGATAGTGGAGGATTTCGACCCACAATATATCGGGGTGATATTCGATCCCGGGAACATGATAGTCGAGGGCTTGGAGGCTTGGAAGATGGGGCTGGAGATATTGGGAGAGCACTTAGCCCATATCCATGTCAAAAACACGGGATGGTTCAAGAGAAATGGCAAGTGGGAGTTCGAGTTCGTGCCCGTGGACGAAGGGATCGCGGATTGGGAGTTCATTGTTAAGTGCCTGAAAGATGTTGGTTATATAGGTTGGTTGTCCTTCGAGGATTTCTCTTCCCTTCCCTTGGACGAAAGGTTGGAAAGGAACATAAAATTGTTCAGGAAATACTTGGGTAACGAACCTGTTTAATCCCAAGCAAAATTTATGCCACGCAAGAGGTGAAGCATGGCACGGTTAACCAAAGAAGAAGTAGAGCATGTGGCCTATTTGGCGCGTCTTGCCCTCTCCGAAGAGGAGAAGGAGATGTTCACCGAACAGTTAAATCGTATCCTGGAAGCCTTCGCCAAACTGCAGGAATTGCCCACCGAGGATGTAGAACCCCTTTCCCATGTCGTTCCTCTCCAAAATGTATTCGCCGAGGATGAGGTAGGGCAACCTCTGACGGTAGAGGAAGCGCTTTCAAATACGCCGAGCAAAGAAGACGAGTATATAGTCGTCCCCCGTATAATAGAGGAGTGATAAGAATGGAGATATGGGAACTTCCCGCTAACGAGATAGCCGAGAAAGTTAATGAAAAAGAGATAAGCCCAGTGGAGGTGGTGGAAGCCTTTTTCTCCCGCATAGAGAAAGTAGAGGAAAAGGTGAAAGCGTTCATCACCCTCACCCCCGACCTCGCCCTCTCCCAAGCAAAGCAATTGGAAGAAAAGATCCAAAAGGGCGAAGAGACGGGGGCGCTTACGGGCGTTCCTATTGCCATCAAGGATAACATCTGCACGAAGGGCATCAGGACGACCTGTGCCTCTCGCATATTGGAGAACTTCGTCCCTCCCTACGATGCTACCGTGGTGGAGATACTGCGGGAAGAAGGAGCGATCACCCTGGGAAAGACCAACATGGATGAATTCGCGATGGGCTCCTCCACGGAGAACTCCGCCTTCTTCCCCACCCACAACCCCTTCGATTTAGAAAGGGTACCAGGGGGATCTTCGGGAGGCTCGGCAGCAGGGGTGGCAGCACGGGAGGCACCCATCGCTTTGGGTTCCGATACGGGTGGCTCCATAAGACAACCTGCCTCCTTCTGCGGGATAGTGGGGCTAAAGCCCACCTACGGCGGGGTCTCCCGCTACGGGTTGGTTGCCTTCGCCTCCAGTTTGGATCAGATCGGTCCTCTAGCTCATAATGTGAGAGATTGTGCCCTCCTTTTCTCGGTCATCGCCCGCTACGATAAAAGGGACTCTACTTCCGTTCCCCTCCCTCCCCCTTCCCTGGAGGAAATGCTTAAGCCTGAGGTTAAGGGGTATAAAGTGGGGTTAATAAAGGAGCTTTTCGAGGAGGGAATAGACGAAGAAGTGAGAGAAAAGGTGCTGGAGTCCGCAAGGGTTTTGGAGGGCTTGGGAGTTCATGTGGAATGGGTTTCCCTCCCACACATATCCTATGCCCTTCCCTGCTATTATCTCATCGCTCCCGCTGAGGCTTCCTCCAATTTGGCGAGATACGATGGCGTTAAGTATGGGTTAAGGGTAGAGGAAATGGGGGTAATTCCCATGTATATGGAGACGCGAAGGCAAGGCTTCGGTCCCGAGGTGAAAAGGCGGATAATGCTTGGCACCTATGCCCTCTCCGCCGGCTACTATGACGCTTATTACCTCAAGGCTTTGAAGGTCCGCTCCCTGATAAAGAAGGATTTCGACGAGGCGTTCGAACGCTTCGACATATTACTCTCCCCCACTTCCCCTACCACCGCCTTTAAGATCGGGGAGAAGATGGACGATCCCCTGAAGATGTACATGGCGGACATCTGCACCATTCCCATCAACCTCGCGGGCATCCCTGCCATCTCTCTGCCCTGTGGGTTGGATTCCCAAGGCTTGCCCATAGGTGTACAACTCATGGGCAGACCCTTCCAGGAAACCACCCTATTCCGCCTCGCCCTTGCCTATGAGGAGAGCAATCCCTCCCTGCCCTTGAGACCTCCTCTCTAATGACGCCCCGGGAAAGGGTAATATCCGCCTTCAAAGGACAGCCCGATAGGACGCCGATATTTGAGAGGGAAGTGAAATCCCCCAGCGTGCGCCTAATATTGGGGAAGCCTTCGGCAGTGGACGACTTCTTCTATCAGATGGAGTTCCTGGAGAGAGGTGAGTGGGATGCCTTGATAGAGGAAATGGCGGAGGATGTGGTGAAGGTTGCAGAATTCTGTGGATTCGACATGATAAGGCTGGGGATGAATATCCCCAAGGATTTCGAGCGCCCCCGCCGGCTTGCCGATTACCTCTGGGAAACGAGAAATTTCATCATAGAATATCTGCCGGAATCGGATATGCATAGGTATATCCCCAAGGAGAAGGTAGATGAGGAGGATAACATGCGAAGGTGGCTGGAACAGGATTATCAACCGCCCCAATTTTCGGAGGATCAGTTCGAGTTCATCCGAAGAGCAAAGGAGAAATTGAAGAAGAAGAATCTGGATCTGGCGATAATGTGTAGCCTCTACACTTTCCCAGTCGCTGCCCTTCCTCCCTTTATGTTAGAGTGGTTCGTATCGGAGCCTTCCCTCCTCGCCCGCTACTACGAACGGCAAGCCCTCTGGGCTATGGATGTGGGGAAGCGATTGATAGAGGAAGGGGTGGATGTGATAGGAATAGGGGGCGATTTGGCGAGCGATAAAGGACCCTTGATTTCTCCTGCGAGTTATCGCGAAGTGCTTATGCCCTATGTGCGGATGCTCTCCGATTACCTTCATTCCCTGGGAGCCTTGGTAATCCACGCCTCCGATGGGAATCTCTGGCCGATAATAGATGATTTTCTCCTCAGGACGAATGTGGACGGCTATGAGGAGATAGATAAGGCAGCGGGAATGGAGATCCCTCTTCTTAAGGAACGGTTTGGGGATAGGATAACTTTAGTGGGGAATGTGGATTGCCGATGGCTCCTAACGCAGGGAAAACCGGAGGAAGTCAAAGAGGCGGTGAAAAGATGCCTCGATGAGGGAGGAGGAAAACGACACATCTTGATGACGAGCAATGTTATCCACCGCGGCGTCAAACCAGATAACTTCATGGCTTATTTAGAGGGCTACAGGGAATATTACCGCATTTGAAAGCCTAATTGCCGAAGAGGCGAAAGCCTCGAGTGCCTACTATCGCATCCACTAAGAGCCAGAAACCGAGCATGATGAAATCGCCCAATATGAAGCCCAGGAAGAAGAGCCTCGCCTTCCGATAGAGCTTAAGACCTCCCACTTTCGTTATGATGAAGTTAAAGAAGGAACCCAAAAGAAGGGAGAACCACATATAGTGCGTTGCCCAGATCGTGCTTGTAACATAGCCGATAGGATGGAAGCGCCACCAGAGGTAGTTCCAGCGCATTACGAAGAGCAAGATGGTGAAACCGAAGGATATGAACATGGTCAAGATGCGAATGAAGGATATCTTTTCCGGGTGATCGGTAACGGAGACGAGCTCCGTGAAGGGTCTTTGCCCCACATGGACAAAGCGATAACCGCATAGGGCTACCCCTCCCCCCTTGGTGTGAGTGATGTAGATGACATAGAAGTAGCCGATGGACATGGCGAGCAAAGCACAAAGGGGGAAGAGGTAGAAGAGCTTCCTTTTGTCCAATTTAGCTTCATGGCTTATTTTGAATGCTTCGAAGCTCTGCGGTCCTACAGGTCCTTTAAAATGCCAGACGAAGTAAGGTAAAGAGAGGAGGACCAACCATTCCCTTGCCGAGAGTATGCGTCCTCCCTCCAGAGCGAATATCAGATAATTGGTACTGCTCTGGGCTGCCCAGAGGAAGTTCACTCCTCCCTCCGCCATCATCCTATGGACACCAAGGGCGAATAGAATAGAAAGGGAAAAAACGAGGAAGGAAAGCCAAGGGGAAAGCCCAGCGTATAAGCCCCATAGGGAGAGAAAACCAAAACCCAGGAACAATCCCAGGAAGGAAAGGCGATAGAGCCCTTTGTCCTCGTCCGATTTATCTCTCCCAGCGCCCCAGGTTATCCTCCAAACCTCTTTCAAATGCCTGCGCGCTCCCCACAAACCCATCCCTACCAGGGCGAGCATCCCTCCCACCGCCTGCGCCTCGATATAGGGGAAGGAGGTACTACGCAGGCTCCTATCCTCCCATCCCGGCGTCCATCCCAAGGAAGCCCCTATCACGGACTCCAGTTTGAAAAGAAGGAAGAAGAACCAGATGCTGAAAGGGACATCCCTGCTTGCGAGGAAGGCGAAGCCGATAAGGCAGAAATGGATATCTATGAAGAAGGGGTTTATCGCATTCCAAGGTCTATTGGGGAAATAAACGCCCAACTGGATCCCCCTCAGGGGAATAGAGGGTATAAAGGGAAAGCGATAGCTCAGACCGTTTACGAAGTGAACGGTTATGGGAATGAGGGCTCCCAGCCAGAGGAGGCGATTTTTGAACAGCGCCACTCCTTCGCTGGTTATCTCCAGGGGAAGTTGGACGAGGGGGAAGGATAACTTCTCGTTTTCTATCCAATGCTTTTGAAGGAGAAAGGATAGGCAGAGGAAGGTGAAATAGAAGGCTAAAACCATGGGGCTAAAGGCAAGGAAGGGGCGTGCCCATTCCGACCAAGGGATGTGTTTTCCGGGAGGAAGCCCCTCGTAGAACCAAGCAATGACCTCCTTGTTGCGGGGGATCCACCATTTAGGGGTATACTTCGTCAAACTGAGCCACTTGTTCTCAGGGGTGCCGAAGTAAAAAGGACCGGTGACCACGGAAGGAAGCCATTGGGCGAACTGGCAGGAAGGAAGGACAGCCACCAAAAGAAGGACAGCGTAGAGGAGTAGGGCGTGCCGGCGAGGGATCTCCCGATGGGAGAGGCGCCTCAGAAGGGGGTTTAGAAAAAGTACTATGAAGAAAAGGAGGACAAGGGGACCAGGAGGAGGGGTTATGGAGCCTATTTGCGTCCCCCAAATGGTTATCTCTATATAAGGCGAGAGGATTCCTAATATCGCTACCCCTAAGAGGATGAAGAGTATTACAAGCATTTAATAAAGATAATAGGCAATTCTCTCCGATTCGTTAAGGCGAATTTAAAAGCGATAAAACCTCAAGGACTCCAACCCATTTCAAGTCGCCAGCGATACATTGACTATTTTAGAAAAAATGGTATAATTTAATTTAGAATTGGGGGCGCGTGGATTCGACGGGGAACGGATAGCGCAGATGGCGAGCCAAGGTGGCCGCAGGCCTTGTAAAAAAGGCGGCAAAAAATAAGTGCCAACCACTCTTTGGCTCTCGCTGCTTAATTAGTAGCAGCGACGTTCCCTTGCCCTTGCTCAGGGGGCAAGAGGGGCGCCAGAGACTGAGCTGCCTTATGGCGCTTTGCTCATGGGCTCCATAAGAAAGACAAACATGAGCTAGCGGGAATCTATCCTGCCTTTGGGAGAGGTTCTCGCGAAAGGCAAAACAAAGGCTACGCTCGTAGAAGTCTGCGGTTGAAGTTCTCCGGACACGGGTTCGACTCCCGTCGCCTCCACCAAATTAAGAAGTAATCCCCAAATGGCTCACGACTTCCACTACTCTCCTTGCCTCCTTAACATCGTGAACCCTTATTATATTGGCTCCCTTTAGGGTGCAGATCGCTACCACCCCCAATGTGCCTTCCAACCTCTCCTCAGGTGGTAAGCCTCCCAAAATCTCCCCAATGAACCTCTTGCGCGAAGGTCCCACCAAAATGGGTGCCCCTAATCCCTTAAACTCCTCCAAACGCCTTATTATCTCCAAATTATCCACCAATCTCTTGCCGAACCCTATGCCCGGATCCACTATTATCTGCTCCTTCTCGATCCCCTGCTTTATCGCTTCCTCCATCCTTCCCTCGAGGAACTCGTATATCTCCTCCATCACATCCTCATAGTAGGGGTTATCCTGCATGTCCTTAGGCGTTCCCTTCATATGCATGAGCACGATGGGCACCTTCTTCTCTCTTACTACTTCCATCATCGCGGGATCGAATCGCATCGCGCTTATATCGTTCACTATCTCCGCTCCCTCCTCGATCGCCCGCCTCGCTACCTCCGCCTTATAGGTATCCACGCAAATGGGCACACTTATCCTTTTCGCCAATTCCCTTATAACGGGTAGGACCCTCTTTGCCTCTTCCTCAAGAGGAACCGGCGTAGCACCAGGACGAGTGGATTCCCCTCCCACATCTATTATATCCGCTCCTTCCTCAACCATCTCCTCCGCCCTTGAAAGCGCCTTCTCTACCTCAAAGAATCTACCCCCATCGTAGAAGGAATCAGGGGTTATGTTGAGGATGCCCATGATCAAAGTCCTCTTTTCTATAGCGAGGGGATGCCTGGGACAAGGGATGACCCATCTTCGCTTTTTAAAGTTCCTCCAAGCCTCCTCCATCCTGCTGGCGATCTCTTGGGCAAGGGAAAAGGGTTGCTCCCTTAGATAAGAAATAAGGGAGAGGAGCTGCTTTTCGGTCGCCATTATTAAGCAGGGGGTCGTTCCCTCTCCTCCTTTAACGGTCTCTCGAGATACAGCGCAATCTCCCCCCAGGGAAAGCATCTCCTGCTTTATTATGTTCGCCAGGGGATAGGGTACATCGGTGATCTTGACGAGAAGCGAGGAGGCTTTAGGAAGCAGTCTCCCAATCCCCTCCTCGGAGACACCTGCCCTTTTCATCTCCTCAATTATCCCTTTTTCCCCACCGAGGTGTAGGAATCTCACCAAATTCATTTTCCCAAAAGGGAAAGGACGTTTCGGCAGAGAGTAGGATCCTCTTTGTATATACCCCTCACCGCGGAGGTAACAACCAGGGAGCCAGGGCGTCTAACCCCTCTTAGAACCATGCAAAGGTGTTCCGCCTCCAAAAGCACTAAAAGTCCCTTGGGCTGGAGTTTTTCCATCAATTCATCGGCTATTTGCTCTGTCAACCTTTCCTGTACTTGAAGGCGACGAGCGTATTTGTCCACCACCCTCACTAGTTTGCTTATCCCTGCTATCTTTCCCGCTGGGGAATAGGCTATATGGACCTTGCCGATGAAGGGGAGAAGATGATGCTCACAGAAAGAGAAGAAGAAAAGATCCCTTAGAATGACCACATCCTGATAAGATTCCTGAAAGCAGGTGAAATCCTCCTCCGCTTTATAGCCGGAGAAGAACTCCTCCAATTCCTCCGCCACCCGCCGGGGGGTTTCCCTTAGACCTTCCCTATCGGGATCCTCGCCAATGGCTATAAGCAATTCCCTTATCGCTTTTTCCATCCTGGGGATATCCACTGTGCCCTCCGATCAAAGATGAAGATCCAAAATTTGCGATAACTTGAAGTTCTCCAAGGCAAGATAATAGGAAAGGGTGTCCATGAGCACCTGAAGAGGAACGGGACCCACTATCTCCGTGCTCAGGACATCCACGCCATATCTCTTAGCCTCTATCTTCACCAATTCCAATACCCTGTAGAGGGGAACTTTAAAGGGGAGGGTTATGTTCATGGAAACCTGGACTATTCCCCGAGAAGCGAGGTTAATGCCCAGCGCTTTAACTCCCACCAATCCCCCGTTCCTTTCCCTCAGGGAGGAGGCGATCTTCTTGGCCACTTCGATATCGTTCGTAGCAAGGTTCACATTGAAAGCTACCAGATGCCCCCTCACCCCTATTATGGCGCAACCTGCTGTGGGATGGGGTTGAACAGGACCGACATCGGGTAGTCTTTCCCCCCTTTTCATGTCCTCCGCTATAGCCTCTAAGCCTCCCCTCCGCACATCCGCCAAGTCCCTTCTTTCCTCCTTAAGCGCTGCCTCTCCGTAAAAGTAAACTGGAATGTTGAACCTCTCCGCCACCAGATTTCCCAAGCGGTGAGCATATGTGACGCATTCCTCGACCGAGATATCCTCTAAGGGGACCAAGGGGATCACATCGACCACTCCACAGCGGGGATGTTCTCCCTTATGATCGTTCAAATCTATCAGCTCCACCGCTTTCCCTATGCACTCCAGCAAGGACTCGAGAAGCGGTTCGGGTTCGCCGAGGACGGTCACGACGGAGCGGTTGTGGTCGGGGTCGGAGGAATAATCTATCAATTTAACCCCCTTTTTCGTTCTAAAGGGGGAAACGATCTCTTCTATTACCCGAGGAGATTTCCCCTCGCTGAAGTTAGGCACGCTGAGGATCCTGGACATCGGCAAGCAGTTGATCCAACTCGTCCTTTTCCAGAGTCTCCTTCTGGAGGAGGATTTGCACTAGTTCGTCTATCTTATAGCGGTTCCTCTGGATTATCTCCTGAGCTCTTTTATAATTGGTTTCTATTATGTTTCTGACTTCTTCATCTATCAATCTTGCTACCTCATCGGAGTAGTTCCTATCCTCGAATATATCCCGTCCCAGAAATGGATTCCCATGCCTCCTTCCCAAAGTAATAGGTCCGATCCTTTCCGACATCCCCAACTCACACACCATCCTTCGGGCTATCTCCGTTGCCCTTTGAAGATCGTTCTGGGCACCGGTAGTGGTCTCGTTGAAGATAATCTCTTCCGCTG
The DNA here is from genome assembly GCA_964452465.1 of uncultured bacterium. Lineage (GTDB taxonomy): Bacteria > Armatimonadota > JACIXR01 > JACIXR01 > JACIXR01 > CAYVMD01. The sequence goes on along the minus strand of CAYVMD010000003.1, from coordinate 35,884 downwards.
CCCTTCCCGCAAGGAGAACTGCCAATTCGTCCATCAACTCCGATTTTGTGATGATATACCTATCCTGCTCTGGAAATTGAAGGGTATAGCCAAGGGCCATCCCTCGGGGAAGGATGGAGACTTTATGCACTGGATTAGCATGGGGTAGCACCTTCGCCACGAGGGCATGCCCGATCTCATGATAGGCAACTAACCTTTTCTCCCTTTCGCTTATCACCCTACTTCTCCGTTGAGGACCCGCCACCACTCTATCTATAGCTTCCTCCATTTCTTGCATCGTTATCTTGTCCTTGCCCAATCTTGCAGCAAGAAGGGCTGCTTCGTTGACGAGGTTGGCCAAATCAGCCCCTGAGAATCCCGGCGTTCTTTTAGCGATCAATTCAAGATCCACATCATCCGCGAGAGGTTTACCCTTGGTGTGGACCCTTAAGATCTCCAATCTGCCTTTAGAGTCAGGATGGTCTATAACGATGTGACGATCGAATCTACCGGGGCGTAGGAGGGCTGGGTCTAAGATATCTGGTCTATTCGTAGCAGCGATGACTATGACACCTATGTTAGGATCGAATCCGTCCATCTCTGCCAATATCTGGTTTAAGGTTTGCTCCCTCTCGTCATGCCCTCCCCCAAGTCCCGTTCCTCTCTGCCTGCCCACGGCGTCTATTTCATCTATGAAGATAAGAGCTGGGGCGTTTGCCTTCGCTTGCTCAAAGAGGTCCCTCACCCTGGCAGCACCAACTCCCACGAACATCTCCACGAACTCCGAGCCCGAGATGTGGAAGAAAGGCACATTCGCTTCCCCTGCAATTGCCCTCGCCAGAAGCGTCTTCCCACACCCTGGAGGACCGTAAAGGAGAACCCCCTTGGGGATCTTTGCTCCCAGCATCTGGAACTTGCGGGGATTTCGGAGATATTCCACTATTTCTTGGAGTTCCTGCTTCGCCTCGTCTATCCCTGCAACATCGTTGAATGTCACTTTGGGAATGCTAACCGGGGTATATCTTCTCGCCCTGCTTCGGGAGAATTGGAAAGCATCCCTATTCGTTGCCTGAGCTTGCCTGAGGAAAAAGGACCAAAAGAAGAAAAGAAAAAGGAGAGGCAAAATAAGGAAGAAGATGACATTTTGCCATCCCTCTGAAAGCAAGGGAGTTTTGTATGTGAAATGCACCTTCTTTTCCCTGAGGATCTTCTCTAACTCCGCACCTGCTATTTCAGGGATGAAAGTGCTAACGAAACGAGTTCCGTTTTTTAATTCCCCGCTAACCTCTCCTTTCCCTATCGCGCACTTCAAGACCTCCTGGTTCTCTACCTTCTCCAAGAACTCACTATAACTAAGCCTTTCCACCCCTCTTACGCCCTGAGAGAAGGGCTCCCTCAAAAGCAGAAAGAGAAAGAATAGCGCAATTAACCAAAATATTACAGCGGTATTTTTTCTCTCCAATTCAACCTCTTTTATATTATATTCCCCGACTTTACCTTTGACAAGCCCCCGCGATTCTTCCCAAATAATCCATTCAAAAAGACGGGGCGGCCCGCGCTTTATTGCCTTAAAGGGGATAGTGGTTTAAAATCTATAAGAGATCGCCCTATGGGGAAGAAGGTTTTCCTCCAAACTTATGGCTGTCAGATGAACGAATGGGACTCGCAGATAATGTTGGGACGCTTGCGAGAAGAGGGATGGGAAATCTGTAGTTCCCCCCAAGAGGCGGATCTCCTCATAGTTAATACCTGCTCAGTAAGGAGAAAGCCAGAGGAAAAAGCTTTCAGCACTATTGGTTATTTCTCCAAATTAAAGAAAACGAAGCCAAACCTCCTGATCGGGGTAGCAGGATGTATGGCGCAAAGGTTGGGAGAGGAACTGCTCAAGAAGTTCCCCGAAGTCGATTTCGTCATCGGAACGGGAGAGATCCACAAACTGCCAGAAGTACTAAGGGAAGCTAAGGAGAAGCAGGTCCTTGCCTTGGAGCTGAACGGATGCGTGCCTTATCTTCCCACCCTCAGAGAAAAGCCCTTCCAAAGTTACCTCCCGATAATATTCGGCTGTAATAACTTCTGTTCCTATTGCATAGTGCCCTTTGTAAGGGGAAGGGAACGAAGCAAGCCCTTGAACGAGGTTGTGGAGGAGGTAAGAAGGCTCGCCGAGGAAGGGGTCGTGGAAGTGATCCTCTTAGGGCAGAATGTGAATGCCTATGGTAGGGATCTGGGGAATGGTACTACCTTCGCTTCCCTGCTTTACACCTTAAATGAAACGCCCATAAAAAGAATAAAGTTCACCACTTCCCACCCCCGAGATTTCTCCGAGGATATAATAGAAGCGATAGCCTCTCTCCCCAAAATATGCCACTGGATTCATCTGCCAATCCAAGCTGGTGATGATAAGATATTAAAGGCAATGAGGCGAGGTTACACGGTAGATGAGTACTTGAGGTTGGCGGATAGGATAAGGGAACGCATCCCGGATGTAGCCATAACCACGGATGTTATGGTGGGATTCCCAGGAGAGGGGGAGGAAGAGTTTAAGAATACATTGAGGGTATTCGAAAGAGTCCAGTTCGACCAAGCGTTCATGTTTGCCTACTCCCCTCGCCCGGGCACGAGCGCCCTTTCCCTGCCCGGACAGGTCCGGGAAGAGGAAAAAAAGAGACGCCTTAAGGAATTGATATCCCTCCAGAACGCTATAAGCAGACGGAGGAACGAGAGGTTGGTCGGTAAAGTCTTCGAGGTTTTGGTGGAAGGGAAGGCACCGAAGGGGAGAGGTCTTTTGGAAGGGAAAAGCAGAGAGCACAAAACTCTCGTCTTTCCGGGAGATGAGGGATTGATAGGCAAACTGGTGAAGGTGAAAGCGAAGGAAGCTTACCTTTGGGGTTTTAGAGGAGAAATAGTGGATGAGTAGGGAGAAGAAGGACGAATTAACCCCCCTCTTCAGGCAGTATCACTCCATAAAAGCACAATATCCCGACATAATTCTGATGTTCCGCCTGGGGGATTTCTATGAGATGTTCGGGAAGGATGCGGAGATCGCCTCTCGAGAGTTAGACCTCGTTTTAACCTCCCGGGAAGAGAGGAAAGGGAAACGCATTCCCATGTGTGGGGTCCCCTATCACACGGTGGAGCGTTACATAGCCCGCCTTTTATCCAAGGGATACAAAGTAGCCATATGCGAGCAAATGGAAGAGCCAAGCAAAACGAAGGGATTGGTAAGGCGGGCGGTAACGCGGATAGTTACCCCAGGGACGGTGGTGGAGGAATCCCTGTTGGAGGCAAAGAGGAGCAGTTTCCTTTCCGCCATAGTGCAAGAAGGAGAAGAGTTCGGCTTCGCTCTCGCGGATGTCTCCACGGGGGAATTAGTCAGTACCCAGTTGAAGGAGGAGCAAGAACTTTGGGAGGAAGTGGAGAGGAATAGGCCAGCTGAGGTGTTGCTCCTCCCCAAGGACGAGGCTCTAAAGGAACGAATGCCCAACGGCATCGCGGTAACGGTTTTGGAGGAGGATCCTTTCTACCTTCAATCCGCCCGTCAAATCCTCGTTGACCACTTCCGAGTTTCCTCCCTGCGAGGATTTGGCGCGGAGGATTATCCCCTGATACAACAAGCTTGTGCGATGATCCTCAGTTATTTAAGGAAGACCCAGATGTCCTCACTGAAGCACATACGCGCCCTTTCCGTCTATTTCCCTCGTCAGTTCATGCTTGTGGATTCGATCGCCAGACGGACCTTGGAGACCATCGAATCCTTCGACGGTTCAAGAGAAAGGAGCCTCCTGGGCGTTTTGGATTTCTCCTTAACCCCCATGGGGGGTAGGCTATTGAGGAGGTGGTTGGAGCAACCCCTTTTGGATAAGGCGCAGATAGAGGAGAGGTTGGATGCTGTAGAGGAATTGTTTAAAGACTCCAGAAGGAGGATGGGAATAAGGGAAAGGTTGAAGAGCATAGGTGATCTGGAGCGAATAGTGGGGAGATGCGCCACGGGTTTAGCCTCCCCCAAGGACCTTTTGATCCTAAAGAACGGGTTAGCAAACATAGCACCACTGGCTTCTTTTTTGGAAGGGATCCAAAGCGGACTGCTCAAGGAGATCCAAGGAGGATTAAATCCTTTGCCGGAATTGAGGGAGGAGTTGGAAAGGGCACTCCGGGAAGATGCTCCTGCTACTTTGAGGGAAGGGGGAATAATAAAGGAAGGATATAACGAACAATTGGACGCCCTGAGGGAAGCAGCATTAGAAGGGAAGAAATGGATCGCCCAGATGGAGGCACAGGAACGCCAACGCACGGGGATCAAATCCCTGAAGATAGGATACAATGCGGTATTTGGATACTACATAGAGGTAACTAAGCCCAATCTACCCCTCGTTCCCAAGGATTATATTCGCAAGCAAACTTTGGTAAACGCGGAGAGGTTTATAACCCCCGCTCTAAAGGAGTTGGAGGCAAAAGTTTTGGGGGCAGAGGAGAGGATAGCGGAATTGGAATATGAACTATTCGTCTCTTTAAGGGAAGAGGTAGCGAGTCACTCCGAGGAGATTTTGAAGTTAGCCAACGCAGTAGCGCTATTGGATGTCCTGCAATCCTTAGCGGAAGTGGCAGCAAGATATAACTATGTTAGACCGGAAATAGATGAAGGTGACGAGATCATCATAAAAGAGGGAAGGCATCCGGTAGTGGAGAGGTTTATGGGGGAAGGAAGATTCGTTCCTAACGATACGGAGTTGAATTGTAAGGATAAACGCCTCCTCATAATAACGGGACCAAATATGGCGGGGAAATCCACCTATCTTCGCCAGGTAGCGTTGATAGTATTGATGGCGCAAATGGGCTCCTTCGTTCCTGCTAAGAGGGCGAAGATAGGCATTGTCGATAGGATATTCACCCGCATCGGTGCCAGGGATGATCTCGCCTCGGGACAATCCACCTTCATGGTGGAAATGAACGAGGTGGCTAATATCCTACATAATGCCACACCCAAGAGTTTAATCGTTTTGGATGAGATAGGGAGAGGAACCTCGACTTTCGATGGACTATCCATCGCTTGGGCAGTGGCGGAGTATATATTGAGCGATAATATAGGGGCGCGCACCCTCTTCGCCACCCATTATCACCAATTGACGAAATTATCTAAGCAGTTTGAGGGGGTTAGGAACCTGAGAGCGGAGGTAAGGGAAAAGGAAGGGAAGATCGTGTTCCTTTATAAGATACGACCGGGAGCAACTGATAAATCCTACGGGATTCAGGTAGCAAGTTTAGCAGGGATTCCCCAAGAGGTCCTGGAAAGGGCAAAGGAGATTTTAGAGGAGTTGGAAGATAAGGAAAAGCCTTCCTGGCGAAAAATCCCCACCCGCCAGCAGAAATTACAACTCTCTTTATTCGAATGGGAGCCTCACCCAGTATTGGAAGAGATAAAAAAATTAGATATAGCTCACCTTACCCCCTTGCAAGCCTTGAATAAATTACAAGAACTGCAAGAAAAACTCCAGTCTTAAACCCCAAATGTATTGACGAATTTATGCATGGTGGTTATCATTATAATAGGTTTTTGGTATTTTTGGGAGGTTGCTATGCCAACCAGAAGGAGGAGAGAAGCGTTAAAAGTCTTAAAGAATTTAAACTCGCTTAAGGGACCGGTAGGCTACGAGGATGTCGCTGAAGAATTAGGGATAAGCAAGTGGTCAGCCTATGAGTTGCTCGTTCAATTGGAAAAGGAAGGACTGGTTACCTCTATGTTGTTCAAGAGAGATGGGAAATTGGGTGGACGTCCTTCCCTTCGCTTCATTCTTTCTCCTCAAGGTGAGGAGTACTTAAGGGATTCACCGGAGGCAACTTGGGAGAAATTGAAAGAAGAGATTGGGCGCTACTTTGAGATGGCAGCAAAGGATATCAAGAGGACAGTGCAGACGCTGAGAAAGGAAATAGCAACCGCTGCCTCTCCCTTGATAGAAAGTGCCCGCAGTTTAACTATGCTTCTTTTGGAATTGCGCTCCCGCTATCCCAGCCTCTACTCCCGGATACGGAAAGCCCTAAATAACAGCGATAATCTATCCCTTATAAGTGGGGCGATCATGGCGAGCGATGAAGGAGGGAGGTTCAGTAGGATAATTAAAAGATGCCAGAGGGCTCTTTCCCACCTTTCCGGGACCCAAAAGGACCTGCTCGCCTCCCTGCTGAGGGAGCAGGGCAAAGTTTTAGAAGGTTAGAAAGGAGGTCATCCACATGGGGCTTTTGGTTATGACGAAGAGGAAGATAAAAACACATAGCGAGCTTTTGAAGTTGAGGCTCCTCTTCGAGAATCCCCTCACTAAATCCCTCCTCAATAATCTGCTCCAATCCGGAGAGGATGGAAAGACCGAGTTGGAAGAGATAATGGATAGGATAGCGAAGGGGGAAAAACCAGCGAAGTTCCTTCATCGCCCCATCTACAAGTTGATAACGACCGTCGCAAAGGCAATTGGTGTGCCCCAAACCACCCTCGCCCAATATTTGGCTCATCCTAATATCCAAAGGACAATCATCAATGCTGCTTACAGCATAAAGGAACATGGTTTGGGAAAACCTATGGTATTCTATTCTCCCCTGATGATAGTTTGGAACCTTACCTATACATGCAACCTTCGCTGCAAGCATTGTTACGAGAACGCTGGCGTGCTTCGTCCCAAAGAGTTAACTAAAGGGGAACTATCCCGGGAGGAAAAGATGAGAGTCGTAGACGAGATAGCAGATTCCTATATCCCCACGCTTTCCTTCTCCGGCGGAGAACCCTTGCTGTGTAGGGATTTTTGGGAGGTAGTAGAGCGAGCAACAGAACGTGGTCTTTACCTATCTATGAATACCAATGGCACCCTCATAACGCCCGAGGTAGCAAAGAGGCTTAAGGATTATAACTTTGCCTACATAGCAGTTAGCGTGGATAGCAGTATCCCGGAGAAGCACGACGAATTCCGGGGAGTTAAAGGAGCATGGGAGAGGGCAGTTCAGGGGATAAGGAATGTCGTAGAAGCGGGAGGCACCGCCATCCTCTCTGTTACTGTGACGAAATATAATCATGAAGAAATAGAGGATATCTTCAAGTTGGGCGAGGAGTTAGGGGTTTATAAGGTCATGGTCTACAATTTCATACCTACCGGAAGAGGAACGGAGATATGGGAAGGCGATCTCTCCCCCCGGGAGAGGGAAACGGTCCTCAATAAAATGTACGAATATCTCTTAAAAGGTGGCTCCCTCTGCACTACCGCCCCCCAATTGGGAAGGGTTTGCGCTGCGGGAGGGAAGGAGGAATTCGTTCCCATTGCCCACCTTGGAACGGGCAAGGCGAAGAACCTCTACGCCCTTGCTGAACTAATAGGAGGATGCGGAGTAGCAAGGGCTTATATGGCGATTCAGCCGGATGGCACGATAACTCCTTGTGTATATATGCCCGAGGTGCATTTAGGGCACGTTAAAGAGAACAGAATAGTTGATGTATGGAGAAATCATCCCTTCCTTCTTGGATTGAGGGATAGGAAGAAATATTGGGGAGGTTGCCGGGACTGCGAATACAATGCGGTATGCGGAGGGTGCCGGGCAAGGGCTTTAGCCTACTTCGGCGACCCAACCGCTCCCGACCCAGGTTGCATTAGGAATGAGGAGTATTACAATAAGGCATGGGCAGAGGGCATAGTATCTACCACATCCACTACACCGAAAGGAGGTAATTAGGATATGCCCCTGAAGGAGACAGCCTTAAGGATAGCAGCTAATCAGGCGATGAAACTCATCCTCCCTCTACTCGCACGTGCTTCGGACGAGAACCTCATCCGTCTCACCCATGTGTTGGAAAGAATAGCCCGCCTGGAACAACATAAGCAATACATGAGGGACTTACGGGCGCTCTTCGAGAGAAAGCATCCCGCGATAGAGTACGCACGGCGGATATTGAGGGATACAAACCCCACGGTGAGACAAAAATTGTTCAACAATTTGGGATTGAACGCGGTATTCTTCACCATCAACAAGAGGAAAGAATTGGAAAGCCAGGGATTAGCTGCACCTTTCCTCTTGGTCATAAGCCCTACCATGCGCTGTAACCTCTCCTGCTTTGGTTGTTACGCAGGTTCTTATCGCAAGGAGGACGATTTGCCCTTTGAGGTCTTCGACAGGGTGATCTCCGAGGCGAAGGAGATGGGGACATATTTCTTCACGATCTCCGGCGGAGAGCCTTTTATCTACGATGGATTGCTAGACATGTTCAAGAAACACGATGATGCATCGTTCCTCGTTTACACTAATGGAACGATGATAAACAAAGAGTTAGCGAAGCAGTTGGGCAAATTAGGCAATGTTGCACCTGCGATAAGCATAGAGGGATTTGAAGAGGAAACCGACCAAAGACGAGGGAAGGGAACCTATAAGAAGGTTATGGAAGCTATGGACAATCTAAGGGAAGAGGGGGTCTTCTTCGGATTCTCCGCTACCTCGACGAAATTGAATTATAAAACCATAACGAGCGACGAATTCATTGACCTTATGATAAGCAAGGGTTGCTTCTTCGGATGGTATTTCCTTTATGTCCCGGTAGGGAAGGCTCCCGATATTTCCATAATGCTCACTCCCGAGGAAAGGTCCTATGTGAGGGATAGGGTATGGAAGTTCAGGGATACGAAGCCGATATTCGTTGCCGACTTTTGGAACGATGGACACTTGACATCCGGTTGCATGGCAGGGGGAAGACTTTATGCTCATATCAATAATAAAGGCGAGGTAGAACCTTGTGTCTTTTCTCATTTCGCCGTGGACAATGTCAAGGAAAAGTCGCTATTCGAATGTCTCAATTCTCCCTTCTTCAAAGCAATAAGAAAACGCTTCCCCTGGACGGATAACCACTTCAAGCCGTGCATGATAATAGATAACCCCTGGGTGCTTAGGGAGGCAACGGAGGAAGGGGAAGCTCACCCTACCCATCCTGGGGCAGACAGCCTATTCACGGAGCTGAGGGATTTCCTGGATCGTTATTCCGAGGAGATGGAGAGGGTAACACGACCGGTGATGGAAGAGTACAAGAGGCGCTTAGCGGAGAAGAAGCAGAAAGTATCCCAAGAAGCCTCTTCATAAGGTATCGATCCCTTTGGTCGCCTGAGCGAACCATTGGGTTATCGTTATAGGATTGGTAATAGCGGTGCCCACAACAACAGCGTGGGCACCGCTATTTAATGCTCGTCTCACCTGCCAAGGAAATCTAAACCTTCCTTCCCCAATTACAGGGAGGGAAAGGGTCTTCGTAAGCTTCTCTATAAGTCTTATATCAGGACCCTTCAATTTGGGAGAATAGGGCGTATACCCTGAGAGAGTGGTGGCGATAATATCCGCACCCTCCTCCCCTGCTTGCATCCCTTCCTCGTAGGTAGATATGTCCGCCATTACCTTGAGCCCCAATTCCTCGTGTATCATCTTCGCTAAATCCACGAAAGGAATGGGACGATCTCTTCGGGTAGCATCACAGGCTATTATATCTGCCCCCGCCCGAGCGATCTCCCGCGCGGATTCGAATGTGGGAGTTATGTAAACGGGGTACCCGGGCAAAACTATCTTATATATGCCAATGATCACCAGGCTCACCCTTTCCCTTATCGCTCTTACATCCTCCGGTCCATTTGCCCTTATTCCCACCGCTCCTCCCATCTCCGCGCACTTAGCCATAGCACTCATAAACATGGGACCGTGAAGGGGACTATCTGCTCCTGCTTGGCAGGATACTATTAACCCTTTATACAACCTATTTATCGGATCCATGCTCATTCACTCCATTTCTTCAAAGATTCTTTTAGGCGCCCAACCAAGTCATCGTTGATGGTAACGCCTCCCTTTTGCATAGCCAAAAGAAGGGCAGTAGCCTCGGGAGGCAAAATGGGGAAGGTCACCTTGGCTTTGGGGATCTCCTCCAAAAGTTTTCGCTTGAGGGGCTCGACGATGAGATCGCCAGCGGAGAAGACTCCTCCCACAAGCCCAACGATAACTTCCTCCTTCTCCATGGAGAGCTTCTTTATCGCGGAGATGGCGGAGAGGGCTAATTCCCTACCCGCCTCCTCGTACAAGGAAAGAGCTACCTCATCCCCTTCTCGCGCTGCCTCAAGCACCGCTTGAGCGGAGCCCGCTATCTGGGAACGAGTAAGGTGCCCTGAATAGACCAAACGATGAACATCCTGTAGGCTTTCCACTTTAAAATAGACAAGCAGATGGGGTAAGATACGCGTATGAGGTCCCCTTCCATCCACCGCTTTGGTGCAAATGTTTATCGCTCTTTGGGCAAGCCAAAAGGCGCTCCCCTCGTCGCCCATAAAGTAACCCCATCCTCCCGCAGAGGCATACCTTCCTTCCTTATCCTTGGCGAAAGCAACCGATCCCCCTCCGGCAATGATCACCGCCCCTTCCCTGCCCAAGGTGCAAGCGGATAGGGCAAGCAAGGCATCGCCCTCCAGAGTGATTCGTTCCGCTTTTATGAGGCGCTTGGCGATCTGATACATGATCTCGTTCGCACCGGATATCCCAAGATAGGCAGAGGCGAAGCGAACATCCTTTAATCCCGCAGTTCTTAAGGCTTCCTCCATAGCCCTCATAATGGCTTCCCTGAACCTTTTCCTCCCTCCTTTCTCCCTTATATGATTTGCGGGACCTCCTTTCCCTTTGCCGAGGATGTTCCCCTCCTCATCCCCGATCAATGCCAAGGTCTTCGTCTGTCCACCATCTATGCCCAAGAAAAGTCTCATAGCCTCACCTTCTCTCCCGATTTTATCGCCCTTTCCGCCCCTTCTACCACTCTGACCGCCCTCAAACCATCCTCCCCCGTTATAGCCGGCTCCTCGTTCCTTTCGATACAAAGGAGAAAATGCTCTACCTCCTGTCTCAATATGCCAAAGGGCATGTCCTCCACGATTAAATGATAAGCGGTATCGGGGAACACCGCTTGTCCTTGGCTATACATCCTTAAACAATGGTTATCTATTTGGAGATAGATCGCTCCCCTCTCCCCTACGACCTCCAGTTGAGCATCGAGAGCGGAGGGCAAGTCATCGGGTAAAACCCAGGAGGTCTCAACACATCCAAGCGTTCCATCTTCCCATTGCATAAGGAGGAAGGCGGAATCGTAAGTGCCATACCCCCTAAGCAGTTTGCTATTGGCAGAAGCGAAGACCCACTCCGGCAGGGAACCTTTGAGCCAACAGAGGATATCCACATCATGGATGGCGAGGAAGAACAAAGGAGAAGTCCTGCCCTTTATCCTCCTCGCATTGGAGAGAAGGTTATTGCGCCGGGTATAGATATGGATTAAATCGCCTACCTCGCCCACTTTTTGCTTCAATAAGACATAGCGCGGGTCGAACCTCAATATGTGCCCCACCATCAACTTTACCCCTTCCTCCTTGCAAACCTTTACGATTTCCTCCGCATCTTTCAAGGTGGTTGCCAAGGGCTTCTCCACCAAAATGTGTTTTCGGGATTTAGCAAAATCTACACAAGGCTGGAGATGGTAATTGTCGGGGGTGGCGATTATCACTCCGTCCACCGGTGAATCAAGCACTCTCCTATAATCGGCATAAGTGGGCACATGGAAACGCTGCTGGGCTTCCCTCAATCTTTCCTCATCTATATCACATATCCATTCGAGGGTGCAATGGGGCAAGGCGCTCAGGATCTCGGCATATTGCCATCCCATTACTCCCATGCCTACTATTCCTATCCTTAGTTTGGGCACGGCTTTATCGCCTCCTATCATTTTGCCTTTATTGGCGGATGCGCTATAATTTTAACCACAACGATGGAAAAGATGAAGGAGCAGATGAGATTGGATGAAGCACCCCTTGATGTTCCTTTGGAGGTTAAGGCGATCGAAGGTGGGTGGGGGATTCTTTTCAATCTCTCGCGCTTGGGGATTTATATAAACGACCCCATTAAGGTTCTACAAAAAGCCCCTTTAGGAGGTCCTCTGGTGATAGAACATCTCAAATCCGGGACGAAAATAGCCCTAGGAAGGGGTATCACTCGGAAGATAATCGTAGAGCGATTGGATGAAGAGTGAAGGATTATCGAGAATCGCCTTAGTTGGTCAATTAAACAGCGGAAAAAGCACCCTTTTCAATAACCTCGCCGGTTTTCACACGCTCTCGGGCAATTTTCCTGGCACCACGGTAACCTATATTGTAAGCACCACGAGGTTTGACGGAGAAAGATTGGAGATCGTTGATCTGCCCGGCATATATTCCCTCTCCGGTGGCGATATAGCGGAAAAGATAGCGAGGGAGTATCTTTTGAAGGAAGATTTGGATGCGGTGATAAATGTAATAGATGCTTCTGCCTTGCCACGAGCCCTGGAATTGACCCTGCAATTATTAGAGTTAGAGATACCGCTGGTCGTGTGCCTAAATATGGTGGATGAGGCGCGCAGGAAAGGGATAGAAATCAATGTTGAGAAGCTATCCGAGATCTTGGGGGTGCCAGTAGTCCCAACTATTGCGGTGAGGGGGATAGGGTTGAGGGAGCTTTTAAGGGTAGCGATTAGAAACAAAAGCAGGGGTAATATCATTCATTTCACTAAGGACATAGAGGAGGCAATAGAAAGGGTGAAATCCCTTTTGCCCGAAGACTTGGTAAAGGAATTGGGGGTCCCACCTCGTTTTCTCTCGCTACGTTTATTGGAAGGTGATGGGGAATATATAGACTTTATTAGGAAGAAGGAAAGAAAAATCTTAGAAGCGGTCAAGGCTATCGCTGAAGAGTTGGAGGCTTGCCATAATGTGCCAGCAAACATTTTGATTTCTTCAGCAAGACATGCCCTATCCCTTGACATATTCGAAAAAGTAGCGAGGATAGTACATCCTCCTCGTCTGTTGCTGGATGAGAGGTTAGACCGCTATCTCATGCACCCAGTGGGGGGGTATCTTTTACTTCTAATTATCCTGGGCTTTACCTTCTACCTGGTATTTAAGATAGGGTCTCTCATAGGGGCTTTTCTCTTCTTGCCCTTTGATGCCTTGAGCAAATCGATGGAATCATTAGCACACACCAATCTCTTCTATGCTTTACTAAGCGGATTGATAGGTGGAATAGCGGGAGGAATGGGAATTGTGCTACCTTATCTTGTGCCCCTCCTCCTTTTCATCTCCCTATTAGAGGACGCCGGCTATCTACCTCGGGTCGCGTTTTTGTTGGATGGATTGTTCCACAAGATCGGTTTGCATGGGAAATCCGCGATCCCCTTCGTGATGGGCTATGGTTGCAATGTGCCCGCATTGGTCGCTACACGGGTCTTAGAATCCCCCAGTGATAGGATCGTCGCTGGACTTTTGATATCCTATATTCCTTGCTCCGCCCGTTCGGTGGTAATAATGGCCCTCGTAGGCGCCTATTTGGGACCCTTGGCGGCCTTTCTTTTGTATTTCTTCAATTTATTTATAATCTCCCTCCTGGGCAAATTCCTGAGAGGATTCTTCCCTGCCCCCATAGAAGGGTTTGTGATGGATATACCCACCTATAAGTGGCCACCTCTTCGTTATGCCCTCAAGAAGGTGTACTTTCGCCTCTATGAGTTCCTCGTTTTCGCCTGGCCGGTGATAATCGTGGCGAGCATGGTTTGGAGCATTTTGGGATTTTACAGCCTCACTAACCCCATCAATTCTATTCTCTCCCCCCTCACGGTTCACATCTTAGGATTACCTCCAAGCTTGGGGATGTCTCTCTTCTTTGGGATACTACGTAAGGAGCTCACTCTCATGCTTCTATCCACAGCCCTGGGCACCACCCACATATCGAATGTCCTCTCCCCCCTTCAGATACTCACCTTCACAACCTTTGCGATCTTCTATATACCTTGCATCTCCTTCTTAGCAATTATGCGGAAGGAATTGGGCTACAGATACACCATTCTTTCCGCCTTGCTTTCCTTAGGCATTGCTACTTTGCTTGGTGCGCTGGTTCGTTTGGCAGGGCTTTTACTTTGAATCCTCGTTTTTGGAACGGATCGTTATCACGGTGTGGACATTGCCTCGGGGGTGAAAATCGGCTATCACTTCCAGGGAGCGAGGCTTCAACAATTTGAAAAGCGCGTCGTATATCTCGTTAGCGGCAGCCTCATGAGAGATGTAGCGATTGCGAAATTTGTTGAGCCATAACTTCAGGGACTTCAATTCCACTATGAATTTATCGGGTATATAGTTTATCTTGATGGTGGCGAAATCGGGATATCCGCTACGAGGGCATAGGCAGGTAAATTCGGGGAAAGTTATGGAGATGAGATAATCCCGGTCGGGGAAGGGATTATCCCATACCTCTAATTCCGCCTTCTCAATAGCGATCTCTCCGTATTTCCTTTCCATTTCTCAGAAATAGACACTCAATACCATCGTTGTATTGCCCCTCCTCAACCAGACGAATCCGACGCCCCGTTCCTGCGCCTTCTTTATCGCCTCCTGGAATTCCTCCACCGTTTGGATAGGAGTATTATCCACGCGGAAAATAACATCTCCCTCTCTTATCCCGGCCTTGAAAAAGGCGCTATCACTCTTAAGGTAAGTTACGACCACTCCCCTTGCATCGGTGGGGAGGTTATACCTTCGCTTCAATTGGGGAGTAAGATTTTCCACCACTATCTCTTTTTCTTGGGCGGGTGTTGAAAGAGCAGTGGCTTGTTCTTCTTCATAGGAGCCCAAAGTTAACCTCTTTTGGATTTGCTTTTTATCCCTTATCAAAGTGAGAGTGACAACGGTTCCCGGCCGGGAAAAGGCAACATTCTCGATGAGATCGGCAGTGTTATTGATTTCTCGTTCATTGAAGCGAATGATTATGTCTCCTTCTCTTATGTCCGCCTTCTCCGCTGGAGAGCCGGGGCGAACCCTTACCACGAGAGCCCCTTTATCTGCTCCATAAACCTCCTTCATGTCTGGGGAAACATCGACGATATCTACACCCAGGTAACCTCTCGCTACTTTCCCTTCTTTTAACTGAGGCAATACCTTTTTAACGATATTTATGGGGATGGCGAACCCAACCCCTGCATTGGCAGGTATAGGGGAAGCGATCGCCACATTGATGCCGATGACCTCCCCTCTGATGTTGACGAGGGGGCCCCCACTGTTGCCAGGATTGAGAGCAGCATCCGTCTGGATGAGATTGAAATAGGATTTCTCCTCCACAGTCTGTCTTCTTCCCTTAGCGGATATAACTCCTACGCTCATGCTCTGCCCCACGCCAAAGGGATTGCCAAAAGCAGCGACCAATTGCCCTACCTCCAAGCGGTCCGAATTTCCCAGGATAGCAGGCTGAAGCGGTTCTCGAGGCTCTATCTTAACCAAAGCAATATCATCTCTATCATCCCTCCCCACTACCTTTCCCTTATAAACCTTACCGTGGTAAGTAGTGACGGTAA
The DNA here is from genome assembly GCA_964452465.1 of uncultured bacterium. Lineage (GTDB taxonomy): Bacteria > Armatimonadota > JACIXR01 > JACIXR01 > JACIXR01 > CAYVMD01. Next base: position 20,505 of record CAYVMD010000003.1, on the reverse strand, counting down.
CCTCGTCGAATCCCTCTACCACATGGGCATTGGTCAAGATGTAGCCCTGGGCATCTACTATGAAGCCAGAACCTAGGGTGCTCCTTCGAAAGGTTTGTTCCTCTGGGAAAGGAAAATCGCGGAAGAACCTACGGAAGAAGGGATCCTGCATAAACTCCTCAAAGGGGGAAGGCACCCTTACCCGCTCCGTCTTCTCTGCACTGATGTTCACCAAGGTGGGCTCCACTTTTTTTGCTATCTCCACGAAACCCCGCTCTAAAGTTTCCAATCCCATAGGAGTCCCGGGCTGGCTATGGGAATCTATCGGTCTAATAAATATCCCCAAGGCCAAGAATACAGCTATGACTGCTATTATGAGGGGTAATCTCCGTTGCATGCTCTGACACCTCCTATTTTATCCGTTATAAATTTTAACACTTCTCGCAATATTTTGTCCTTCAATAAGAAAGCCCCGTAGTGACCACACAAAAGCCATTCCACCTGGGGTTCCCCCATCTGTTTCCAAAGGGGGAAAGAAGAATTGTAGGGTACCACGAGGTCCAACCGCCCATTCACCATCAACACTGGACGAGGAGGGATGAGGGAAGCATATTTAATAGGATCCACATCCTCCAATATGGACCAGTCTACTTTTCTCCATTTGAAGGCTTCGGGGAAGAGGACGAGGCTATGGGAAAGAAGGTGAGGCAAGTTGCCACCCCCGAGGAGGAAAACACCCATAGATATTCTCTGGTCGACAGCCATGGTGAGGGAAGATATAATAGCACCTAAGCTAACCCCCACGATCGCCAATCGCTCGTCGCCCTTTAACCAAAGGTCAATGAATCGCCTCACATCCACCACGCTTTGGATTATAGTGGTCCTTATCGTAGAGGGCGAAGACAAAAACCCCCATGCTCTTTTCAAACCCGGAGGACATCTCCTTAAATGATAAGGAAGAACCAGCACCGCACTTTCGTAGCCGAGTTGGGCGAACCTCCTACATATTTCCTTTTCCAAATCTACATCCTTGCTCCTTAAAGTATGGAGCACCAAAATCTTCCCCTTTGGTTCAGCAGGGGGAGAGAACAGGTATACAAAGACCGTGTCGTTCTCTCGCCAGCCAGATTGGACCGGGCTGGGGAACGATACCTCGTATATGCTGAATTGTTTATTTTGATATAATAACTTCTTCTCCATTGCTACATTTTCTCTCCGATAAGCAAAGGGGTGGGCATTAGCCAAAATAATAGACGCAATGGAAAGCAGTATTGTTCTATATAAAGGAAGGAAACCCTTCGGATGTTGGGAAGCTATAACCTCTTGGCACCCAAGAAAATGGAGCGCCATTTCTTATCCGAAAGATTATCTATACTTACACCCCCACGGGAACTGGCGGAATGGATGAAGTAACCATTGCCGATATATATACCCGTGTGATCTATCGCCTTAGTCCTGCTATTAATGAAATATAACCTATCCCCCATGCGCAAATTCTGAATGGGAACAGGGTATCCCACTTTAAATTGCTCGCTCGCTCTACGAGGGAGAGAGATGCCATTCAAAGCGAAAATCTTCTGGACGAACCCCGAGCAATCGAAACCGTTAGAAGAAGTACCACCCCACCTGTAAGGGACTCCGAGGAAGTTCAAAGCGGTTTTTATTATCTTATAGGGAAGGGAATTCTCCTGAGAAGCGGTAGGTTGGATATTCGTTTTAACGATATAGGGCAAGGGCTTCGTGTAATCCTCCTTAATCCACCCCACTGAGCCATCCATCATGAGAATGCCCAACCATCCATTCTTCCTTTCCGCAACCGCAAGGAGCATGTTTTGGGGGCATTTGTAATAGAGGATGGAACGAGGAGAAGGAAGGGAATAAACCTCCGCTCCTTCCTTTATGACACTCACTACCTCCATCTTTTTTCCCGAAGAGAGGTTTTTCTTTGCATTAGGCAAGGTTAAAACGACCGTAACGCGGTCCGCTTCCGCAAAAGTGGAGATGATAAGAAAGAAGAACAGGAGGAGTATTCTCTTAGCGCTTGGAGTATTGGAAACCACGCCTTGCTCGGTGTCGCCCATATTTCTTACGTTCTTTTTCCCTGGGATCCCTTGTGAGGAGCCCTGCTTCCTTGAGCATCGTTCTGAAGGAAGGCGAAACCTTAAGGAGCGCCTTGGCGATGCCATGCCTAACTGCAGCAGCTTGCGCGGAGACACCTCCCCCTTCAACCCGAGCGAAAACATCGTATGTTTCCAAGGTATTCGTGAGTTGGAGAGGCTGTTTAATCATTTCCTCTAAGATCTTCCTACCTCCCACAAATTCTTCCAAGCTTTTTTCGTTTATTATGATCCTACCGCCACCCTGAGGAAGAAGCCATACCTTGGCAGTTGCTGTTTTCCTATGCCCCGTAGCGTAATAATCTGGGAGGAGTTTCACTTCCATTATATTACACCTCCTCTAATTCTATCGGTTTAGGCAGTTGTGCTTGATGAGGGTGTTCGCTACCAGTGTAGATCCTCAACCTTTTAAGACGGCTTGCCCTCAACTTATTCTTGGGAAGCATCCCCTTTACAGCGAGGTAGAGAACCTTTTGGGGGTTTCTACTCAACATTTCCCTTAAGGTAAAAGTCCTCAGACCACCGAGATAACCCGTATGCCATCTATATAGTTTCTTTTCCATCTTTTTACCCGTTACCCGAATTTGGTCAGCGTTAATAACTATCACACCGTCTCCAAGGTCAAGGTGAGGTGTATAGGAGGGTTTCCCCTTCCCCATCAATATGCGAGCTATAAAGGAAGCTAACCTTCCCAATATCTTACCTTTGGCATCTATTAGATACCATTCCCTTCTAATATCCTCTTTTTTCGGCATATATGTGCGCATTTTCTACTCCTCCTTTTCCTAACGATTCGAGAATTTAACCTTCCACAAGAAGAGCCCCTGTGGGGGCACGAGCAAGTCCGTAAAATTCCTCTTCTTCTGCAACGCTTCCTCCACTGCTAAAGGAGAGAGTTTTCCCCTTCCTATAGCGAGGAGGAATCCTACGATATTACGAACCATTCCTTTAAGGAAGGCGTTCGCTTCTAATGTAAAGATAATTATATTATCTTTTGCTGTAATGTCAAGCGCTAAGAGGTTCCGTATAGTTTCCCCTTCCTGAGAGGTAAAAGCGGAAAAATCCTTAACACCTATAAGTTTTTCCTTTACTACCAGCATGGGTTCCAAATCTATTTCGAAAGGATAGTAAAGGGCAAAGCGAAGGAAGAAGGGAAAAGGGGGAATCTTCTGAAGAAGAAAATACTTGTATCGTCTACTTTTAGCGTGGAAGCGAGCATGAAATTGGGGAGGAACCTCCTTAGCGGAGATAACCCTTATGGATGGAGGAAGGAGATTATTGAGAGCATAAGGAAGACGGCACACAGGGATGGGGGAGTTAGTGTGGAAATTCACTATCTGTTGACGGGCGTGCACTCCTGCATCGGTGCGTGATGCAGGGATTATCCTTATTTTTTCCCCAAGCAAAGTGGACAATTTCCTCTCTACTTCTCCTTGGATTGTAGGGAGGTCCTTCTGTCTTTGGAAGCCGAAAAAATCCGTCCCATCATAACTGAGCCACAGCGCTATATTTCGCATAGAACACCGTTGTTAGTGATGTTTTAGGTGTTATTCCTCCGCGAGGGAAATTAGCGCCATTTCCGCAGAATCGCCCCGCCTTGGAGCAAGGCGGATGATTTTAACATACCCCCCATTTTTATTAGCCATCTTAGGCGCTACTTCTTCAAATAGTTGCCTCAAAGCTTTTCTATCTCGAAGGATCCGCATCGCCATCCGCTTGGCATGGAGGTTATTGCGTTTTGCTAAACTTATGAGTTTCTCCACTATTCTCCTTGCTTCCTTTGCCCTGGTGAGAGTAGTTTCGATTTGCCCCCTCATGATGAGCTCCCTTGCCAGGGCATGAAGTATAGCAAGACGTTGATCGGTTGGTTTGCTTAATTTTTTGTAGCCTATCCTGTGCTTCATTTCTTTCCTCCTTCTTTTGTATCGTCATCTGGGGCAAGGGATAAGGAAAAACTAGCCAACCTTTCCTTCACTTGTTTAAGCGTCTGAACCCCCATATTGCGGAGCTTAAGCAGTTCCTTTTCCGATTTAGAGATCAATTCCCCCACTGTTCGAATGCCCTCTTGAACCAGGCAATTGTAGGCTCTACTAGGCAATTCTAAATCCTCCAACCTCATAGAGAGTAACTCTTGGGTAGGGTCATTTTGTTCCACTCCTGGCTGAGCCATCAGGGGTTGTTCTGTCTCCTCTCGTAGAGCAGTTATCTGGAAGTATTCGCAAAGGATAGAGGCAGCCTTTTGCAGTGCATCGGAGGGCGTGAATGCACCGTTGGTAAGTATTTCTATTACTAATCTCTCAACCTCAACGGATGGATCAACCAAGGTAGTGGTTGCTAATTCGCCCAGATATGCTTTCCCCTCCTCCCAACGGGAGAAGAAACAGGATTCCACATAGTAGCCGACCTTCCTAACTGGTGTGAAGATGGCGGTGAGGGGAAGGAAACCTATAGGGGATTCCGCCTTCCTTTTTTCAGAGGGGCGAGGCAACCGGAAACCTTTTCCACTCTCTACTTTCATCTCGATGGCGAGAACCCCATCTGGTTCGGTTATGGTAGCGATATGATGCTCTGGATTTGCTATTTCTATCTCAGGGGGAACCTTTATATCCTCGGCTATCACTTCTCCCTCGCCTTGAACCTTTAGATTTAGTATCACCGGCTCCTTTAGCGGGTAGCGAGAACGCAGGACAACCTCTTTGAGGTTAAGTAATATCCTCGTAACATCCTCCATAACGCCTGGGATTGTGGTAAAGGGATGGTATACCCCTTCAATTCTCGCCTCCGTAATCGCAAGGCCTTCTATTTGGGACAATAACACCCTCCTTAAAGCGGTACCTATGGTATGTCCTACACCCTTTTCTAAAGGGTATATCTGGAATTTTCCTTCCTTCTTATCTTCCTTCAATACAACTATGCGAGGATGGATGATCGGCAAATCGCTCACCTCCGCTTAGCGGGAGTAAAATTCCACAATTAATTGCTCGTTAAGAGGCACTTCCAATTCCTGGGGAGAGGGATAACCGATAACTTCGCCTTGTAGCTTCTCCTCGTCTACTTTGAGCCAACTGGGGCACCTACCACCCCTTTTTTCTACTTCCTCTTTAACCAAAGTCTGTATGGGGGAATCGGGCTTCACCTTTATTATATCTCCCACCTCAACCTGATAACTAGGGATATCAACAACATGCTCGTTTACCAATATGTGTCCATGAGAAACGATCTGACGCGCTTGTCTGCGGGAGGAAGCGAACCCCAGTCTGTACACGACATTATCCAGACGCCTTTCCAACAAGATTAGCAGGTTTTCTCCTGTCCTACCTCCCCTAATACTGCTAGCTTCCTCCACATAATTCCTAAACTGGGTTTCATTCACCCAATATATGCGTTTTGCTTTCTGTTTCTCTCTGAACCTAACCCCATAATCTTTAGGTTTGGTTGCCCTATCTCGCCCGTGTATGCCGGGAGGATAATTCCTTTTTTCCATAGGGCACTTATTGGAATAGCATTTATCCCCCTTTAGAAGGAGCTTCACCCCTTCTCTCCTACACAATCTGCAGCGGGGTCCAAGGTAAATTCCCATTTAAATCACCTCACATCCTTCTTCTTTTGGGCGGGCGGCATCCGTTATGAGGGACGGGCGTTACATCTTTGATCATATTTATTTCCAAACCCGCAGCTTGTAGGGCCCTTATCGCTGTTTCCCTTCCTTGTCCTATTCCTTTAACCAATACATCAACCCTCCTCATCCCCATCTCCAATGCTTTTTTAGCTGCTGCATCAGCAGCCAGTTGGGCCGCATAAGGCGTGCCCTTCCTGGTACCCTTCAAGCCCACCGTTCCTCCACTACTCCAACAAAGGACATTGCCTTCTTTGTCGGTTATAGTGACGATTGTGTTATTGAAAGTAGATTTGATGTGCGCTACACCATAAGCAGGGGCTTTTTTTTCCTTTTGTTTTCCTTTCTTCTTTTTGGCCATCTTTTACCTCCTTACACTGTTCTATCTTTTTCCACCAATTCTCGCTCGCGGACCTTTTCTCGTGCGAGCATTGGTGCGTGTCCTTTGTCCTCGCACCGGCAAGCCTAATTTATGCCTCATGCCTCTATAACAATTTATCTCTATTAGGCGCCTAATATTCCCCGCAATCTCCCTTCGCAGGTCTCCTTCTACCTTGTAATTATTAGTGATTATGTCATTGAGGCGAGAGACTTCTTCATCCGTTAGATCCCTTACTTTGATGTTAGGGGGAATACCGGCCTCCTGTAGGATCTTCTTACTTAGAGAACGCCCTATACCGTAGATATAGGTAAGGGCAATTTCTATATTTTTCTCCCTTGGTAGGTCTATACCTGCTATTCTTGCCATCGTTTTCACCTTCCCTGCCTTTGCTTATGTTTGGGGTTAGAGCAGATAACCCTTACGACTCCTCTTCGCCTTATTATCTTGCACTTGTTACATATCTTTTTTACCGAAGGACGAACTTTCACTTTGATTTTCACCTCACTTATATCTATACATTATCCTACCCTTGGTGGGATCGTAGGGAGAAAGTTCCACTTTGACTCTATCCCCGGGCAGGATCTTTATATAATGGAGGCGCATCTTACCAGAAGCGTGCGCCGTTATTATCCTATTATTATCAAGTTTAACTCGAAAAGCTGCATTTGGCAACGCCTCTATTACAATACCTTCCATTTCTATAACTTCCTTTTTCACCGTTCCTCCTTTTCCGTAAGGATTATATACCCTTCTTTTGTGACAGCTATCGTGTTCTCAAAGTGGGCAGAAAACTTCCCATCCACAGTTTTCACCGTCCATCCATCCTCCGCCACATATATTTTACTCCTCCCCATATTGACCATTGGCTCTATAGCTATGGTCATCCCCTCTCTCAAACGAGGCCCCTTCCCTTTAATCCCGTAATTTGGCACCAAAGGGTCCTCCCATAGGGATTTCCCAATACCATGCCCGCCCAAATCTGTGACAACCGAAAACCCCTGGGATTTTACAAACTTATATATAGCATAGCCGATATCCCCTATCCTTTTGCCTTCTTTCACTTGCTTCAATCCCTCCTGAAGAGCTTGATAAGTGGTCTCTATCAATTTGGACACCTCATCTGGGGGCGCGCCACTACCTACAAAAAAGGTCCTCGCCGCATCGGCATGATAGCCTTCCCACTCTGCTCCCACATCCACCTTCAAGAGATCCCCTTCCTTTAAAAAACGCTTGCTTGAGGGGATACCATGGACCACTTCATCGTTAATGGAGGTGCAGATCGCGCAGGGGAATCCGTTGAATCCTTTAAACGAAGGATGAGCATTGTAGGAGAGGATGATTTTCTCAGCTATATCGTTGAGGTAGGCAGTAGAGACACCTGGGCGGGCATGCTCCTCTATGACGCAGAGGACTTCCGCTACAATCGCCCCCGCCTTGCGCATTCTTCGAATCTCTCCGTCCGTTTTAATGTAGATCATTCCCCTCCGCTATCTTCAACAGGTGCTGGATGGTCTCATCGATAGGTCTTTCTGCATTAATATTGACCAAAAGGCCCTTCTCCTTATAGAAGTGTATCAATGGTTCGGTTTGCTGATGATACACCTGCAAACGATGTCTTATCGCCTCGGGGGTATCATCCTCCCTCTGGTAAAGTTCGCCCCCGCAAAAATCGCAGATTCCCTCCTTTCGGGGGGGCATATTAAGTATGTGGAAAATCGCACCGCAATTTCGGCATATCCTCCTCCCCGATAATCTCCTTATGATTTCCTCCTCGCTCACTTGGAGATTTATCACCGCTTTTAGAGGACGATGTAATTCGTTGGATATCTCCCCCAATGCTTCAGCCTGCTGTAGAGTCCGAGGGAACCCATCCAATATAAAGCCCTTGCTGCAGTCCTCCTGGGAAAGTCGCCTTTTGACTATCTCGTTCACTATGCTATCTGGCACCAGATCCCCTTTGTCTATATACTGCTTAGCCAACTTCCCTAAATCAGTTCCCTTTCCCATCTCCTCCCTAAAAATATCTCCCGTAGAGATATGGGGGATATAAAGCAATTCCGACAATCTTTTCGCCAAAGTTCCCTTGCCAGCACCTGGAGGACCTAAAAATACGAACATCTACCTCCTTCTCCTTTCCCTTTGTGGTTTCATCTTATGAAACCTTCGTACCTACGCATGGCAAGTTGCGCCTCTAATTGCTGAATGGTCTCCACCGCCACACCCACTAAAATTAAGATAGATGTCCCACCCACAATGGTGAAAGTGCTGATACCGGTGATGTGAGGATAGTAATATTGGAGAAGAGCGATAGCAGCGAGGAAAAGCGCACCAACGAAGGTGACACGAGTGAGGACCTTATCTATGTATTCTTTGGTGGGTTGCCCAGGACGCACACCAGGTATGAATCCCCCCGCCTTCTTAAGATTATCCGCTATATCTGTCGGATTGAAGATCACAGCGGTGTAGAAATAAGTGAAAGCCATAACCATTGCGCCATAGAGGAAGGAAGCGATAATGCTTTGCCCTGGGGAGAATTGCATGAGTAATTTATAGACCCAGGAGCCAGGATTCGATGCGGCAGGAGTAAAGTTGAGGATAACTGTAGGGAAAGATAGGATAGCGATAGCAAAGATTATTGGGATGACTCCCGCGTTATTTAAGCGCAAGGGGAGGAAGGTTTGAGACCCAGCATATGCCCTTATGCCAACGATTTTCCTTGCGTATTGAACCGGGATCTTTCGCTGGGCGTTTTGAACCGCCACAACCGCAGCGACCACGCCCACAAAGAGAACCAATAGTAAAAGGAGATTGAACCAGCCAATTGCCCCGCCTTTGAAAAGTTCCCAGGTTTGGCTAATGTCGAAAGGCATCCTCACCATGATATTGCAGAGGATAATCAGGGAAACCCCATTCCCTATTCCCTTTTCTGTTATTAATTCACCCAGCCAAAGGAGGAAGCAAGTAGCAGCAGTGAGAACTATCACGGTGCGGATAAATTCAAAAGGAGTGATTTGAAGGATGGACATCCCCTCCTCGGTCCTTGTCCTCATCAACATAACGCAGGTACCCGATGCCTGCATCATAGCCAAAAGCACGGTTAGATAGCGGGTATACTGTCCAATTTTCTTTCGTCCCTCCTCACCACCTTCCTTCGCCAATTCCTCCAAACTGGGCACCGCCATGGTTAAAAGTTGCATAATGATGGAAGCATTTATGTAGGGATAAATGCCCATCGCGAAGATGGTGAACCTTCGCATCGCTCCCCCCGAGAGGATATCTATCAGGGAAAAAAGCCCTCCGCCCCGTTGGAACAGGGCTTCCAATGCTGCCCTATTAACACCTGGTATAGGGATGTGAAGCCCCGCTACATATACCGCGAACATAGCGAAGACGAAGAGGATCCTCTTCCTTAAATCCGGATAGCGAAACGCAGCGAATAGGGTCTCAAACATTTTAGGATATCCTCACCACCTTTCCCCCTACTTTCTCTATCTTCTCTTTAGCGGAGGCACTAAAGGCATGCGCCTTTACAACCAAGGGTTTTTCTATCTCCCCATTGCCCAATATCTTAATGGGAACATGGAGTTCCTTTATAAGACCCATCTTTAGAAGGACCTCGGGCGTAACTTCCTCCCCTTCTTGGAATATGTTAAGGCACTCTACATTTATTATTTGCCATTCCTTTTTGAAGGGGTTCTTAAATCCCTTCTGCTTGGGAAGGCGAAGATGTAGGGGAGTTTGCCCTCCCTCCATATGGAGGCTTATGGCCTCCCGCGAGCGTTGACCCTTTGTCCCTCGCCCTGCGGTTTTGCCATGTCCCGAGCCTATTCCTCGTCCTACCCTTTTTTTCTTCTTTTTTGGGGGTGGCTTAAGTTCGTGTATCTGCATCTTCATTCTCCTCCAGTGGTCTCACTTCCAGGAGATGTTTCACCTTCCTGATCATCCCACTCACTGCTGAGTTGTTGGGCTTCACCGTCACCTGGTTCACTTTCTTCAAGCCTAAGGCCTGAAGCGTCCTTCTCACTTCCCGGGTATAACCAATGGGACTCTTCTTCAACTTCACCAAGAGTTTCTTCATCCTTTCTCACCTCTACTTTCGGCAACCATGGTAAGAGATGGTGCACCGGTTTCCCTCTTATGGCTGCTACCTCTTCTGGAGACTTTAATTCGCTAAGGGCTTTTAGAGTTGCCCACACCACATTAACAGCATTAGTCGAACCAAGACATTTCGTCAATATGTCCTTTATCCCCGCTACTTCTACCACCGCTCTCACCGCTCTACCCGCGACAACACCCGTGCCTGGAGCAGCTGGTTTCAATAGCACTTTGGCCGCCCCGAGTTGTCCTATGATGGGATGAGGAATAGTTGTACCCAAAAGAGGCACCTCTATCATGTTTTTCTTCGCCTTGTTCACCGCTTTGCGGATGGCATCTGGCAACTCATGAGCCTTACCTATACCTGCTCCCACATGCCCTTGCCCATCACCCACCACAGCAAGCACGAATAATCTCTGTCTCCTTCCCCCCTTCTGGGTGCGGGATACCCTTTTCAATACTACTACCCTTTCCTCCAAGGTCACATCCTCGGGAAGCACTGCTTTTCTCTTGGTTTCTATCCTCATAATTGGAGTCCTCCTTCCCTTGCGCCATCTGCTAACGCCTTCACTCTACCGTGGTATTTGTATCCCCCTCTATCGAAAACCACCTTCGTAATGCCCAGGGCAAGAGCCCTCTTCGCGATCAGTCGTCCAACCTCCTTGGCTAATTCGGTTTTTCCCTTATTATCGGACATCTTCCTGATTTCCTCATCCAATGTAGAAGCAGAGCAGAGGGTATGTCCTATCTCGTCATTGATTATTTGGGCATAAATATGCCGGAGAGAACGAAAAACGCATAAGCGAGGACGCTCCTGCGTCCCGAACACCTTCTTCCTTACCCTTTTATGCCTTCCTAGCCGCGCCTGTACTTTCTTCAGTGTCTTCATCTTGCACCTCCGACCTTCGCTGCTTTACCAGGCTTGAGATGGACAATTTCTCCCAAATATCTTATCCCTTTACCATGGTAGGAGTCAGGAGGCCTTAGCGCCCTTATTTCCGCTGCCTGCTGCCCCACAACTTGTTTGTCTATTCCTTTAACACTTATCAACCAGTTACGAGTAGAGGGATGCTGAGAAACGCTGAAAGAAACACCCGGTTTGGGAGAAACGACTACGGGATGAGAATAACCTATATTGAGTACGAGTTTCTCTCCCTCCATGGAAGCCCTATAGCCTACTCCTACTATCTCTAATACTTTCTCAAAGCCCTTTGTAACCCCTTCTATCATGTTATTAATCAATACCCTGTAAAGCCCGTGAAGCGCTCTATGCTGTTTAGTATTCCCCAAGGGGGATACTACGATGAAACCGTTAGACATTTCTACTTTTACAAAGGGATGAATATCCAACTGGTTGGTTCCCAGGGGACCTTTCACCCTGATTTCATCGTCGGTTATCTCCACTTGCACATTCGGGGGAACGGGGATGGGTCTTCTACCTATGCGCGACATGCTATCACCTCACCATATGTAGCAAACTACTTCTCCACCTACCCCTAAGCGTCGTGCTTCTTTATCGGTTAGCACTCCCTTAGGGGTAGAAACTATAGCGATACCCAGACCATTGAGGACACGAGGGAGCTTATCTTTTGATACATATATCCTACCGCCGGGTTTGCTCACCCTTTTAAGACCGGTTATAGCAGGCTCTCCATCGAGAGCATATTTCAGGAAAATCTTTATTAAGCCTTGCTTACCATCATCTATGAATTGGAAGTCGTTTATGTAGCCTTCCTTTCTTAGTATCCGCGCTATTTCCAATTTCATCTTGGAAGCAGGTATCAGCACATCGGGCTTCTTAGCCTTTAGCGCATTCCTTATCCGAGTGAGCATATCAGCAATAGGATCGGTCAGCAAATTCAGACCCTCCTTTACCAACTGGATTTCACCACGCCTGGGAGCTGTCCTTGATAAACGAGTTCTCGGAAGCATATCCGACACAATCCAAAATGTCTGATATAGCCCCGAGGACGACCACAACGAAAGCAACGATTCCTCTGCCTCGTTTTAAACTTGGGTGGTAACTTGCTTCTTTCTATTTTTACCTTTCTTGCCATTTACTCCTCCTTTTCTCTTTCTTTCTTTGCGTTTTCTATAATTTGTTGAGCGATATGAGGGGGAACTTCCTCATAGTGGGAAAAGGACATGGAAAAGGAACCTCGCCCCCCGGTAATGGAGCGAAGGTCGATGGCGAATTTTAACATTTCCGCCAAGGGCACCTGGGCTAATACCCTATCAAGAAGGGGAGATTCCGATTCTATACCCAGGATCCTTCCTCGCTTACTGTTTAAATCGCCTATTACATCACCGGTAAAGTTCTTGGGAACGACAACGGTTACATTCATTATGGGTTCCAAGAGAGTGGGGTTCGCCTGCTGGGCAGCATTCTTAAAAGCCATGGAAGCGGCTATTTGAAAAGCTATATCAGAAGAATCAACAGGGTGATAGGAACCATCGTAGAGGGTGACCCTTACATCCACCACTGGATATCCGGCAAGGATCCCTTCCTGCAATGCCTTTTGGAGCCCTTTCTCCACGGAGGGGATATATTGCCGGGGGATGACTCCACCCACGATCTTATTCACGAACTCGAAGCCCGCTCCTCGCTCGAGAGGTTCTATGGTTATCCACACATCCCCATACTGCCCGTGCCCACCGGTCTGCCTCTTGTATTTACCTTGTGCGCTTGCAGTGGATTTTATGGTTTCCTTATAGGGAACTTTTGGCGTAAAGACCTCTACATCCACACCAAATTTGCGTTTCAGTCGATTGACCATAACCTCCAAGTGAAGGTCTCCCATTCCAGCCATTACCGTCTGCTTTATCTCGTTATCCCGCCACCAGCGGAAGGAAGGGTCTTCCTCGGCAAGTCGATTTAGCCCCGCGGATAATTTATCCTCATCCTCCCTACTTTTCGGCTTTATCGCCAACTGGTATATTGGTTCAGGGTATTCAAGAGGTGGAAAGGTCAAGATGCGATCGGGATGACAGAGGGTGTCTCCCGTAGAGGTCTCGGTTAACTTAGGAACAGCACAAATGTCCCCCGCATGCACCCGTCCTACAGGTTGCTGCTGCTTACCGAGAAGGAGATAGATTTGCCCTATTTTCTGCTGTTCATTTTTGTTTGAATTTATAAGTACGGAATCATTGGTCAGCATACCAGAGAACACCCTAATGTAGGAAAGTTTCCCTACATAGGGATCAGCAACGGTTTTGAAAACAAAGGCACAGGTAGGCTCCTCGTCGCTAGCTTTTATTTGGACCCTTGCCCCGTCATCCGTCTTTAGCCCAAACACATCTTCCCTTTCCAAAGGTGAAGGCAGATATTCCACGATCGTGTCTAGCAGTTTATCCACACCTATATTGGAAAGGGCCGAAACCGCCATTACGGGGAAGACCTTCCTTTCTTTTATTCCTGCTTTTAGAGTTTCAACTATCTCTTGTGCGCTGATCTCCTCCCCATTGAGGTACTTTTCCAAAAATTCGTCACTAACATCGGAGAGCGCCTCGAAGAGGGAATCTTTTAGAGATTCGTCCTCTCCCAATTGAGGCTCCCCGATGAGATCTACAACAGCCTCCAGGTTTTGTCCTTTCCTCCTTGGCAATTGGATGGGCACAACTGCTTTGCCAAAGGCTTCCTGAAGTTGAGATATGGTCTTAGCGAAATCAGCATTTTCCCTATCCAGTTTGTTAATCACTACGATAACAGGAAGGTTGTTCTCTCTGATCAAACGCCACATGTTCTCCGTGCCTACTTCTACACCCGAGACCCCGCAAACAACGAGAAGTGCTGCATCTGCTGCCCTTATTGCACCCACTAGTTCTCCTTGGAAATCAGTGTATCCAGGGGTATCTATTATGTTGATCTTGGTGCCCTTCCAATCGAGATAAGCGAGGGAAAGCACGACGGATGTTTTGCGTTGGATCGCTTCTATGTCGTGATCTAAAGTAGTACTACCATCCTCCACCTTCCCCATGCGGGTTATCGTTTTAGCGGTGTACAACATCGCCTCCGCGAGGGATGTTTTCCCAGCTCCGCCGTGGGAAAGGAGAATAATATTCCTTATTTTGTCAGGGGTGTATTCCTTCGCCAATGTGCTCACGCCTCCTGCCTAAATGGACAACCTAGGAGTTTTAGCAGGGTTTTTCCTTCCATATCGGTTTCAGCGGTGGTTACAATAGCGATGTTCAAACCCCTTATTTTATCTATTTTATCCAGGTCTATCTCGGGGAAAATAGAATGCTCATCCAACCCCAAATTGAAATTCCCCCGGCCGTCCATCTTTTGGTGTAATCCTCTGAAATCCCTTACCCTGGGTAGCACTTGATGGAAGAGCTTGTCCAAGAAATACCACATTTTATCCCCTCGAAGAGTCACTTTCACCCCGACGGGCATCCCCTTGCGCAACTTAAAGGCAGAGATAGATTTTCTCGCCCTGCGTATAAGGGGTTTTTGACCAGCAATGAGTGACAAATCTCTCGCTGCGGATTCTATCGCCTTAGGATCCTGAGTAGCCTCTCCTACCCCCATGTTGAGCACTACCTTTTCCAATCGAGGGACTTGCATTATGTTCTTGTAATTGAACATCTTCATCATCTGTGGCACTACTTCCTTCAAGTACTTCTCTTTCAAGGGTGGGATGCTCTTCACTGCCGTTTGAGCGGTCTCGGATTTCTTAGGCTTCGTCAATTAACTCACCACACTTTCTGCAAACCCTAACTTTTTTCTCGTTCATAAAAGCCAGCCTAGGCTTAGTTGTTCTGTCGCAACGAGGGCACACCAACTTCACATTGGATATATCTATGGGAGCAGGCTTCTCTATTATACCTCCCTGGGGCATCTTGGGGGAGGGACGCATGTGCCTTTTCACCAGTTTCACTCCCTCCAACACGACCTTGCCCTTCTCCGGTATAACTTTTATTATAGGAGCTCTTTTCCCCTTCTCTACCCCACTTATCACTTCTACCCTGTCGCCCTTTTTAAGCCTTATCTTCACGGTTATACCACCTCCGGCGCGAGGGAGATTATCCTGGTGAAGCCTTTATCGCGTAGTTCGCGCGCCACTGGTCCAAATACCCTGCTACCTACTGGTGCACCATCGGTGGTTATTATAACTGCTGCATTGTCGTCAAAGCGAAGCCAGGAGCCATCGGGACGTCTTATAGGAGCTCGTGTTCTCACTATCACAGCTTTTACCACGGTGCCTTTGGGAAGGGGGGAAGAGGGTATAGCATCTTTAACGGTTGCCACTATAACATCCCCTACCCTGCCATACTTAGCGTTGCCCTTCAATACTTTTATGCACTCTATAACCTTGGCACCCGAGTTATCGGCGACGACGAGACGGGTATAAGGCTTTATCATTCCTCGCCCTCCTTTTTGTTAAGTATCCTCACTAATCTCCAACGCTTGGTCTTGGAAAGCGGGCGAGTCTCCATGATCTCTACCAAATCGCCTTCCTCAGCGAGATTCCTCTCATCATGTGCTTTAAACCGCGAAGTGGTGCGCAGGGTTTTAGGATAAACCGGATGGCGAACTAACCGGGTGACCTCTACCACGATGGTTTTGTCCATCTTGGTACTTACTACCTTGCCGACGAAGACTTTGCGTTTTCTCCTTTGCTTTTGCATTTTATAACTTGATCCCCCTCTCCCGCAACAGTGTGAGGATGCGCGCAATATCCTTCCTCACTGACCGCATCCTCCTTGGATTAGCAAGTTGCTTTGTTTCCCTTTGAATTCGGAGATTGAATAACTCTTGCTTCAACTCATTATAGAGCTGCAACAATTCCTCGTTCGTTCTTTCCCTCAATTCTGCCGCCTTCACGCCGGCATCTCCCCTTTCTCGTCTTTTTCCACGATTTTCATCTTAAGAGGCAATTTATGAGATGCTAATCTTAGGGCTTCAAAGGCATCCTCTCGAGGTATTCCTTTCACTTCCAGCACAATTCTTCCTCTTTTCACTGGTGCCACCCATTCATCTGGCGAGCCTTTTCCACCACCCATTCTTGTTTCCGCGGGTTTTTTGGTAACAACCCTGTCAGGAAAGATGCGGAAAAAGACCTGCCCTCCCTTTTGAACATGGCGAGTTATTGCCACCCTTGCTGCCTCCAACGCACGCGCCGATATCCAACCTGTCTGGAGAGCACGAAGCCCATAATCCCCAAATGCCAAGGTGGTTGCCTTGGTAGCCTTTCCTTTCAACCAACCAAGGTGGGGCTTTCTATATTTCGTCCGTTTCGGCTGTAGGGGCATATCCTACTGCTACCTCCCTTTCTTCTGGTCTCTCTTCAGGAGTAGCCTCTCCTCTATATATCCATACCTGCACACCAATGGTGCCATATTTAGTAAGGGCAACTGCGTATCCGTAATCGATATCTGCCGAAAATGTAGAAAGAGGAAGCTTCCCCTCCATAACTGCTTCATCCCTTGCTAACTCTGCTCCCGCCAACCTACCCGAGCACTCGATTTTTATCCCTTTTGCCCCCACTCTCATCGCCCTCGCTGCTGCTTGGCGCATCGCCCGCTTATAAGCCACCCTCTTTTCTATCTGGCTGGCCACGCTTTCCGCCACCAGTTGTGCATCCAACTCGGGAAAACGCACCTCTTCAACATTTATCTTCACTTCTTTCTGCACCATTTGGCTTACCGCTTTTACCAAATCCTCTATCGTTTTCCCTCCCCTTCCTATAACCACCCCAGGACGGCTCGTATGGATAGTAATATTCACCATATCCGAGGCACGCTCTATTACTACCCTACTGATGCCCGCGTTCCCCAATTGCTTCTTTATCATTTCCCTTATCAGGTAATCCTCTTTCAAGAGCTCGGAGTATTTTCTTCCCGTGGCGAACCAGCGGGAATCAGGTTGCCTGATAATACCCAATCTTAAGGCTATCGGGCTTACTTTCTGTCCCATGACTTTATACCTCCTCCAAAATCACGGTGATATGACTCGTCCTCTTCCTTATCCTGTAAGCCCTCCCCATTGCACGAGGACGGATACGCTTCAGCATTGGTCCCTGGTCAACCAGCACATTCTTCACCACCAACCTATCCGGGTTCATATTGTGATTATTTTGGGCATTGGCAACCGCCGATTTGAGAACATCCTTTATTATCCGACCTGCTTTGTGAGGGAGGAGGGAAAGGATGGCTTCAGCCTGTTTAACGGGCTTCCCCTTAACAAGGTTGGCTATTCTTTGCCCTTTAAGATGAGACAATCGGACATATCTTGCTATGGCCTTAGCCTCCATAGTTTTACTCCCTCCTTCTCCTTTCTTCCTCCTTCTCCTTCGTTTCTCCATGCCCCCTAAAGGTGCGGGTAGGAACGAACTCGCCCAATTTATGCCCCACCATTTTTTCCGTTACGAAGATGGGGATGTGGCGTTTCCCGTTATACACTGCGATAGTGCGTCCTACCATAGCGGGTATAATCGTAGACCTTCTTGACCAGGTCCTGATTATCGTATCTTTATCCGTTTTCTGCAACTTCTCCAACAAGTGAGCATCGACAAAAGGTCCTTTCTTCTTGCTTCTGCCCACTTTACTTCCTCCTTTGGACTATGAATTTGTCAGAAACCTTTTTGCGACGGGTCTTGACACCCCTAGCGGGCTTACCCCAAGGAGTTTTGGGATGGGGCATTCCGATGGGTGCTTTCCCTTCTCCACCCCCGTGGGGATGATCACGGGGAGTCATAGCAGAACCCCTAACATGAGGACGTCTTCCAAGGTGCCTACTCCTCCCAGCTTTGCCAAGTCGCACATTTTCCCAATCCACATTGCCAACCTGCCCTATAGTGGCCTTACAATCCAAGTGAATCAGCCTTATTTCCCCCGAAGGTAGCCTCACCTGAGCATAATCCCCTTCCTTAGCCATTATTTGGGCGGAAGCGCCGGCAGAACGAACGAGCTTTGCTCCTCCCCCGGGCACTACTTCTATGCAATGGACAAAAGTACCCGTAGCAATGTTCCTCAAAGGTAGAGCGTTCCCCACCTTTTGGGGTGCGTCTCTACCCGAAAGGACTGTGTCCCCTACTTTCAACCCCAAGGGAGCGATAATGTAGCGCTTCTCTCCATCCGCATACTGGAGGAGAGCTATGTAGGCGGTGCGACAAGGATCATACTCTATTGATACAACTTTTGCAGGTATACCATCCTTGTCCCTTTTGAAATCTATTACTCGATACCGGCGCTTCGCTCCTCCCCCCCTAAATCTCACCGTTATGACGCCTCGATTATTGCGCCCACCGGTTTTCTTCAGGGGACGGAGGAGAGATTTCTCCGGCTCCTTCTTGGTTATCTCCTCGAAGGTTGGGAAGGTAGCATTTCTTCTCCCAGGTGTGGTTGGCTTTACATTCTTAACCGGCATATCCCTCGCTCCTTATCATAAGCCTTCAAAGATGTCTATTTTGCCTTCCTTAACCGTAACAATTGCTTTCTTCCATTTTTTGGTCTTGCCCACCGTCCTTCTGCCCCAGAATGCCACTCTCACCTTGCTTTTCATGTTTATGGTGTTTACCTTTGCCACTTTCACTTTAAAAAGCCTTTCTACGGCGGTTTGTATCTCCTTCTTGGTAGCATCCGTGGCTACTTCGAAGGAATATTTCCCCTCCCTTGCAAGGCGCAAGGTTTTCTCCGTGAGAAGAGGTCTTATTATGATATCTCGTGGATCCCTCATCTTTGTTCCCTCTCAAGCCTTTCTTGTATTACCTCTACTGCCCGCTTGGTCATCACTAATTTAGCACAAGCTAGCACATCGTATGTGCAGAGATCCTTCGCCTGCCGCACTTCGAGATAAGGAATGTTACGGGCAGCCAAGAGGACCACCGGGTCCTCTTGATCCAAGACCAAAAGCGTCCTTTCTCCTTGAATTCCTAGGGAGGTAAGAATTCTCTCCATTTCTCGCGTTTTAGGCTCTGGTAGGGAAAGTTGATCCAAAATAATTATATCATTATAAGCCAATTTTGACGAGAGGGCAGAACAAAGCGCCTGTCTTCTCTCTTCTTTAGACAGATAGAAGGAATAATCTCGAGGACGAGGACCAAAAACCACTCCTCCCCCAACCCAGTGGGGAGCCCTGATCGATCCCTGTCTTGCTCTCCCCGTCCCCTTTTGCCTCCAAGGCTTCCTCCCACCACCTCTCACCTCACCCCTGGTTTTAGTGGAATGGGTCCCCTGCCTCCTGTTCGCCAGATAAGACACCACCGCCTGATGCATAAGGGGCATGTTGGGTTCCACTGCAAACACGGAGTGCCTTAGCACCATTTCTTCGACTTTCTCTCCTCTTTGGTTGATGACTTCTACCGTTGGCATATCAGCTCACCTTCGCGCTTTTCACTGCTTGTTTGATTATAACCAATGAGCCCTTAGGACCTGGCACTCCTCCTTTTAGGAAGAGGAGGTTTTTCTCCTTGTCCACCTTCACAACCTCCAAATTCTGAACGGTAACTTGTTCCGCTCCCATATGCCCGGGCATCTTTTTCCCCTTTATAACCCTTTGGGGTTGTTGAGCCCCTGCCGAGGCAGGGCGCCTATGGGACATCGAACCGTGGCTTGCTGGACCTCCCGAGAAGCCCCACCTTTTAATAACCCCAGCAAATCCTTTCCCCTTGGAAATCCCCGTCACATCTACCATTTCCTTGGGCGAGAAGATGTCCACCCGTATCTCACTACCTATCTCCACATCCCACTCACCCCGTATCTCCCGCAGGGATCTCCTCGGCGGGACATTGGCAGACTTGAAATGCCCTGCCATTGGTTTGTTGAGATGCTTCTCTTTTATCTCCCCGAAGCCTATCTGCACTGCCTCATAACCATCCTTTTCCTTGGTCCTCTTTTGGACCACGACACAAGGTCCCGCCTCTATAACCGTAACCGGCACTACATTTCCTTCTTCGTCGAAGATCTGGGTCATTCCTATTTTTCTGCCTAATATACCTTTCATATTCTCACCTTTTAGAGGGTTATCTCGATGTCCACTCCGCTTGGGAGCTCCAACTGCATTAACGCATCGACTATTTTAGGAGATGGTTCGATTATATCTATCAACCTTTTGTGTATCCTTATCTCGAAATGCTCCATGGAGGTTTTATCGATGAAGGGCGAACGAATGACACACCAACGGCGTATCTTGGTGGGTAGTGGAATCGGCCCCGCAACCTTGGCTCCTGTATCCTTTGCGGTTTCCACTATCCTACGAGAGGATTCGTCCACCAATCTATGATCGTATCCTTTTAGTTTTATCCTTATCCTTTCACCCGGCATATCACTCGATCACTTCCGTAACTACGCCTGCTCCGATGGTTTTCCCACCT
>CAYVMD010000002.1:74701-109140 GCA_964452465.1 uncultured bacterium | reverse complement strand
AGATGAGAGTACCATCCTCAACCCAGTCATATTCCTTCCCTTCTTTTCCGTCCACAACAACCAACTGCTTTTCACCCCGCACTGCCCCATACGCCACACGCTTGCTGTCGGGACTGACCACTAAGGTCTCGGGAATACCGCCGGGATGTATCTTCCCTAAAGAAACCTCTTTGGTCACCAGCTTGATTTTCTTACTCGTCTGAGAATCCGGTTGCTCAGATTCGCTATCTCTAACACCGACCAACAAACCCACAACGACGAGCCCCAAAATAAAAACTAAACCCAGAGAATGTCTCATTTTCCCACTACCTCCTTATTTTTTATTAAACTTCTTGCGCCATGAGCCTTTCTGGCTTACATTTTTATAATAATAGCATACCCAAAAATCCTTTGTAAAGCGGTAAATAAAACATAAGGCGCTGGGAAAGAGCTGAAAACAAGAGGAGGGCATTTTATTCAGGGGGGAAAAGGGTGAAGGTAGAGCATACGATATTAGCGAGATAAGCAGAAGTTAAGGGAAAGAAGGGCAGGCTTGAAAGGGAAAGGAGAGTAGGGCTTCCTTCTTGTCACTCAAGAAGTTTACTTTCTGCAAAGGGCGGGAATGTTCTGCCTTTCTTTTATCGAGAGAATCCGATAAGCCACGCACCTCGCTGGATTTTATATCTCCGTAGAGGACAAGGCAAATTTTTTCGAAAATTTTTTGCCCCCCTTGCCGAAAAAAAACTTCGTTATAATTTTATTGAAGACCAATTCTCATGTAGAGGGTTGGCTTCGAATCCTTAGTACAAGAGGTGCTGTGCGGTATGAGGCATATGTGGTTCTGGTGTGTGGTGTCGCTTATTGTACTGTTGCCGGTCACGTCAGCTCACGCTACTTTGAAGCTCCACCCTTGGCGGTTGTGCGGGGAGGCTAATGGCACAGACACCGTCAAGTTAGACGCCACGGTGACCGACGCGAATGGTGCTCCATTGGAAGGGGTAACGGTTCACTTTCAGACCAGCGCGGGGAGCATAACCCCTTCCGAAGCGGTGACCCCCTGGTATGGCATAGTGGAGGCCACCCTAACCGCGCCTGCTACACCCCAAACTGTAACGGTCACAGCTACCAGTTCGGCGGGTAGTGATACCTATAATATCCAGTTCGTTGCCCCAGGTTCTCTGGTGGAATTCGACCCTCCCACTGAAGGACCCGGCGTCTTCCTGGATTCCACACCGACTGCGATCCCAGCCGATGGTACATCTTCCCTTGAGCTTATTGCCCTTGTCTTGGATGCAGAAGATAATCCGGTGCCTAATGTTCCGGTAACGTTCCGTGTATCTAACGGCACGCTTGTGTCCAATCAAGCCATAACCGATGATAAGGGCGAAGCAAAGACTACCCTCATTTCCTCTACAACTCCCGGCGAAGTAGATGTTTACGCTTATGCCATGGGTTATAGCACTGAGTGGGTCGTTATCTTTGTCGAAGCGGGGTCTTCCTGTTCCCCATCTTCCAAAACCACCCTCGTAAAAGGCAGGAGCACCTCTACCTTAGGGAAAGTAGATACAGCGGTAGCACTAACCTCCACCGCTACTCAACCCGGACAACCATCTGCACAAGCTATCAGCATTATTCTTACAGCAATGGATGGCATTCGTCCGCCCTGGGAGGGTTATCGTGAAGGCACAAGGAAAAATCCGAAGTGCTATGTAGACTTAACGCGACGGTTGAGCCTCCCACGCCGGGACCAAGCCATCCCTTAAAATTACAAACCAAAACCCAGGCTCTTCTACAATCGTTGGCATGGAAGATATATCCAGCAACGGGAACGCATGTCATTACAAATGGGACATAACAGAGGCGTGCAGACCTACACCCTAAAAGCATTTGGTGGAGGTACCCAAGCCAATCGTCTTACCAGTGCGATAGGCAAAGGGCTGCAGATCCGTTTAGTATCCGTTTTGTGTGAAGGCGCACCTTATAAATGGGGTCAGCAGGGTCCTAATAAATTTGACTGCTCTGGGCTCGTTCAGTTTTGCCATTCGAAAGTTGGAATAGGTATACCACGAACAGCATCGGCGCAGCAAAGTGCAGCTACTACTGTACCGATCCCGTACCCGGCGACTTGGTATTCTTTAAGGTTAAGGAGACTTATGGTCCGGATCCAAATACGGTTACCTTTGTCGCTATCTTCTTATCTTATGGTGCCTTCCTATGGCAAGATGAACGAACAGCCGAACGCCAATGGGGCTGGGACAAATTCGCCATGCCTCCGGGTGTGTAATTAAGTATATCTTGACAGATCCCGTGGGGATCTTCCTTGGGTCTCTGAGGAAGATCCCTGAAAAGAAGGAAGAAGGAAGGAGGTAAGTATTTAGTGACGAGGGCTTCTTATATGAGGTTGATTTTGTCCCTTATCCTACTCGCGGGTTTAATATGTACTAATGGCACACTCAAGGCTTTACCCAAGGCAAAGGTTAAGGCCAAGTACATAGTCTTCACCGAATGGGGAAAGGGCGAACGCCAATTCGGTGCGAAGATAGGATCAGATATATTTGGGACATCGGCTCCCGAGGATTTCGACATCGACCCCCAAGAGAAGACCCTCTGGATAGCAGATACCGTTAACCATAGGCTCTCCTGCTATACCACCGAGGGCAAGTTCCTGTTCCACTCCGGTCTCGGCAAATTCAAATCCGGACCGCAATATGTAGCGGCAGGGGAGAAATATGTCTTTGCGTTTGACTCCCGAGAGGAACGGAAAGGAAACAAGACTATCGATATCCCATATTTGCTTAGGTTTGATAAATCCGGGAAGTTCCAAAAGGAGTTCCAAGTGGTAGAGCGGACACCTTGGATCGAGCATTTGGGAGGTAGCGGATTCATTTTGTTCTGGATGCCGGGAGAACGCTTTTGCTTCGATGGGCTCGTATTCGATGCAGAAGGGCATAAATTGGAAGACATCCTGTCTAATGCCCCTTACCCTTATGATCCGTTCCTGGCCGCCCGGCTTGGCTACGGATATGAATTCCAATACCTCCTTAATGGAAAGCCCTGTAAGCCTTTGTCTCAGGAGGGTTCAAATGGCATTTTGGTTAAGAAATACGATTTAAAGGGTAACCCTTTATCCCAGGTAACATTATCCCCTCCCACCCCCACCAAGAAAGGCTTCAAACCCTCCTTCGGTGTAATAGGGATAGATAAGCACGGTTGCCTTATCACAGAATTCACCCAGGAACCACTAAAAGGTTCGAGGGAGCTGGAGACAACGACCATTTCCATCCATGATCCCAAAACAGGCAAGGTTTTCGGCAGTGTGTGTTTGGAGAAAGCCGGCTTTCCGTTGTATTCGAGTTGGTTGTTCGGTGGTACCATAATGCGAGTCAGTCGCAATGGCAATGTTTACATATCCGCACCAGATACGAAACACTTCAAAATAATCAAAGTGGAATTTCAGCATTAGACCCGGGGTTTATAATAAACTGCTCGTCTGATAGGAAAGGCACAGTTATCCCTAATTTCCCCAAGATCTAACCTCCCATCCCCTTTACCAGGGGGGCGGTGGGTGTGGTATCATTAGGCAAAGCCAAGTAGATGGCTCACGAGAACTTGACAAGGAGGGTTTCAACCATGAGCATGGGCAAAAAGTTGCGGATGGCACGTCTCCTCAACAAAAAGAGCGGTAGGATGGTGCTGGTGACCTTGGACCACGGAATCTGTGTGGAGCCGATGAAGGAGATAGAGGATCCCAAGAAGGTGGTGAGGGAAATAATAGAGGGGGGAGCGGATGCAGTTCTCCTCACGCCTGGGATAGCGAGGTACCTCCAGGATGAGATCGCAGGGAGGATAGGTTTGGTGCTCAGGATAGATGGCACTGCCACCTCCATAGGACCAGACCTCACAAACGATGAATTGATCTTCAGCGTGGAGGGGGCCTTGAGGATGGGAGCGGATGCGGTGGCGACATTCGGAGTTATCGGCGTCCCAAGAGAGGCGCAACTCTCCCACAAAATAGGCATGGTTAACAAATCCTGTGAAAGATGGGGGATGCCGATGCTCACCGAGATGATCCCCGCAGAACTACTCGAGCACCAGTTCAAGGCGAGGGCGGATAGGAGATGGCCGAGCGATCCTGAGATAGTAAAGTTCAGCGCCAGGGTAGCGGTGGAATTGGGCGCCGATATAGTGAAGGGCTACTACACTGGTGATCTCGAAACCTTCAAGGAGGTGATAGCCTACTGCCCCGCCCCCTATGTCGTTTTAGGCGGTCCCTCCTCGAGGGATGTGGATGTCTTCCTCAAATTCATCAGGGAGGCAATGGATTGCGGAGCGAAAGGGGTGTCGGTGGGCAGGAATGTCTGGGCTTATCCCGAGCCCTCCGCATTGACGCGAGCAATCTGCCGAATAGTTCATGACGACGCATCCGTGGAGGAGGCAAGGAGGGAGTTGAAATGGTAAAAAGGATCTTCATCATCCCCTACTGCCACTGCGATTGGGCCTGGACGCATACCCGCCTCTGGCATGAGCGCCGTTATGATCTCGTCTTCAACGAGGTCCTGGACCTCCTAAAAAAGCATCCGGAATTCCGTTGGTACATGGATAACTACCTCTGCCAACTCACCCCCTTCTTGAAGCGTTCCCCCCATAGGCTGGAGGAGCTGAGACAAAGTATAGACGAGGGCAAGATCGCCGTCTGCGGAGCCTTCGCCAACATAAGACCGAACATGACCAACGAGGAAACTTTCATCCGCAACTTGGTGATAGGAAAGAAGAAGTTCAGGGAGCTGTTCCCCAATGCGGATCTCTCCCTCCACGGCGACATCGTGGATGTCGCCGTGGGGCATCCCCAGATGCCCCAAGTGCTATCCCTCGCCGGCTATCGTTACTTTATCTTCTGGCGACCCGAGGTAGCCCTCAACCATAAGAAGATCCCCTATGAGTTCATCTGGGAGGGCTTGGATGGCTCAGAGGTGATAGCCCATAGGGCTTGCTATGGTGGGCTCTGCTTCAAGGGGTATGTCCCAGATGATTTCCGAGAAAGGTGGGATGAAGTTAAGAAGATTTGGGAGGGGACGATAGAATATCGTTCGCGCTTCTCCCCCACTGGTCTCGTCTGGATAAGCCACGGCAACGACGACGCCCGCCCCCTAAGAGCCCTCTATACCGATGAACCGCTCGATCTCCTCTCCTTTCGGGAGGAGTGGAATAAGAGGGAAGAAATCGAGATGCAGTTCGCCACCCCTCTGGAATTCTTCAGGGAATTGGAGAAATACGCCCTTCCGAGGGTTAAGGGAACCCTGGATCCCTGCGATGTCTGCTACAACGCTGCCTTTGGAGGTTCGCAGGGCTTATGGAAATTGAGGATAGATGCTGATAGAGCTCTAACGGAGGCGGAGAAGTGGAGCAGTTTTAGCAGCCTATGGGGCGGAGAATATCCCGAGGAGTTTCCCACCCTTTGGGAAAACCTCCTCAATTTCTCCGCCCACGCCACCCAATGGCTGTTCCAAGAAGACTTCGATGCCCTATATAAGATTGCCCTCCAAACCCTTTGGCAAGGGGAGGATATAAAGGCAAAGGCACAGAGGGAGATAGCCTCCCGGATCCAAAGGGAGGGGAGGGATGAATCGATCATCGTCTTCAATCCCCTGCCCTATGAGAGGGAAGCATGGGTTAAAGTGCTCCTTTCCTTTCCCACCAAGGTGCCCGAACGCCTGTCCCTCCTGGATGGAAGAGGCAGGGAGGTTCCCTTCCAGATCCTAAAGGAAGTGGGCTTGGAGGGCTGGGAAGTGGAGTTATTGGCTAAAGTGCCCCTCCCCCCCATGGGCTGCAATGCCCTAAGAGTGAAGCAAGAGGGAGCTCCTCCCACCGCCCAAGCTCAGGAGGAGAATATCCTTGAGAATTCTTCTCTTCGACTGACCTTCCAAGAGGGGGAATTGACAAAAATCGAGGAGAAGAAAACGCGGAGGATCTACCAAAGCCAGGAAGGGTTTGGCAGTTTGAGGCTCTGTCGAGTGGATGTGAGGGCGGAGCTCCATATGGGAGAGATATTGGAGGAGTTGAAACCGCAATGGGAGAAATGTAAGATCACCGAAGGGGGTCCCTTAAGGCGAAGCCTCCTGCGAGAAGGCAGGATAGGGAGCCATCCCGTGAGGCAAAGGGTGAGGTTATATGAGGGGGAGACGAGGATCGAATTCGAGACGGAGGTGGAATGGCAAGGGGAAGATGGCTTCCTCGCTTTTCTTCTTCCTTTGCCCTTCCCCGCGCGCTTATGGGGCGACTTCCCCTTCGGCGTGGAGGAAAAGGATCTGGAGAAGGAACTATACGGTCCAGCTGAAGGGGACGGAGGGAATATAGAGAGATGGAGGAAGGGAAACTTCTACGCCAAATCCTTCCTGGATTGGAGCGATGGCGAGAAGGGCATAGCCTACATAAATCACGATGGCGATAGGTATTACATCTTTAACTTCGATGAAAACTCCGTCTATCATATCCTCATAAACAGCATTCTCACCTGCGAGGGTTGGGAGAAGGACATCAACATCCAGAGGAAAGGGATTGGCTACCATCGCTTCACGGGGAGCCTCCTGCTTCATCCCGGGGATTGGAGGGAAGCGAAGGTCTACAGGAGGGCAATGGAATTGAGGACCCCCCCTTCCCTGCTTTACAGGGATAGGGAAGGGAAGAAAGGAGAAGGCTACCTTCCCCCTTGGCATTCCTTCCTCTCCCTTCAACCGGAAAACCTGATTCTAACCGCCTTCTATAAGGAGGGGGATTCCTACTTCCTCCGGTTCTACGAAACGGAGGGCAAGGAGACCCTCTGCAGTATTAAACTGCCCTTCAGACCGTCCTTCGTGGAAGCGGTGAACTTCCTGGGGGAAGAGATGGAGGAACCGAAGGTGGAGGTGCGAGGAGAGGAAGCATCCCTCCTCGTTAAGCCCTGGAAGATCATAACCTTGAGGATAGGGAGGTGAGGAATTTGAGGATCGATTGGACGAAGGGAAAGGAATTGGAGAAGGCGCGGGAGGAGATTTTGGCCGAGGTGAAGAGGCAAATCGCCGAATGGGGATTAAAAATGCCCGAGGAAACCGTCCTCGTGTTGGATTTCGGCTTGGGCGACTTCTATAAAATCGGCTTAGTGGAGTTCTGGGTAGCGAACGAAAGAGAAAAGGGATACTGCGGGAAGTTCCTTTTCCTCTACGAAGGGCAGACCTGCCCTGCCCACTATCACAGGATCAAGCACGAGACTTTCTTCGTTGTAAAGGGGAAGGTGAGGATGAAGACTGATAGGGAGCATCTCCTGCAGGAAGGAGATGTTCTGGTCATGAAGGAAGGCATGATGCATTCCTTCAAGGCGGAGGAAGGACCTGCCTTGATCCTGGAGGTCTCCCTACCCAGTCTGCCCGAAGATAGCATATTCGAGGATGAAAGGATAGGTGTGCTATGAGGGAGGAAACCTTCTATTTTACCGACAAGACCTCGCCAGAATTGGAGGAGGCAGTGAGGGAAAACGCCCTCCTCATCCTACCCATCGGCACCATTGAGGAGCACGGAAGGCATCTTCCCGTCTCCACCGATAGCGTGATCGTTACCGAGATAGCAAAGGGGGTAGCGGAAAGGTTGAAGGACGAAATCCCCGTCCTCGTCCTCCCCACCCTGTGGACGGGTTACTCCGCACGGGAGATGCAGAGATGGACAGGCACTATCAGCATAAGACCGCAGATCCTTATAGAACTCCTGGTGGATTTGCTCTCCTCCCTGATAGAGATGGGCTTTAAGAAGATAGCCATCCTGGATGGGCATGGACATCATAGGGGAATAATAGAAGTAGCATTGAGGATAGTAGGGGATAAGTGGGGGATATATCCTGCCAGCATAAGCCCCGCTAGCGTTAGCGCGGAAGTATATAGAAAGATAAGGAAATCACCCCTGGGAGGAAGCATCCACGGAGGGGAATGGGAGACCTCCCTCATGCTATTCTTCAAACAGAGAGTAAAAAGGGAGGAGTTCACTTCCGAGGATATAATGCGATATCACTCCGAATTCATACCCGGGGATAACTTCGCTCCCAGCAGGGGGGTGTTCTGGTCGACCTGGGGGATCCAAAAGAGCAAGACGGGGATCTACGGCGATCCCACGTATGCGAGCGAGGAAACGGGGAAGGCAGTCTACGAGGAAGCGGTGGAGAAGATCTGTCAATTTCTGCGGGAATTCTATCACCACGAGCGTGAGGGCTAAGTTCATCGGCATAGATGTAGGGACGAGCAGTTGCAAAGGGGTGCTTCTTGATGAGAGGGGAGAGATCCTCAGGATAGCATCCGCACCCTACCCCCTCATTCGCTCCCCCGAGGGCATAGAACAAGCAGGGAAGGATCTCTGGGAGGGAGTGAAGCAGACGGTGCGGGTCCTGATGGAAGGGGTGGACAAAGAAGAGGTTTTGAGCTTGGGGGTCACCTCCCAAGGGATAACCTTCCTCCCGGTTAACGGGGAAGGCAAACCTCTCTCCAACGCCATTTCCTGGCTAGACACACGGGCGGTTAAGGAGTTGGAGATAGTGCGGGGGAGGTTCAGCGATGAGGAGATATTCCTCCTGACGGGAAAAAGGCTAGAAGCCTATTACCTCCTGCCCAAACTTCTTTGGCTGAGGAGCAATAAAAGGGAGATCTATGAGAAAGCATGGAAGTTCCTCATGGTGGCGGATTTCATAATGATGAAGTTGAGCGGGGAGGTGGTTACCGACCATACCCTTGCAGGGGGGAGCCTTTTATACGATGTGAGGGAAAATCGCTGGAGCGAAAGGCTCCTGGAGGCGTTCGACCTTCCAAAGGGGAAATTCCCCTCCCTTAGGTGGGCGGGGGAGGTGGTGGGATATGTGAGGGGAGAGATAGCGAGGGAGTTGGGGCTGGGAGAGAAAGTGCGCATCGTGGTAGCAGGGCAGGATCAAAAGTGCGCCGATTTCGGGGCGGGACTGAACGAGGAGGGGATAGCGATTTCCCTGGGCACTGCCTCCGCGATAAGCACCCTTGTGTCAAGACCCCTCCTAGATCATAAGATGAGAATCCCCCTCTTCCCCTATATCTCCCCCGGGGAATGGGTTTTGGAAGGGGTGGTCGCCACCGCGGGTGCTTCCTACGACTGGATGAAGAGAATCCTGGGAAGGGGCTTAAGGGATTATGAACCGAAACCTCAACACCTCTCCTCCCTACCCTTCTTCCTTCCCCATCTCACCGGTGCCTCCTCGCCCCTTTGGGATAAGGAGGCAAGGGGGAGCTTCCACAACTTATCCCTTTCCACCGGAAGGGAAGACCTTCTATACGCGGTGCTCGAAGGGGTTTCCTTCGAGATAAGGAGAAATGTGGAAGTGCTGGGGGAGTTAGCAGGGGAAAGGAAGGAGGTGATAATCTTTGGAGGAGGGGTGAGGAATAAAATCTGGCGCCTTCTCCTGACGAACTTGTTGGGGAGAAGGGTTAAACATCTCAGGATGACGGAAGCGCCGGCGCTCGGCTCCGCCCTCCTGGCAGGAAAAGCGATGGGTTGGAAGGGAGTAGCGAAACTCCGAAGCGAGGAGATGGAGCCCGTCGAGGAATGGCAGGAGGCTTTGGAAGGAAGATATAGGACCTATCTATTCCTTCAGCCCTGAGCCACCAGGAACCTGTGAGGTTTTGGGAGCTTCTAAGGTGACGGGCACCGCTCCCTCCCCGCCATAGCCCGGTCCAACCTCTATGGCTTGAACGAACGCCTCGCCCTGGGTGAGCGTATCGCCCTCCTGAACGAGGGCACCGCTGAAGCGGATTTGGATTATGCCACGGCGAGGAGTGATATCGTTGAACACAAGATCCACCGCCCGGTTGGGACCGCCTGCTGTTCCAGCCACATCGAGGTTCTTCACGACAAGTTGGTCGTTGATGTAAATGCTGAAGGCATTCTTCCTCGTGTCGATCCCTCGGGTGGCACAGAATTTGAGGCGCACATAATACTTTCTCACCGGAGCCACGGTCACATTCACCCAAAACTCCTTACCATGCACTCCATAGCGATATAGTTCGGGATCCGACGTCCCCTGGATCTCGTCGGGAACGGGCGTCGTCCACCACGATTCCACCACCGAGTCCTTGAGGGCACCTAAGCGAATGACGAACTCCGTCCCCGGTCGCCAGAGATTGCCCTGAGAATCCTTATAATCCTCTCGACCGATGTAGCCGAATAACATGCGTTGTGTCTCCCTCGGACCGGTGCCCGAGGGGAAATTGTATTTCCCCTCCGCGTTGGAATATTGAACCGCATCGATGTAGACCCGCGTGCCCTTGGAATGGGGGTTCTTAGCGCCTCTCACAACGACGGTTAATGTATGGGGACCTTGCTCAAGACCGTTCTTATAATAGAGGACTTGCCGATCGCGCGCCGTTGGATTCCAGCAGTCGATGGGCACCAGTTGCTTAACACCATCCAGATAGACATCCGCGAGCCCACCGAACTCGTCGACGCGACCGATGAGGCGCACCTGATTCCCCTCGAAGTTGACGGTTACGCTCGCTCCTGCCGATTCTGCAACCCATGTGCCCTTGGGTCCCTTCCTCCAATCCCCCTGAAAAACGAGGGCATCGCCCTCTATAATCTGTTGAGGATCATCCCCTACGACCACGATGCGCCTGGCGCCATCGTGCCTGATGGAGACGATGGCGTCCCCATTGGGCAGGCGCTTAAGTGTATATCCGTTGCTTGTTAAATCGCGCCGAAGTTTAAGCGGACGACCATCTGCCATCACCGATTTGGGCACGAATGCAAGGCGCAACACATCTATGGTCCCGGTGGGGGCATCGAAGGTGGAATACTCTATTCTACCCTTCCCATAGACGACATAGTTCACGACCGCGGTGGAGCGAACGATATGGTTCTCGCGACTCGCGCCCAGCTCCTCCGGGAGCCAGGCGATGGCGGAGAGCACAAACCGAAGGGGGAGAGGATGGGCAATGTTGAGCCAACCGTGGTTGACGATGACCCCGCCATCGATGTTATCCTCCGACAAGCCCGTCTCGTGGATATCGTAAGTCTGCAGGACCATCATCCTGTAAGCCAACTCGCGCGCCCAGGGATCATTTGCTTCCACGCCGTATCGCGCCAAGGTCGGCGCCACACAGAGGGGGGCATACCAAAGGGAACGTCCACAACAGGAGCTGGATTCGGGAAACGCCCACGCTCCGCTGTAGACATCACCCCTCGAATCGGGATTGACGCTACTACGGTTGAGGAAGAGGGTTAGTATATTTCGCACATCGTTTCGCCAGTTGGGGAAGTAGTCCTTGTTCTGGAGAATATATCTACAGGCATCGGGGGTGGTTAAGCAGTTTTGGGTGGGGTTCACCCAATCCCAGAAGTATCTCCCCCAGGTATCATCAACCCACCAAAGGGGAAGCAATTTGTCCCTCAAGTATCTCCTCCCTGCATCCCGTGCCTTCACAATGCTGTTGTTCTCACCCGTGTATCCCAATCGGATCAATTCGTCGAGGAACTCGAGGATAAGTGCTACGCTACCGGTCAACTTGTTGTCCTCCCAAGGAGCATCCTCAGGATTGGCATAACGCCCCCAAGGATCTGCGTCGGGCTCGTAGTTGCACTTTTCGGCGAACACATCGCCCCAATGCTTCGCCACCTCGAACCAACGCTTATTACCTGTGACCTGATAGGCACGAAGGAGACCATATCCCACAGAGGCACAAAGGTCGAGCTGGATCATCCCATGAGGGTCGCACTTCCAATAGGCTTTGCCCTTCACAGGCACGCTAATGAAAAAATTCGGCCAGGGATGGTCAGGGGGAGTGAGACAGTGGTTCACGATGTAGTCCGCCATATAGGTGATGTGAGCAATGGCGGAGGGGTCACCTGTATAACGGTAGTAATCGCTGAAGCCGATCAAAACATTGGTGGCTCTCTGCCCCAGGTCACCGTTCATCCAATCGCCGGGATGCTGCGGCGTAATATTGCCCTGCGAATCGATGCTCCAGAGGCTGGTGAAGACATAGTGGGGGTAAGCCTCCACGGCGTTAGCCTTATCCGTCCAAGGGAAGCGCTTCAACGTCTCCGCCGCGATGCGCACCCGCAAATCACATTGTCCGTTCAACCCTGTATACCAGGGCGCAATGACACCGAACTTATCGTGGACCGCCTCGTGTGCATAATAGCGGGCTTGAGTGGCGGAGGAGACAAGGCGCATGGAGGAGAGGAGCAACAGGAAGAGCAGGACGAATCCAGTGAATTGATCCAAAACCACCTTGTTCATAATTATACCTCCTTAATACACTGGTCACGAACAACCGCTCGAGAAGCCCATTTCGCTATCGTTATAACGCAACAATCCCATAATAGCAAGTAAAAATGTTTTCCCTCTCAACTTTGATCCCCCAAAATTTTGCATTCCCTTGAAGCGCGAGGCGTTTGCCTAAATAGAGCGAGGGTATAAAATGGTCCATAGTGGAAATAGGTCAGAAGAGGAGGGTAATTTCTTTAAATCGCCAAGAGATCATGAGAAGAATAATGCAGGAACTAACACACCAAATCTCGAGGATGCTAAAGGAGGTGTCTATCGTGCCAATTATCAGAGCAAAAGATTCTCAAGTGGAATGGTGTAGTAGGTCTTTGAAGCCGATATCGGAACTTCCAGACTTCTCGATGGTAAAGTCCTATGGCGTGGATACCATAATCGCTGGAAAGGGCTGCGAACCTCACTTTCACGATTGCGATGAGTACTGGATCATCGTTGAGGGAAGGGCCAAGGTTATCCTCGATGAGGAGGAGACCGAGGTAAGAGCAGGAGACATGGTCATCACCCCCATGGGGAATAAACACCAAATCATAGCGATAGAGGAGACAACCGTTGTTTGGTTTGAAGGCGAGTTGCGCGGGCAGAAGAGACCTGGTCATCTCCATTAAGAGATATAATGGTCAAATCCCATGTCCTGCATGCCCGTGCACATCTTTACAATGGCGTTCAAGTGTGTTATGGTTATGGCAACATCGATCTGAAGAGCCTTACACTGTAAGGAGGCTCGAGGATCCAAAGGAGGAGATGTAGATGAAAATGGATGTTTCCCTGCTTTTGATGGGCTTTGCCCTTCTACTCGCGCCCTCCCTTTTTGCTCAACAGGGCATTCCCCAAACGCTCCTTAACGAACTTCCCCCTTACTTTTCGCTCCCCAAAGGCAGTTATCAACTCCTGCACTCCTGGGAGGGGGAGCAGGATTTCAGTCATAATGGAGGGGAAGCTGTGGAGGATGCCCAAGCGAGCGATGGCAAGGCTTGGCTAGCGACCTCCAAGAATTCCCAACCCGGCGTTCAAGTTATCTTCGGTCCTTACGCTGAGATCCCCGCGGGGGATTATATTGCGTTCTTCCGGCTTAAACTCCTGGGGGAAGCGGGCGACGAACCGGTGGCAACCCTCGATGCTTGCGTTGATTACGCCAAAACAATGCTAAACAGCGTGACCATCTATGGTTCCGACTTACCCCTCAACCGCTACGCCTTCGTTCCCCTGCCCTTCCATTACGATAAGGGCAAATTGGAATGTCGAGTGGGGTGGGCAGGTAACGCCAGCTTGATGATAGATAAAATAGAACTTTATCGGGTGGAAGGGGGCGATCCCGCGGACTTCAGGAGGAAAATAGTTCCCCAGCCCGTTCCCTCCGGCGAACCCCGGAACCTCGACTTTGCTCCCAAGCCTCGTCCTTTTCCCGCCCTCTTCCCTCGCTCTCAGGCGCCGGCGGATAAACTCATCGTTTGCGACTTAAGGAATGTCCCCAGTGATTGGCAGTTGGCGATAATCGCCCTTCAAGGGTTGGTCAATCGCAAGAAGCCCCAGATCTATCTCCTCCTCCAGCCCACCGACCAACTTTGGCTGGACTGGATGCTCCAAAGGGGCTGGATAAAGGGAACAGAGGAGGTCAAAGAACCCGCGGAACTTCTCCGAAGATTCAGGGACGAGGTAAAGGGAGGGATAGTGATAGATCCCCGCCTCCCCGCCACCAAGAACATTGCCACCATGCTTGCCAGCGTGGAGGATGCCCTTCCTCTTTCTCCTCGCCTGGCGAAGGAGTTGAACCTCCCTATTCTGGAGGATCTGCGAGGGCGGTGGAAGAAGAGCCTGGAGGCTTATCAATGGGCTTACGATAACCTTTGGAGGAAGATGAACCATAGCGTCCTCGCCTGCCTCTACCCCGATCACCTTTGGCTGAGGGATTACCTCGTTGAGAATAAGATCTTCATCTTCTGGCTTCCCGGACGCATCGATGGTGCGGAGCTCTACTCCTCCCCCGAGGAGGAGATCCGCTTCGGAGAGCAACTCCTCGCCAAGGTGCCGCCCAACATTCCCATAATGGGCTACCCCTGGGCGGGAGTGGATGTGGGGATGGGTGAAGGTCCAGGAGTAACCCTGTTCTCCGAACTGGCGAAGTTCCTCGTCGGCTCCATAAATTGCTCCAACCTGAGCGTTCATTCCGGCATCTCCATCCTCAAATTGAACCCTCCCACTCCTCCGCCTCCTCCTCCCTTAGATAAGAACAAGGTTTATGTCTCCTTCATAATCTCCGATGGAGATAACCTGCCCGTCCTCACCGCGGGCAACTTTCCTCAACTCTGGCAGGATAAGACACGAGGGAGGTTCCCCATCGGCTGGACGATGTCCCCCTCCGCCCACATCCTCATCCCCGCGGTGGTGGATTACTATTACACCACCGCCACTCCCAACGACGCCTTCCTTACCGCGGTTTCGGGCATCGGCTACTGCTATCCGGATAGTTACGCCATCCGATATAAGCAAAGGGAAAAGGTGTTCGATGAATTTTTGGACCTCACCGCCGAGCACATGGGAATAATGGGGTTAAAGATGGCTTGGATAATGGGGATCACTCGCCCCGAGTTGATAGCGCGATATGCGGAGCGAATCCCCAATCTACAGGCGATCTTCCCCGATTATGGTAAGCGGGTGAACGATTACGCCGACGCCACCTACCTAACCGCCAAGAATGTCCCCGTCTTCCATGCGGTCACAGGTTGGAAGGAGAACGCCTCCCGGGAGGAACAGATATCCAACATAGTCTCCCAGGTTCGCTCCATCACCCCCACCCAACGTCCCGCCTTCCTCCACATCTTCGTTTGCAACTGGTTCTTCGATATCCCAATGTTGGAGGAGATACTCAAGCAGTTGGGACCGGAGTATGTGGCGGTGCGTCCCGACCACTTAGCCCTTCTCTATAAGCAATATGCAGAGGAGGAGAAGTTATCCCTTCTCCTCCCCTCCCTCCTCGTGGGCATAAGAGGACAACCTATCTTCTTCTCCTTCCCTCTGCGCAATACCTCCTCAAAGAGGCTGATGGGAGGGATTAGCGTTGAGGGATTGGGCAAAGCTTGGGTGAAGCCGGATAGGTTCTCCCTCTCACCCGCCCAGATGGTCAAGGTGGATATAAAGGGAACGCCGGCGGGAGAAAGAGTAAAGGTAACGGTCAAAAGCGGAGCATTCTCGCTATCCCGGGAGCTACCCATCCGCCTGATACAGCAAAACGAGTTAATCTCGCCCCTTCCCCCCAAGATAACCTTGCGCTTCGTGCGCCACTTGGAGGCGGAGACCCTCGCCCATAACACCGGTAAGCGGATGGAAGACGCATCGGCGAGCAATGGCATTGTATGGGTGGCCGGACCCGGAGACGCTGGCTCCACTCATATGCTCTTCGGTCCCTACATGCCCTTGGATAAGGGAACCTACCTCGCCCTTTTCCGGTTGAAGAGGTTGGGAGAAGGACAGGGGAGGATCGCTACGCTTGACACCTGCGTGGGTGGTGGGCAGCCTACGATCAGCGCGCGGGATCTCCTCGCTGAGGAGCTTCCCCTCGGCGAATTCCGCTATGTGCCCCTCAGCTTCCAGCACCCCGGTGGCGCGGTGGAAACCAGGGTCTTTTGGTACGGGAACGTTCCCCTCGCCGTCGATTGCGTCGATATCTTTGAGATATTAAAGGAATAGAAGGGATCTATTACTTTATCCGAGGGAAGGCGGAGATCCTCAGGCGGGCGCATCCCATGGGGATGAGGGTTATCTCCTCCTCTGGTTCTCCCGATTCGACGGGGCTTTGAGGAAGCAATCCCACCAAGCCTCCCTCCATCTGCCACTGGGGGATCCGCTTCCCTTTCGCCTTCAATTCTATGGGAGCGCCCTCCAAACTGAAAGGTTGGAAAGCCAATCGCCCCTCCTTTTTGATCACCTGGAACGACTTCGCGGGATCGTTTAAGTCCACTATCAATCCGTAGTTCCAGGAAGTGGTGGGGTAGACCTCGTAGGCGGGCCACTCATCTGTCCCTCCATATCTCACCCACCTTTCTCCTATCTTCAGGGAATAGGTCAAAGGACCCCTATCTACCGATATAGCACCCTTGTTTTTCTCCCAAACCCTCACTCTTATCTCCATTGGTAAAACCAACCTTATCCTATCCCCCGCCTTCCAATCCCTGTCCAAGCGAATGTAGGAACGAGGCTTCCCTTTTACCCCCAACTCCTCATCATCGTTGATATACACCTGCGGGCTCTCACACCAGCCGGGCACTCGAAGATAGAGAGGGAAGCGCACCGCCTTGGGGGTGTCGATAACGAAATCTATCGCCTCGTCGAAGGGATAATCGGTTTGCTCCTTTATCCTCACCGTTGTGCCATCCCCCACCCTTGCCTTCACCTCACAAGGAGCATAAAGGAGTGCGCATAGACCGTTATCCTGGGTTGCCATCCAGAGATACTCCGCAAAACGGGGCCAGCCCATGGAGTGGTTGTGCTGACAGCAACGGTAACCAAAGGGGTCATAGGAAAGCATGGTTCCTCCATTCTGCAAGCCAGGGGATTTGTCCTCCTTATCCAATTGCACCATATTGGGAGCGGTTAAATAGTGAAGACCTTTAAGGTCAGGAGTGAAGGCTGGGGGGAGGGAGTTGAAGGCTATATCCTCGCATCGGTCCGCATAGACGGGATCTCCCGTTATGGATAGGAGGATCTCATGGGAGAAAATGAATTCCACCATGGAGCAGGTCTCCGCTGCCTGGCGAGGATCGATGTAGCCAGGGCGGCAGTTCTCATCCGCCCCGAACATTCCTCCCGGCACCTGACCATAGATGCCCATGACCATGTTATAATTGCGTTCCGTGGCCTTTAGATAACGGATATCCTTCGCCTGCTGGTAGTATTGGGCAGGCTCCCGAAAACCCTCGCAGATGTTTACGCCATGCCAGGTAGGGATTCCCCCCGTCCAATCCGCCGTGCGCTCGTGGTTTATCCTTGCCAGATCCAACAGCCATTCCTCTCCCAATTGGTTATAAAGCCAATAAATGCTGTCCAATTGATCGCCACCCCGCCACTTCTGCCAACTCTCAGGTAGAAAATCCTCAAAGGGGAGGGTCATCAACCAACGGAAATATTTGGTGATGAAGGGAATGACCCGCTCATCGCCGGTCGCCTCGTAATGGGAACGAAGGACAAAGAGCATTATCATGTTGGGCCACAGGTCATGGTTTCGTTTGTTCGCCCTGGGACCGAAATAACCATCTTCCTCCTGGCTGGAGAGGACCGCATCTATCCATTTCCTCGCCTTGGCGATGAGGTTTTCGTCCCCGAGGGTATAGGTGAGGATGGTGAAGCCCCTCAACCAATAGGGGAGCTCCTCCCAGCCATTTTCCCCTTCGCCCTGAGGGCTCGCCCAGGCGCTTCCCTCGAATTTACACCAGGGGCTAATCTCCTCCAGCCTGCCCGCCAACCCTTCCGCCATCAGGAGGAGTTGATTCCTCAGCCATCCCTTAGGTTGAATGGATTTGAGGGGAAGCTTTATGAGGGGATTTGGGAGGAGAGGGGGACGATTGTGAAGGTAGAAGGGGTTACTTTTGTCCACAGGCAATCTATCCACGATTTGCATTCTAACGACCTCCTTCGCCCAAGAATTATAAATGAAAGAACAAGCGAATAACATTGCTAATATCCACATTAAACTTTCACCTCCATTCTATTCAGCTACCCCTCCCTTTATGGGAGGTCATTCCTTTTCCTCCTCTCGTTCAATCCATTTTTGGTAGGCGGTCCATTTCGTATATCTCTTGCATATCCTCCCTATAGGGCAATTCTGGCAATCCGGGGCCAAATCGGTACAAAAACTATCCTCAAAGAGATAAAATGCACCGTTGTCAACATAAAAAGGTATTCTTCTTGCACAGGAAACAACCTCTTCTATCCGTGCTCTCATTTTACTCGCTCGAATAATGTATGGACGGCTGTGTTCATAAAGGACCTCTTTTAGTAATCCAGTTCTACAGAACACTTTTGCGACATGGCCGTCAACTACCATCAATGTCTCTCCATTCTCGATATCGGTCCCTTCTATATTTCATTGAAAAGGAAAATACACCAATTTACGAACATCCTGCAGGCTTTGGGATCGTTTCCAACCCAACCCGCTTCAAGGACAGCGTGCGTATTCAAGTATTCAAAAAGGTTCCATGGATTCCTATTCTCCAATTGGCTCACGATAAGCTCCAGGAAGGATTGCTTGGTTTTGTTCAACCACCTAATGAAGCCCTCATAAGCCTTAAAGCGATGAGCGAAAAGGGAAAGTGGCTTTATCCCACCCAGGGCTCCAACCCTGTACAAGAGAGAACCCTTTTCACCTGCTATATCCTTAAAAACCTTGAATAACCTCGATTCCGAGATCTTATATGGCTCGAATAATAAAATATCCTTGAATTCCTCCCGCAGTCTTACAGAGATCTCCCTCACCTTCTCAAACCTTGCCTGCTGGTTGATCAACGCCCTTAGCAGGAGGTATCTAAGCGCTCTCTCCCGTTCCTGTTTCTCCTGAGAAAGCGGATTCAAACTGAAGGGGAAAGCCATGTGTACCCTCCGCCTTTCGAACCATTTGGCTTTGCCTTGCTTCTCTAAAATCGAGAGCAAATCCCTCTTCTCTTCCTCGGCAAGGCTACTCTGTATTGCTTTTGGCATTCTTCGCCACCGATTTCTGCTGGCTTATCCTTTCCTGTAGTTGGGTGCGAAGGTGCTTCGCATCCTCCCTGATTATTATCTCAACCTCGTCCTGTTCTCTCCCAAACAAGTAAGGTTGCTCTAAGCCCACCTTTTCTTTAACGACCTCGAGCAACTCTAGATCGATCTCATAGCCTATGCTGTTCCTTCCCAACATCCTGGCGACCTTGTTCGTCGTTCCCGAACCCATGAAGGGATCGAGGACTGTTTCCCCTACATGGGAAAAAAGCTTTATGAGCCTATAGGGTATCTCCTCAGGAAAGGCAGCTATTCCGCTTTCCAATCGATTCTTAAGAGGCAAGACATTAACGATGTTCCAAACGCTCAGATACCACTTTTCTCCCTGATATTCCGACAGGTCTATTTTCGACTGCTCTTTCACTTCCTCTGGGATGTCTTTGTGATTAAACCTCCCGTTTTGAAAGATCAAAATGGTTTCCTGTAGGTTGTCGGGGTAAAAATACATCGGATAAGGGTGTTGTAAAATTACGCCACTCCTTCTGCTAATGCGAATGTAACCTTCTGGTTTCACCCAGGTTATTTTATCCCGATATATGAAACCTGCTTCGAGACAAATTTTGGTAAGGTCCGCAACTACAGGGTATTTCACCCCTTCTATCAAAGTGTCATCGCATAGGATGCACACCACCCGCCCTGGTGCCACTACCCTCTTCAGCTCCCTGGCGATCCTCGCCATTTTATCCAAATATTCGTCATAATCCTTGAAAAGATCGGGATAATCAAAAGGCGCATTGAAATAGGGCGGACTGGTTACAACAAGGTGCACACTACCATCCTGCACTTCCTTAATCTTTTCGCTATCTCCAAATATTAATTTGTGCTTAGTCATTCCCTTCACCTCCACTTCCTCAGAAGGGATTCCGTCTCTTGAAGGCACTTCCGCACTTCCTCCTCCCCCACATAGGTGAAAGGTTCCATGACTTCTCGCCATTGCTCCCAAGTGGCGAGGTAATCCTCAAACTCCCTCTTAGCCTCCTCCAATAGCCTCAGCGCTTCCTCCTTTTTCCCTTCTTTTAGCATTATCTTTGCCAGTTCCAACTCCACTATGGGATAGGCAGGTTCCTTCATAAACGCCACCGGCTTCGCCTTCTCATAAGGGCTTTCCTTTATCTCCAACACCTTCCGGAAGAGAAGCCTCGCTTCCTCCCTCCTTCCTGCTTTTAGAAGCAATTTGCCCAAGGCTATGTAGGAGGGAAGGGAGTGGGGGTCAACCTCCAAAGCTTTCCTATACCAATAATCCGCCTCCTTTTCCTTTCCCAATCGCAGGTAGATGTTCCCCAATTTGTAGAAATTGGGAGGGTAGGGATGAAGGGAAAGGGAACGCCTCATATAGGTAAGACCCTCCTCCTTCCCGGAAGCGAACAATGCCTGCCCAAGATACCACATGCTTTCCCCATCCCAAGGACGTAGGTAAAGGGCAATCCTCAGGCACGCCTTCGCCCTCCAGGGCTCCCTCCTTAAGAGACCCTTCCCCGTCTGGACGAGGTAATCCCCAATTCCCTGCCAAAGGCAAAGGATAAGCAAAAAGAGGGGAAGCAAAAACAGCCTTCTCCCCAGACGGGCTTCGGAGTGGGAAAGAAGGGAAACCGCGCTGGCGGAGAGGAGTAAAAGGAGAGAAAAATTAGCGAGAACCTGCCAATCGTAATCTATGAGGGAATGAAGGGAGGAGGCAAAGATGCCCGCAAGGCAGGCACCTGCGAGCGCCGACCTTTCGGGTGGAAAGGAGGGATGCCTTTTGTGGATATAGGTGGCAAGAAGAAAAAGGAAGGCAAGAAGGGACAAAACCCCTTGGATGCCCAGTTCGCACCCAAACTGAAGATAGGAGTTGTGGGCGTTCTTGCTAAAGCCCCCCAAGGCGAAGCGAGGATAGACATATTCGAAGGTTCCCGCCCCCCATCCCCAGGGACGTGCTTGAATCATCCTTATGCTGGATCTCCAAAGGAGGACACGAAAGGCAGAAGAATGGGTCTCCGTCGCCCTCTCCGCTACCCGCCTCTCCATTGGCCTCAGGAATCCCCCCACTACGAAGAGCAAACCCGCAATGGCTAAAATGGGCACCAACCTCTTCAAAAAAAAACCGAGATACCCCGTCCTAATCACTACTATGAGAAAGAAAACCGCTCCCCCCAAGAGGGCAAGCATGCCCCCTCGGGAGCCAGTTAAAATCAAGGCTATGAGTTGAGCGAGGACGAGGAAACCCATCAACAGGTTCCCCTCCGAGGAAACGAGCAACAAAGAAGAGGTGGAAAGTATGCTCCCCGCTAAAAAACCCGCCAATATGTTGGGATTGACGAAGGTTGAGAAGATGCGCCAGGTGGGGTCCCCCATGAGGAAACGCGCTTTGAGGTACTCTCCGATGCCGTACAGGGCGATGAACCCACTGGAGAGGGTCAAGGCTAAGAGTATGTATCTTTGCTTCTCCCCCCTCACGCTCAGCACCACGGGAAAGATGGACAGGGAAGCGAGGATGCGGATGATCTCGAAGAGGGAAGCGGACCTATCTATCGACCAAGCAAAGGATAGAATGGAAAAAAAAGCGAAGGAAGCAAGGGGGATATAGAGCTTGCTTTGGGGGATAAGTCTGCGTAGGCTGACCAAGAGGAAGGCAGAAAAGACAAAGAAGGGGACCAAAAAGGAATATAGCAAGGGATTAAACATACTACCCTCCCCTCCCAGAACGGGGACGACGAGGGTGAGAAATATCGCGAGGTAGAAAGCGATATTTTCTTTAGGGGGTGAAGTTTTGAAGCGCCTTTTCAATCCTTTCCACTACCTTCTCCCTTCCTAAAATGGCAAGCGATTGGAA
The DNA here is from genome assembly GCA_964452465.1 of uncultured bacterium. GTDB lineage: Bacteria > Armatimonadota > JACIXR01 > JACIXR01 > JACIXR01 > CAYVMD01. The sequence goes on along the minus strand of CAYVMD010000002.1, from coordinate 87,289 downwards.
CAGGGGCGGGCTCACCATCCTTCCCGTCACCGCTACCCTCAAGGGATGCATGATCTCCTTTGCCTTCACCCCCTTCCTTTCCGCCAATGCCCGCAGGTTGGCTTCTATTTGCTCCACCGTGAAGGGCTCCGTCTCATTAAGCACAAAAAGCGCTTCCCCAAGGAACTCCCGATGCAAAGGATCCCTCAACCACTTATCTACCGCCTCCTCGTCATATTTCGGCTCCTGGAAGAAGAAATCTGCCCATTGGCTAACCTCCTCGAGGGTGCGTGCCCTCTCTTGTATTATTTCCATTATCTGCTCCAAAACGGATAAAGGAGGATCCTCTCTGATTAGCCCTGCCCGTTTGAGGAAAGGAATTGCGAGGCGAGCCAATTCGCGGGGAGGAGTATTCCTCATATAGTAGGAGTTGAGCCATAGGAGCTTATCGTAATTGAAGATAGCGTTATGCCTCTTCACCCTATCCAGGGAGAACTCTTCGATTATCTCCTCCCGCGACATTACCTCTCTATCCCCTCCTGGAGACCAGCCGAGGAGGGCGAGGAAATTGAAGAGGGCATCCGGCAAGAAGCCTTGTTCCCTATAAGCGGTTATGGAGACCGCCCCATGCCTCTTAGAGAGGCGGGTCTTGTCCGGTCCCAAGATCATGGGGAGATGGGCGAATTGGGGGATGGGGAAGCCGAGCGCCCTGTATAATAGCAGTTGTTTGGGGGTGTTGGAAATGTGATCCTCCCCCCTGATAATGTGGGAGATTCCCATATAATGGTCATCCACGACGCAGGCGAAATTGTAAGTAGGCAATCCATCCCTCCGCACAAGCACGAAATCCTCGATGTTCTCGTTTTGAAACTCTATCCTTCCCCTTATGATGTCGTCGAAGGCGGTTACGCCCTCCAAGGGCGTCTTAAAGCGGAGGGCGGGTTTACGCCCCTCCGCCTCCAACCTCGCCCTTTCTTGAGGGGAGAGGTCTCGGCAACGCCTATCATACATGGGAGGCTTCCCCTCAGATAGCGCCTTCTTCCTCCTTTCCTCCAATTCCTCCGGGGTGCAGTAGCAGGGATAGACCCATCCCTCCTCCACCAATCTCTCTGCCTCCTTGCGATAGAGTTCCAACCTTTGGGATTGATAATAAGGACCCTCATCCCAATTCAGTCCCAACCATTGAAGGGCATCGAGAATGGAGCCGAACGCCTCCTCAACATTCCGCTGGATATCTGTATCCTCTATGCGGAGGATGAAGACCCCCTTCATCTTGCGAGCGAACAGCCAATTGAAAAGCGCTGTCCTTGCCCCTCCTACATGGAGATATCCGGTAGGGCTGGGAGCAAAGCGAACCCTTACCATGCTCACCTCGTTATTATATACTTCTTTTTCGCCCTCTTCATCGTCTCGTCCCTCTTGGCTGGATCGTAATGGAAGACCCCCGTGTCAGCCTCCCTCGAGTAGAAACAAGGATAGATGCTCAGGAGGGAAGCCACCCTCCGCTTGGTCGTTCTTCTTATCACATTTACCTCGGCGAAGATGGTGTAGAAATGGGCTTTCTTGTGGTATTCCATTATCTCCTGAATTATCTCTATCGTGGGCGACTCTCGTAGCTCCTCCCTCAATTTTAAAAGTTCGTTCAATCTCCGCTGGGAAATGGATAATTGAGGGTGCGTTTCCCCTTCCCACACAAGCCTAAAGGTTTCGCTCCCCTCCTTCTCCACCCTTATAATCACCCCCACGGGAGGGAGGTTCTTCTCGGCCCACTCCTTCAGCCCATATATGAGGGAGACATCCCTGTTGTACCAAACCTCCCAATCCCCCTTGTCCGTTCGGAAGGTGAGAAGGTAAATGGGGAGGTCGCAGGGATAAAAGGATTTCTCCCAACTCCTCACAGGCAAGGTGCCCGCGAGATAATGATGGTAGAGAAGGACGAGTAGGGGGCTCGCGGGGACTTCGCCTTGGATCTCCTCCTCATCCTCCACATCCTGCACCAAGGGATTCCTTATCAACTCCGCGAGGTTGCCCTCCAGCCCCTCATCCTCCAAATCAACCTCCAGCTCCTCTCCATCGAGATTCTGGAATTGAAGGCTCTTGTCTATTGCTACCTCAGGGGGAATCCCCAAGATATCCACGGGAAGGGCTTCCGTTTTTATCCATTTCTCTTCTCCTATCCTCAGCAGCCCGCTCTTGCCCTCTATGAACTCCTTGAGGAGCGATTTTGCCTGCTCCACATCAACATCCTCCGTCTCAAAGAGGCTCTCGAGGATCTCCGAAAGGATTACCTTCCCCCTCTCCTGGATGAATTTATCCACCGCCATCTTCTCCTCCTCGCCAAAGACGAAGGGCTCGGGTTCCAATACGCCAGGTGGTATCTGGATTTGGCGCAACCTCTCCACCACCAAGGGGAGGAATTCCCTCAGGGTCCAGCTGGCCGGCTTAACCATCAGGAAACGCCCATCCTCTTCCATCCGACCCATAACCTCCAGTGGTTCTACATTCCCTTCCTTCTTCCAGAGGAGAAGGCAGAGTAGTTTATGGGGAATGGGGACAAGGGCATTTCTTAATAAATTCTCGATTTTGTCAAGCAAATCCCTTCCCTCCAACAGGGGAAGGTAACGCTTCATCTCCTCCTCTACGACCGGCAGCTCCTCGGGGAGGAAATTCTCGAACAGGATATCCTCCTCATCGGGGAATGGTTGGAGGAGCCATTCCCTCAGACCTACCTTCTCCCCCAGGAGGAAATACTTCTGGGGGCGCTTGGTTATAAGGGTGGAAAGGGGCGTGATAAGGGCTTGAGGAACCCTTTTCTCCACCAGGGCTATTTCCTGGGCGAGGATGGACAGGGGGATGGGCTTCCCTACCGCTTTAAGGATGCTCTCCGTTTGCCCCTCCAAGGGGCGCCCCGGCTGTTGATATCTATGAGCGAGGTCGTAAAGTCCTTCCCTGCTCACTAACTCCTCTCCTTGAAGGAAGAGATATTTGACCACCTTGCGAGGAAGGGGGCAACCCCTCTCCGCCAATAAGGGCGATATGTCCTTGGGAGAGCAAGGCTGACCTCTTTCCAGTAAGATATCCCTCACCAATTCATAAAAAATCCCCAAAACAACCTTGTCTTCTAAACGATAGGCGGTCTTCTCCAACTTTTCACCTCCATTTGCCTCTGTAGGATATATTCCGCACATAATCCCTTCCCAAGGAGAGAAGCCTTTCCGCATCCTCCCTCTTATAGGGACGCACCCTCCTCAACTCCTCGCTCCTCGCTGAGTGAGGCACAAACTCCTGCAATACCCATCTCTTCGCCCCCTTTATCTCCTTCCCTATATCCTTTATCTCTTCCTCCCCTACTATGGAAGGGACAAGGGTGGTGCGGAATTCATAATCCACTTTATCCTCGAGCAGAAACTCTATGCTCTCCCTCAAAGCGAAAAGATCAACCTTTACCCCGCTCGCCTTTTCGTATCGCTCATCCAAGGGAGCTTTGACGTCCATTGCGATATAGTCGATCAATGAAGCCTCCACCAACTTCCTCATCGTCTGGGGATGGGAGCCGTTGGTGTCCAACTTGACCTTCAAGCCCAATTCCTTTATGCGTTGGGTAAGGGGGAATAGGGCAGGATATAGGGTTGGCTCCCCTCCCGTTAACACCACGCCATCGATCCACCCCTTTTTCTTTTTGAGAAACTCCTCCACCTCCTCCCAAGGGACATCCTCCATTTTCTCCGGCTCCTCCACCAAAATCCAGTTTTGGCAGAAGGGACAGCGGAAATTGCAATGGGGAAGAAAGAGGACGGAGGAAACCAATCCGTCCCAATCCACGAAGGAGGTCTTTATGAAGCCCTTGATATCCTTGAAGATGGGAGGGGAGAGGGAAACCTTTTTATCCTCCTTCATTCCTCAATCTGTCCTTGGAAATAGGAGAGGACCTCCTCCTTGGAGGGGGTATCTCCCCTCCAGCCTGCAATCTCTTCATCGCTGCTGTCGACTAATATTAGGCTAGGGGTGGAGGATACGCTATAAAAGGAAGCCTCGGTCAACCCCTCCAGGGTATTCACATCGTAATATAAAACCTCTATACCCTCCTTCTCCAACTCCTTACCTAACTCCTTTGCCCCGGGGCAACGAGGACAGTTTTGTTGCCAGAATATCTTCAACTTCAATTTATCTGCCTCCTCTCTACGCCTTTTAAATCATATTCCATTGCCTGGGTTATTTCCACGGGGACTATCTCTCCCACTTCCGCGCTTGAGGAAGTTATGTAGACCACGCCATCCACCTCGGGGGCATCCCGGAAGGAACGTCCCTGAGCTTTCCCCCTTGCCGAGCGCCTCTCCACGAGGACATCCAGGATTTTGCCGATCCACTCCTTGCCCTTTTCGTAGGAGATGCGGGCTTGCAGGGCAACCGCCCTCTCCAACCTTTCCCTCGCTATTTGGGAAGGCAGGGGAGACAACCTCCCCGCTATGGTTTCCTCCTCTCGGGAATAGAGGAAGAAACCGACCCTATCCAACCTTGCCTCCTCGAGGAAACGCAGGAGGTGCTGGAAATCTTCCTCGGTTTCGGTAGGGAAACCGATCATGAAGGTAGAGCGAATCGCGGCGGAAGGTATGAATTGGCGTATGCGCCTTATTAGCTTCAAATACTCCTCCCCATCTCCCCATCTGCCCATGTCCCTCAAGACCTTAGGGGAGGAATGCTGGAGGGGGATATCCAGGTATTTCACGATCTTTTCGGAGTTCGCCATTACCTCCAGCAATTCATCGGTGATCCTTTGAGGGTGCATATACATGATGCGTAGCCATCTTGCATTGATAGATGTTAGTTTAACCAGGAGGCGGGGGAGCGTCAACTCTCCGTATATATCCAAGCCGTATCTCGTCGTCTCCTGGGCGACCAGAACTATCTCCTTTATCCCCTTCTCCACCAATTCCTCCGCCTCCTGCAAGATCTCTTCCTCCCTCCTGCTTCGAAACCTTCCCCGTATGAGGGGGATGGTGCAATAGTGGCAGAGGTTGTCACAGCCATCCGCTATCTTGAGATAAGCATAGGGGAAGGTGGAGATGAAGCGGCGGGGAGGTAGGGAAAGGGGAGAGGGCTGAGCAACCGCCCAGGTTCTTCGCCCTTCCTTGGCATCCTTCAACGCTTGGGGAAGGACGCTCACATTGCCCACCCCCAATATGACATCCGCATCGAGGGAGGAAATTCTGTCCCACCATCTTTGGGGAAGGCATCCTACCACCGCTACTATTTTCTTCTTCCTCCTCGCCTGCCTTATCTCTCTGAGGGACTCCTGCACCGCCTTTCTGATGAAGGCGCAGGTATTTATGATTATCGCCTCTGCCTCTTCCTCATTGGTTAGAAGGAAACCCTCTTCCAGCAGGAGGGAAAGGAGGCATTCGCTATCCACACGATTTTTGGAACAGCCCAAGCTTATAAGAGCTACCTTCATTTAGGAGGAGGGGTTCATTCCTCCCGAGAGGAGAACATCTCTTCGACTTCCTCCGGGGTTACCAATACCTCCCTTGGCTTCACTCCCTCCTGAGGAGCGACTATCCCTCGTTCCTCCATCATCTCTATGAGGCGGGCGGCGCGGTTATATCCGATCTTCATCTTTCTTTGGAGCATGGATGTGGAGGCCTGCCTCAGCATGGCTACCAACCTAACCGCTTGTTCGAACAACTCGTCCTCCTCGCCTCCTGCTTCTCCCAGACCTTCCATCTCTATCGGCGAGGTCCAATCGGGAAGTGGCGAAGGAGCACCTTGCTTACGCCAGAAATCGGCAAGGCTTTCCATCTCTTTCTCGCTTATATAGGGAGCCTGGATCCTTATCGGTTTTGGAGAGTCCAAGGGAGAGAAGAGCATATCGCCACTGCCCACGAGGAGTTCCGCCCCTCCCGTATCCAAGATGACGCGGGAGTCTATTAGAGAGGTCACGGCGAAGGCTATGCGGGAAGGAAAGTTCGCCTTTATAAGCCCCGTGATTATGTCCACGGAAGGTCTTTGGGTAGCCACTACGAGGTGGATGCCTGTCGCTCGGGCTAATTGAGCCAAGCGACAGAGGAGGGCTTCTATTTGTGCCCTTTGCTTGGTTAGCATAACATCCGCCAATTCATCGATGACTACCACGAGATAAGGAATCCTTTCCTCGGGAAACTTCTGATTGAAGCCTATTATATTACGCACCCCCGCCTCGGCGAAGAGGTCGTAACGCCTCTCCATTTCCCGGATCGCTTTGTGCAGGACGGTGAGGACATCCGCTACCTCTTTCACAACGGGCTCGACCAAATGGGGGATATCATCGTAGAGGGTCAGCTCCACCCTCTTGGGGTCTATGATTATGAGTTTAAGTTCCTCGGGATAGAATTTATAAAGAAAGGAGGCGATTAGGGAGGAGAGGAAGACGCTTTTTCCCGAGCCGGTTGCTCCTCCGATTAGGAGGTGGGGCATGGCAGAAAGGTCAGCATAGGTGGGCTTGCCCGCCACATCCAACCCGAGAGGGAAGATCAGTTTTCCTTGGTTCTCCCAGAATTCCTGCTTCTCCAGCAGTTCCCTTAGGTAGACCGTGCTCGCCACCTTATTGGGGACCTCGATCCCTATGGCGGATTTACTGGGGATGGGCGCCTCCACCCTTACCGATTGAGCGGCTAACTCCATAGCGAGGTTGTCAGCTAAACTAACTATCTTCTTCACTTTTATCCCGGGAGCCAATCTAACTTCATAGCGGGTCACAGTGGGACCACGCGATATCTCCACCACTTGCGCCTCTACCTTGAAATCGGCAAGGGTGCGGGTTATGATCTCTATGTGCTCCTTGGCATTCTCCTCCCACTTCCTCTCAGGAACCCCCTTGCCTTTCTTCAAGAGGTCGAGGGGAGGAAGTTGATAGGCAGAAGGGGGGGCCTTGACCTCCACCTTTGGCTTCTCCTCTTCTTTCTCCTTCGGTTTCTTCTTACGAAGGAAGGAGAACTTTATTCGGGGCGCTTCTTCCTTGGGCTGAGGTTCCTTAAGGGGAGGGGGGATCGGTCTCACCACGCGTTGGGCAGGTAATTCCTTTGGTTTCCTTTTAAGGTGGGAAACCAACTCCCGGAGGGGGATGCCTATGATCAAAAGAAGGGAGATTAGGAGAAGGGCAAGGGTGAGGATATACGCACCATAGTGCCCCACGCTCTTTTGGAAGATGAATGAGAAGGCACCTCCCACATAACCTCCTCCATGCCCCTCCCTGGCAATGCCCCATATGTCCCCCTTGGCGGAAAGGAGGTGAAGGAGAGTGAGGAGGGCGAAGAGGAAGAGGAGGATGCCAAAGGCGGAATTGCCAACCTTGCTTTTCTCCAATCTAACCAGGGCGGAGATTCCCGTGAAGAAAAGGGCTAAAGGTAGTAGGTAAGCACCATCACCGAAGGCGATAACAAGATAGCGACAGCCCTTGCTCAAAAGTCCTTCTTCCAAGCGGAGGGCAAGGAGGAGGATAAGCCCCAAGGCTATGAGGGTTATGCCTAGAGCATCGAAGAAGAGAGGGCTCAGCTCCTTGCGCTCCTTTTGTCTCCTTGAAACCGCCTTTCTGTTTAGCCTTTTCCTCTTCACAGAAGTAGCAATATACTTTTAACAAACCGCAAATCATTTGTCAAGATGGGGTTTATTTCTTCCGAACCAACATGTATTTTTATTTGAGGGGATGTGAGGAACTCCCTTATCCTCTTCCTTTGCGCATAGCCAAAAGCCCTGGGTGAAGACCGATCCCAATTTCCCCGTAAAAAAATCCGAATTTATAGCGAAAATTTCATAGAACCTCAGAGGAAGGAGGGATACTATTTAAAAATTTTTAGAAAGGAGGGATAGCAGTGCGTAGAAGTGGTTTCACGCTGATAGAGTTGTTGGTAGTGATAGCCATCATCGCCATCCTCGCTGCGATACTCTTCCCAGTGTTCAGCCGAGCGAGGGAACAGGCAAGGAAGACGACCTGTCTCTCCAATATGAAACAGATAGGGATGGCGTTGGCGATGTATACGCAGGATTGGGATGAGACGCTCCCCTTCTGGCGGACCCCCTGTCACTACGATTGGGCCAACTATCCTCCGGGGGGCTTGTTCTGGATGGAGCAACTTATGCCCTATCTGAAGAACCTGGATGTTTTCCGGTGCCCAAGCTCTAGCCAGGAATGGGGATGGTATGGTGATTGCTACCCAGGTCAGTTTGGCAGGGAGAACATAAGGTGCAACTACGGCTATAACGAGATAATAATGAACGGGGGCGTCGCCTGGAGCTGCGCTAATGGAGCTCATAAGCTCGCCCGCCTCACCGCTCCTTCTGAGACGATGGTAATCGCAGATAGTTGGAATAATATCATAAACCCTTGGGGGCGGATAGAGCCAGCATGGATCAATCCAAGGGTTGCTTTGGCCAATTATAATTGGAACGGGGACATCGCCTGCGGCTGCCCAGGTACGCTTACCGTGCCTCTGGATGTAGCTCTGGATAGGCATGCTCGCCATTCCGGAGGCGCCGTCGTTGTCTTCGCGGATGGACATGCGAAGTGGTATAAGGGCGACCAACTAAAGCCTAAGGCTCATGGAGGTTTCATTCGCATTTGCGGTCCTGACCTGACGCAATAGGCAAACAGGGGGGGAGGCGTTCCGCCTCCCCCCTATTTATGAAGGTCGTTTTGCAAAGAGAGATCCGGGATTGGATATCATTCCTCCAGGGGGGAGGGAAAATAGGAAAACCAATATTGAGTAGTTTGCGCCAATATCAAAAATGGATCGCCCACTTCCCATTTGAAAGAGATTATACTTGAGGAGGCGCGGGGTATTGACCAAAAAGAGGGACTATGATAAAATTTTTTAACAAAGGGTATTGACAAGCACATTGGAATGAGGGTAAATTTTTCCCAGATGTGTTTTAAAACTTCCATGAAAGGAGGTGGTAGGAGAGAGCAAATGAGGCAGGAGGTGCCCACCCTTCCTGTGGAAAGCGAAAGAAGGGGTGGTCCCTGACCCTTCAAAAAGGTGGGCGTTTCAGGGGCGAAACTGGGCGAAAGGAGGAGAGAAGCTAAAAAATGGTAAAGGTGAAAAAGGGGTTTACATTGATAGAGTTGTTGGTGGTGATAGCCATCATAGCCATCCTCGCGGCCATCCTGTTCCCCGTGTTTAGCCGAGCGAGGGAAAACGCAAGGAAGGCGTCCTGCCTCTCCAACATGAAGCAAATTGGGCTGGGGCTGATGATGTATGCGCAGGACTGGGATGAAACGCTCCCCTTCTGGCGGACCCCCTGCCATGGTGATAACCGTTTTCCCCGCGGTGGGTTGATGTGGACGGAGCAGATCATGCCCTATGTTAAGAACGAAGGGGTTTTCCGATGTCCGAGCGCTCGTGAGGAATGGCAATGGATGGCTAATTGCTACCCTGGTAGCGCAGGCAGACCTCAGAATAACATAAGATGCAACTACGGCTATAACGAGTTGATATCCAACGGCGCCATTTCCCCTCCCTGGCCTGGATGTGCTGCTGGCTGTCACAGGCTCTCAAGGTTGGTGGCTCCAGCGGAAACCGTGGTCATAGCGGATAACTGGAACAACCTAATTTCTCCTTGGGCGAGGATAGAGCCGGAGTTTATAAACCCGAGGATCGCTTTCGCCAATTATAGTTGGAATGGGGACATCGCCTGTGGCTGCCCGGGTACGCTCACCGTTTCCCTAAATGTAGCTCTGGATAGGCATGCTCGCCACTCTGGAGGTGCCGTCTTAGTCTTCGCGGATGGGCATGCGAAGTGGTATAAGGGCGATCAAATAAGGCCTAAGAATTGGGGAGGCTTCCTTCGCATCTGCGGTCCTGACCTATCGCAATAAGCAAATAGGGGGGAGGCAGAACGCCTCCCCCCTATTTGAGAGAGCGACCTCTAAGCGAGCGGGGAAGGGGTTTCCGTAAGAAGAACATCTAATATTAAGGCGAGAGGACCCCTTTTAAAAGCTTAACAAAGGGGGAAGGGAAGTTTAAAATCCCTCTGTAGATAAAAAAGAGGGGGTGCTCTCTTACGATGGCTATCTATTCTAAGAGGCTGCTTCTTTTGCTTTTCCTCGCCCTCCCCCTCCATGCCCTTGAATTGGTCGTCCCTTTGATGAGCCAACCACCCCAAATAGATGGTTTAATCGAGGGGGGGGAATGGTCCCTTGCCACTGGCTTCGATGGCTTCGCCTGGCAGGGAAACCTGGAACGCCGGCAAGTAAGGGCTTTCTTAGGGGCAACGGAGACCCATATCTATATCGCTATCCTCTCCCAACTTCCCGCGAAAGGCGATTTGGTGAAATGGGTGAAGAAGAATACCCCTAAGATCGTCTTCGATGATTCCATAGAGGTTTGGATAGATCCCAACCCCAAATCCCCCACCGGCATTACCTTCCAGATGCTCGCCAACCTCCTTGGCTATTGCGCCTACATCCAACATGCAAGGGGAGAGGCAAAAGCGGAGCCGAGTTGGCGGGGACACTGGGAAATGGCGAATGGCTTCCACAACGGCTTCTGGCACTGCGAGATAGCCATCCCCGTCGAGGAGATCGCTCCCCAACGCAAAGCCTCCCAAGGCGTATGGGGGATAAACATCTGCCGAAATTGGAAGAACCCCTGGCAATTCTCCTCCCTGGGAGGGGAATCCTACGAACCCAGGAACCTCCTCTTTCGCTTCCTCCCCTCCGCGCCCGCCATATCCTTCCGCTTCCTCTCTGACCCCTATCCAGGGGAGATCCGCTCCTCCCTGTCCCTCTCCAATCCCACCTCCCAACCCTTGAGCCTTAGGGCATCCCTCCGCCTCGCTGGGGATAAATCCCCCCAGGTTGAGGAGGAGAAAAGCCTAAGCCTGGCGCCAGGAGAGAAGGTGGAGATCCCCTTCGCCAGGGAGGATCCTCTCTCCAGCGAATTCCGCCTCTCAATAAGTGTAGCCACTTCCGATGGTGTCCCCCTTTACCAAAGGGAATATAAGTGGCAAAGGGGTCCCAAGGAATGGAGCTGGATCGCGCCCGAGACCCCACCTCACCCTCCCATAGACCTCCAGTTCGCCTATTATCCCTATCTCAACAAGATGCGCCTCCTCGTGGATATCACAGGACTGCCGGAGAAGAGCAAGGTAAAGGAGATAACAGCAAGCATAAGGGAGGCGAACACCCATAAGGTCATAAAGACCGTCCCCTTCCGCAACTTCGTGGGAGGAAGGGAAGAGCAGGATATCACCCTCCCTCCCTTGGAGGGAAGATATGAGATCGCGCTCAAGGCAGAGGGGGAAAACCTTCCCATAGGGGAGGTTATAAAGAGTTTCGAGCGGAGGAAGTTCGAATGGGAGCACAATCCGGCGGGAAGGAGCAGGAAGGTCTATCCTCCCTTCGCTCCCTTGAAGGTGCGGGGGAAGAGGGTATCGGCGGTGCTGAGGGAGCATAGCATGAACGATATGGGGCTATGGGACCAGGTCACAGCGGAATCCGCCGAGACAGGGGTGAAAAAATCGGTGCTATCTGCCCCCATGCGATATAGGGTATTCATCCAGGGTAGAGAGGAAAGGCTCCAGGCGAAACCCCTCCGTTTTTCCTCCCTTGCTCCCGACCAGGTGATAGGGGAGGGGGAATGGAAAGCGGGGATCTTATCCGCCCAATTCAAATGCACCTGGGATTACGACGGAATGATGCGGGTAGATCTAACCCTCCTCCCCACCTCCCAGGAGGTGGATTCCCTATTCCTGGAGATCCCCTTCACCCAAGAGACCGCTCAGATGCTCCACGCGATGGCGGATGGCATTCGGGGAGTCATAGTAACCCAGCGCATCCCAGAGGGGGAAGGGGTCGTCTGGACGAGCGAGAAGGTAGGGGTGGAGGATTTCCCTCCTAACTTCGCTACTTACATCTTCGTTGGCAATCCCGTGAGGGGGATAGCCTGGTTCTGCGAGAATGACAGGGGATGGAATTGGGATGAGACTAAGCCGAACGCGGAATTGATAAGGGAAGGGGGAGGAGTAACCTTAAGGATTCACTTCATCAACAAGGCTTTGGTGATAAGGGAATCCCGCACGATAACATTCGGCTTACAATGCGCCCCCGTCAAGCCCCGCCTTTCCCCCTGGCGACACCGCTGGTTCAGGGATAAGTATCATCTCTTGGGGACGGACATAAATTGGTTCGCCCTGGGCGATTGCGGTTCTGTTTATCCCGCGGGGAAGGATATGTATCTATGGGAGATGTTAAGGAAAGCGAATAAAGAGCAGTTGTCCGATGAGGAGATAGAGGGGGTAGCGGAGAGGGCGAGCAAGTATTTCGCGCCCTATGGCGAGGATAAGGTAAGGGCGATAATCGCCCATGTCCGCTATAACCTACGGGCTCATTTGGGGGCGAGGATGGTCTTCTATTACAACCGGGCAAGTTATCAATCGGCGGAGGAGTTCCAAACCTACCAGGATGAGTGGGGATTGGATGATTATCGCACCGTGGGGGAGGGCAATGGCATTTGGGAGATAAAGATAGTTCCCACGGAATCCTACATAGATCATGCCCTCTATTGGTATGGGAAGTCCTTCGATATAGCGGGCAATCAGGGCGTCTATTGGGACAACTGGTTTTTCGTTGCCTCCTAC
>CAYVMD010000002.1:0-74691 GCA_964452465.1 uncultured bacterium | reverse complement strand
AGGACAACAGGGCGACTGATGAAACACCCGCTATTTCGCTACCACCTACAACACGGAGATGACCAACGCTTATAAACGTCCCGACGGCTCCATCATACCCTCCAACGGCATTTGGGGGTTGAGGGAATTGGCTAAGCGCACCTTCCAATACATGAACGAGAGGAAGATGCTCCCCATAACGATGGCACATATGACCTCCACCTCCATCCTTCCCCTCTTATCCTTCTGCACGGTGCAATACGATTGGGAATGGAAGTATTCGGAGGGGGATCTGCAGGATCGCTTCTCTCGGGAATACATCCTGCTCGTCTCCAATGGAGAGTTGGCGGGAACCTGGCCTGTGGTGTTGTGGGATCACGGACCCTTGGCGGAGGACCCCTGGACGCAGAGGACCTTCGCGGGCGTCTGCCTCGTCCACGAGATAGATCCTCCCACGGCGGAATGGACCTCGGTCTACAAATCGGTGTGGGAGAAGCTCCTGAAGCCCATTCACGCCCTCTTGGATCAAAAGGACCTCAAGGTCTACCGCTATTGGGATGAACGCCCCCAGCCCATCCAGACGGGGGATCCCGAGCTCCCCTGTATCGCCTATTCCCTTCCTGGTAAGGAAGCTGTAGTGGTGGTAACGAGTTATGCCCGGGAGGATAGGAAAGCGGTTCTGCGGGTGAATCCTCAGGCGCTCGGTTTCAGGGGAAGTTACGAGGCATACGATGTGGAAAGCGGGGAAAGGATGCCCGTCGAGAATGACCGCCTCGTCTTCGACTTGAAGAAGCACGATGTGAGGGAATTCCGATTGGTGGTGAAATGAGACACCTTCTCCTGCCCCTCGCCTCCCTTCTCCTCCTACTCTCGCTCTCTCATGCTACTTCCCTCCCTCCTCTTTGGGAGGAGAACGCCATCCTTTATCTTTCCTTCGAGGATAAGGAGGGAGGTCCGGAGATAAATCGGGGAGATATAAAGGTCCTCCAGGGGATGGAGGTGGGGGAAGGCGGGATAAGGGGACTTTGCGCCATCCCCACGCGTTCCCATCGTATCCTCTTGCAGGGCAAATCCCTCTCCCCGGAGGGCGCCCTCACCATCTCCTTCTGGTGGTCCTTGAGGGAGGCTTTGCCCCAAAATGGTTCTTTCGGTCTGGTTCATCTTTGGGGGGATAAAGGCTATATCTCCCACTTCGCCCGAGGGGACGGTTGGTGCGGGCTCAACGACACAGGTGCGGTCCTGCAGGTTTATTACTTCCCCCACATCCAAAATGTCAACTATATCTATTGGTATCCCCTGCGGCAACGCCTCGACCTGAGCCCAGGCGTCTGGCATCACCAAGCGCTTGTCATCCAGGGTGGCTCCCTCCTCTCCGTTTATATGGATGGGGAGTTGACCGCCCAGGTCAGGTTGAGGGGCAGGAGGTTCAGCCCCACCGACAATATCCAGAACCTTTCCTTAGGGGGAGGAGCCTATGGTGGGGAAGCAGGAGACCCCCTTGCCATCGACGAGTTGATCATCCTTAAGATCCCCCTCTCCCAGGAGGAGATAAGGGAATACTATCGCGCCCTTCTCCAGATGAAGGCGATCGGCTATCCCCTCCTCCCCTCGGATTAAAGAGCGGAGAGGGCTAATATACTCTTCTTTGCTTCCTCCAGATCCGCCCCCAAAAGGATTATCGTGAACTTATGGCTTGCAGGCACCTCCACCATCAGGGAATCCCCTTCCCTTCTCAGCAAGGGCTTAGCTAATGTCACCCACCTTCCTTCTCTTATCTCCCCTACCTCTCCCTTCAACTCCCCTTCCCGATGGACTATCTCCACCTCTCCCTCGCTAAGGGGAAGGATGGCAAGGGATCTGCTCCTGCGGATATCCTCTCCACTGAGGGAAAGGATGACGAAATGCCCGTCGCCCTTAATTATCCTCTCCTCATTTAAGCGCACCTCTCCTTGGGCTTCCAGCGAGAGGACCTCGCCTCTTTGGGAGATATGGAGGAAACCAGTGGACATATCACCCAACTCCACCTCCATCCCCTGCCAGGCAAAGCGTCCCCCTTTGCCGTAATTTATCAGGAAAAAGGCTTCCCCTCCCTCCTTGGTGGGAAGGCGGAACGCCAGGAGATCCCTCCTCTCTGGGCTTATCCGTAGGCGCTCCACCCCTGCCCTTTCCAGAACCGTTCTGTAAACTTCGTATAACCTGCCCTCGCTCTTCCCCTCCATCTCTAACGCCTGGGGAAGATAAAACACCTCGCCCTTTCCCCTTCTCCCTATCCTCAATCCACTTACCTCCTCGCTTGCCTCCCCTAAGAGCAACTTCAGCCTATCCTCGTTAACCGGCTTTAGGCTCTCGTCCCGGGATATGTCCCCGCTTAGGAACAATTTGCCACCCCTGTTCAGGAAATCCAGGAGTTGCCCGAAGGTCGCCTGGGAGATGGCAAAGGGCGAGGGATAGAACAAAAGTTGGGCATCGCTGGGAAGGAGGGGGAGCTTCTCCTCCGTTATCACCTCGAAATCCACCTTCAACTCCAGGAGGACGCGCAGGCACCTTCGGAAGGCATCGTGGAAAGCCATCCTCTCCCCCGAAACGAATCCCTGTTGGGGCGCGAGGACATATATCTTCGGTCTCTCATAGCGAGGGCGAAGGGAAGCGAAGAGGAGCGCCATCGCCCGCATTATGTATAGGGCTTGACGAGGGGCGAAGTCGGCGTGGAGCTGTCCGAAGGGGAAGATTCCCTCCATGGGGTCGCGCCAGTGCCAGGTGTTCATAAAGGAACCGCCCATCCCGAAGGTGATGTGAGTGAGGAAGAGAAAGCGCCTGTTATAGTCCGGCGTGTCCTCCTGTTGATTGATGAAGCCGGGGTGGTTTCTCGCCCCACACTCGCCGAGACTTAAGGGTTTCCCTAGCCACTTAAAATCTATCTCCTTCAATTCCAAGGGGAAGACGGAGAGGTCGCCATAATAATGGCGGTTGGTGAAATCCAGATCCTGGGAGAGTAGTATGGGATCGTATATGGTATCCCCCCAGCCGAAACCCTGTAGGCATCCCACAGAGGTGGGGAGGGTAGGATCTTCCTTTTTTGCTACTTCATAAAGCGTGCCGTACCATTTCCTCTGCCAAGAGATGTAGAAGAGATTGGTATCCCTTGCCCTCACATCCTCCCGGGAGGAGAAGAGGGAGGAGGGTTTTATCTCCTCCCAACCCCTCTCCGTCAACCTCTCCCCCCAAGCTTTCTTCAGGGCGTCGAAGGAAGGATAACGGTCCTTGAGGAACTCCTGGAATTCCTCCCGATGGAAGGGATCATCGGTCCTCGTTAGGGAGGGTTCGTTGCATATATCCAAGAGGAAGAGGGGAACCTTGCGGTACCTCCTAACTATTTCCCTTACATATTCCTCCTGCTCTTTGAGGGCGTTTCGATCCAGGGAGTTGAAGAGGTTGGGGGTATAGAACATGAGGATTTTGTGCTTCTGGGCTAAGTAGACAAGGGCGTCGCTCGCCCGCTTATTCTCCTCCGTAGCCTGCCAGGTGGGCCAGAGGAAGCAACGGGTGAAGTGGAGCCCGAAATCCTCCATCATCTGGTAGTCCTTGGACCAGAGGAGGGGAGAGCAGGCGGTAACGCTTCCCACCTGACCCCACCAGAGTTGGGAACCAAGCAGGAGGCGGGGCTCATCGTTTAAGCAAATGTAGGAATTCTCTATCTTCGGTCTTTCACCCCTCAAGAGAGCCTCCTGCCAGATCACGAAGGCGTCCTTGTACTCATCTCTCGCTTCCCCGCCCTCCAGGAGGGAGCAAACTACATAGGCGAAATCCCTCTTCTCCTCCGAGGGGATCTTATAATCCACCTCGATCTTTTTCCTCTCCCCCCTGTTCAAGGATATCCTCTCCTCCTTGAGGAAGAAGGGTTTCCCATCCTCCTCCCACCTTAACTCCAACCGCAAACTTAGATCCCTCTTTTGAGGACCAGCGTTAGCCACCTCCGCCACCAATTTGACCGCCTCTCCCGGTCGATAGCAAGCGTATTGGGCACGGGCATAGAGAAGATAGGTCTTTTCCACCAATGTTCTCACAAGGAAAGGAAGGTAAGGGAGAAGCCTGTTCTCCGTGAAGAGGTCGAGGTTATCAACCCCGAAGAGCGCCCAACTGGAGTTCTTATAATAACCATCGTAATTGTGGATTATGCTGGACAAATAGCCCCTTATGCGCCCGTGCTCGTCGTAGGTTTGGATGAGGGGGAGGATGCGTGCCTGATTGGGACCAAAACCATGCCCCGCCCCCTTACCGATGGGTCCCACCGCTGCATAGCCGGTGAAGGGACCTTTGAGAGCGAGGTTCAAGGGGAAGATCTTCTGTTCGGGGAGGGGTTTCGCCAAGAGGGCGTCCTCCAAGGGGTGGGAGGGATCGAAGACGCCGATCTGCTCGGGGGAGGGCCACATGGCATCCTGCAACCTGCCGAAGCGAGTATTTACAACCCTATCAAAGACGATTTCCTCTCCTCGAGGGTCGGGCATAACCCTTATGTCCTTCACATAAAAGGTATAGGACCTGCCCGAGGGCGCCTCCGTCTCCGAGATGCCAAACATGAAGGAATCGGCATCGCGAGGGCGGAAGCGATCTCCCTCTCCGCCCCTCCCTATGGAGGGGTTATCCTGCCAATAACAAAGGTCGCCAATGGAGATGCGATATTCTCGCCATTGGGGCGTCAAATCCACAACCGTCTGCCAGCGGGAACCATCCTTTTCCTTCCACTCGAAGATCATCTTCCTGGTGTTCTCGTCCCCCTTCGCCTTGAAGGAGGTGATTAGGAAATCGGAGGGCATCAAGGAGGGATCGATGGGCGGAGAATTCAAGGTCGCCCATCTTTGAAGTTCCCTCACCTTGAAGACGAGGACATGTTCTCCTTCCTCTTCCGTTATCTCATAGGAAGCGGAGCCAGCAGGGAGGCTCAGGAACCATTTTTGCCCCCGCTCCAATTCGAGGATGGGGATCCCCTCCCCCGCAGGGATGGGGAGTTCCTTTTTCTCGAACCACTTCCCATCCAAAAAGAAGAGGGGGGTGTCAAAGGCATAGCCCCCAATGGTGAGGAGGCTCCCTTCCTCAGCCAGGAACTGGGAGATGGCAGGGGCGGAGGCGGCGGGAAAGTAGGGACCGTAAGGTAGGATGAGGAGATCGAAATTGCTCTTGGAGAGGATAAGGGGGTTCTTCAGTTCGTCGGCGCCCAGGAGGTAAACATTGAAGCCGGCGGATTTCAATTTGGAGGCGAGTTTATCGATGGAAGGGGTGCCCGGGGTGCAGGGGAAATTCCTCTCGAAGAATATGGCTATATCCTTGCCCTCCGTCCTTTTAGGCTTTCTCTTCATGAACATCCTCCTTCCCTCTTCCTGTGAGGAAACCTTCTTGGTCAACTCTAAATCATAAAGGGAGGGGGTATAGGGGGTAGCACTCTCCCCCTCCTCCAGTTGGACATCGTCGAACCAGGCGGTGCCGAAACCATGGACGACCAAAATTAGGGACATCCTATTGGCACCAGGGGGAACGACGCAGGAGGTGGATACCCTCCGCCAATCGCTGTCCCCCATTACCTTCTCCTCGCTATCGAAGAAGGCGATTCGCTGGGAGCCAGAGAAGAAATTGATGGAACAGTAAGCACCTACCCCTCCCCTCAGACCTTTGGTCTTTATGTATACGCTAAGCGTTATCTTTTGCCCCGCGGGAGTCACGGGAAACTCCTGTTGTAATCCATACCAACTAAGGGGAACGGTTGAGGGAACGAAGAGGCGCAGGGATTGTTTGCCTGAATGGGAGGCGGAGTTATCAGTTAGGGCGAGGACCTCACCTGGAAGGTTATAGGTCCTCCAAAATAAGGGGGGCTTATCGGGTAGGGAGGGAAACTCGAAACTGGAGTTGGGCAATTTGTTCACGCCTTGAGCGAAGGAAAGAAGGAGGGAAAAGGAGAGGAGAAAGAGCCGCACCCGCAATATCCTACTTTCGATTCCGTCTTTGGATCCGGTAATAGAGGATAGGATAGGTAGTAAGAAACCTACCCTCCGCCTTTAGCCACCATCATCATGAGTGCCTTGTAAAGACCAAAGCCGAAAAACAAAAGCCCAAAGGCCATCAAAATGATGGGGAGGACTATGCTGGGAGCGGTCACCCGACTGCGAGGGAAGCCGTAGACTTGCACCCTCAATATCAGAATCAACACCACTAACACGAAACCAAGCGCTAGTATAGTGAAGCCTTGCGCTGCTAATATGAAACCTTCCACAGGTAAACCACCCCTTCTTTAGGATTTTTGCCATTTTATCATACCCCTCCTTGCTTGTAAATCATTTTGTGTTGCAAACTTTTGCTCGTTCTCTATAATCATAGAAACAACTTTAAAAGAAAGGAGAGGTTGCCATGGCAAAGCCTAAAATAGCGTTACAACTCTATTCCGTGCGGGAGGATTGCGCGAAGGATCTCCGAGGAACCCTAAAGGCTGTAGCGGAGATGGGCTACGAAGGGGTAGAGTTGGCGGGAGATTACGGTTATAGCGCGGAGGAATGGAAGAAGTTCCTGGACGAATTCGGTCTGAAGGTCGCAGGGGCACACTTGGGATTGGACACCCTTTTAGGGGATAACTTCCCCAAGACGGTGGAGTTCCAACGCACAATAGGCAACATCAATCTCGTTGTGCCCGGTCTTCCTCCCGAGAGGACCTCGAGTAAAGACGCTTGGCTGGAGACGGCGAAGATCTTCAGCGAGATAGCGGAAAGGGCGAAAGCGGAAGGGATGCGCCTCGGCTATCACAACCATATGATAGAGTTCCAGCCCCTAAATGGGGAGATTCCCTGGGACATCTTCTTCCAGAACACCAGCCCGGATGTATTCATGCAATTGGACACCGGGAATGCCATGCACGGAGGAGTCTCCGCGGACGAGATCTTGAACATAATGAAGCGCTATCCGGGACGCCAGATAACCGTTCACCTCAAGGAGTTCTCCGCCACCAATGACAAGGCGGTAATCGGAGAAGGGGACATGAAGTGGAAGGAGTTCCTTTCCCTCTGCGAGACGATAGGAAACACGGAATGGTACATAGTGGAGCAGGAGAGCTACGCCTATCCTCCCCTGGAATGCGTCCGCCTCTGCCTGGTCAACCTGAAGCAGATCCTGGCGTCTATGTAGGTTAAGTTGAACTTAGGGCAGGAAATTGGCTTATGGGCACGGCAAAGGGTAAGACGGTAAAGGTTGGGATAATAGGCGTTGGGCAGATCGGGAAGCACCACATAGAGAACTATAAGCGGATAGGAGGCGTAGAGATAGTAGCGGTCGCGGATATCAACGAAGCGGAGGCGAAGAGGGTTGCTTCCCTCTATGGGATACCTTATGCCTATACCAACTTCCGGGACCTCCTCAAGCATGAGGAGATAGAGGCGGTGGATGTCTGTCTCCACAACAACCTCCATATGCCGGTGACGGTGGAAGCCCTCAAAGCAGGGAAGCATGTTTATTGTGAGAAGCCCATGGCTGGCTCCTACCGCGATGCCCTGACCATGTGGGAAACCGCCAAGGCGATGGGCAAGATGCTTAGCATCCAAGTGGCTACCCTGTTCTCTCGGGAAACGAAAGCGGCGAAGCAGATAATAGAGGCTGGGCTTTTAGGTGAGATATATCATGCCCGTTCCGTGGGCATCCGCCGGCGGGGTAGACCCTTCGTGGATGGTTACGGGAGCCCTTCCTTCGTCCAGAAGAGCCAGGCGGGAGGCGGTGCCCTCTACGACACGGGCGTCTACCAGATCTGCCGGCTCCTCTTTCTGATGGGCAATCCTCAACCCCTCCGCATATCGGGCAGGATATACCAAAAGACCCCCATGGACGAGAAGAGAAAAGAGATGAGCGGATACGATGTGGAGGAATTTGCCGTCGCTTTGGTTAACATGGAGAAGGATATCTCCCTGGACATCCTTGAGGCTTGGGCGGTTCACTATAACTCGTTGGAGGGATCAGCAATCTTCGGTAGCCTGGGCGGGATAAGGCTGGAGCCATTTGCCTTCTTCACCAATCTGGCGGATTTGGAGATGGATATAAATATAAATCTGGATTCCGCCGTCTGGCGCTGGCACACCGTCAACTACCCCGATGTAGCAGATGCCTACGATAGCCCCCAACAGCACTGGGTTGCTGCCCTCCAGGGCAGGGTTCCCCTCCTTCCCACCGCCGAGATAGCCCTTACCTCCATGTTGATCTCGGAAGGCGTCTATCTTTCCGCCCAATTGCAACGGGAGGTAACAGCAGAGGAGGTCAAGGAGATGTCCAAATCCACCGCCCTCCCCGTTTAAATAAGTAGTTTAGAAGGTCAGGGGAGAGAGAATGAAGATAGGGATAATGGCGGATTCCCACGACCATCTCGCCAACATAGAGAAGGCGGTGGCTATATTCGAGGAGAGAAGGGTGGAGAGGGTTATCCACGCAGGGGATTTCGTAGCCCCCTTCACCCTTCCTCTCCTCGCCCGGCTCCAGCGCCCCCTCATCGCTGTCTTTGGGAATAACGATGGGGAACGCCTTCTCTTGAAAGAGAGGATCTCCTCCTTCGGGGAGATAAAGGTCCAACCCGCCATATTCGAGATAAATGGGAAGAGGTTCGTCCTCATGCATGAGCCCATCCTTTCCTCCGCCCTCGCCAGGAGCGGGGAGTTCGATATCGTTGTAGTGGGACACACGCATCAGGCGGAGATAAAGAGGGAAGGGGAGGCGTTAATCATCAATCCCGGCGAGACCTGCGGGTGGCTCACGGGGCGAGCGACGGTGGCTATCCTCGATTTGGAGACCCTCTTTGCGGAACTCGTAGAACTTCGCTAAGGACCTCTGCGCCTATCGTCGGTACGGAAGGAGGGAGCGGGGCTTGCGCCCCTGAAAAAATCCCCCAACATCCTTAATTTTTTGTCCCCACCCCCTTGCCGGGGGGAAAAACTTCGTTATAATTTTATTAAAGACCAATTCTCCCACAGAGGGTTGGGCTTCGAATCCTTAGTGCGGAGGGTGCTGTGTGGTATGAGGCGTGTGTGGTTTTGGTGTGTGGTGTTGCTCATTGGGTTGTTGCCGGTCACCACGGTCCACTCCACTGTAAAGATTCGTCACCTTTCAGCAGGTTACCCGAATTCGCCGCCCATGGTATCGTCAATATGGAGGAGCTTCTACAAAACCATCGTCCAAATTACTGTTTCCGAAGAAGGCGTGGGTTATACAGATGCTATAGGAAGAGGACTCCCGGAAGGACCCAATGCCTTAGAAGTGGAAGGGAAGTTTATATATCTTCTCGACAATGTACACCATCGGGTACTCCAATACGACAAAGATACCGGTTATCTCGTGGATGCAGTATCCTTTCCCGAGGAGTTTTGGGCATACAGCCTTGGAGTAGATGCAAAGGGGAACATATATTTATTAGATGTAGGTGTGAAGGCGATTATTGTGCTAACCAACGGGAGGGGCATCGTGAAGCGATTGGATAATATTGGAATGGAGCCTGTAGCTGGATTTGAAGTTAGCAAAGAGGGAGAGATATATGTGGTTCGTTCCGGAGAGGAGATGGAAACACTCGTGCTGAGGTTTGATCCTTCTGGTGAGTTAGAAGTTATTAATAGCCTCAAGGGGACAATGTCCCGAGATGGCACTCTGTGGCAGATCCATGGTACCCTGTGGGACCTTCAGCGTTCTCCTGGTTTGATGAAGGCAAACGGAATTTCTTTTTCCATGCTTAAATTGAACGAAAGGTTTAGGCCCCCTGACTGGAAAACTTTTAAGTTCCCTAATGGGCTCGCCGATCCAACGAACGCATTCCATTATTTAGGAAAAGCAGGAACTGCGCTGCTTTTCAGAATCACGACTGACAAAAACGAGCTCCTCGTAGGGCTGAATGCCCAAACGGGCGAAGTGGAAGGGATCGCTCTCCTTCCTGGGAGGAGATACGCTTATCCCACCAAGGATATAAGCATCGACGCGAGTGGCGATCTTTACTTCTTATATTGTTCTGCAGACGAGATCTCCATCCTCAAGGTTGCCTTCTGGGCTTCCTCTAAGGAAATACCCCTGTTGCTGCAAAAAGAGGAGTAACTCCTGCTGTTGGTGAGGAAGGAGTAGAAAATGCTCCTTCTCCTCCTCAGCCTCCCCCGTGGAGATGGAGGTCCGACATAATGTGGATAGCAGAGGAGTATCATGCTAAGACTTGGTACTGTAACAAGTACAACTACGAAGGGACCTATGCAGAGAAACCTTGGCAAAGGCCGAGATATATTAACCAGGGATATGATAGATACTACCCATGTGTCCCCTATTGCTGGGGAGGATTTAGCGCTTTAGGTGGCCCCGATTGTTTCGATACGCAGCTCAGCAGTAATTGGGCGGCAGGAAATATTGACACGAGGGGTTATTATAAACAAAGAACAGCGGGAGTCGATTGCTCTGGATTTGTGAGTAGATGCTGGGGACTTCCTTCAAAGCGAAGCGCTTCCCAATTAATTAGTTCGGACATTTCCATCCCGGTATCAAGCTTCGCGCAACTCAAGGCAGCTGACATTCTTTGCAATACGAGTCATGTAATGATCTTCCGTCACCGGGATCCCAACGGGAACTATGTGTTATATGAGAGCACTATGCTCAACGCCTATGACCGCGTAGCCTACACTGTACGCTCCAAGTCTTCAGTTGAGAGTTCTTACGCTCCCTACCGCTACAAATATTTGCTTGATCCGTAGATTAGGTGTAAGATTACTCGTGTCATCTATGAAGGGAGGAAAGGGGAGATCTCTCCGGATGGTTGTGATTTATACCCTATGAAAAGGAAGGGCAATGAAATAACAAGAAGAGCAATATCCAATTTGTTCTTGGTCCTTGTCTTCTTTTTTGTCATACTGAGTCGCGAGGAGTATGGTGGGGGCAGTGGTGGCTTGGGTACCTTGAACGAAGCAAACGCTTCCTCGCTCTTGCTAGGCTATGTCTCCCTTCATAAGGAGCAAGATAGGCAAGTCTGGACGGGGTGGCTGCGTGATGGTCAAGGAAGAGGAGCAAGGATATTTGAATTCTCGCCCTCTGGGGCAAGGGCGGAACAAGAATACACCCTTGCCCCCCGACGGTTTTTCGCCTGGGCGGGAAGATATGCAGCCTATTGCGGGGCAAGACAAAAAGAAGTCATACTCGTCGATTATCGAACGAAGAAGGAGGTTTTCCGTAGGTCGCTCCCCGAATGCATCACCTATCTCAACGCTAACCCCAAAGACGAATTCCTCATTGCTACCGAGAAGTCCCTCTACATTTTACAACCAGCAAAGGAAAGCAAGACGCCTCGCTCCTCCGGGAAAAAGCCAGCATTCATTTTGCACCGTCTCAAAAACGGCGTCTTTCACTGGCCGGCCCTCTCCCCTGATGGTCAACGGGTGGCTGTCGGGAGAAAAGACGAGAAAGGCGAAGGAATAGCGCTCGTCGTGTTCGATCTCTCAAGTGGACGGGAAAAGGTGATGCTTTCACCCTACTTCGATCCGAATGCGCCGGAGGTAGCGTATCGGCTCATCACCTCCATCGCCTGGAGCCCCGACGGTCAAAGACTCGTAGTAGGAACTACGAGTCCAGCCGATCCCCCAGTGGAGTGGCTTGTCATCATAGATCCCGAAGTCGGTTCAAGGCAGGAGCTCGTAGAGGCTACTCAACTTTACACTCCTCCAGGACACTTTACGCCGGATGGGAAGTATTATATCTTTTCTCAGGGCAAGCCTGATTATCGAGAGTTCATGGGTGAAGGAAACCAGTATACAGGACCAAATATACCTGATCCCTTCCATGCCAAACTCGTCCTTCTGGATTTGGAGACTGGAGGGCTAACTTACTTCCAGCAAATTCCAGCCAGCTTAAACGCTTACTGGCCTTCGTGCGACGAACAGGAGAATATCTATTTTCTCGACGAAGATATTGAATTCGGCGTGAATCCCCCACTTCATCAGCCCATTGAAACCATAGTAGGTATTTACCGAATGCCCCTACAAGGGGGACAGCCGAAGCTTCTACTGAGGGTTAAAGGATTAATAAGTTACGCGGTGATCCCTTCGAATGGAAATTAAAGATCCACAAATCTATGTTTTCCCTTAAGGATGAAGCCTTCGTCGAGGAGCAAATACACCGCAAATATACCCCCTGAAAATCCCCGAAAATTTTTAATTTTTGCCCCCATCCCCTTGCCGAAAAAAGAAGCTTTCTCATAATTTTATTAAAGACCAATTCTCCCCCAGAGGGTTGGGCTTCGAATCCTTAGCGCAGGAGGTTCCTAGGGGAAAGGAAGGAGGTAAGATTTAGCGATGAGGGCTTCTTATGTGAGGTTGGTTTTGCCCCTTCTCCTCTTTGTTTGCTTGGTAAGCCTTGAGGGTGTGCCCGATGTTCTGCCCAAGGCAAAGGTTAAGGTCAAGTATGTGATCTTTGCAACCTGGGGAAAAGGGGAGAAGCAATTCGGACTGGGAGTGAACCCTAAAGAAGCGCGCGAATGGGGCTTTGGACCCCTTCCAGCTCCAAATGATTTCGACATCGATCCCGAGGAGAAGACCCTATGGATAGCAGATACGGTCAACCATAGGCTCTGCTGCTATACCACCGATGGCAAGCTCCTCTTCACCTGTGGCATAGGAAAATTTCGAAGAAAGGGACCCGATCAAGTGGTGGTAGGAGAAAAATATGTGTTCGCGCTGGACATCCGCACGAAACAGAAAAGGTATCTCTTCCGCGATCCCCTGCTTCCTCCACTTATGTCACCGGAAGTCGAGGTTCCCTATCTACTGGTGTTCGACAAATCTGGCAAGTTCATAAGGGGGTTCGAAGTTAAAGAGCTCGCTCGTGAGCCTTGCGAAGGTGGGTTCCCTTTGGAGAAGGTGGCAGGGGACCGCGTTTGGCTCGAGGGATTCCTATTCGATGCGGAGGGCAACCACTTAGGACCCTGCGAGGAGATTCCGCCGGAGGTGGATCCCTCCCTCTTAGGCTTCACATATAGATTTATCCCGCTTGATGAGAAGGGCCAACCGAGCGCCGACCCTTCCGCTATGTTGTCGGTGGAAGGTATAGATAGATATGGCTGGTTAGTCAAGAAATACGATCTACAAGGCAATGAAATATCCCAATTCGTAGTATCTCCTCCTTTACCCCCCAAGAAAGGGTTTAAATCGGATTTCTACCTAATAGGGATAGATAAGCATGGTTGCCTCATAACCGAACTCCACCAGATACCGTTAGAAGGTCCCTGGAAGCTGAGCACCACCACTATTTCCATTCACGATCCCAAAACGGGCAAGATTTTCGGAAGCGTTTGCTTGGAGAAGGCTGGTTTCCCCATGTATCCAAGCGCGCCCTTCGGTTGGAGAGGGACAGGCACCCTTAACGGCAATGTTTACATATACGCGCCGGATCTAAAGCATTTCAAGATAATCAAAGTGGAGTTCCAGCATTGATATAACCTCTCTTCACTTCGTTCTTTCTTAAGGAGCTCGGTGCCAGTCGTCGGTGCGGAAGGGGGAAGCGGGTAGCCCTGCTTTATTGTAGAGGTTGCAGTCGGGGTTATCCGCCCAGGCATATCGCACTGCAACCGGCTGGGGCACCTTTTCGCTCCACACCACTACAGTGTCCCCTTCTATCCTCGCCCTCGCCCAATAGAACTTCCTATCCGCCCCCGCAATGGCGAACCCCTTCAATTCCCCTCCCTTCGCCACTAACCCTCCATCCACATGGTCGAAGAATATCCTGATCTTATCTCCCTCTATTCTCATCTCCCTATAGATGGGTCCAGAATATTCCACCTTTTGCCCGTAGGTTAAAGCCAACGCCCAGAGGGCTAACCTCTTCCCCACATCCTGCTTGTTGCGAGGATGGATATCGTTGGCATCCCCTATATCTATCGCCACCGCCATGCCAGTATTGGGCACCGTCTTCAAGGTAAGAAGTTGCGCCTCCCTTAGCTCCGCCCAGGCGCTTTCCGTGGGCTCGGGTTGGCGCGCCATGAAGTTAGCCAATTGCACGAAGAGGAAGGGGAAATCCCCCTCCTTCCAATTTCTCCTCCACCCCTCTATCATGACGGGGAACAACTTGCGGTACTGATAAGCCCTATCCGCATTGGATTCGCCCTGATACCAAATCGCTCCCCTTATGCGGAAGGGAAGAAGGGGATGGATCATGGCATTGTAGAGGGCGGTTGGCACCCAGGAGGGATTGATCGACAGCTCCGGCCAGGGAGGAACCTCCGAGGCGGGACGAGCGAACTCCACCTTGAACTTCCATTCCCCGGCGAGGGGAAGGCATTCGTTAGGGTCATCGGCGAGCGAGAGCCTCATCCTCTCGCTGGGACCACCAAACCCTCCCGTTCCCCAATTATCGAAGACCCGCACCGCTATCAGGTTAACCCCTTCCTTGACCAACCTGCCCGGCACGAGATATCTCCGATAGATGACCGCGCTATTGGGAACCTCCGCTCCCGTGGAACCTATTTTCTCCCCATTGAAATAGGTAACATCGAAATCGTCTATCGCCCCCAACTCAAGCACCAAATCCTTATTTGCCCACTCCCTGGGCAAGGAGATCGCCTTTCGGAACCAGACAGCGCCGTCTATACTCATCTGGGGGGAGTGATCCTCCCAGAAGCGAGGGAGGTCCATGCCTTGCCAATCGCTATCGTTGAACTCCGCCTTCGCCCAACCCAGGCTTTCCCCCTTATTCCCTGGGTCCTTGAGGAATGCTTTCTCGAACCATTCCCCCAATTTGCGGTCGTATTCCTTTTGCAGTTCCTTCATATCGACGGGGTCCTTGGGGATGCGCTCGAGCAGGGGGCTGAGATCGGGATCGGATCGGAGGGTCTCGAGGTCGGTCCAAGCCTCCGCGGGAGTCCCTCCCCAACTGGTGTGGATCAATCCTATGGGGACCTTTAGCCTTTCGTGGATCTCCCGCCCGAAGAAATAGGCAACCGCGGAGAAAGCGCCCACCGTATTGGGGCTACAAACCTCCCATTTGCCCTCGCAGTCCTCCTCGGGGGTAAGGGAAGCGGAGTGAGGCACCGTGAATAACCTTATTTGGGGATAATTCGCCCTGGATATCTCCTCCTGAGCATTGTTGGAAGCGGCTACCGGCCATTCCATGTTGGATTGCCCCGAGCAGACCCAAACCTCCCCGATGAGGACATCCTTAAGGGTTATCTCATCCTCCCCGCTCGTTATCTTCACTTCATAGGGACCGCCGGCGGGACGGGCGGGCAATTTCACCATCCACTTCCCATCCGCGTATACCTTTCCCTTCCTCTCCATCCCATCCAGGCTAACCTTGACCTCCTCCCCTGGTTTCCCCCAACCCCATACCACTATCGGCATGCCCTGCTGAAACACCATATGGTCGCCCAGGATGCTTGGCAACCTCAACTCCCCTCGGGCAAGGGTTAACTGGCATAACACGAGACCAAGCACGCCCAGAAAGAAAAGGCTATAGGTCATAAAGGCTCCTCCTTATCTTTTAAAGATCATCCTTCGCATATAGCTTCGAGGTTAGTGAATTCAGGGAAGGGACCCAATATTATTGCCTCTCCCTCTCTTCGGAATCCCACCTCCCTAACCGGCTTTCCCTCCCTATCCAAGAGGTATATTTTGGTCTTCCCTAAATCCCAATCCTTTGCCAAATCCCTCAATTTCACCTTAATCTCTTTCCCCGCCCCTATGTGGAGGCGCATCCTCCCCTTCCCCTCCAACTTCATCTCCACCTCCGTCCCCTGCTCATCGCTGAACAGGTAATCCGACCTTTTGATGTAAGTTACCGCCCGCCCCCCCTGGAGGATCATGTATTGCTCTATCCTCGGTCCCTTAACCCAGAAGCCATTTTGGGGTAAAAGATAGACCTTCTTACCCCTCTTTAGGGAATAGGGCTTATCCCCGAAGTTAACAACCACCTCCGTGCCATCGGAGAAGATCGTCCTCTGCACATCGTGATCGGCGGTGAGGAATTCGTGGCTCAGCATCTCCTTGTCCGCTATCACCTCGTGCAACCTGCAGGTGTTCCTATAGGAGCGAAGCATGAGCTCCTTCCTCCCCTCCTTCCACACTTCGTGTGCCCAGAACATGGGCACCGTGCCATAGAGGATGTTGAAGGCATCCTTCTTAGGCGTTATCTCGGGCGCTGCCTCTAAAAGGAAATCCGTGGAATCCCCCCAATACCAAGTGGGAACTATGCAATCATGGAAGACGAGTTCCCAAAGGGGGACCCTCCATCTATGTCCGATCCCCCACTTCTCGTAAACCTCCCATTTGGGCAACTTTCTGCCCCAGGGATCGGTGAATTCCTCCTCTTTGGATTTAGGACGGACGAGGTGTCCCGCCGGCCAGGAGAAGTAGGGGTTAGCGCTCATCATTCCCTCTATGTAATCCAGATAGGGCACCGCCCACCATATACCATGCTCCCCTCCCACCACCAACCCCAAGGAACGCACATAGCCCAGCAGTTTCATTCCACATTCCCTTTTGTCTCCCCTGGTTAAGGGATGCCTGGGGTCGTAACATTCGTAGAGACCTTCCGCCGTCGTTACATCTATGAAGCGGGCAAGGAAGGGGTATTCCTTCAGCACTTTGGGGATAACTATCTGGGCGGTGGGGGTCCAGAGGGCAGGGCACCGCTTCATGAATTGCGTCTTCTTATCCCAAGTGAGCCAGGCGGTCATCCTCTCGCCATTGGCCATCAGCACCGCATCATCCGGTAGCCTACCATGGTTGGAATCCACTTCTTTGCCTTCCTCCACCTGCAATATATCGGTGTAATTGTCGTATTCGCTGGTTAGATAGCCGATGTCGTTTGCCAATTGTATGTCCGCGGGAGAGGGACGACCATTAATCAACATCTTATCCACGCCGCAAGCCTTCGCCTCCAGGACGAAGTCGCGGTAGGAAATTGGCCCCCACCAGCTCCACACATCGGGGGCTCCAAAGAGGCGCTCGATATGGGGATTTCTCTTCACCTTCTCGCTGAAGGGCACGACGAAACCCTTCTCCTTGGCGTAGTTGCGATAAGCCTTGGCAATCGCCACATAGCCCCCTTTGGGGACGAAATGATAGATGATCCGGCGGGGATAACGGAATATGCCCTTGCTATTCTGCCAATGGACCTGGGGAGCCACCACTTGCTTGCCCCCTATCGTGTACTTACTGAAGGTCACGAAGGCGTCATCGCTGGTATCGAGGATCAAGGCATAGCCCAGACCGCTCTCCAAATCGCAGATCCCCACGAAGGGGAGATCCATTCGTCCTCCATCCAATCCCCATAGGGAGAAATCGTCGAAGGGATAGATATGCCCATCGCAGTAATCCGCCACCGCCACCACTCCCCTCCCCTTGCGAAGGAGGAAGGAGGGCAGGAAGGAAAACTCGCCCATGCTTACCTTTCTATCCTTGGCATCCACCTCTAATATGAGTTGAGGGGAACCGGAGGGCACCTTCAGGCGCACCGTTGTCTCCATCGTTCCGCCCCTGCCCGTGGGGAAATCCATATCAAAGGCGAGGGCGTCCCCGAAGGCCTTCCTTACATTGCGGAAGGTTTCCTTTAGGGGAGGGGCTCCTCCTTTTTCATCAGCAAGCACCGCTTGGGCGAAGGTGTTGGGAGCGGAGTGTGTCCAGGTGAGGGGGAAGTAGAGTTGCGCTTTCCTCCCCTCTCCATCCGAATCGTTTATCCCCACCGCGAAGGGGAAGGCAGTTCCCACCGTAGCCTGCCAAGCCCCCAAACTGCTCCAGGGAAGCCTCGCCTCCACAACGTAACCTGCCTCCATCTCCCGCAACACTGCCTCCCCATCCACTGGAGAACCATCTCCCCTCATCAACATGGTTCCTTGGGGATTGAGGTTGAAGCCTATCTGCAAACTGCCTACCCAAACCTCCAGCGAGTCCCTTTCCCACCAAGTTTTAAACCCCTTGGGTGCGAAATCCACAACATCATCCCTCACCCTTGCCCCCAGATAGAGGTTCTCCTCGTCCCACGCCAACCAAACCTCAGCCGAGCAATCACTTTCATCCCTTGGCTTCCCCGCGTGGCTCGTTGCCATCTCCGGCGTTAACTTTATGCCCTTTCTTCCTCCCCATTCCCTCAGATCGCCATCTATTTGGGGAGGGGTGCTGGTGCGGGCGATGCTCAGCTTTTCCCTCTTTAGGGGTTCCCAGATATAACCGCTCTTTAGATCCTTGACGCTGATAACGCCCATTAAGGGCTCAACGCTCACCTGAATGTGCTCGTTCTCCAATATCCATCTTTGCCCCTCCTGTTTAATTCTAACCTGGGACATCGCCATCCCTCCCAGCATCAAAAACAGAACCCAACAGAAAACACTTCTCCACATACATCGTCTCACCTCTTCCATTTTTATTGCATTTATTTTAATGCCAAATCCAAGGAGGTTAAACGAAAATCGAGGCGCCAAGGTTTTGGACTACTTCCTCCATCAGACCTATAATAATATCCATGCCCTACGGAAGAGAAACGAAAATTCCCCGCTGTATGAGCACCCAGCATCCCGATAATGTTTCCATTCCTTTTTTCTCCCCCACGCCGGAGATAGAGGGCGATTACGAGGTTGACGAGGCCTTCTATGCCTTCTCCCACCTCGGTTGCGATGAACAGATGTGGGATTTCGAGGGCAAGGATGTGGATGCCCATGTGGTGAGGAAACTTTTTGCCAAGCGCGCCGATTTCTTCAAGGAGCGCATCCTGGGCAGGGATTGCTTCCTCACCTACCGTGTTCCCAACCCCGCCGTGGAGAAGAACGAGGGGAAGGTGCTCCTTGAGACATTGGAAACCATCCCCCGTAGTTACGATGTGGCGGTCCAATTTTATGGGGAGGAGGTACCACCGGTCTTCGAGATCATCCTCCCTATGACCACTTCAGCGGTGGAATTGGAGAGGCTGTACAGGCTTTACAAGGATATAGTGGTGGGGAAGCAATATGACAGGGTCCACGATATAACCCTCGCGGAATGGATAGGAGAATTCAAGCCAGCGGATATACACATCATCCCCTTGTTCGAGGACATACACACTATAATCAACAGCGACAAAATAGTAGAGGAGTTCTTGAGGGGCAAGGATTTCCCCTATCAGCGAGTTTTCCTCGCTAGAAGCGATCCCGCGGAGAATTACGGCTATGTGAGCGCATTTTTAGCGATAGAGATCGCCCTTCAGAAGCTGGATAAATTGGAGGAGAAATTAGGCATTCCCATCCTTCCCGTCTTTGGTGCTGGTTCCGCTCCCTTCCGAGGGGGCTTCAAGCCCTCCAATGTCGAAAATTGCCTGAGGAGTTATCCCAGCGTCCAGACCTTCACGGTGCAGTCCGCTTTTAAATACGATTATCCTTTTGAGGTAGTTAGAGAAGCCATAGAGAAGATCAAGAGGACGCCGCGGGGAAAGCCGAGGAAGGTGGAGGAGGGCAAGGCGTTGGACATCATAAACCGCTATGCCCCCCGATATAGGAGCAGGATAGAGGGGCTGGCGGATTTGGTTAACTCGGTGGCGAGGTTTGTCCCCAAGCGGAGGAAGAGGAAGATCCACTTCGGTCTCTTCGGCTACTCGAGGAGCGTAGCGGGGGTTAGACTGCCGAGGGCTATAGAGTTCTGTGCCTCCCTTTACAGCATAGGAGTACCACCCGAGGTCATCGGCTTCGATGCCCTAACCCCCGAGGACCTCGCCTTCCTCAGGGAGGATAGGAGCTTCGAGGAAGACATCCTGGAGGCATTGAAGTTCTCCAACCCCGAAACCCTTTTTTCCCTTCTGCCGGAATTGAAGGGGAAGTTGCCGGATTTCGAGGTGGATAAGGAACATTTGAAATTGACGAGGCGGATCTTCGAGACGATAAGAAGCGGGAGGGAAAAATTCGAGGATGTATCGGCTTGGGTTACGGAGGCGGGACATTTGAGGGGATTTTTAGGTTAAGGAGGAATCATGATAGCGGATTTGATCGCCCGGGTGGGGCAGTTCATCATCCAGACCATAGAATCCCTCGGCTACGAAGGAATTGTCCTTTTGATGGCGGTGGAATCCGCCTGCATCCCCTTACCTTCTGAGATCATCATGCCCTTCTCTGGCGCTTTAGCCCAGCAGGGAAGGTTCACCCTCCTTGGCATCTCCCTGGCTGGTGCTACTGGCTCGACGCTTGGTTCCTGGGTGGTTTATTTCCTCGGCTGGTACGGAGGGCACCCCTTACTTTTAAAATATGGGAAGTACCTCTTAATTTCCCACCATGATCTCGCTCGAGCGGAGCGTTTCTTCCAAAGGTATGGCTGGGTTTCCCTGTTTTTGGGGAGGGTTATGCCGGTTATTCGCACCTACATCTCCCTTCCTGCGGGCATCAGCAAGGCTAACTTCTGGATCCTCACCGTTACCTCCTTCATCGGCTCTCTCATCTGGTCATTTTTCTTGGGCTTCATCGGGTTTAAGTTAGGGGAGAATTGGGAGGCCATGGAGCCATATCTTAGAAAATTCGACCTTCTCATTTTGGCAGGTCTCGTCTTTTTAATCCTCCTCTTCCTTTGGAGACGCTTGGGGAGAAAAGGCTTGGCGGATTAGGAAATATCCTCCACAATATCCATTGGAGGTGAAGGGCGTGCGAAAATTAGCTTGTTTAATCTTCGTTCTTTCCTTAACCATCCCCGTTTTCCCCCAGAAATCCTTCCACGAGGATTTCTCCTCCTACAAAGAGGGAAGCGATGCCTCTCCCAATTGGTATTCCACCTCTATTGGATGGCGTATAGAGGCAGGAAAGATGCTCTGCGATGTGGCGGGACGTAGTTTTCTGATATGGGAGAAGACCCCCTATGCGAGCGTCCTCACCCTCTCCGCTACACTTGTGGTGCGGGAGAAGAGGACGACGGATTGGAAGGTAGCTGGGATCGCCGTGTTCTTGGATAGCAATAACTTTTGGCACCTCGCCTTAGTGGAGGCGCCGGATAGCCAAGGGAGAAGGCATTATGCCGAACTTTGCGAATCCCTGGAGGGGGTTTGGCTTTCCCAGGCTAATCTGAGACAGACGGATGAAGTGGGTCCCTCCGACCTCGCCTGGGAGTATAATCGCCCTTATCGCCTCACCATCGAATTGGATGGGGAGGGAATAACCGGCTATATACAAGGGGAGAATGGGCAATTGCTCTGGCGAAGGCGCTTCCTCTTCGAGGATAAGAAGGCGGTGAGGCTGGGGAAGGTGGGGCTCACGAATAGCGGTTTCCTCTCTATATTCGACGATGTGGAGGTGAAAATCATGAAGGAGGAAAGATACTCCCCTCCCAAACCTCAGTATCCCCCTTACAAGGGGAAGGGGTGGGAGGGGGTCAAGGCGAAGGCGACCGGCTTCTTCTACACGAAGAAGATCGGGGAGGTCTGGTGGCTCATAGACCCCGAGGGGAACGCCTTCTATTCGGTTGGCACGGATCATTGCAATTACAATGTGCATTGGGCGGAGAAATTGGGCTACGCTCCCTACAATAGGTTCGTCTCCCAGAAGTATGGGAGCGAGGAGGCGTGGGGGAAGTCGGCGGTTCAGAGGCTACTCTCCTGGGGCTTTACCTCTCTGGGGGCGAACTCCTCCCGAAGCGTGAGATATCAAGGATTGGCTCACACGGAATTCGTCGCCCTTGGCTCCTCCTTCGCCCAACACGATTACATCTGCCAGCCCATTGGTTGGACGGGCTTTCCTAATGTATTTCATCCCCAATTCGAGGAGTATTGCCTCAAAAGGGCGAGGGAGGTGTGCACCCCTCACAAGGACGATCCTTGGCTCATCGGCTACTTCATAGATAACGAGTTGGAGTGGTTCGGCAAATCGGGCAGGGAATGGGGCTTGGCGGACGAGATCTTCAAACTACCTCCCAAGCATTCCGCCAGGAGGGCTTTCGTGGACTTCCTGAGGGGGAGGTACAAGACGATAAACGATTTCAATAAAGCCTGGGGCGTTGCGCTTTCATCCTTCGATGAGTTGATGAGGGTGAACCAAGCGATAGGCGAAACGGAGAAGGCTATAAAAGACAAGATGGATTTCGTCGCCCTGATAGCAGATAGGTACTTCTCCATCACCGTGAAGGCGATCAAATCCGCCGATCCCAATCACCTCGTCCTGGGTTGTCGATTCGCCTGGACCGCTCCCGATCCCGCCTGGCGTGCTGCGGGCAAATACTGCGATGTCGTTAGCGTCAACATGTATCCCTTCGTTGATCTAGAGAAGGAGGAAGTGCTCGATGTGGAGAAGATGCTTTGGGAGCGTTATAAGGAAACCAACAAGCCGTTCATGCTAACCGAGTGGTCCTTCCCCGCCCTGGATAGCGGACTACCCTGCACCCATGGAGCGGGGCAACGCTTCGCCACCCAAGAGGAAAGGGCGAAAGCCTTCTCCATCTTCCAAACCCTCCTCTTTCGCCTTCCCTTCATGGTGGGCTCCCACTACTTCATGTGGGTGGATGAGCCCAAGGAGGGCATATCCACCACCTTCCCCGAAAACACGAATTATGGCTTGGTTAATGGAGAGGACGAGCCCTACCCCTTGCTTGTGAAGACCGCTTCCCAACTTAACCCCTTGGTCTATCCCATCCACGCGAGGGAGATGCCCAACCTCTCCCTGGAGGTCCAAAAGGATAGGGTAATCCTCAAGAACAGCGGAAAGCCGGATTATGTGGAGGTAAGCTTCTTCATCAACGGACAAAAGGAAGCGAGAAGGCTACTGGTGAAGGAGAGGGAAACCCTGCCCTTCTCCCCTCCTTCCGCCTCCGCCTACCTCGTTTATGTGGAAGCGAGATGGAAGGGCTTGAAGATAGCCTCCGCTAAAGGGATCTTCTATCAGAAGGGTAGCAGTTGGCTGGATGGCGAGTGGCGACTCCCCCTCATTATCGCCAACGAAGGCCCCGCCAGCGTAAGGGATATCCCCCTCTCGATAGATTTAGGCAAGCACCTGCCTTCCCAATATAGAGGGGCATCCCTCCTCGTCGCCGATGAGAGGGGAAATTTGGTGCCCTCCGAATACGACCCGGATACCAAAGAACTTCTCCTCCTCTTGCCCGAGGTCCCGCCCTACACCGCCCTCTCCCTTTTCGTTTACCCCACTTCCCAACCTCCTTCTATGCCTTTCCCATCGCAGGTCAAGGTTTCCCTGAATGGCAACAAGTTCGAGATAGATAACGGCGTTTTGAGATTGGTGAAGAGGGAGGATGACGGCGACTTGGTTGACGAGATCTTCATCGGGGATTTGGAGTTGGGGAGATATCAAGCCTTGGTGAGGCAGGAATTAGCCCAATTCCTCTGGGTTGCTCCCAATAAAATAAAAGATGTGAAGGTAAGACAGGGCACTTTAAGGACGATCGTGGATATAACCGCGGGTTTCGATGGGGGCGAGGCGATAACGGAGGTAGGGGAGAAGGGGGTATTCGCTCCCTTGAGGGCAAGACCTCAAAATTACGAGGTCGCCTATCGCCTCACCATACTTTCCGGAAAGCCCTGGTTCTTGGGACGCTTCCTCTGGCTAAGGAATACCTCCCAGAACGCTTGGAAATTTGGCGCTTACTTCCATTATCTTCCCTCCAACATAGGAGGGAGCTCAGATGACGATGAGCCGAACAGCACCCCTCGAAGATGGTGCTACATCCATGAGAAGGAGGAGGTTGTTCCCGCCTATTACAAGGCTTCGCCAGGCGCCTCTTGGTATGATCCCCAATTGAAAGGTTGCTTTGGAGGGCTTCTCATCTCCCGAGAGGATTTCCACTACCTCTTCTGGAAGGACGAAGGGGGAAGGCAGCATCCCGATATATGGAAGGATGTGGGGAAGGAGGTAAAGGCAGGGGAGGTTTACCAGGAGGAGGGAAAGGATCTGGTCATCTATGGCTGTAAAGGTGAGGATTGCCCCGGGAGGATCGAGGCGGAGGTTAGAGGGTGGAGGAATGCGGAGTGGAAGGTGGAGAGGATAGAGAAGAGGAAATAAGAAGGGGGGCAGGCTTAAGCCTGCCCCCCTTTTGATTTAAAACTTCTGGGAGAAAGTAACGCTCACCCAGCGCCCTGCCCTTGGGTAAAAGAGGAGATCCTGATATTCTTTATCAAAGAGGTTCTCCACCGCGAGGGTAAATGACCTATCCTGGCTGAACTGCTTCTCGATTTTCAAATTTACTACTGCGTAGCCTCCGATTTGCGGTGGCACCGTGACATTCCAAGGATCCCCCACGAATGTGGGCTTATCCACATCGGTCCTGCGCGGTCCATACATCAACAGTTCTAAATCATAGTTAAGTCCGTTTTTATCGTTTATCGTAACCCCTGTCTTCAAGGAATGCTTGGGCATGGCGGTGCGGAAGACCACGATAAGGGGACGATTTTGCACCAAATCCTTAGCATCGAGGAAAGTGTAGGCATACCACCAAGAGCCCCAGGGGGTTGCCCTCTCATACTCACACTCCAAACCTCTGAGGCGTGCCCTCCCTATGTTCTGGAAGACATTGTTCTGATCTGCGCCTATGACATTGTCCAATTTTGTGTGATAGAGGGAAAGGGTGAGGGTGCCCTTATCGCCCATTTTCTTTTCCCAATCCACCTGATATGTCCAACCGGTCTCGGGTTTCAAATTGATATTTCCCACCCACATCCCCTCGCCATAAAGTTCGTTGAGATCGGCGAACCTCCTGTTCTTGGTAACAGCAATCCTCAAGTTAGTGGATTGGTCTATGGGAAGGCGGCTGCTCAGGAAGGGGGATATTATCGTCTTGCCCGGGCTGGCATCATCAAAGCGCAGGGCTAAGGTGAAGAGTTGGCGCTTGCTATTGATGAAGGTATTTTGAAGGAAAGCCCATCTGAAGGTTTGGATGTATTTCTTCCACTTATCGTCAGGGATATTCCCCATGTATTTCACATCCAATTCACCTGGTGTGCGGAAACGATCTCTCTGATAACCCATTCCCCAGGTCCAAATGCTGTTTGGATTAGGACGAATATTGTATTGGAATTCCGTCTTCAGGAGGGCATAGCGCCAAGGCATAAAGACTGGCTGTACTTGCCCTGTAGCCTTGGAATATTTCTGCCAGACTTGGTCGCCGGAGAAGGAGTAGGGGGTTATGCGGAGCATGTAGTCGGTTTTATCGGTCAACCGCTTAGTATAGGTGATGGCGGAGGTGGCACGAGAATGGATGGTCCATTCCGCCTCCCAACTGCCAAAGGGATTGGGACCCAACGGTCTGTACCCCCAGATGATGCCGTTTAAAGATGTCCCCAGGAGGGAAACCTTAGAGGTAGGATCGGGGGAGAATTGTAGTTTAAGGGAGACCTCCGTGAGGTTTTGGCGTTGATGAGGTAGCCAACCGGTGTGGAGATTACGGTTCACCGCCACAAAATAGTTCTGCTCCTCATCACCACCACCCGACCAAACCTCGTAGGTCTGCCTGCCGTAGCTACCGAAGGTGAGGCGAGCGTCCCCGCCAGGGTATTTGTCACCGCTCTTCATGGTGAGCAAAACGAGCCCACCAATGGTCGAGCCGGGATATTGAGGTGGGGCTGGTCCTTTTACCAGCTCTACCTTCTCTATGGCGGTGAGTGGCATCATATTGAGGACAAACGGTCTACCGATGGGGGATAGGATCGCCCCCTCCAGGAGAACCTGGGTCCATTTGGAATCGTTGCCCCGCACGATGGGCATGGTAGCGCAAAGGGCGGCGCCTACAGCGGATTCCGTTCCCGCTTGCCTCTTCAATACATCGGGTATAGACTGCACATTCACCATCTTCTCTATCTTCTCCACCGGAACCTCCACCACCTGTGCCGGCTTCTCCTTCTCCGCTTCCACCTGCACCTCCACCGCCAACTCGG
This sequence comes from uncultured bacterium, assembly GCA_964452465.1. GTDB lineage: Bacteria > Armatimonadota > JACIXR01 > JACIXR01 > JACIXR01 > CAYVMD01. Next base: position 48,876 of record CAYVMD010000002.1, on the reverse strand, counting down.
GAATCTCTACCTCTTCCTGGGCTAAACATAAGCCAATCCCAACAAGGAGGACTAACAAGAGCAAACGCCTCATCTTCTTTCTACCTCCTTTTGGAGCAATTTTCTCAAGTTTAGAAGTTTAATATGTCATTTGTGTGTCAAAATGACGAATTTTCGGTTGTATTCCTCCGTCTTTAGGACCTCCTCCCTCAAATGAAATAAGGGGCATATTCGCTGACAAGGGTATCTTTCCCGAGCGTTTGTTGATATGAAGAGGAAAAAGCTTTATAATTTAAGAGTTATAAAAGGAGGTTGTTAAATTGAAGGAGAAGGTTGTCTTAGCCTATTCCGGCGGGTTAGATACCTCGGTGGCCATAAAATGGTTACAGGAGAAATACGGTATGGATGTCATAGCAGTGGCTGTGGATGTGGGAGAGGAGAAGAACTACGAGGAGATCAGAGAGCGCGCCCTTAAGATAGGAGCAGTGGCAAGTTATGTTGTAGATGCCCGGGAGGAATTCGCTAAGGAATTCGCCTTCCGGGCGCTAAAGGCGAACGCCCTTTACGAAGGACACTACCCCCTATCCGCTGCCCTTTCCCGCCCCCTCATCGCCCAGAAGGTGGTCGAGATAGCGAGGCAGGAGAAAGCACAGGCGGTTGCCCACGGTTCCACCGGAAAGGGGAACGATCAGGTGCGCTTCGAGGTATCCTTCATGGCTTTGGCCCCCGATCTGAGGATCATCGCTCCCGTGAGGGAGTGGGGGCTTTCGAGGGAAGAGGAGATGGAGTACGCCCGGGAGAAGGGGATACCCGTGCCCGCTAAGAAGGAAAAGCCCTATTCCATAGATGTGAACCTCTGGGGGCGGTCGATAGAATGCGGAATCCTCGAGGACCCCTCCGCAGAGCCCCCCGAGGATATCTTCGAGTGGACTATTTCTCCCAAGGAAGCCCCCGAGGAAGGGGAATATGTGGAGATAGAGTTCGAGAAGGGGGAGCCGGTGGGGGTGAATGGGAAGAAGTTGCCTCCCCACAATTTGATCTCCCTTTTGAACGAGATCGCTGGAAGGCATGGGGTGGGCAGGATAGACATGGTGGAGAATAGATTGGTGGGCATAAAGTCAAGGGAGGTATATGAAGCTCCCGCTGCCACCCTCCTCATAACTGCCCACAAGGACCTGGAGGGGCTCACCATGAGCAGGGAACTCCTCCATTTCAAGCAAAGTCAAATAGATACCAAATACGCGGAGATCGTATACTATGGTCTTTGGTTCTCCCATCTGAGGGAAAGCATGGATGCCTTCGTAGAGGAAGCAGAGAAATTCGTATCGGGCAAGGTGAGGCTCAAACTATACAAGGGGACTTGCCAGCCCGTAGGGCGCTCCTCCCCCTATAGCTTATATGACCTTTCCTTAGCTACTTACGGGGAAGGGGATATATTCGACCAGAGGTTGGCGGAGGGCTTCGTGAGGCTATGGGGGCTTCCCTACAAGATGGAGAGGAGGCAGAAGAGTTGAAGTTATGGGGGGGCAGATTTAAGGAACCCCTAAACCCTCTTATTGAGGAATTTCTTTCCTCCCTTCCCGTGGATAGAAGGCTCATCCTCTACGACATTCTATCCACGAAAGCACATGCAAAGGCTTTGAGAAAAGCGGGGATAATAAGCGAGGAATTAGAAGGGAAGATCCTGAACGCATTGGAGAAGCTCGAGGAGGGAATAAAGAAGGGGGAGATAGAGATAAAAGGCGATGAAGCGGAGGATGTGCATACCCTCCTTGAGAATTGGCTTTACGAGCGGGTGGGGGAAGAAGCGGGATTCCTGCGCTATGCTCGTTCCCGCAACGATCAGATAGCCTGCGATATGCGCCTTTTCCTAAAGGAGGAGATAAAGGAGATAGTGGAGGCGATCCACGCCCTCCAAACCGTTCTCCTCTCCTTGGCGGAAGCGCACAAGGATCATGTCCTTCCCGGCTATACCCACCTCCAACACGCCCAGCCCGTCCTTCTTTCCCATCACCTCCTTGCCTACTTCTGGATGCTCCAGAGGGATAAGGAGAGGTTAAAGGATGCCTATAAAAGGGTGGATGTTTCCCCCCAAGGAGCAGGTGCTCTGGCAGGGGTAGAATTGGATCCTCAGGTGATCGCTCAGGAGTTGGGCTTCAGTAAGGTTTTTGAGAATTCCCTCGACGCCGTCTCCGATCGCGACTTCGTCCTGGAGTTCCTCGCCGATGCCTGCATCTCCTTCCTTCACCTCTCTCGCCTCGCCAATGAGATCGTCCTTTGGTCCACTCAGGAGTTCGCATTCGTTCAACTCGCCGATGCGGTTTGCACCGGTTCCAGCATCATGCCCCATAAGAAAAACCCCGATTCCGCAGAATTAATAAGGGCAAAGGCGGGAAGAATGCTCGGCAATTTCGTTTCCCTGTTCACCGTCCTAAAGGGGTTGCCTCTCGCCTACAACATAGACCTGCAGGAGGACAAGAGTTTCCTTTTCGATGCGGTTGACACCCTAAAATCCTCCCTCCATGCTATGAGAAAGATCTTGGAGAACCTTTCCTTCAATAGGGAAAGGATGGAGGAAAGCGTGGACGATTATCTCTTCGCCGTGGATATAGCGGATTATCTTTTAAAGAAAGGAACTCCCTTCCGCAAAGCCCATCGGATCGTGGGGCAGGTTATCTCCTATGCTTTAGAGCAGGGGAAAAAGTTGAAGGAACTGGATCTCGAGGAATGGAAGAGGTTTTCCCCCTTGTTTGAGGATGACATTTATCGATGCCTTTCCTTGGAATCCTACCTCACGAGGAGGAACTTCCCCGGAGGCACGGGCGAAGTAGCGGTTACTGCCCAAGTTCAAAAAGCCAAGGAGGTGTTAGCACAAGATGGCGGAATTATATGAAATGGTGCAGAAAGGAGTCCAAAATCGCGCTTCTGATATTATCCTGAAGGTGGGCAATAAGCCCGTGATGAGGGTGGATGGCAATCTCCGCCCCATGGACGATTTCGATGTCCTGTATCAAGAGGATATGCTGGAGATCGCCCAGAACATCGCCTACAGCGCTACGCGGGATTACCTCCTCCAATTCAGGGATCCCGAGAAAGCGCCGGATGTGACGAAGGGATTAGCGGAGGAGAGATTGGGACGCCTCAACAGGGGAGAGGAATTGGACCTGGTCTTCACCCTACCCGATATAGCGAGGGTGAGGGCTAATCTCTTTCTACAGAAGGGGAGCATCGCCATAACTATGCGCCTCATTCCCCTTAAGATACCCACCATAGAGCAATTGCTCCTTCCTCCCTTCTTGAAGACCCTCGCCTCTTACCCTCAGGGATTGATAATCGTGACCGGTCCCACCGGATCGGGCAAATCCACTACCATCGCAGCGATGATAGAGCACATAAATCAAACGAGGGAGGCACATATCATCACCATAGAGGATCCCATAGAATATGTATTCGAGGACAAGAAGGCGGTCATCTGCCAGAGGGAGGTGGGTAAGGACACCCTTTCCTACGCCCAGGCTCTCAAAAACGCCCTGCGGGAAACCCCTGATGTGATAATGATCGGGGAGATGAGGGACGCGGAAACGATGAGCATAGCCATGATGGCAGCGGAGATGGGGCATCTCGTCCTCACCTCCCTCCATACCATTACCGCTCCCTCCGCCATAGACCGCATAGTCCACAGTTTCCCCCCTCACGAGAGCTCCGCGATCTATGAACAATTGTCCAACACCTTGGTGAGCGTGATCGCTCAGAGGCTCCTGAGGCACGCTTCCGGGCAAGGGCGCGTGCCCGCGGTGGAGATAATGACCTCCTCCCCCACCGTGAAGAAGCTCATCGAGGAGGGGCGCACCACCGAACTTTACGCTTCCATAAAGGAAGGCACCCACTTCGGGATGATAACGATGAACCAATCTATAGCCAATCTCTATACCAAAGGATGGGTCACGCTCGAGGAAGCTCTTTCCGCTTCTCCCAATCCCACGGAACTTCGCCAATTGCTGAGGAAGACCACGGAGTAAAACCCACCGGGTGTTACACCTTTCCTTCGCGCTAAAGGGGATAAGGATAGAGCGGGTGAGCATTAACCTTCCCCGCTGGAGGGGGGAAAGCCTTCGGCTTCTCCTTTTGGCGGACTTGCATTGGAGGGGGGAGAGTTACTCCGCCCTTTACCCTCTCATAGAGAAGGAGGAATTCGACATCTGCCTTCTCCTCGGCGATTACTTAGAGGGTTATAGGGCGAATAGGGTAAAAAGTTTTCGGGAATTTTTGAGACGCTTGAACCCTCCTTTGGGAAAATTCGCCGTTTTAGGCAACAACGAAAGGGAGGAACTCGATCTACCCATACTCAAAAGCGCAGGGGTTTATGTGCTCAAAGATATCTTCCAGGTTATTCATAGTGGAAGCCAAAGCATCATCCTTACCGGGGTGTCCGAACCACCAAAGAGGGTTTCCAGCCTTCTTCACCGCTTACCCTATGGCGATATCTCCGTTCTTCTATCCCATCGCCCCAGCGTACTGCTTTTACCCGGGGAGTGGAGGAAGGTGGATTTAGTCCTCAGCGGGCATACCCATGGAGGGCAGATCGTCCTCCCTCTCTTGGGACCCCTCATCACCCGCAGTAAATTGGGCAGGAGATATGCCAGCGGGCTATTCAAATTCGGTCATCTCTACCTTTACATCTCCCGAGGAATAGGCACCAGCCGTTTGCCCTTCCGCCTCTTTTGCCCTCCCGAGATAACCCTCCTTCAAATCAACGGGAAATGAGCTTCTCCAAAGCTAGCCCTACCTTCCTCCTAACCTCCTGGAGGCGCTCCGGCGAGGTCTCGAAATCCGTTTGACTCCTAACGAGCCCTCTCGCCTCCTCCAAAGCGTTTATCGCCTCCTTGGGAGGATTCGCCATTCCCTTCACCCTTTCCTCCAACATCCAGAGGTACTCCGCATCCTCGATGCCTTCCCGGATCAACTTTATCCTAAGGGAAGGAAGGGGTCCCGTTAGGACCTTCCCCTTAGGCTCTCCTCTCTCGGGGGGATAGAGGAGATAGCCATCGCCGTTGCCCCACATTCCCCTGTCATCGGGAGTGTAGGACATGGGGGTGCGCCAAGGGTTCTTATGCCAATAAGTAGTGGACCAGTAGAGATCACCGGTAACATTGTATTTCCAGTTCATCCAAAGCCGAATCCTGTGCTCTATGCCGGGGTAATCTATGAAGTTATTGGGATAGGGATGCCGAGGTGCACAGCAGACATACCACCAAACCTCCTCTCTCTTCCTCTGCCGTTCTTGGCACCTCTTTTGGTCGTAAAGATGGAATACGGGGACCCAAAGGTCAACATAACCGTAGAGGGGAGGCTCGGGCTGTTCGGTAAGGAGCCTTCGCACATGGGGGAATGTCCTCTTCAGGAGCTTCATCCCCCCTATGACGAAGGGATAGGCGGATTCTTCCGGCTCATCGAGCCAGTAGCAGTAAGTCCTCTTAAGCCAGCCCCTCTTGCCCAGGAAATCCTCCACCTTTCGCCCCAACTCCTCGTATAGTTTCGCCTCCTCCTCGGAGATGCCCTCCCAACGCCACAGCCATCCCATGTCCAGCACACCGGTGAGGTTATAATCGGAGAAGCCGATGTGGTCCAAGGCATATTTCGCTGAGCCCTCGAAGGCGGAGAAATCCACTTCCACCTTGGGAGGTTTCCTCTTTGCCCTTATACCTTCTCCTTTCCAAGGGCTCTTCGCTTCCCTCGCCCTCAACACCTTCTCGCCATTGGCGGGGACATCCACGAGGAGCGTCAACTCCCTCCCGTCCAGTTGAGAGGGAACCTCCTTAGCGCCGTCCCAAACCCCAATGAACCGCCAATTTATTCCCTCGGGTAGAAGGACGACCAAGGGCTCCTCCTTCCTGGCTATCCCCCTCGTTTCCTTTATCCTTATGAGGAGGGAATCCCCCTCCCTTTCCAAGGAGACATCGAGGGGATGGGTTAATTTTTCCTTTAAAGTAAGAAGGGCGCCCTGATCCTCTCCTTTTCCGCAGAAGACCACGAGGGCAGGCTGGGGCGAATCCAGCCCCTTCCCCTTCTCCATCTCAAGGTTCACCGTTCGCGTCACATCGCCGTGGAAACCACCCCCCTCATCCCTTCGCAGGGCGAAGTTGAAATCCCCCTGTTTCGTCTCCAGGGCACCCAAAATCCCCTCCTCGGTACGCCACATCCCCCATCCTTCCCCGTTCACTGCCTCCGCTCCCGCATCGCTGGGCGAAAGGAGGAGGAAATAAAGGGGCACGAAGTAGGGATTATCATCCGTGGAGCGAAGGGTCAGTAGCCTGCGAGTGAACCATTTTTGCCCCCTGAATACTTCTATCTCCTCCAGCACCTCATACCTCCTTTGGGCAAGAGAGGAGGATAACTTTTCCCCCTTCACCCTCACCTTACAGCGCAACGGTCCTTGGAGCACTACCTCGGGCTTCACCCTTTCCAACCCAGGCCAACTCACCGTTTCCTTCTCCCTCGCATCGAGGCAGAAGGAAAGGGTCCCCATAACCGAGCCCTTCTGGGAGAGGGTAGCGATGGTAGCGCCGGTGGTGGGGAATGTGAGGGAGAGCTCCCCGTTGGAAACCTCCCAACTTTCCCCCTGGAGATTATACTTCACCTTACGGAGGAAAGGATCGTAGGGGCTGATGTGATGCTCGGCGAGCATTTGAAGGTAATAGGGAAAGATCTTCTCCAGATCCTGAGGGCTCGCTTTATGGTATTCCAGATTGACATTCATCCCGTAGGCAGTATGGAGATGGAAATCCTTGGGCTTTTGGGGCAGGGAGAAGTTGAGCACCCTAAGTTCGATGGGCACCTCTATCAACTTCTTCCCCTTGGAGTAAGCCTCCACTTTGCCCTTATAGGTTCCCGCCTTGGCGTTAGGAGGGATTAAGAGATCCAAGATGAAAGGATGGTTGATTCCCCCCTCCAAATTCAGGCTTCCCTTCACCTCCACCAAAGGATCGGGATAATCCCCCGGTTCGCCATCGGGGTCGGTGGGAATGGTTATTGGGACATACTCCACCTTGTAGATCCTCACTCGGGAGGCGGGTATCGTCCCCGGCCCCTGTAGGTTGGTAACCCGGAGGGAGAAGGCATCTATATCCTGGAGGGGGGTGAAGATCACCTGCGCCATCTCCCATTCCCCCTTGGCGCCCAGCATCCTTATAGCGCTTCCCCTCTGTGCGGGAGGCTTTTGCTCCTTGAAGATCTTGCGCATGGGATCGGCGGTCCAAACGAGAAGGGACGAATTCTCACCCAAAACCTCCCCGATTCCTTCCTTGGAGAACCAAGGGACCTTAAGGGCATAGCGGGCTACCAAAATCCTTTTTTGAAAGATGTCCACCCCGTAAGAACCTGGCTTTAACTGGGATACCGCCTTAAACCCCCTGATGAACGCCTCCCACTTGCTTTCTTCGGGAAGGGAAACATTGAAAGGGGTTGCTTGGGAGTAACCCCTGATCACCAAAATGGATTCCCGTTGGAAGGGGGGCTTTTCACCTATAATGAGGGGAACGAAGGACTTGGGACAATGGAAGGTCCCCTCCACCGGGGCGAAACTGAGCAATTTATTCGTGGGATGGAATACCTGCGCGGTGAGATTTAAGGAAAGCACCATCCCTTCCTTGAAGGAGGAAAGCTCCATGTCCCCCGCAGGGATCCTAATCTCCGCCGTCCAATATTCCCCCCCTCTTCCTACCTTCCCCTCCCAATTGCCGTTCCAACTTCCTGCCCCCTCAGAAGCTATCTCGTCCATCCTATATCCTTCCGCGTTAAGGATATAGTGGCGATAGGTCCTTAAGGGGATCCCCGGCAGGGGATGCCCCAGGAAGACCTCTATACAGGAATCCTCCCATATGTTGCTCTCGTTTTCCCTATGATTCACCGTTGGTTGGCTTTCCTTCACCCTTACCGCTATGTAGAGGTTTTTCTCATCATAGCCGATGGCGAAAGCTACCTCCCCCGCGGGCTCCCCTCTCAGAGCCTGGGAGAGACTATGCCAGGCAAGGCTCTGCCAACAGGGATCGTCCAGCGAGCCATCCACCTTGGGAGGTTGGGATATCCTCCCCGGCACCAACTCCGGCACCCGTTGAAGGACAACGGGATAAGCCAGTAAAGAGAAGATTAAAAGCCCCAAAACCGATGCTCCTCTTTTCATCTTCCTCACCTCTTTAACTTTACTATCAAAGAATTAGGTGGAGTGGCCATTATTATAGATGAACCTCTCCACCTCCTCCCGCGTTGGCGCTCCTTCCATCGGTCCTTTCTTAGTTATGGATAGAGCGGAGACCGCGTTGGCAAAGCGTAAAAGCTCCATAAGCCCCATCCCCTCCAACATCCCCACTGCTATAGCTCCTGCAAAGCAGTCCCCCGCTCCCGTAGGATCAACAACTTCCACCCTGAAGGCAGGTATGGAACACTCCCCTTGCCTAGTGAAGGCGGTGCATCCTTTTCCCCCTTCCTTCAAGATCACCAACTCCATCCTCTTCGCCAATCTTCTGCAGGCGCGATAGGGGTCCTCTATACCCGTTATGAGCCCTGCCTCTTCCCCTGAGGGCAGGAAGACATCGCAGATCTCATAGATGGGCTTCACGATCCTTTTTATCTCCTCGATGGGCAGTATCTCGGGGCGTATGTTGGGGTCGAAGAAGACCTTCCCTCCCTTCTCCTTCACTATCCTCGCTGCCTTAAGGCAGGCTTCCCTCATCCTTCTGCTCACCGAGAGCGCTGACCCGCAGATATGGATTATCTCGGTATCCTTCAGATATTCCTCGTCTATATCCTCCGGGGTGAGCGTATCCGCAGCGGTGTCTCGGATATGGAAGATGAAGGTTCGCCCACCACATTCGTAATAGGCTATGAAGGCACAGGCGGTGGTCTTTTCCTCCACCACCTTAAGATGGGATATCTCCACCCCGTCCCTCTCCAACCTCTCCCGGCACACCTTACCGAAATCGTCCTTACCAACCGCACCTATGAAGCCTACATTTCCTCCCAGGCGAGCCACGCAATCCGCAAAAATGGCAGGCGCCCCGGAAGGGAAGGGTCCCACGAACTCTCCTACTTCCCCCAAGGAAACTCCCACATCCTTTCGCATGATTTCCACCAGAATCTCCCCGATGGAAACGATCCTCGGCAATCCTTCTACCTCCCTTGTTTTTTCTCAATGATAACCTCCTCCGAAATACAAAGGCAAGAGATTCAAGAATTCCATAACATATTAGACCCATGCTTGCCTTGAACCCAATTCTCCACAAAATATTTAAGAGGTTGATCGTGCCCTACTGCTCCATAGGGTTTTTATCGTTTTGCCTAAAATGATACCGCCGCTTTTTCTCTTCCCCCAAGAGGAGTTTGGCTTCGCCTCCTTTTTTCGAGTGGTGATGTGATTTGAAAGTATCGAATCAAATGATGGTCCCAATTATCCCACCTGGCGGTCTGTTCTGGACGGGGCAGATCATGCCTTATGTTAAGAATGAAGGAGTTTTTCGATGCTCAAGCGTTCGTGAAGAATGGAGGTGGCCCACTTATTGTTATCCAGGTCAGCTCGGTAGGACTCAGGATAATATAAGATGCAACTATGGCTATCATGAGGACCTGATGAACGGTGGCCTCTTCGATCTTTACACCGGAGATGATAAACGCGGACATTGCTTTTGCTAATTACAATTGGAAGGGGGATATAAACTGGACCGGGGCTTGGTGCACACTTAATGCTCTTCGTTAGCCAATGGTCTCGTAAGGGAGGAAGGGAGGGGGCAAGCCTTAAGGCTTGCCCCCCTTATGTTAAAGGAATGCCAGCGGGATTTCGTAAACCGAGGGTTTGACTTTGATTGACGAATACCAAATTTGATCCTAAAAAGGATGAGGAAATGAAGCGTCTGAGTTTGATGAGGAAATCGCTCCTCATAGTGCTGATCTTGTTTTTAGGTGCTTATTGCTACTGCCAGGAGGAATTCAGAGGGCAGGGATATAAAGCGATTATCAACGATGAGGGAATGTTGTCCTCCCTCCGCATTTCCGATGTAGATGTCCTTGGTGGTCCCTTGGAGTTCTGCCCGGGCACTAACTGGACGCTCGAGCAAAGGGAAAAAAGTAGCGATGGGAAGGAATTGCGAGTTTCGTTGCGAAGCGAGCGGGGAGAAGGGGAGATAAGATATCAATTCGGGGAAAAACGAATCGCGATTACCCTGCTCCATCGCCTCAAGAACTTCCAATCCTGGCAGATTTCGCTCTCCAAAGATGTAATCGGGGTGGAGAATCTCCAGAACAACACCGTTACGGGTGCGGAGGCGATCCAGTACCTCGACCGAGGGGAGATAAGAGCAACTCCCATGGTTGGCTTGGCGAGGGTTCAGCGGGCAAGGCTATACCTCCGCAATGGGGCAAAGGTCCTGTTCTGGCATGATGGCTGGGGCGCTCCCTTCAACCTTGACGAGATAGGCAGTTTCAGGGGTTTAACCTACCGGCGAAACCTCTTGGAAAGCGATAAGACAATGCGCATTTATTTCGAGATGGAGTCCCCTCCGGGGAAGCAACTGCAACCCGCCCCTGCCTTTGTCCCCGTGGGAGAGGCATTCTCCCATCTCTTCTACTCCCAGGAGCCCATCCGCTTCACCCTCAAATTCACGGAGGAAACCTTGGACAGGCTAAAATTGGCGAAGCAGTGGAAGGTGAGTTGGATAATCAGCGATTTCTGGAACAGGATCGTCGGAGAGGGAAGCAGGATTTTTGAAAGTTCCCAAGCCATGGCGGAAAGAGCTGTTTCGGTAACCCTCAATGTGAAAGAAAGCGGTTGGTTTAGCGTCCTTTTTCGCTTGGAAGGAGGCAATACATTGCCATCGGAGTTTCGCACCCGCTTCGCGGTGGTGAGGAAACATCCCGCCTTTCCCGAACGCCCAAAACAGGGGGAGGCGATCTCCGATTATGGCTACATCGCACTGTTGGGCATGAAGTGCAACCGGGAAAGCCACAACCTCGCCAACTTCTTCCCGGAAAGAGGGAAGGCGAATTGGGGGGCATTGGACCGCGTTATGGAGGAGGCGAGTTCGGAAGCGAAGCACTGGGGAGTGAATTGGTTCTTCCAAGCGATAATGCCCGAATGGTGTGGGGAAGAGGACTACGAGCAGATCGCCTACGAAATGGTGAGCCGATACAAGGATAAGTGCAAGGTCTGGGAAGTGGAAAACGAGCCGAACTTCCGTTTCTCGCCCGAGGATTACATCCGCAGGGCTCTCCTCCCATTCGCAAAGGGGGCGAAGAGGGCGGATCCCGATTGCCAAATCCTCGGACCAGCCTGCGTCTCTGTTCCCTGGACCCTGCGATTCATGCAAGCCATCGTCGCTCAAGGGGCATTGCAATACTTGGATGGGGTTTCAACCCATACTTATCACGGACCCGGCGAGCCTTGGGAGCTCTTCGGCAACCCCCTCTACCTTCAGCACCTTAAGGAGCTCGCCAAGGGGAAGCCTCTCTGGCAAACGGAGCAAGGATATTGGTGGGATAATGTCAGCAAACAGCAATTCGCCCGCTATGTGGTGAGGCAATTTCTAAACAGCCTCGCCTGCGGAATAACTAACGAGCGCCACTTCTATTATTATCCTGTCCATCATGGATTTGAGCCGATGTATCTGGTTGAGATGGGCTCGAGCGAAGGATTGAATGGGACATTAGAGCCAGGCGCTGTGGCGTTGCGAGTCATGAACGAAGAGGTCGCAGGGTTGAGCGTTGGCGACTTTGAACAACCGCTATTCGGCGTTTATTCCCTGCGCTTTCTGGGAAGGGAATACGATGTCATCGCCTGGTGGACCTTGGACTTTCCAATCTCCCTCAAGATCAAGGGATGTATTCTGGAAGCGATAGATTTCATGGGCAACCCTCTGAAACTCCAAAAGACAAGGACCCATACCTTGCTCCCCCTGAATGGTTACGTCCTTTATACCCGCGTCCCCCATGGGGAGAGAATATCCGTCGTTTCTCCTGTTTTGGGAATAAATTACGCATCCCTAAACCAGGGTGCGAAAGCCACCGCTTCCTCCTTCACCAAAGAGCATCCCCCGGAGCATGCCATAGATGAGAAATGGTTCCCCCGCGACCCTGCGCCGGGGATACCAGAGCGCACTTATTGGGAGGATGATACCGAGGGGGCATCGCCAAGCCAGCCGGATTGGCTTCAGATCACCTTCCCCAAGATTAGAACGATCGACCGCGTCCTGCTTTTGACCCCTCTGCCAGCGGTTGATGGAGCGGTGCCAAGGGATTTCCTCATCCAAGTTTCCCTGAATGGAAGAAGTTGGAGGACGGTAGCCCAAGCGAGGGATGTAACTGCTTGGGCAACCATGCTCACCTTCAAGCCCACGAAAGCCCTGCACCTGCGGTTGGTTATCAGGAAGGTCAACGACGGTTGGCATCTCGATGGGAAATGGATGTTCATGGTGAGCGAGGATTTCAAGCGCTACACAAGCCTAAAGACGAGGGTGCTGGAGTTGATGGTGTTCGGTCCCAAGGAGGGCTGAATAATTGCTCGGGAATCTATAATATAGTAAAATCCAAGCGAAGTTCGACCTAAAAGATAAAAGGAGGAGAGTTTATGGGCAGCTTTTGGGGATTCATAGGGTTGAGCATTATGACCCTTTCCTTGCTTGTGGGAGAAGCCGTCGCCTTCGATCCCCCCATAGATAAAGCGGGTCCTCTCACCGCCCGAATAGAAGGTCCCTTCAAGATCTCGGAGATGGGAAAGCCCATTTCCTATAAACTCGTCCTTGAGAACAACGGCGACAAGGGCATCCAGGGAAGGGTAACCTTCAAGGTGATAGACGATTGGCAGGTGAAGCCAGCGACCACTTCCTTTTCCTTGAAGGCTAAGGGCACTACCAGCGTGAACTTCACCATCACTTCCGGCAGGGAGAATTACAACGCCCACTATCCCATCCACGCCCTCGTCGAATTCAATTACCAAGGCACCAAATATACCGTCCACCCCATCCTCATATTCGAGACCTCCTTTCCCGAGCCCGCTCACCCCAAAATCTCCCTCCCCTGGCAGGTAGGTAGCCTCCCCAGTGAGGGTGGCTTCGCCCTTTGGCGTTTCCCCATAAGGAGGGTGGTAATACGGGTATTCGGCGAGAAGTCCAAGGTTATGCCCGTCGGCTGGCAGGGCTCGGAAGAACGCACCCGCGCCTATTCCCAATTCTCCCGCGAGGTTGAAAGGGGTGGGATTAAGGATTCCATAGTCCTCCATCCCCCTTGGTTCAACGGATTGGTTGGCACGATCATAGCCGAGTTTCCCCTTCAACTACCCCAGAAGCGCCCCATCGTCCTGCGTTTCGCTAACGCTATAAGGGACCATCACCCAGAATGGAACGAACCTCCCAGCGACGGCGTCACCTTCCGGGTGCGAGTTCTCCCCTTCGATGCCCCGGATGGGGAAGAAGGGCAAATACTATATGAGAAGCATACCGATAGCAAGGTTTGGGTGGAGGGGGAGGTGGATCTTTCCCCTTATGCGGGGAAATCCATACGCCTCCAACTGGAATCCCATCCTGGTCCCAAGAACGATACCACTTGCGATGAATCCTATTGGGGGGAGCCAACCCTCATTATCGGTGCCCAGCCCCAACCTAAACCCTTTCCTCCCGCCTCGGATTCCCTCTATCGTTCCCTGGGGAGCATAAGGTTGCATGGCGCCACTTACGAAATCCGCTTATACCCAGGGAATAGGGGACTTCTGGATTCCACCATCGGCTTCGTTGGAGAGGGAAAACAACTTTTCTTCCAAGGATTCCGGGTGAGGGTTTTCGGCGACTCCCTCGAGGACTGGCGTTCCCCCACTGTTTTTCTGGGCGTCAAGGAGGAATCCAAGGGAGGACGCCTTATCTTCCACCATAAATTCGAGAATTATCTTGGCAAATTCGACCTCCTGGGCGAGATTTGGGTGGAGGGGGGAGCGTTGCGCGTGAATTTCCGCCTGGAGGATACCCCTTCCCCCCGTCCTTGGCTCGTCGTTTACCTGGAGGATATCGCCCTCGGGCGATGGAGCGAGGGGGCGAGCAGGGTATACGCTGGCGATGGTAATGTGCTGGTCGAGCCTCAAGCGTTCAACCTCTGGTTCGATGGGCATTCCCTCGCCACCTCCTTCGTTGGCTTCGACTTCCAAAATGGTGTCTCCATCGTCGAGGGAGTGGATGCGGTGCCCTCCTATCTGGAAGTGACACCCAGCGTCCACCACTACACCATCCACGCTTCCCACCAGCAAACCATCTCCCTCATTCCCTGCGGGAATGCTTGGGAGGGGGTGAAGGTGTGGCGGGAGATAAACGGACTCTCCCCTGCAGGAGGAGTGGAGAAGGTAGCGGGACGATTCGTCTTCGACCTTTGGGGGGGAAGATACAAGGAAAGCGCACTCGCCCTCCAAAGAGCCTTCAATTACGGTTTAACCGACTCCCTCGTCGTTTGGCATAACTGGCAGAGATGGGGCTACGACTACCGCCTGCCCGATATCTATCCCCCCAACCCACAGATGGGGACATTAGAGGATTTCAAATTCCTCGTGGAAACCTGCAGGAAAGCGGGGGTCCTTTTCGCTCCCCACGACAATTACATCGATTTCTATCCCGATGCGGAGGGATTCACCTACAAAAACATCGCCTTTTGGGGTGGTGTTCCCGTGAGGGCATGGTACAACGAGGGGCGGAAGGCACAATCCTATCGCTGGCGGGCGGATAAAGTGGAGCCTTTCCTCAAGCGAAACCTACATCTAATCAAGGAGAACATAGGTCCCACTGCCTATTTCATAGATGTGTGGTCCTCCATCAAGCCCTACGATTACTGGACCTACGATGGCAAATTCTACGATTGTCTCTTCACTCGCAACACTTGGGGGCGTCTCTTCGCCTGGATTCGCGATTACCTGGGCGATAACGCCCCCCAGATCTCCGAGAGCGGTCACGATCAACTCATCGGCTACCTCGATGGGGGGCAGACCAACCATATGAGGGCGGATGTGTGGGGAGTTCGCTTTGTCGATGCGGAACGTATCCCTTGGTTCGATATGGCACACCACAAGAAGTTCATCCTTCACGGTGCGGGTTACGAGAACAGGTATGCCTCCGGATTGGATACTCGCCTCCACGGGATCTACAGCGACGATTATATCTCCACCGAGGTCATGACGGGACATCCCTCCATGGTGCCCCAGCCGTTTGGGAGGGATGTGGTGCGCAAATATTACCTCCTCCACGATTTGGGGAGATCTTTGGCGCTGAAGGACATGGAGCATGTGGAATTCGTGGAGGGGGACATCCATCGTCTGAGGATCGTTTGGGAAGGTGGAGGGGAAGTCTGGGTGAATAGGGGGGAGGAAGATTGGAGGGTGGAAGGGCATGTCCTCCCTCAATATGGCTTTTATGCTCGCATACCCACGGCGG
The DNA here is from genome assembly GCA_964452465.1 of uncultured bacterium. Lineage (GTDB taxonomy): Bacteria > Armatimonadota > JACIXR01 > JACIXR01 > JACIXR01 > CAYVMD01. Next base: position 33,451 of record CAYVMD010000002.1, on the reverse strand, counting down.
AGGGGGTGGTTGAAGCGGGGATCGAGAGGAAGGACGGCATCATAGTGGACTGGAGTAGATCCCCTTCCAACTTCTTCGTAAACGCCCGTCCCCTGGTGGGGATGGCACCCATCTCGGTTAATCTGGAATCCCTGGAGTACTTGGGCGATAGGAGGTTTAGGCTAAAATTGCGCTGGAATGCAAATGAACCCTTGAAGGAGGATATGCATATTTTCGTTCATTTCACGGATAGGCAAGGAGAGATCAAGTTCCAGGCCGATCATAAGCCTCCCATACCCACGACCCAATGGAAGGGAACGGTGATATCAACGGTGGAGGCAGTGATCCCTCCAGAGGTTCCGGGAGGCGAATACGAATTAAGGGTTGGGCTATACAATACGGAGACAGGGAGGAGGGAGCAATTGAGGGGCTTCGATGATGGGACGAGAAGGATCAGGCTGGCAAAGGTTGTAGTGGAGGGAAAAGGGAAGGAAGTTAGGAATGTTCGCTGGGAAGCCCTACCATCCCAGGAGGTTTCCGTTCTCCAGAGGCTGAATCCCGAGGGGAAGGAGATAGACTTCGGGGGAGTGAGGACGAACGGCGCCTGTAGGCTAACGATAGATGGCGATGCCCTGCTGGTTGTGCCTCTGCCCGATAGCCCCGATTTCGTTCTGCGAATCCGTTGGGATGCTTTGCCCTGGAGATTGGGAAGACCCAAAGCCGCGCAGGCTTTGAAGGAGAACGGGGAGGTAATCAAAGAGGTAGATTTGAGAGAGGAAGGCGGAGAGATAATCCTGCATTGCGAAAAGGGCGTCTTCGCCTACAGATTGCACTGAAGGACGCTCCGCTTGAGCTCCTTTAAAGCAAAGAAAGACTCTAATCGATGAGGGAAGAGGGGTAGAAGGAATTGCGAGGCGGAAGGCTATTAACAAGGGAAAGGGACTGGTGTAAGATCTGCAAAGATGAGCCTGGGGTATTGACAAGCAAAACAGGAATTGGTAGGATTTTAATAAAAAGAAAGTATTGACAGGGAAAACAAGAATTGGTAGGATTTTGATAAAAAGAAAGTATTGACAGGGAAAAAGAAGTAGAGTTAAATTTTAGAAAGGTGGTGATGTGATTTGAGATGCTTAGAGTAAGGCGGGTGTCCACTCCGCCTGCCGAAAGCAAAAGAAGGGTTGGTCCCTGACCCTTCAAAAGGGGTGGTTTTCAGGGATAAAACTAAACGGAAGGAGGATAGAAGGGTAGAGATGTTAAAGGGTAGAAGAGGATTTACATTGATAGAGTTGTTGGTGGTGATAGCTATCATCGCTATCCTCGCCGCCATACTCTTCCCAGTATTCAGCCGAGCAAGGGAACAAGCAAGGAAGACCACCTGCCTCTCCAACGCAAAGCAGATAGGAACCGCTCTCCAGATGTATCTACAGGATTGGGATGAAACCGCCCCCTATTCCCCCAAGCCCTGCTGGAGTGGCGCTGGAGGTAAACAAACCTGGCTGTTCTGGACGGAGCAGCTCTATCCCCTATGTGAAGAATTGGCAGGTCTACAGCTGCCCGAGCATGCGGGAAGACAGCCACTCCGCCTGGCCTGCTTGCTGTTGGCCTTGGCAAGGTCCCAATCCGAGACCCCAAAACGCTATGGTTCCCTGCAACACGAGCACAGGGGTGAAATGCGCTTTCGGAATTAGCGATCTCTTTCTAAGTGGGTCATTCTGGTGTCAAGGCAGACAACGAGCCATTAAATTAGCCGAGATCAAGGCGCCCGCTGAGTATGTGGTTATCGGCGATTCCAGCAACGGTTATGTTGCCCCCTATCTCCAGGCTAACGGAATAGTAGTCAACTTAGCCTTCGCCAACGCCGTTGCGGGAAGCAACCCAGGGATAGAGTGCTGTGTAGGCGGATGGGGCACTAAAATAACCGACCTAAATGCTGCTATTGACAAAGCCGCTCGCCATGTGGGTGGTTCCAATCTCATCTTCCTGGACGGACACGCCAAGTGGTATAAGGCGGACCAGATAAAGCCGATGGTCGCCGGCGGCAAATTGCGCATCTGCCACTGGGACCTCGTCTGGGCACCATAGTTCCAAAGGAACAAAAGGCAAAAAGTTGATAGGGGAAGAGAGAGGAGCGTAACAAGCCTCGGAGGGTAAATCCGAAGGGGTTTTCAGGGAGCGAGATTGCTCCTCTCTCTTCCCAGTGTGGTAATTCCCCTCTATCGCCTCCAATAGTTTCGCCACCGCTACGCCCACTGCGGTTCCCACTCCCTCCTTCCGCCTTCTATGCTCGCTAAAATTCCCGGTAAATTCTGAGCTCGTATATCCTCGCCCTTTTGGCGCCGTTGGTCGCCCTAACCTCTATCTTCAATGCCTTGGTCCTCACCATGGGGAAACGATGGACCCTCAATCTTTGGTAATTCCCCTCCTCGCTCAGCAACTCCTCCCATCCCTTTCCCTCAACCCAATAATAGATGGCGTAATCCTTCACGCATTCCTCCACAACCGCCCTTCCTTTCGAGGTGAGCCGGCTTTCCGGTAGTTGTAGATTGGTGTCGAATATGAGATGTAGGGCGTCGAATTCCACTTCCTCCTCCCATCTCAATTCCACCCATTGAGGGAGCCCTTCCTTCGACATCCACATATGGCTACTTCCTCCTTCAGGATGGCTCATCCCATCCACTATATTTCCCCCTTCATGACCTTCCTCCTCCGAGCTCACCCTCACCTTCGCCCTTTGGGCGAGGTTCTCCCTTTCCTCCAAACCCATCCCCGGGATATAGCAGTCGTCCCTGAGGAGTTGCATCTGCAACTCCTGGATGTGCTCCTCCCCTATCCTCCTTGGCGTCTTGCCATACCTTATGCACATAGCGCCTGCTGTTCCCACCGCTTGCCCACAAATCGCCAGCGTTGCTTGCACCCTCACCGAGCCCAAGGCGATGTGGGTTACGCTTATATTCCTCCCCGCAAAAAGGAGGTTCTCCACATTCTTAGAATACAATGCCCGGAAGGGAATGCTCCACATCGGCACCCGCTTAATGATGTGGAAGGGTCCTTCCCCTTTCCTTCCCGAGAATATCCCCTCCGGATGATGGACATCTATGGGCCAGCCGGCATAAGCCACCCGGTCGGGGAACATCCTCCCCTCTTCCACATCTTTCTGGTGCACCACATAATCCCCCATCAACCTGCGGGATTCCCTCTTCCCCTCCAGGATGGACAGGTCCACCAACGCATAATTCCTCGCCTTCTCCCTATATTTACAATGGTTCTTTATGTGATCCCACCAGCCGAGGTTTATCCTTATCAACTCATCCCTCGCCCTTTCCGCGTCTTTTATGGGATCTATGATTCCCGGTCTTTCTATCCACCAATGCCACCGCCAGAACTCCTCGTGGGGACGTTGGGGCAATTCCTCATCGGAGGGGAAGTCATAAGCCCAGGGAGGGGGAGTGAATTCCACCACCTGCCCAATATCCTTCGTTGAGAAAGGCAGGCAACCGCTCATCGTGATATCGTCCCGCTTGGGAGGGGCATCGTTCTCTCCGAATTCCTCTCTCCCTTCCCTACCCATCCTGAACTCCGCTCCCGCACTTGCCCCTAAAGCCCCGTCGCCCGTGCAATCTATGAAGATCCTCCCCCTCAAAGAGAAGATATCCAGCGTCCTTGTGTCCATCAACTCTATCTCCTCTATTCGGGAACCCGCCATCTTCGCCCTCAGGAAATGGAGATTTGTGAAGACGGTTAAATTTTCCTCCCTTTTCAATGCCTCCTCCAGGACCTCGCTCCAGGAAAGATGCCTGAAAGCCTTCTCCCTCCTCAACTCCTCTATTATCCCCGTTTCCCTTAAATAACCTCCTTCCACTGCGCCGTTCACCTCCACCCCGATCTCCTCGCTAGCGTTTCCCCCCAAGAGGGGTCTGTTCTGTATTAGGGCGGTCCTTACGCCCTTGCGAGCGCTCGCCAACCCCGCTACGCAACCCGCCACTCCCCCTCCCACGACGACGACATCGTATTCCCCAAGGAACTTGGGCTGGGAGGGAATCCCCAGGATGCTTTTCCTCAAATCTTTGATTCCTTCCAAATCATTGGGAGGCTGAAGGGCGAGGTCGGTGGTGAGAAGAAGGGAGGAGCACCTGCCATAGTAGCCAGTGAGGTCCCTCAGGGCTATCTTAACCTCTCCCTTCTTTAGAGGGAAATCCCCACCCCATTGCCAGAGCCATTCCTCGCTGGGAGCGTTGCCCAACTCCGGCGATTCCATCCCATTTATGAGGACCTTAAACCTGCCGGGCGAGTGATCCTTCAGCCAATTCCTGCACCTCACCCAAAGCCTATATGTTCCCTCTTTTAAAACCTCCACCCTCGTTTCCGCGTCCTCGACCGGCTTTCCCAATCCGCATGCTATAAGATAGGGGAAGCCCATCTGATCGATGAACTGGCTATCCACTCTCCAACCACCTTGTTTTTCGAACCTCGCCGCATCTATCCAAATGTGATTTTCCTTCATTAGACTCCTTGCGCCATAAGGTTTTTCAGGCAACATCGCTATAATGATAGGATACCCGAACCTCTCATCAACATCTTCTCGCCCTGCAATTCCTTTCGAGATTATATTGTGGTTTTCCCAAATGCATTATACCCCGTTCCTCTTTTTTTCTGGAACAAGCATTTCAACCCCACCCCAACCCTCCCCGTCAACGGGGAGGGAGACCCCACCCTTTCAATCCTTGTCTTTTGGGAACCACCACTTTTCCAAGCATCCAATATCTCTCTAAAATTTTTCGGGATAGGAGAATATCCTTGACAAGGCAAGGAAAGGAAAGTAGGGGCTTATTTTTCGTTCGCCTTCGGCGAACGAGAAGGTTGCCCTGCCTTTGGCAGGGCAACCGAGTTATCACGCGAGAAGTTCATTCCGCCGCTCCCAAGAGGATGTATTCCGCCTTGGAATCCACCTCCATCTTAGGTTTGAAGGGCATGAGGCACTTTACTATATTGCCCCTAAATTCTCCCTCCGGCGCTGAAATGCTCTGCCCCGGGTAAAGGTTTATCGTCACCCCCGTTATCCCGGAATGTTTCCCTGCTTTTATCAAGGGGTAGGTATGGGATATGGAAGGGTCTATATGGGTATAGGTTATCTCTCCTCCCGATATGGAAGCAACGGGGTCGTCGAGGAGGATGATGGGCACATCCTCAGGGCGAGGTCCTCCCGTGGCGGAGAGCCTCAAATTCACTGCCTTCACCCCCAGGCGAAGAAGCCCTCCGTCGTATTCGAAGTGGCCGGAGAAGGTGAAGGCGTAACTCCACATCCCCGGTCCCCTCAGGTTTATCGCATAGCGAGGGCGCCCCTCCGTCTTGGCTCCTCCCGTGAGGTAGGTGTTCACCAAGCGAATAGCTATGCCATTATCCACGGTCACGCATGCTCCATCCAAGGCGTGAAGGGTGCTCGCCCCATCCACCGTGCATTCCGACATGGAGGGATAACCTCCCCAGAGATCTGTGAAGGGGGATTTCACCTGGAAGATGTTGTATCCGGTGAAGACGAGGGGTTGGTCCGCCACGAGGTAGATGTTCCAGGCTCGCCAGAGTTCGCTCGCATAGTTGTATACCGCCACGGTGCCATTCCCGTTGTTAGCGGTGGGAAGGGAGGGGAGGCGCACACGGATATTGGTAAGGGAGTTGAATTGGGCGTATTTGGTGTATTCCGTCTTTGCGGAGCGGGCGAAGAGGAAGGCGATCGTGGAAGGATTATTGCCTCCACCCTCCACCGAGAAATCGCGGAATTCTATATATTGGGAGCCGGAGGTATCGAAGAGGACGCCTCCCGTATTGGCGTAGATGATGGTGCCGGCGGAATGAGCGAAGCCCTCTCCCTGAATTATCAATCCTCCCGCTGGTCTATTGGTGATGTTTATCGGTTTGTTAACGATGTATCTCCCCTGGGGGAGAAAGACAAGGCTCGTTCCACTATCGATTGCGCATTGGAAGGGGAGGGAATCGTCCTCTTCATCGTTAGCCTTCGCCCCCCACCATTGGGGGAGGGCGCGCTGGGAGTTCTCCAGCATCACTTCTCCCGGTTGAAAATCGCGGAAGATCTGGCGGGGAGGGGCAGTGATGGGAGCGCGGATGATGAGGGATATCCTCCCCCTTTTTCTCTTCACCAAACTGCCATTACCTAAAAAGAGGATGTCCACTTGGGGAGGGATGGTGAGATCGGAGTAGAGGTAGAACGGCTTATCGATGATCACCGTTTTCCCCCTTGCCAGGGCGATAGCACGGGGGAAATCCAAGAGTTCCTTTCCATAGATCACCCCCTCCGCTTTTTCCAAGGTTTCGCCCCAAAGGAAAAGGGGAAGGCAGAGGAGAGCGAAAATCGTTAATAAACTTCTTGCGCCATAAGATTTTTCAGCAAACATTGCCATAATGATAACATACGCGAGCACTTCCTATCAAATTTTACCTCGGTTCCTGTTTTGCCTGTCAACATCCTTATGCCTTGCAACTTTTTTGTTATAATGGTGGCATGCTCAAAAATCCTTTGCATAGGAAAGAGCCAAAAACAACCCCTACCTCTTCCGCCGTCTCAGGGGTCTTCCCGTCGAACCTTTTTCCCTTCGCCATTATCCCACCTTTGCCTTATTGGGCTTTTTGTTTGGTCTTCACGAGAGCAATGCTTAAGTTAACATGGAAAGGATGGTGATGAAAGGAATAGGGTAACCAGGAGCAAGGAAAAGCAGGATGCCCTTGACAAGAAAAGGAAAGGTGGAGTTTCCTTTTATCACGCAAGGAATTTAATTTAAATAAGGAATCATTCTTGGATGGCATGCCTCATTTATACACCTGGGCGCCGTATTCGACAAAGACCTCCGCCATCGCCTTTATTTTCTCCCAGGAGTGCCCTACCGCCTGAGGAGAGGGATACCACTTGGCGATGAAGCCTCCGTTGAACCTACCGAAGGTGTCTATCAGGTTCTTGGCGTAATTCCTCACATCCTCTACCGTTCCCCGCACCATTGTATTCTGGATATCCACGGGGCACCAAAAGCAAAGCCTCCCCCCGAAAAGCTTGCCCAACCGCTCCACTCCCATATTCTCCTGCTGGTCCATTTGAATGACATTCAATTGAGCATCTATCAATCCCTCCAGGATATCCACGATATAGCCACAACTGTGGAGGAAGGTCAAAAGTCCTTTGCTTCTTGCGAAGGAGTAGACCTTCTTATATTTGGGCTGCCAGACCTCCATCCATATCTCCGGCCTAACCATCAACCGATCCTGCAAGCCCCAATCATCGGCGGAGATTATCCCATCCACCCCTATCTCGGCGAACCTCTCGATGGCGGTCATGCTTATCTCGCAGATCATGTCCAGGAGTTTATCCAGTTCCTTGGGATAAAGATAGGGATCGGTCCAGGCGGCTTCATGCCCTCGCAGATACTCCAGCCTATGGATGAGGCTCAGGGGGATATCAGCGAGGACGAACTTCTCCCCTGCGTTCTCATCCACTACTCGCTTTGCCCTTTCATACCTTCCCTTCTTCGCGTAATTGGGGAATCTGTAGGTAGCGAGTTTCCCATAGTCCTCCAAAGGATGGAACCTCACCTGCCCCATGGTTTTGTCGTCTCCGGGCAGGCGCTCCCAGATGCACCCCCACTCGTCCTCCCATCTCGTCGGCGTGCTTATCCGAGGTTGCCACTCGGGATCGGGATCGCATCCCACCCAAAGGAAATCGCTACCCCAAGGAGGGGGCAAATCATAAGGCACCCTGTCTGGCTTCTGGAACAAAACCGCCCTCTTAACTCTCTCTCGGGATGTCATCTCCTATTGCAATATCAACCTCCCCATTCTATCGAGGTTGTGGAAGTCTAGGACGAAGTTGGGGCTCCAGGCGAGGAGTTCCCTCATACGCAGGTCATCCTGAGTGAAGGATGCCCGATAGAAATTGGCGAAGGCTTCCCCATTGGGAGAAATGGGAAGGGATGACAATGGGAGGGCGATCAACACCAACCATCTATCGGGCTCCATTTTGGAGGTTACCCTCACATTGGAAGCCCACTCCTCTCCCCTGCCTCGCCTCTCCCGGTAGAGAAAGGAGGCGACCCTTCCATCCGGCGCCACCCCTATCTGATAATAAGGGGGCTTTTTCCCCGCGGAGAGGAATATCTCCCAATCGTCCCCCGACCAGATGTCGGGGCTATTGGCGAGGTTTTTGGTATCCAAAGCTTCCTCCAAACGGATATAGAGATATTCCCGATCGCGGATTATCTTTCCCTCTATCCTCCTCTCCGTGGGGTATCCATCCACCGTCCACCACCTTCCCAGCGATACCGCCTCATTCCAATCCACCTTATCCGGATTGCCACCGGAAGGGGAAGAGAACGGTATGCGGAGGGATGGGGGTTCCTCCCCCATTAATTTTTGGCGCTCTCCCTCGTATGCCTTCTTTTTCTCCTCCACTTCCTTCTTCCTCAAGAACCTCTCCCTTCCCTCCACCATATACCGCCAGATGCCCTCCTCCCACATCTCCACCCTTTTCCTTTCTACCTCTCCCTTTGCTAACCTCTTGGCTTCCTCCATCAGTTCGCCCAACTTCCTCATTCTCTCCTCAGTTCCCAGATAGCCCCAAGCCATCTCCTCGGTTTGATGCACATGGACCTTTCCCGTGCGCACCTCCTCGGGGTAATTCAGGGGATTGCAGTATGTCTCCTCTACCAATCTGTAAAACTTCTTCAAGGGCTCACCCGCCGGTCCGTAGTAGCGGGAGAAGAACTCATCGAGTAGCGCATCCACATTGAGGTTGGGATCGTCCAAGAGTTTGAGGGTTACATAGGTATCCACAAGTTCACCCAATCCGTTGAGGAATACTCCCCTGATGCCGTCCTTGGCGAACATCTTGAACTGCTTGCTCGCGAAGTGGGCGAAGAAGCCGGGGAAACAATGGAAGCCACCGTTCATCGCCACCTCTTCGGGGAAGCAGTAATAGAGCCAGAGGAAGAGCCTCCTTCCCTTCTCCTTCGTCACCCAATCCCTGTAGAAGGAAAGGTCGTTCTGCATCATGGGGGGATCCCAGGGCCAGTTGCGAATGTGGAGGCACATCTGGACGGAAACATTGGGCGGTAGCTTCACTCGTTTGGGATAATAGGAGTATTCCCAATAAGCGAGGCAGGAGATGAATTTACCTGGATGGCTCTTCTGCACCTCTTTTGCCACTTTGCTTACGAATCCGAAGATGTAATCGCTAGCATAGCCATTGGCGAAGAACGCGTTCCTCTGGGTGGGATCGAGTTGCGCTTGGCACTCTTCGCACTTACACCAGGAGTTGTTATCCATCGGCACGAGCCCGAAGTAATCACCCGCTGCCTGAGCACCTGGATGTAAGCCCTTCCCATCAAAGTAATCCCTCGCATCTTGCACCACCTGGTTGATGAAGTTAGGGTTGGAGTAGCACATCTGAGGGGGTTGCCCTTCGTAACCCTTGGCGAACCACTCGGGGTGGGTCTTGAGGAAGCGATCGTAATAGCCATAGAAGGAATGGTTGCAGGCGTATTTCTCGCCGCCAGCCTTAAGGCGAGCGAGGAAGACCTGCACCTCCTGAGGGGTAGGATGTCCCCATAGATTCTCCAAGATGCCAAAGGCAAAGGGAGGCCAAAGGGAACGCCAGAGGAAAGCAGGTCGACGCTTTATATCCTTGGGCTTCACCTTCAGGGTTTTGGTCCGGGGATAGACCATCCCGAGCTCGCCTGGGGAATACCAGCGGACATCGCAGAAGCGCTCCAGAAAGTCATGCACCGCATAGGAGGTCCCCTGTGCTTGATATTCATAGAAGGGAGGCGGATTGGGGGTAAGGTAGGGCACGGCGCTCGTCGCCTTGGGAATCCCCTGCCCTTCATCGAGATGGATGAGGAGGACGGTGTGCTCGTCGAGAGTGGGAGGAGTTTGGGAGAAAGTCTCGCTGGGCGTAGTGGGAGCATTGGTGATCCTTATCTCGTCTATTATGCCGGCGTAGGCATTGCGAACATCCTCAGGGCTTGGAGGGAAGGCGCCGACCTTCAATGGCGCGCCCGCACAGGAGGTTTTGGCATAGGAAGTTTCCCCCACGGGTTGTCCATCGATGTAGAGGCGCATCTTCCCCTCCTTGAGGCTGTAGGTGGCAAGTATGTGGTGCCAGCCCTGGGAAAGGGAAGGCGATTCTATGCTATGAACATCCTTGCCATCGTAGGAGGAGTAGCGGACCCTATCGGGAGGAATCCAACTGAGGATATGGTAGGTCCAGGGATCGTAACCCTCAATGCGAAGGAGCGTTCCCTCTCCTTGGCTTTCCCCAGAGGGATAGATCCAAAGCGAAAAGGAGCCCTCCTCATCGGAGAAGGGGAAGCCCTCCACGGTAAAATAGGTATCCCTGGCGTTGAAAGCCAATCCTTTGCCGAAGCGCCCCTGCTCCCAACGGATACCGCCGTGGAGCTTAACGAGGGGTAAGGTTTGGGGCTCGTCCTTTCCCATGAGGACGAGGGCATTGGGGAGGAATTTTATGATGTATTCCTGCTCCTTAAGAGCCTGAGAGGAGAGCCCCAAACTGCGGGTTAGGGCGCTTTCTCCCACGAGGATGAGGTTTCCCTTCACGGGTGAGGCATCGGTTACCACGGGAAGGGTGGCACCGGTTATCTTCTGAATGTGGTATTGTAACTCCCAGGCAGAGAAACTGGCGGAGTGGGTTGGACGGGAGGAGATGACGATGGTCGCTCTAGGCTTCCCATCCCTTACTATCTCGAAATCCGTCCCCAAGGCAAGGAGGCTACAGAGAAGGACGGCAACTGCCCCCCGAACCATGGGAATTCCTCATTCGGCGGGCAAGAGATACACTCTATCCACCCAGATCCCCTCTATGTTTCCTTGCCCGGGGGAAAGGCGAGGGGGTGCCTCTAATCCTCCCCCTCCGGGGGCTATCCAGATATATTGGTTGGGATGGGCTTCCACAACCCCTAAGAGATATGCCTTATAGGCGTCCTCGCTCGTCTCTTTTATGGGGATCCTTACCTCCGCCCTGTTCTGCTTTTCCTCCCCATTATACACTCCCGCCCATATCGCTATCTTTTCGGGGTCAACCCCCTCCTTCTTGGCTACCCTTATCAGGGCGTAGACCCTCCAGCGCCCCTTTTGCGCCTTATTCGGCAGAGCCTTCCAAGGGATGGAGCAAGCCCACTCGTGGTGCCAGCCGGGCATCCAAACCGCCAAGTAATCGGAGGCTTTGCGATCCACGGTATAGTTGCCCAAAGTCCCCGGCTCGGCGATGTTCATCTTGTCCTCCTGCACTTCGATCGCTTTCGCAGGGACGAAGTTGGGGATATCAGTGGGAGGAGGGGTCTCCTTGGGAATGCGGAGAGGTAGCCGAGCTAGTTCTGCCTCCTCCTTAAGCGCCTCCTCCGTCAAAAAGCGTTGGACGAACTGCTGGGGAGTTAACCCGCCCTCGTTTACATGGGTAAGGGGAGTCCAGCCCTCCGGGCCAGGACCCGTCACCACTTTAAGCCAGGTCTCCGCTACCTCCTTACGGGAGAGGGACAAAGGCCACTGTGCCCCAGCCCGAGCACACTCTATCCTCAATTTAGCCCAGTTGTTGAGGAAGGCATAATAGACAGGCATATGAGCTTGCCTCACCCGCCAAAGGATCTGGGGATCGTCCTTCACAGCGGATTCCGCCTGCTGCCACAGTTTCTCCGCTTTGCTCAATGTCTCGAAGTTGAAGAAAGGAGCATTGGCGGGGGTGAAACAGCCCAGATAATAATCCTTCGCTGACTCGTGCATCAATTCCATATATCGCCTGATGTAGGGAGCTGCCTTGCCATAGTAGCCCCTAAGGAATTCGTCTATCAATTTTTCGTCGTCCTGATAGGGATTCCAGAGGAGTTGGGCGAGGAGCCAAGCCCTCAACTCGGCGAACTCCGCCCCATGGGATTGATAGGCACCCTGCTCGAAGACGCCCCTCACGCCGTGTTTATGGAAGAAGCGGAGGTTGGGGCCGAGCACGAACCAGTTGGGATGGGGCTGGACATAATTCACGAAATCGGTGGTGTAATCCCAGATATAGAGCCTATTGGTTAGTTGCGACCATCCTCTGATATCGTCGGCGAAGGACTTATTGCTCGGATGGTCAAGGGGCTGAGCGAAATTGCATTCGATGGAGCAGAGGCGAATTATCACATTGGGACGGGGCTTGATCGTCCTTGTGGGCTTGCGGGTGTACCAATAGGCAAGGGTATCGAAAGCAACATTGGGGAACTCCTTCTCCAACCTTTGAGCGATATCGTTAACCATATCCAGAACCGAGGCAGCAGGAGTGCCTTCCCTCTCATCCAGGGCACGACAGTTCTCACATTGGCAGTTCCCTACCCAATCGTTCTGGGAGATGGAGATTATGCTCGCCTCGGGAGATTCCCTCAACCATTGCCTTACCCTCTCCGTGAGGAAATCCCGCAATTCGGGATTTGTGCAGCAAAGTTGGGCATGCTCCCATTGGCGTTTTCCATTTATCAAGCTGAACCATTCGGGATGCTTATCGAAATATTCCTGGGGAGGGACAAGCCAATAGAAGGTATGGACGAAGCCCTTGTAGATGATCTTCCCACCGTGCTTCTGCGTCAAACGCTGGGTATTTCCATTGCAGAGGTTGCGGGCTGCCCAATCGCCGTCAAATGCGGGATACCAGAAGGGCTCTCGGTATTCGAAGGCGGGTTTCTCCCGGATGGAGAGATTGGGGAGGGTTAGTGTCTTCTTTTTAGGGATATATGTAGCCCAGGGAGTCCACCAACGCACCCCGCACTGCTGGCTGAGGAAACGATAAACCGCATATAAGGTGCCTCGAGGACGTCCCCCTGCTAAGAGCAGATAATCCCCCTTGGTGAGGATGGTCAGCTCCTCCCCTCCGAACTTGGGCAGATCCACCTCCGGAAAGATCGCTTGAGCCAAATGACCAGGACCTATGATGATGCCCGATTTGGGAACCTGCCCTTCGGGGATTTCCTTTATTTCGAAGACCGCTCCCGTGATCTCGCGGAGATGGTTGGCGAGCTCCTCAGCGGAATAGCGTTCCGGCTCCGTGGCGCCTGGTTGGATGAGGATGGGAAGGAGCGCCTTTCCATCCTTGGCAAGCGTGATACCCGCATTCGCCTGGGTCCCCAGCATGAAGCATAGGGCGCAAACCCCAAGCAGAACCTTCATCATTCCTACCAACCTCCTTTCATTTTTGTTTCATTCCTCTTTTATATGATTGTTGACCCTGTACTTTTTATAAACATCGAGGATCTCCTTGCAAAATTTGGCCATCCTTTCATCGTTTTTCTCAAGAGCTTCATAATTTTAAAATAAATCTCTTGCCAAATTCTGTTTGCGAGTAATTTTTCTTGAGTAGATTATGCTCCGAGCATAGGGTTTGTCCATTATTTATTGTATTTGTGCCTCCTCTATCAATAGGTAAGATTCTTGTAGGAGCCTTTGCCTTGCAATTTCACAATATCTTTCATCGATCTCGATACCTATCCCTTTCCTGTTCGTCAAAACACACGCAATCAAGGTCGAACCGCTTCCTAAGAAGGGATCAAGCACGGTATCCCCTACGAAGGAGAACAACTTTATACATCTTTTGGGAAGTTCAACAGGGAAGGGGGCTGGATGCTTTACCCTTGTCTTGCTTTCACCCATAAAACTCCATACCCCATTTGTCCATTCTATGAATTCCTCCCTTGTGATGTCCGATATCCTCGTTCCGCTCGTTTTCTTCCATCTCTTTTTATATAGAACGACTATCATCTCCACAGGGGCAATCACATAAGGAGCTGCTGCCGAAAGCCAAGACCCCCAGGCAGTTCTTTTAGATATATTTTGCTCGTTCCAAATAATCGTGGAATGGTATTTCCAACCGATCTTTTTGGCTATACTTACGATATCGGCATATACGCTTTGCTGTCCTCCCTTGTTTTTATCTAAGGGAATGTTTAGACACAAACGCCCATCTTCCCTTAAAAGCTTGTAAGCCTTCTCGAGCCATTTCTCGGTGAACTCGAGGTAAACATCATATGGAATCTTGTCATCGTAGGAGTTATATTTTATGTCCACATTATAGGGGGGAGAGGTAACGATTAAGTCGATCGATTCTTCTTCGACGAAATTAGTGGTTAAAAAATCATCCTGATATATCCGAATCCCTTTGGCGCTATAATAGAGCCTTCCATCCATCTTTACTATGCCTTATTTTCATGCTACTCCTTAAACTAAGTTCTGTCAAATTCTTTGGAAATCCTTCTTCACTTTCAGAGGGCAAATCCCTTTTCTTTGAAGTATCAGCGTCAATCCCTTTGATAATAGAGGCGCCTGAGGAGGTCTAAGGCTTTGGAGACCATAACCCCAACTCCTTCGGGGGAGGGTTTGGCGGTTCGGGCTACGAGAGATTCATAGCCCCCTGCCCTCCAAGCGCTCTCGGTGACGAGATAGCCGAGGTAATCTCCGCATAACTCAACGGGATAGGTCCAGGGGAAAGGACTTTCCTCCTTTATCTTCAAGCCCCATTGGACGAAGAGTTCCCCCGGAAGTCCAGCAAATCCCACCTCCCCAATGCGCCAGGCGGAGATCAGCGTCCTTTCCTCGGTTATCCCCTGCTTCCTCATTATCTCCAACTCCTGGCGGAACACCTCCTGCACATCCTCCGGCCATTGGCTATCCCTTATCCTCTGCTCGTAGTCCAGAAAGAGGTCCCGGTAGGGAACCGTTACCTCGCATTTCGCCCCTGCAAGCAAGGGGGCTTCCTCTTGTGGCTTTCTTTGGAGGAGTTTGGGAATTATGGAGTCCGCCAGCATGTTCCCTGTTTCCTCCATGCTCCTAAAGGTGTTGATATCCCCCATCGCTCCCGGCATGAAGAGAACCGCTACCCCTTCCCCAAACGCCTCCTTCACCCTTCTTTCCACAACGAAGGGGTAGTCGGCGCTGAAGGCATCTCCGAAATGGGTGGTGAGATGGAGGGCGAAGTTATAGAGCACCGCGAGCAGGTTTCCCTCCTCGTCGTCGAAGGCGAGGATCCCTATCTCGGGATCGATAGGGCCTGCGGTGCCTATGCACTGCAACTTTTCCTCTCCTCTCTCCAAAAGGAAATTGTTTATCTCCCTTCCATCCTTAAAGCGAAGCCTACGATTGAGGGGAAGGGCGTAGTTGTAGGCGCGCAGGTGGCTCATCCTGGCGGGTCTTTTCGCCTCATCCGCCTTGGCTACGCATTCCGCGAACCTCCCTGGCAGGTTTTTCAGCCATTCTTTGTTCACGCAATCGTCGGTATAGCCGAAGAGGGGCATGGTATAGGGGCCGGAATGGGTATGGCTGGTAGCCCAGAAGATATGGTCCTCGGGAATACCCGTGTATTCGCTTGCCAGCCTTACCCCCTCGTCCATCACCTCCCTCCGAAGGACGCAGAGATCGAGGACGCCATAGGCGAGCCTTTTCCCCTTGGACTCCAAAACCACCACCTTTACATAGAGGGGGTCGTGAACGCCCACGGAGGTGCGAGGGTAGATTCCCCCTGCCAGAGGGGTACCTACAGGAGGGGTTATATCGATCTGGGCTGTTCCCACAAGCAAGGTCTCCATCCCGCTCTCCTCCTTTCACCATTCAAGCAGTGGCACATCCAACCAGCGCCCACCTTGGAGGGCGGATTCGTGGGCGATGAGCCCGGGGAGGGTGAAATCCATGGATCTAATCACATCTATGGGTGGGCGCGTCCTTGTTTCCAAGGACTTGAGGAAATCCTCTATCATGTAGAACTCGGGGGTGCCAAAACCTTTAGCCCTTTCCTCCTCTGGGACATCGGGATCCACGATGTGGCAGGGGAAGGTAACGGGTGAGGACATCTCCTCCTCTATGAAGAGCACACCATTGTTATCGAGGCGACCACTTTCGAGATATCCCTTCGTGCCGTAGAGGCTGTAGTAGATGAGGTGTTTCCTCACCGTCGTATTACTGCAGAGGATCTTTATCAGGGCTCCCTTCTGGGTTTGGAAAACGCCCATCTCCACATCCACGAATCCTATATAGGAGCTGAACTGAGGAAACTTCTCGAAGCCATTGAACATGCCCATCGCCTTGACGATACGGTCGTTCATCAAGGTGAGAAGGGGGCCGAGGGAGTGAGCGCAATACCAAATGGGCGGACGCACCGCCCGCCAGGAGAACTGCCCCGTCCTCTCGTCCACG
The DNA here is from genome assembly GCA_964452465.1 of uncultured bacterium. GTDB lineage: Bacteria > Armatimonadota > JACIXR01 > JACIXR01 > JACIXR01 > CAYVMD01. The sequence goes on along the minus strand of CAYVMD010000002.1, from coordinate 17,257 downwards.
AGGAGAGGGACGATGTAGTTGAGATATTCGTTCTCCGCATAAACCACCTTCCCCAATTTGCCCTGATCGGTCAGGGTCTTCCACTGCCTTAGATAATGAAAATAGATATAGTTCTCCGCCATCATGTAGATCCTTCCCGTCCTCTTCACCGCCTCCACTATCCTGACGCAATCGTCCACGGTGTAGGCTGCGGTCTGCTCGCAGAGGACATCCTTCCCCGCCTCGAGGGATTTGATGGTCTGCTCCGCATGGAACTCGATGGGGGTAGCGATGACCACCACATCCATGGGAGCATTGAGGAACTCCTCAAAGGAAGTGAAGAGATGGCTATCGGGCAACCCCACAGCCCTTCCCCTATCCTCCAGGAGCTTCTCGTTGACATCACAAAGGGCGGAAACCTCTGTCTTGGGATGATTGAGGAAGATATCCACGAAGACCCTTCCTCTTTGGAGCCCTACGACTCCTACTTTCCATTTACTCATCTTCCTGCAACCTCCTTTTTGATATTTTGGTTTCGTTATGAACAATCGCTGAGCATCCCACCCCGCCGAAATTTCCCCTTTCCCTTTCCTCCCGAGGTTATAAAATACCTTTGTCCCTTAAAGATCGCCTCCACCTCCAGGAAGGCGTTGTAGGGATACCACCAATGGTCTCCCTCGAAGGGAACCTTTATATCCTTCAGGGACATCTCCTCCCCATATCCCCTTAGTGTTAGGCTCACCCCCTCGCTGTTGAGACAAAGCAGGGAGACCTCTTGGCTATTGGGCTCGCTGGCGTCGTAATAGATCTCCTCGGAACGGATTTTCCTCCCACTCCTCGTGAAGACCTGAACGCTATACCACCCCGATTCGTCCACCGGATAATCCGCTTGGAAGTGCACCGCCTCGGAAGGCGAAGGATACCACACCCAACCCTCGCTGTATTCCCCTCCCAATTGGGTTACGGGGATCTTCCCCGAGGGCATATAATCGCCATCCGAGGAGGAGAATTCCTTCGTTATCTTCCCATCTCTGAGCAGGACCACCTTCTGCAGCTCGTCCTGGGAGACCGTAACGATGATATGGGCGAAGAAACTTCGCCGCAACTCGCACAGGCGGGTGAAATTCCCTATCTCCAATGCGATAAGGCTGGCGGGGCGGGTCTTTTTCTTTCGCTCGAAATAGATGGGGCTCGTGAGCGCCCAATTTCCCTTCTCATCCTCCACTCGGGCGACATACCAAGCGTCCTCGTCCTCCCGAAATTCCAGATCGAAAACGCTCGGCGAATCTGGCGATGTCGAGCGGATCTCCTCCTTCAATCCTGACAATGGATTGCCATTCCTTATTATCTCCGCTTGTGTTATAGGATAGAGATGATACACCTTAAGGGTGGCTTTACATTCGAGAGGGGAGGTTAATTTTACCCTATCGCCCGCCTGATGACCGTTTATCTCAAGGAAGGGGAATATCGGTCCGGCGTTGGTAACGAAGGTCCTTCCTTGCCGAATCCCCTCCACGATATCCTCGTAATCGAATCCGTCCGCCCTACAGTATACACGCCTCGCTCCTGGCGGAGGGGTGTCCCTCCTCAGGAGGACCGCATCGGTGGAACCGCTCACCGCCACCTTGTTGCCGAGATTGAGTATAGTGAACCACACGAGTTCCTCCATCCTGTTCCCCACATCGAAAGCGTCCGCGCAATTTCCCATAACCGCATCCGAAAGGCTCTCAGTGGCACCCATCCAATGGAGGCGGGGCACCGGCAATGTGTGGGTATAGATGACGATGCCGCCTAATTCGTGCACCTTTCTGCATAGCACTTGAAAAGGGAGAATGGAATGATGGATCTCTTCCATCTCCTTCTCGTTGAGGAATCGCCGTATGCCTGGGGTATTGGCATGCCCCGTGAAACAACCGGTATGAATTTCAGGGGCTTGACGATAGAGGAAATCCCTCCCGCTCAGACGGGATAGGTCCTCGGAGCGTAGCCCCGCGTCGCACTCCGTTATATAATCCAAGCCCTCCGCCTTTGCCTGCAGCGCGCCATACTCCTCGTCGATTTTTATCTCCCCTGCAGGATCATGTCTTATGTGAAGATGGTTATCCCCACAGCACCAACCGAGTGCCCGAGGGGAAAACCAACGCTTGAGGAACACTCGAACCCTCGTTTCCCTTCCTGCCTTGAGGTCTACTTTGAAATCGAGGGGTATATAGTCAGGACCAGAGGAGATGAAGACCCTCGTTTCTCCCGGCAAAACCTCGACGGCAAACCTCCCCTCACAATAGAACCTACCATCCTGGTATACCCCTCGTCCCGAACCATCGGGATGGCTACCATCGCTTGCGGTGATCGTTACCCTCGCAGGAAGAAATAGGGGTTGAACCTCCGCGTCGGATTGGGCATCGAGGATCTCCCCCACCAACCGAGTAGTCCCCCCTTCCCTCCAAGCCTTCTCCTCCACTACCTCGAAGCGACTAACGAAGGAGGGCTTCTCCTGCATCCCGAAGATGCTCCAGCCTGAAATAAATAGCAAAATCCCCATCAAAATAAAGATATGTAATATGGAACAACCCAACCCCTCTTCCTTCAAGCGATACACCATAATTCCCTTAAGGCCTTAACGGTTTCCTCCACCAATTGCTGCCCCCCCTCGGGACCGACGAGGTTATCGTATACATTTGCGCTGTAGCCCTTCCCTGAAACCGCGCGCTCCGTGGGAAGATATCCTCCAATAAACGCCCCCGGAAGCCCAGCACATAGTTGGACGAGGAAGGTTTGCACCGCGGGACTCCGTACTTTGATCCTCAAGCCGTAATCGAGGAATAGTTCGAAACAGTTGGTGGCGAAGGCGATATCCCCCAACCGGATAACATGCAGTTCCATGGGGAAATATGGCTCCGCCTTCTGCCTCTCGTATCTCTCCATCACTTTTAGACATCGCCCCATGCTCACCCATTGAACCGATCTTTCCATATCGTTCTGGGGCTGCCATTCCTTCAATCTTTCATACTCCTGTTTAGCAATCTCCCACTCCTCGTCAGTGACGAACCTTTTCTTCAAGTTTATCTCCTTTACTATGTGTTTTAAAATCACCTTTCCCCTCTTGTCCTTCTGCACATAGGGGAGGACTTCCCCCACCGCACTTGCCACCCTTCGCCCTATCTCCTGTCTCATGCTTATCCCCTTCAGTTTCAACATCCTATCCTCTGCATCCTTGTAAAGCAACCTATGGGGCGATTGGTCCCCCGCTGAACTGCACTGTGCCAGAATGAAGATATCCTCCCCAAACCCACCTCTAATTTCCGTCCTTATCTCATGCCAAAAATCCGCCGAGATGTAACTTTCCCCCTCCGTCTCTTGGGAGGGACAAGCGAGGTTTACCACCATTCCCGTCAGTCTCTCCGCTTTATCATAGGTGAAGAGCATGTCAATATAATGGTCAACATATCCCTCTATATGGCTGAAATTGGGATCGCTCACATTTCCATACATGCTCGCGGTGCCATCCACGATCCTCCCCCAGGACGGCGCATATCCCTCCCTCTTGCTCAAATCGTCGAAATAAACCACCCTCCTGTTGTGCCCAACGACCGCACAGCCAAGCCCCCACGCTATTCCCCCCTCCTCCTTGTTATTCCAGGCTTCCATTATCCCCTCCACCACCCTCTCTACGAATAATTCCCTATATTCGGAGGGCTTCATAACATCCGCGGGCAAGGGTCCATATTCGTCGGAGGTATCGGGGGCGGTATGGGTGTGCGTTGCGTTGAGGATGATCTTATCAGGGTCCAGATCTGGCACTTTCTCCTTCACCTCCTCCCTTACCCTCTTAAGGATATAAAGAGGTATAGCAACGGTGTCGCAGGATACGAAGACTACCTGCTCCTCCCCATTGGAGATCGCGAGGACGGTTGCCTTAACCGGGTCGTTCACATATTCCGAAATGCGGATATGAAATTGCCCCGCCAGGTTCACCCTCCTGTGGGGCGTTAGATCCTTCTCCGCCCATCCTATTAAAATAGTTCCCTCCTTCATTTCTAAGAACCTCCTCTCATTCCTTGTCCATGTTTTATTATTGAATGGCGACGATCGCCCAGAAGCCTAAATGGGGAACGGCAAATTGGACCGCCCCGTTCCTCCTCTCCAGGGGAATGCGTTGGGGGGGCTTGTTAGGGAGGTGGAGGATAGCCTCCCTGGGCTGGTGGCGGAGGGCTTTACGCAGAAGCGCCTCGCTGAGGGTTACCTTAACATCGGCGGGACGAACCTCATCAGTTTTGACATCGTAGTCCTGATTGAGGAGATGGCACACGACGGGAGTTTCGGGATCCTTGGGGTTGTAGCGGAGGGAGACCCGCACATTCGACGCCCCCTCCACGAGGACCTGCCGTTGCAATTCCTTGGGCAGTTCCCCCAATCCCCGCCATATCAAAATGCCTTTGCTCCCTTCTTTTCCTTCAACGGGGGATGGTTCCTTGCCTCGCATCAACCATCGATAAGAAGAGAGGTCCCTTTGCGTTAGGAAGACGCCCAATGACGGCTCTGCGACCAAGATGGCGAAGGGCACATTGGCGCGGAGGAGCTCCAGACTTGCTGAACGGATCTCCTCGAAGTTAGCGTTGGTGTAGATGAGGGCGAGGTCGGCGAGGGGCTTATAATCGTCGAATAGTCGGGCATTGGTGCGAACGAACCTGTAGACGAAGGCGAAATCCCCCGTCTTGCCCTCCCACCAGTGAGTGCCCTTCTCCGCAGTGTAGCACCACTGGTGGTGAGGGACCATGAAGAGACTACCGAAGGCGTAGGATTGAGCGATCCAAGTCCGCACGAGCCCGGGCTTTTCGTTAGCAGCGATCCACGCCCAATCGTTCCCTCCGGCGGTCGCAACTTGGCGTTTACCCAATCCCTCCACCAATCGGAACACAAACGCAGGTTCTAAAGGCACTTCCCCCTTGGAAGCATAATGCTCCATTTCTCCGCAGAAGAAGTCCACGAGGGGCGCAACGACGAGGGCTTCCGGCGATGAGGCGCTCGAGTTGACGCTGAGGAGCAAGGGGTGCCCTACCAATCGCTCTGCATACTCGAACACCTCACGCACCACGCGCAACATCTGCTCCGTTTGGAATTGCTGGAACAGATCGCCCAAGGGCAATCGCCATCTTTCCCGTCGCCACTGCTCAGCGGTTATTCCTTTGCCCTTGAGGAACTCTTGGATATCGAAAGCATCGAGGTCAGTGATGCCCAATTGGCGTTGCTGTTCGGGCGATAAACGCTGGCGCAACCATCGCCGGAACTCCTCCTTGCAAGCCTTACAGAAGCATCCTCCGTTCCACGCCGAGCACCCCGCTGTTCCCCGCCAATCATCAATATGCAATCCATCAATGGGTGCGAGGCAGGCGCGTTCCACTTGGTCCCGCAAATAACTTTGGTAATCGGGACTGTTGGTGCAGAACCAATAGGCGGGATGCCCTTTGTGGCGGTGGTCCCACAACCAGGGAACGGTGATGGGATTGCCATCCAAATCCCGGCACACGGCCTCCGGGAAGTTATCGGGACGAAAGTCGATGAAGCCAGCGAAGTCCACGAGGAAATCCATGCTCCCGCAGTAGCGCAGGTTATGCTGTTTGGCTTCCTCCACCCGCTGTCGGAACCACTGGACATGCTGGGGCTGGCGAGAAGGAGCACGTCCCGCCCAACCGACAACGGTGCCGGCGTAGGCATCGTAAAGGCTCGCTTCGCGAGGCACATACATGAAAACAACATCGCTAGCACTTAAGGTAGGACGCGAGAGAGCGGTCCCCATAAGCCCGAACATCATAAGCCAAACCATTGTGCAGCGCCTCCTTCCGCTTCGCGATACCACTACAGGAGAACTCCTTGTCATAAGCTCTAATTGACCCATTCAGAAGGACAAAAATAAAGGTCATTCCTCTACCAATTTTACCTCCTTCCCTTCTATCCTCAACCTGGTGGCGCGGATGCTGGACCCCTCTCCCTCCTCATAATACACGCAGAGGACCGTCCTGTCCTTCAGTTCCACGAGGGATGGATAGGCACCTATGACATCGTCTATCTGGAGGGGTCCCTGCCAGGTTTTACCCTCGTCCCAACTCCAGTGGAGGGCGGTGGCAGGCAGGCGATGGGCAAGCAGTATAACGCCACTGCTGTGGCGAAGGAAGTAAGGACAATGCCCGGGAAAGCCCGCCGACCAAACCTTCCCCCAACTCCTCCCCTTATCCTCCGAGAGGGCGAAGTGAAACTCCCCCTTGGAGGAACGCAGTCCAGCGAGAAGCCTCCCGTCCTTCAACTCTATCACATCCGTCTCCGCATCCAAATAAACGCCAGAGTTCTTCCCGATGAAGGCTAAATCCCTCCAAGTTTTCCCCTTATCATAAGATTTGATAGTGGCGCCGAAGGCGCGCTTATCATCCGCGTAATATAAGCCGAGGAGCAATGAACCATCCGATAGGATCCTAACGGGAGCGGAGCAGGCGAACCAATATTCGCTAGGAACCCTCAACCTCCTGGGCTCGCTGAAGGTGTATCCGTTGTCCCGGGAGAAAGCGATGAAGGTAGCAATGGAGTGCTTCTCGTCTTCCGGCATCTCTTTGGGGTTCCATATCACGAACCAGGTGAGGATGAGGGTGCCATCGGAAAGACAGGCGATGTGGGGGTCGCGGTCGTCGTGAGGGGTGTCAACGAGCACATAGGGCTCGCTCCAGGTCCTGCCCTCGTCCTTGGAACGCACCGCCATGACCCTTCCCCCTTTAGGGAAATCCTCATTGGGGGAGGATATATGCCCATAGCCAGAGTAGAAGACGCAGAGGAGCTCCCCATTTCTCAACCTACAGATATCGGGAAATGCGGCGTATCCGCCCGCCGATCGCCCATTACAGACTATCCTATAAGCCATGCTCTCCCTCCCTATGACGGATATGAGCAATAGAGAAAGCAAAAAGGCGATTTGCCTCATTTTGGCGAGGCTATTTTAAGGACCTCCAGACGGACGGGGCCCAAGAGTCCAGACCGAAGGAGCGGTTCCCCTTTCCGCCAGAGGCGCCAAGTGGTGAAGGTGAACCGTCCCGTGGGACTTACCCTCCCCTCCAAAAGCCAATCCGGCCATCGGCGCAAAGTGCCATCCGGATTCCTTTCGCTATCCTCGGGCAACTCCTCGTCCCCGAGCATCCTGTTCACCCAAAGGTTAGTCACCCTCACCTCCAATTCATTCAACCCTTCCTTGATGCACCTCGTTACATCCACTTTAAAGGGAGCCTTCCAAAGGATGCCCAAATTCTCGCCATTCACTATCACCTCCGCCATAACCTCCACCTCTCCCAGATCCAAAGAGACCCTTTCTCCCTTCTTCCAAAATCCCGGAGGGATCTGGAAGATCTTCCTATAGGTAGCGGTGCCCGAGAAGTAGCGTATGCCGGGATCGGGATGCTCCGACCAAGATATCAAGCGATCGAAGAACACCCTATCCGGCGCCCCCCAATTGGGAGGGAAGCGCAACTCCCACTTTCCTTCTATCTCCAATGCCCTTCCGGTTCTCTCCCATACCATCTCCTTGGGAAGGCTCTCCCTCTTGGGAGGGAAGACGACGAAGAGGGAACCATAAGGTTCCAAATTCAGGGAGACGAAGGTTTGCCCTCCCTTCTCATACCAAATCGCCGGCTCCTTCCTCTCCCCGTTCTCGGGATTCCAAATCTGGGGATGCTTCCCCCTAACCCTGAAGGCGCAGAGGACCCGTTTAGCAATGCCTTCCTGATTCGCCACGAAGTATACATCCGTGCCCTTTATGTTGCGGTGAATATAACGGAGCGTCCCCGGGGCACCCTTAGGCTGATAGGAGAAATCAGGGGGGACGCCCAGTCTCTCCACGAGAGTGCAGACTTCCTTTAGATCGTAATAAGCTTGACCTCCCGCTTGCCCCCAAGGTCCGATGCCGTAATGCCCCAATTCCATGGCGGAAACCCACCTTTCCCCCTCCAAACTGCTCTCCCAGGAGGCATCGGTAGGGATGTATTCGGTCTGGCCATCCCCATAACGGAGGCAGATAGCGCCTATTAAGCCGGCGGGGTTGGGTATATCACCCCCATTCTTAGCGAGCACGGTTACGATGTTCTCCCCGGGCTTCAAAAGGCGCGTTATTTCCATCCTGTAGATCCTCTCCCATCTATCGCCCCTGCCGGCGAACTTGCCGTTCACCCAAAGGGTGAACTCGTTATCCGCCGTCACGAGGCACAGAGCGGAGGTGAGAGGGGAATCCTTACTAATCAGGAGGGTTTTGCGGAAGTAGCGCTTAATGCCGGAGGGAAGGGCTTGAAGGGGATTGTCCTCGGGATACCAAATCCATTTAGCCCCCGAAAGAAGGGCGACCGCTTCCAACTCCGCGCCCCATTTGAATGCCCCTCCCCATATTATCCTCCCCTTCCCGTAATACCTCTCCGTAAGTTTAGAAGGAGGCTTGATATCGCCCCAGATTTCCTTAACGAGACGCCTAACCTCCTCATCGCACTTAGGATATCCGCCCAAACTGGGCGATTTGAGGGGAGGAGCCCCCACGACCGTCGCCCCCGCCCTTACCAATTCCCCTACCTTTCTGAGGAGTTGAGGGGTCATGGTCTGAACAGAGGGAAGCACGAGGAGACGATAGGTCATGCCGTCGGGCAAGACGATCCTCCCATTTTTAACGCTGGCACGCTTGAGGATGACCTCGCTGGAGGCGATATCGAAATTGTAGCCGGGGCGTTCCAAGGGGCGCCCATTGGCGAACTCAAAGAGCCGTTGTCCCCCTACGCATTGGGGGGCCCCTTCAGGTGCTAAAAAGAGGATATCGGCGACGAATAGCCCCTGCTGGAGGAGGTATTGGCAACGAGAAAGGTAATCGTGCCAAGGCTTGGACCACTCCCACCAAGTTTGGGTGCGTTCGTAATGCAGGCCCCAAGGTCCCATGCTCATGCCGGGTTTGACATCCAGCCAGGGCTGGAGGGCGTAGCGGTGAACGACGAAGCGGTTTATGCCCTCGGTGAAAGCCCAATCGGCTAGCTCCTTGATGTTTCCAGGATACCCCAGCCAACGCTCGTTATTATCCGCGGTGAAAGCTTCCGCCCCGATAATTCGTTTCCCATAGGTATGCCCCACCGAGACCATCTGGGAACAGGTTTGGGCTCCCCCATACTTCCCCCAGGACCAGAATTCCCCCATGGGCTCATCCGCGCTCCCCCCATAGGCGAACTCATCCGCCGGCACGGTCGCATACCCCTCCATGGTGAGTTTAAGCCCCCACCTATTAGCCAGGTCCCTCATATGGCGGGCGTAATTCTCCACCAAAAGATCGGATATGGTCTGACGAAAATCCCATAGAAAACGCTCTGAGACCTCCAGGCTTTCCACTACCCTCCCAGTGACCACGGGGAGGAAGGGAAGAAGGTCGTAGCCCCGCCTTTTCTTGAATTCCTCCCTCATCTTTGGGGTCCAGTTCTGCGAACCTACCTCCCAACTATCTATGTGGGTAGCGACGAATGTCCTCCCCGCTAAGGGACCTGCGTTCTTTATGAGTTGGTCGATGAAGGAGTTGAAATGGTGCTCCACCGCCTCCTTGCTCAGTTTATCGCATTCGAAGCCTCGTCCCGAGGCGGGGGAGGGGGCATTCTGGGCTCCCGTGGGGGTGTAGCCGAAGCGGATGATCGTCCATTTGCCCGCTGGGACATCCCACTCCAGCCTCCCCCCTTGGGAAAGGCGAGGGGTTAAATCCAGCACCTTCTCCTTGGGGATAACCTGATTCCCGCCCAGGGAGGGGTAGGTTGCGGGGAGGAGAAAGGGCTGCCAGGGAGCGACGAAGAAAGCCTTCGCCTCTATGTTGCCGATGAGGAAGGGGGAATCCAGATAGGGGATCGCCAAAACCGCTATATCGTGATAGAGGTTAGCAACGGTGGGCGGTTGAGGGAGGGTTAGGGAAATGTGGGAGGGACCTTCCACCGTCACCTCGCTCCACACTATCCTTTGCATAGCGAGTTCGGGAGTCACCCAAGGACCTCCGCTGCCCGTCCAGCCCGCATCGTTGTTCATGTTTACCTTCAGTCCCAAGCGGTCCGCCTCCCTGAGGACATGTTGGAAGAGGTCTCGCCATTCGGGAGAGGCAAAGGATACCTTTCCGGGAGGAGTCCCTTGATCCACCTCCATGATGAGGACTCCACCTATTCCCGCTCTTTTCATAGCCTCGAGATCGGCGGTAATCCCCTCCTTAGTTATATAGCCATTGAGCCAGAACCAGTAAACCCAGGGCTTCGCCCAAGGGGGCGGGTTTAAGAAGCCCTTCGCCAAATCCCCTTCCTTAGCAAGGGCAAACGCGCTCAAAAGAACCAAGAAGAGCCAAAGTCGCTTTCTCATAACCTCCTCCCAGGTGATCGGCATTCGCTCAAATTATGGGAAATTGGAGAAGCGATTGTCCATCCTTTATTGCGCCTAGTACTCTCCGCATCCACATTGTGCATAAAAGCGGTGCTTATGCGGTGCCGATGTTACCTTTCTTAGCGGATAGAGAATTAGCGGGATGGGGACCTGATGAACGATGGCTCCTATTCGTCGCACCCGAGTTGGCGTCTCCCTCCTGTAGGGGACCCATCGTGATGCGGGAAGGTGAAGGCTCTCAATTCCTCCCGAGGATCTTTGTTGCCTACTGCACTCCCCAAAAGATCCCTTCGGAAGTACGAGAACACCCCTTAGAGCTATTTAGAGCATCTGATCCGCTTGAGATATTTGGCGCATTTCCTTATCATCGCTGCGGTAATCCCTCCGTTTCCCCTGATGGCAGGCATATCGTCTTCGAGGTGTTCCGGTATGCCTCAGGGGTAGGAGATTAATAAGCAGGTAAAATCGCCACACCTTACATGAGGAGGAGTTGCGCGTTTTGGACTAGCTTGCAGATGGGCGGTTGGTCCTGGTAGAGGCGAGGCCTGTCTCACTTACTCGTTCCCCTAACCAAATAGCGGACAAGATGTGGATGGTGGCCCCCAGCACCGCCATCCGCCCTTGGAGCTCATTGGTCAACTTGGAGCTGGATTTGCTTTTAGTCGCATTAAGTTATGGACTTCTTGCCTTATCACCAACTAAAAGACAACTATTGTGGATAACTGGTGATGTTGGACGGGGGAGGGAATTATACATATTATGGTGGGATGTTCGATGTTCCATCTCCTGGAGAGAAGGAAGCGATGCGGATATTAGGATTTAGACAAGACCATGCTGTATTTTAAAGCACCTCGATCCGCGCCCCTTCCTCCCTTTTCTTCGTTTGTCTCCCTACTTTCAAGAAGTGTATTGGGTAAGTTGGTGAGGTAATAATTTTGGGGGGTTGTAGCGCAGAGGGGCAAGGTGCCTTCCCCCCTTGCTATTTGGAGGAGGTCTCGCTAAATTTTATATGGAGGGAGTTTTATGACAAACAGTCAAATTGCTCAGGTGTTAACCCGGATCGCGGAACTTCTGGAGATAAAGGGGGAAAATCCGTTTAAGGTCAGGGCGTACGAGAAGGCAGCGATGGTAATCGAGTCCCTCACCGAGCCCATCGAGAAGGTATATAAGGAAGGACGCATAACCAAACTCCCTGGCATAGGGGCAAGCATCGCCGAGAAGATAGGGGAACTCTTGGAGACAGGACGCCTATCCTACCTGGATGAGTTGGAGAAAAGCGTGCCCCCCGGCGTTGTGGAACTCCTCAACATCCCCGAGGTGGGTCCCAAGACCGCCTGGCTGGTGTATAAGGAATTGGGCATACAATCGATAGAGGAACTGGAGAAAGCAGCAAGAGAGGGGAGATTACGACGTCTCCCTGGGTTAGGACCCAAGACGGAGGAGAACATCTTAAAAGGAATCGAGAGATTGCGAAGGTTTGGACAACGCATGCCCTTGGGGATCGCCCTCCCCTTTGCAAGGCAAGTTGTGGAGTGGCTGAAGGAGAGGGCGCCGATAGACAAGATAGAGATAAGCGGGTCGCTGAGGCGAAGGAAGGAGACCATCGGCGATATAGATATATTGGTCACCTCGAATGAGCCCGAGGCGGTAATGGATGCCTTCGTCTCCCTCCCCGTGGTACGAGAGGTCCTGGCCAAGGGGGAAACGAAGACGAGTGTTCTCACCGATATGGGTATCCAAATGGATGTGCGAGTGGTTGAACCGGACGCCTTCGGCGCTGCCCTCCAATATTTCACCGGTTCGAAAGCACATAACATCCACCTCCGAAGGATAGCCCAGGATAAGGGCTTGAAGGTGAGCGAGTATGGCGTTTTTCGAGGAGAGGAAAGGATAGCGGGCAAAACGGAGGAGGATGTTTACTCCGCGCTCGGTCTCCCTTGGGTGCCCCCGGAACTGAGGGAGGACCTAGGGGAGATAGAGGCGATGCAAGAGGGAAAGCTACCCAAACTTGTGGAACTTGGGGATTTGAAGGGAGATCTACATGTCCACACTAAGCATTCCGATGGGAACTTCACCATAGAGGAGATGGCCTTGGCGGGGAAGCAGATGGGATACGAGTATATAGGAATAGCGGATCATACGAAGGGATTAGGAGTAGCGGCGGGACAGGATGAAGAGGAAATACTCGCCCAGAAGGCATTGATAGAGGAATTAAACGAGAAATTGGAAGGGATAACCATCCTGGCGGGGGTGGAGGTGAACATCAAGATGGATGGGACATTGGATATAAAGGAAGAGGTCTTGGATGAGTTGGATTTCGTGATCGCCTCCGTTCATAGCGCCTTTAAGATGCCCAGGGAGGCGATGACGGAGAGGATTTGCAAGGCTATGGAGAGGGAAGTGGTGGATATACTTGGACATCCCACCGGACGCCTCATAGGCAAAAGGGATCCATACGAGGTGGATGTAGAGCAAGTTATAGATGAAGCGGTTAGGACGAAGACCGTCTTGGAGATAAACTCTTTCCCCGATAGGCTTGACCTACCTGATATTCATTGCAAATTGGCGAAATCCAAGGGAGCGAAGTTCGCCATAAATACGGACGCCCACAGCATCGATCAACTTAACCTCATAGAGTATGGATTATCCACCGCAAGGCGGGGGTGGCTGGAGAGGGAGGATGTGCTCAACTGCATGGAATTGGAGGACCTCTTGAAATTCCTACGGCGTCGCTGATCCCCTTTTCGATAAACTTCTTGCGTGAGAAGAAGGAAGCCCTACTCTCCTTTTCCTATCAAGCATGTTCTTCTTTTTTCCCTTAACTTCCGCTTACCCTATTCCTTTCACCGTCATCCTTTCCGTGTTCACTAACACCACCACTATCTCCACCGTTCTCAAATACCTTTCCTCTCTCCCACGATATATCCCTCCCATTACCTGATACCTCTTCATCGCTAATATCGTATGCTCTACCTTCACTCTCTCGGGCAAAGGCAGATGCCTCCCTATAAATTCCTTCATAATCTCTACATTCCGATAAGCATTGCTCTAAGGAAGACCAAACAAAAAGCCCAATAAGGCAAAGAGGGTAAAATTCGGTTAAAACTTTCATCAACTCCTCAAAGGTTTCCAAGGGAAGACCTGTGAGAAGGTCGTCCGCTCGAAGAGAGGGCGACCTTCTCGGCTTCCGAAGGAAGCCGAGAAGGCGAAAGAAGGAGGTTTTTGGCTCTTTCCCCACGCATCATCATGGCTATGTTATCATTATAGCAATGTAAGCCAGAAAAGGTTTATGGCGCCAAGAAGTTTATTGACAAGATTGAGGGCTCCCTATGACGCAAGAAGAATGGGTAGGATTTAGGAGGATGAATTGGTTTCCAAAGGAGGTGCCGGTATGTTATCATTATGGCAATCTAAGCCCGAAAAGGCTTACGGCGCGAGAAGTTTAATAATTCCAAAATCTTAAAAGGGGGTAGCCGATTTGGAGATAATCGTTTGGGACGCCGTAGATTGCATTGGTGGAAATAAGGTGCAGATATCCGCTGATGGAACGACCTTCCTCCTCGATTTCGGACTCAATTACAACAGGTACAACCTCTACTTTCGGGAGTTCTTAACCCCTCGTGCCCGTCGAGGCATCTACGACCATATAATGCTCAATCTTCTTCCCCCTCTGAGGAACCTCTATCGAGAGGACCTTTTCCCCGCCGATCTCCAAGAAGAGGAATTCCTCGCTAATCCCAGCCCATCTGCGCTCCTCCTCTCCCATCCTCACCTCGACCACTGCGCCCAAGTGTTCGCCCTGAGGGAAGACATCCCCATCTACACCTCCCTCCAAACCGCCATCACCCTCAAGGCGATGCAGGATTGCGGTTCCGCCTCCGAGGTAACTTATATATCTAAGCGCCTTTTTGCGAAGGACGACTCGAGGGTGCTGGAGGCGGATAGGGGAGCGCCTTATAAGGGAAGGCAATACTTCCTCGTGGATTCCTCCCCAAACGAGGAGGTGCAGAACTTCTGGGCTATGCCTCCCAGCCCTCCAGTGGCGAACTCCAGAAGGCGTCCCCTCGAGGCTTTGCCCTTGGGGATAAGCGAAGGGAAGATAGGGAACCTTCCTCTGCTCTCATATCCAATTGATCATTCCGTCTTCGGTGCCACCGCCTATGCGGTTCAAACCTCCCAGGGTTGGATAGTTTATACCGGGGATATCCGCCTCCATGGCGCCCAAGGTCCCCTCAGTCAAAGGTTCGTGGAATCCGCCTCTCGTTTGAAGCCCTTTCTCCTTATAATCGAGGGCACAAGGGTAGGACAAAGGGGGCAGGAAGAATCGAAGGAGGAGGCGGTTTATCAAAGGTGCCTCGAGGCAAGCAAAAGAGCAGAAAACCTCATCATAGCGGACTTCGCCCCTCGCAATGTGGAAAGGCTAATAACCTTTCTCGATATAGCCAGAGAATTAAACAGAGAGTTGGTCATCCTCCCTCGCGATGCCTATCTCCTCCATGCCCTCCGGCTAAGCGCGCCCGAGAGGATCCCCTCCCTTAAGGAGGAGCCGCTGAGGATCCTGAACCTGTTGCGCCTCGAGATAAAAAAATGGGAGAGCGATTTCCTCCACCCCCTTTATAGGGAGAAATATGTGTCGATCGAGGAGATCTCCCTCAAACAAGGGGAATTCATACTCTGCCTCAGCCTTCCCGACATGACCAACCTCCTCGATATCAAACCGGAGGCAAAAAGCCTATACATCTACTCCTTGAGCGAAGCCTACAACGAGGAATATATTTACGATGTGAAGCGTCTTTTAGAGTGGCTAAAATTATGGGAAATCCAACCCATAGGGATAAGCGTCGATGGACAGGGGAATCCCAACTTCACCTCGGGATTTCATTCCTCGGGGCACGCTTCGGAGGAGGAGATCTTCCAGATGATAAGGGAGATATCCCCCAAGTATCTCCTCCCCCTTCACACCGAACATCCCGAGAGGTTTGCCGAAGAGTTTCGAAGAACCTCCCTAAGGGTTCTATTGCCAAAGACAGGAGAGGTGATGAATATATGAACAGGCTTATGCTATGCCTACTCTTTCTCCCCCTCGCCTGGGGAGCGGTGTATTTCGTAGATGTGCAAAATCCCAAATCTTCCGATGATAACCCCGGCACCCAAGAACTTCCTTTCAAAACGATAAACAAGCCCGCTCAGATCGTCGAGCCCGGGGATGTGGTGGTGGTCAGACCGGGGATTTACAGGGAACACATAAGATTGTTAAGAAGCGGGAGGGAGGATAAGCCCATCTTGTTCATCAACGATCCTCCCCATACCGCCATCGTCACGGGGGCAGATGTCATCACTGGTTGGGAGAGGGTTGAGGGTGAGGAACCCATATTCAAGGTTCCCTGGCGGTATCGCTTCGTGATAAATGTTCGCCCCGATGGCTCGCTTGTGGAGCATCATCCCGATGATGAGAAGCACAAACTTTGGGGGAGGGCAGAATTGGTATTGGTGGATGGAGAGTTGTGCGCCCCCGCCCTAACTTTGGAGGACCTGCGGAGGGCGTGGCGGGAACACCAGGAGGCTATTAAAGAGGGGAAACCCTCTCCCGTTCTTCAACCTCCTTTGCCCAATTTAGGGAAACCCTTCCGGGGGATGTTCTGCGCCGATACGAATAACCAGGTCCTTTACCTTTGGCTCGCCGATGGCTCCCACCCCAATTCCCACACCGTAGAGGCGGGGGTTCGTCCTTCCCTCTTCGGGCTTAGCCCTTGGGAGAATCCCGAGGGGCTACGATTCGTTCATGTGCGAGGGTTTGTGTTTCGTAACGCTCCCACCTTCCCTCAACGTGCAGGGGTATGGCTTCATGGCAAAAGCAATCTCTTGGAGGATTGCATAATAGAGGGCATGGCGGGAGGGGGAGTTATGGTGAATGGGACGATGCGCAATTGCCAGATCAGAAATTGCGGACACACAGGGGGAGGAGCAGTAGACGAGGACTTCCTCAACGAGAACTGCCTTTGGGAGGGCAACTCCTGGAAGCCGATTGATAGGGGCTGGGATGCGGGAGGATTTAAGATAGCCCTCTCGGGACCCGGCGTCTTTCGAAATTGCACCTTCCGCCGAAACGGAGGACCTGGGCTGTGGTTGGACATAGATGTGCACGATGTGGTGATCTCCAATTGCAATTTCGAAGAGAACGAGCATCACGGGCTGTTCATAGAGATAAGCAGGAACATCGTAGTGGTCCATTGTTGGTTCCTGAACAATGGGGTAGGAAGGGTGGGAAAGATAGAGTGGCCGGATTGGGGGATAGCGGGCTTAACGATAGCGGAAAGCCAAAATTGCCTGGTGGTGGATAACTTCCTCAGCGGAAATAAGGATGGGATAGCTTTAAGGGAGCAAGGACCTCGTCCCTTGAAGACCAAGGAAGGAGAAGAGATCCAATATCACAATAAGGGACATATAATCGTGAGGAACACGAGCATCAACAACAAGGACTATCAACTTGCCTTGTGGTATGACAATCCCTTCTTCGGTTGGCATCCGGCGGAGAAAGAGAAATTCAAAAGCGAGGAGGCGTATGAGGAGTGGGTGAGGCAGAATCCCGACAAGGTCTACAATCCAAGGAGGGTGGGAATGTTGATAGATCAAAACACATATTCTTCCGGGGAAGGGAAGCTCATCCTATACGGGGTGCCTTGGCGTCCGAGGCATAAGGAATTTAGGAGTCTCGAGGAGTGGCAAAAGGAAACCGGCTTTGATGGACAAAGCCGGTTGGGGGCTCCGTAAAGGGGGGATTTGCTTCTTGGAAGCTGAATAGCGCGGTTCCCGATGATCTCCTTAGAAAGGAGGTGATCCAGCCGCAGCTTCCGCTACGGCTACCTTGTTA
>CAYVMD010000001.1:91784-114209 GCA_964452465.1 uncultured bacterium | reverse complement strand
TGGTCATAGCTATCATAGCCATTCTCGCCGCGATACTCTTCCCAGTATTCAGCCGGGCAAGGGAGAACGCAAGGAAGGCGACCTGCCTCTCCAACATGAAGCAACTAGGGCTGGCATTGGCCATGTATACCCAAGATTGGGATGAAACTCTCCCCGTCTGGGTAAGCGAGTGCTGGGCTGCGCCCCCATTTCCCCCAGGGGGTGGTTTGTTCTGGACGGAGCAGCTCATGCCTTATATAAAAAACCGAGATGTTTTCGCGTGCCCAAGTGCTAGCCAGCCATGGGCGGACTTTGCAAATTGCTATCCAGCTAAGTATGGTAGATCCCAGAATAGCCTAAGCAGATGCAACTATGGCTATCATGAGGGGCTACTTAACGGCGTTAATGGAGCTCATAAACTCGCCCGGCTAGCCGCCCCGGTAGAAACAGTGGTCATAGCAGACTGTTACTGCAATATCCTAGCCCCTGCAGGGAGGATAGAACCAGAGGGAATAAACCCGAGGATCGCATTCGCTAATTCTACTTGGGGTAGTGGGGATCTCGCCTGTGGTTGTCCGGGTAGGCTTCTGGTGCCCCTTGAGGTTGCCCTCGATAGGCATGCTCGACACTCTGGAGGTGCTGTAATCGTCTTCGCAGATGGACACGCTAAGTGGTATAAAGGTGACCAAATAAGAACTAAATGCCTTGGAGGCCCCATTCGTATTTCATGCAATGACCTAGTCTACTGAACGTAAGGGGGAGGCAAAAGCCTCCCCCTGTTTTATTTTTTAATTTTGGAGTAGAGAAAGTGCAACGCCCATACCCCGTGTTTTTATTTTTCTTCCGCTGACAGACTAACTAAAGCACTTGTTTCCTTTGGGAAATAAAGTCTGAGAAAGTGGAAGGGTTAGCAAAGGTACTCTCTTATCCCTCAAGGTAGATAGGATAATGAAAAATTCCCCCCAAATTTCTATTTTTGTTCCGCCCCTCTCTTAAAATTCGTTATAATCTCTCTGAAAGAGACACGACCTCGCAGAGAAAAACAGAGATATGTATCAATATAACCCGCTTGAAAAGACTTTTTAGGTTAGAGAAATATTAGAGGATGACTAGGATGAATTATAAGTTTTTCTTCTATTTTTCCCTCCTCGCTTCTTCGATCTTCTCCCAGGGGAAAACCCTCGTAATCAGTAAGGGGGATTGCGATTTCCTTCCCATCCTCGAAGAACTTAAAATCCCCTATCGCCGATCTCCTTCCCTCTTCTCCCTCACCGATCTAAAGGGTTTCTCTGCCCTCATCATCTGCTCCCTCGATTATCCCCAACCCAACCTCCTCGGAGAGGAGGATATCGAAAAGATAGAAAGGTTCCTCCAAGAGGGAGGAAGGGTGTTCATGGAATATTCCCTGCCCCTATCCGAGAAGGAAATCTTCGGTCTATGGCTGGAGAGAACCCCGAGGAGGATGCTTTACGAGCGCCTCCTCGTGAAGGGAGAGCACTATGTAACCCATCCTTTGAAGGAAAATACCTTGCTTGAGGAGCATAATTCCGCTTATCTTTTCCCCTCCAAGATCCATGGCGAGCCCATCCTTTGGTATGGGAAGTTCCTGGGCACCTATGAACTCTTCGAGAGGAACCCTTGGGTGGAGGCGACCCTCGATCTGGGAGAAGTAGAGGAAATCTCTTCTTTCAGGGCGAGATATGGAGCCTCTATAGCGGATTACTGCCCCGACCTCGTGGAGATCTACATAAGCAGGGATGGTAAGGATTTCCAATTTCTCCAAAGGAAAAAGGAGCCGGGCTTCCTTTTGGAGGTCCCCATAGAGAAAAAGGCACGTTTCATAAAGCAGAGGCTCCTGAAATATAGGATCAGCCCCACAACGGATTGGCTCTTCTTGGGGGAGATGGAAGCAGTGGATGAAGGAGGAAATAACCTCGCCCTCCATAAGGTCTATACCCTCTCTCCTCCCCCCAACCCTTCCTATCCCGACGATGGGAGGAAATTGACGGATGGAATTATAGAAGGGCACTACAGCGATGGGTTGTCCTGCGGATGGACGACCTCGGAGCCTCCACCCCCTCCCCAACCTGCCCTCCTGGAGATAAAACGGGGCAAAGGAAAGCTCCTTTTTTCCCTGCTCAAGATAAGCGATTACAAGAATAGGTTCTTCCGCCCCAGCGAGAAGTGGGAGGTCCTTCTGCGAAGGATCGTCCTTTACCTTCTGCCCGAGGGGGAAAGGAAAGAAGTAGAGGAGAAATATATCCCCTTGAAGGCTTGGACGGAGCCGAGGGATTTCGTCCCCTTGGGCGAGGCGTTCAAATTGATCGTGGAGACGAGGAAGGACGCTGGGGTGAGAGCTGTCGTCGCCTCTCGAGAGATAGAGTTGGAGAAGAAGGGGAATGGAAGGTGGGAGGGCGAGGTGGAGTTGGGAAGGGGGGAGCACAAGATAACAGTGGAGGCGAGTTTTAAGGACGACCGGATTAAAAGGGAAGTGGAGATCGAGGTTGCGGACAGGAGGGAGATATATAGAAGAGCATTGGACAGAAATATAAGGTGGTTTCTCCGCTCGGGGGTGATGCCCCTTCCCAATGGCTCGAAGGGGGTTTATAACCAGAAATGCATCGCTTGGTTTGATGGCGGTCCCGAGGAATGGCTCCCCTCCCCCTATAGGGTGGATTGCAACGCTATGAGCGCGGTTGCCTTCCATCTTTACGGCAAATTGAGGGGCGAGGAGAAATATAAAGAGATAGCCAAAAATATAGTGGATTACATGTTGCCCCACCAGTTCTCGGACAAGGGGAAGTCCTCCTTTGGGGGTTGGCCTTGGCTCTACGAAAATATAGACACCATCTACTTCTGGGATGATAACACCCGCACCCCCCTTGCCCTTCTGTATCTTTACAAAGAAACGGGGGAGGAGAGATACCTTCGCTCCGCCATCCGCACTTTGGAATTAGAGAGAGGGGTAGCCCAAGCGGATGGGGTGATAGCAAGGCATGCGATATCCCCAGGCGAATTGGATAATATAGGGCGATCCGCATATAGGCAATTTCAACAGGGGCTGGCGGTGGATTTCGACCTCCTCCGCTGGTTCTACGCCTATGCTGTAACGGGGGATGAGGAATATCTTCGTTTGGGGAAGACCGCCCTTGGTTGTTGGAGGCATAGGGCTACGGTGCGAGGGCTTCCCATCGCCTATTTTTATACGCAGGACGACTCCACAAAGGCGATGATCGTGAAATTCTGGCACTCCTATCTGGAGGATCCGGATGTGAAGAAATGGGGGGCTCCTCGCGTGGGCGCTGCCGACTTCGCCCTGGCCTTCGTGGGCGACTGTTCCATCACCACCTCCCCTCAGGACCCCCTTACAGACCAACTCTACCAGACCTCCTTCCTCGCCCTCCATGCCTGGTGGTCCTACACCGCCACCGGGGATGAGGCATGTTTAGAGGCTTTCCATAAGATAGCGGATTATCTCTGCAGGATTCAGATGAGGAGCAAGGATGAAAGGATAGACGGAGCTTGGGTTAGGGGATGGGATTTGGAGAGGTGGGAATGCTACGGTGCCCCCTATGACCCCGCCTATGGACCCTACTCCGCCTACACCGGTTGGATGAACTCCATAATAGATATCGCCTTGGCTCTCTACCTCCTTGGGGAAAACCCTTTCCCCCTCCCAAAAGAGAAGTTGCCTATAGTGGCGGAGGAAAGGAAGAGCAATCCTCCCGACAGGATAAAGGAGGAGAACATCGCCCTCCACAAGCCCTACACCCTCACCCCTTCTCCTGAGGGGAAATACGCCGATTCTCCCTCAGGGAAGTTAACGGACGGGGTGGTAGACGGTTATTACGAGGATCTGCTTTCCGTGGGATGGCATATAGGGAAAGGGAAGGAGATAAGCGTGGAGATGACGCTCGACCTCGGGAGGGAATGCTATTTGGGCATGGTTGCCCAGCGCTATGGAGGGGGAATGGATTCCTATATACCCGATAAGGTGGAGGTTTTCTTCTCTAAGGACGGAAAGGAGTGGAGCAAAGCGGGGGAAGGGAAACCGAAGATGGCGGGATTCTGGTATCTATCCCTTCCTCCCACCCCGGCGAGATACATAAAGTTCAGGTCGACGAAGAAATGCACCTCCCCCACCACCGACTTTCTCTTCCTGGGCGAGACTCTCACCTACGAGGCGCGCTGAAGGAGGGCTATGTTCTCGATGTGATAGGTTTGGGGGAACATATCTATGGGTTGAACCTCCAACAATGAGTAGCCCTTCCCCACCAGGATGGCGAGGTCCCTCGCCAAGGTGGAAGGCTCACAGGAAACATAGATGACCTTCTCGATTCCCTTGGAAGCGATCGCCTCCAATACCTCCCTCACACAACCAACTCGGGGAGGATCGAGCACGATCGCATCTATTTTCCCCCTTATCTTCGGTAGGGCAACCTCCGTTTTATCGTTTATATATTCGACATTCCCCAAGCCCTCCAAATTCACCCTTGCATCATCACAGGCGGACTTGGATTCCTCTATGGCTATCACTTTCCTCGCCCTCTGAGCGAGGAAATAGGTGAAGGTCCCCACTCCCGCATAGGCATCCACCACAACCTCCTCATCCCTCAAGTGATTCAGGACAATCTGCACCAGCTTCTCCGCCTGATAGGTGTTAACCTGGAAGAAGGAGGGAGCGGAGATGAGGAACTCCTTATCCAGGATTCTCTCTGTGAAGAATTCCTGGCCCGTTTCTATCTCCGTCGTATCCATCTCCGGCTGGATAAGGAATCTCCCCGTGTTCACGCCATAGCGAACGGTTAGATTGTGGCTCTTCTTCTTGGGCTTTTTCCCCTGGAGGATGGTGAGGATCTCGTTGATCCTCTCATGCATGATCCAACAATGCTCCACATATATGAAGCGATGGCTTTGCCTCTTCCTGAAGCCAAGAGCCCCCGTGCGAGTTATAGAGAAATCCGCCCTGTTGCGGTAATAGAAGGGACGCTCGGCGGGGATAGCTACCTTCACCACTTCTTCCACCTCGGCGATTTTCCCAATCCTCCTCAATTGCTCCTTAACTACCTCTTCCTTCCATCTCACCTGTTGGGAATACTCAATGTGTTGAAAGGAACAACCACCGCAGGAGCGGAAGAGAGGGCAGACAGGCTCGATCCTGTAGGGGGAAGGCTCGAGAACCTCTATTAATTCCCCCCTCAGAAAATCCCCCTTATCCTCCACGATCCTTGCCCTCACTTTCTCCCCGGGGATCACGAAGGGGAAGAATGCCACCTTCCCTTCATGCCTCCCCATCCCCTCTCCCAGATGGGCTAACCCTGTTATTACAACCTCGATCTCTTCCATGCTCCTCAAAATTATTATAAACTTCGTGCACGATAGCAAGGAAGTCCCCCTTCTCCTTTACTATTGTCTTCCCATCCCGACGAAACATCCGGAAATCACTCCCTTTTCCCCACGCCCACTGCGTCTTGAAGGCATGATTTGTTTCCTCCGAGCAAGAACACCCAAAGCAAGATAGGTGGATAGGGAGGACATGTAAGTCGAGCAAGCTCCCTTTGGTCGCACGCCCGACTCACCATTAGCCAAGGGTTAAATGGCGAAACGGCGAAAGAAGCTTTTTGGTTCTTTTCATTTGAAGAAATCGTTTTTGGGGAAATGTACCGCGTTTATAGAAGAATTAGGATATGCTACCATTGTGTCAGCGTCAGCCGAAAAAAAAAGTAATGACGCAAGAAGTTTTGTAGATTGAAGAAGCGCTCTCTCCCATCACCTCCTGTCGTATAAACTATCATCCCCACTTGGGGAGCCCAACTCGGGATAATCCAAATCCCTGAGCAGGGGAGAGAGGGATTTCGCATGCCCATCTGCAAAGACCGCATTGGCGGTTCCGTTGTGGCGGAAATGCAAGTAGTGAGGATGAAGGGAATAAATGGAAGGGGGGCTTATCGCCCACATGAGCTCGGCAGGTCCCAGGGTGGTCTTATCCGCTGCATCAGCGAGAAGAACCGTCTCAGAGGGACGGCTTATGTCCGATTCCTTCGCGGGAGCATCAGGGGTGCCAATATAGTACCAATTATAGCCATAGGCGGAGGTAACGGTTTCCCAATCCGGGCATCGGAAGATCTCCCGGTTAGCGAGGTAGGGATAGATAAGCCCCCGGCTTACATCCCAGAGCGCGCTATTTTTGTCATAATAGACGCACCAAAAATAACTCCCTTGGGGGGTGTCATAGGCGTAGGGAGGGAATCTCCCATCCCAATCCTGGGCGTACATAGCGAAAGCGATCCCCAGTTGTTTTACATTGCTCAAGCAAGCGTTCTTTCTTCCCTGCTCCCTTGCTCGCGAAAAAACAGGGAATAGCAACCCCGCCAGGATAGCGATGATCGCTATGACTATTAACAATTCGATTAGGGTGAAACCCTTTTGCCGCGTTCTCATATTCTCAACTCTTGCCCCCTTTCGAGCCTTGCTGACGCCTGTCGAATGTTCCTCCCTCCTTGGTTTTAAGGAAGGAAAGTACTGAGTCGACAAAAGGTTGCATATTTCCGTCGGGCTCATAAGGTCCGGGGATAATATTCCCCTTACCGGTCACATAGCCAAGGAAGTCGGCAGTAAATCCTACTCCGAATTTGTTCTTAACGATTCGGTTGGTTCCCACCTCGGCTTGGGAGTTATCTCGACAATGAATGCCGAGGGTGTTCTTGGAGAGGTAACAACCCCTAATGGTCACCTTGACGGCGCATAAAGTCGCGATGCCATCTTCCTGGTTCTCCAAAATACGACAACCACTTATAGTGCCTTGAGCATCGCCCTCGAGCTTAATGCCAATAACACTCTTTGAGACGGTGCAACCACTAATGGTAACCCGAGAGTCACCCAAAGCTTCAATCCCTTGAAGGGTGTTTTCGGAGATGTTGCAATTATCTATCGTAGCCTGGGCGGAACCAAAGACCTTAATTCCATGGAGTCCATTCCCGGAGATGTTACAACTGTTGATGTTAGCCTGGGCAGAACCAATAACCTCAATTCCACCGGCGTTGTTTTCTGAGACGCTGCAATCTTTGATTACAGCCTGAGCCATACGCATAACCCCAATGCCAATACCTTTATTCTGGAAGACGGCGCACTTAGTGATAGTAGCCCGAGATTTGAAACGAACTGTGATACCATCCTCACGATTTCCTGAAATGCGGCAGCCACTAATGGTAATTTGAGAGGAGCCTCGCACATCGATCCCCAGGATGTTTTTAGAGATGCCACAATCATTGATGACAGCCTGAGCAGAAAAGTCGGAAAACTCGATGCCAACGGCATTCTTGGAGATGTTGCAACTGCTAATGGCAGCCTTAGAGAAGTGCCCAAGCACAATGCCCGCCCTCTTGTTCCCAGAGATGTTGCAGTTCTTGATGGTAGCCTGGGAAGACTGCAAAAGGGCCACGCCAAATACGCTCTCGGA
Organism: uncultured bacterium; assembly: GCA_964452465.1. Taxonomy (GTDB): domain Bacteria; phylum Armatimonadota; class JACIXR01; order JACIXR01; family JACIXR01; genus CAYVMD01. The sequence goes on along the minus strand of CAYVMD010000001.1, from coordinate 106,771 downwards.
GATGTGACAACCACTGATCGTGACCTGGGAAGCGTCAGAAAGCTCGATGCCATCGTAGTTCTCGGAGATGTGGCAACCGCTGATGGTAGCTCGAGAAGAACCCTCCAGCCTAACCCCTGCCTGTTTTAGGTCAGATGAAGGTGAGCCAAGCCCCCTCACCGTAAGGTTCTCGAGCACAAACTGCGGTTCTCCCTCAGGTAAGGCAATGAGCACAACGGGCTCCCTTTTAACCCCCTGGAGCACGCTCCCCCCAACCCCTTTGCCCCGCAGGGTGATGCTCTTCTTTATAACCAAATGCTCCTTCCAAGTTCCTTTTTCCAAGGAGATAATCGCCCCTTCGGGAGCTTTATCGATCGCCTTTTGGATGGATTGTCCCGGCTTTACCATTATCGTGAGGTTGGTTTTCTTTACAACACCATTAGCCTGCGCCAAAGAAAGCAGGAAACAGATGACCAGCATCCCCCATACCTTCTCCAATTCCCTTCTTCCGCTTGACATTTTCTGCCCTTTCATGCGAAAAGTTGCTCTTCTCTGCACAATCCTTTCCTCCTTTCTTAAAATTTCTGGGAGAAACTGAGGAGCAACCATCTGCCCGCCTGAGGATAGAAAATGGCCTCCTCCCAATGCTTATCGAAGAGGTTGTTCACGGATAAGGAGATGCTCCTATCGTGGGGCAAATTCTTCTCCACCTTCAAATTGAAAATCCAAGCGGAAGGAACACTGGGAGGGATGCCTTCGCCATCCGTCCATCTCTTCCCATAGTAGAACACCTCTCCTCCCCACATAAGCCCTCCCCTCCCGTTGTAAGAAACCCCCATTTTGAGCATATGTCTCGGTTGGGAGGTGCGATAAGTAGGAACCAAGAAACGATCATTGGTCAGGTCCCAGGCATCAAGATAGGTATAGTTGCCCCAGAAGGTTGTATTCCCCACGCTCCTTTCGTAGGAGACTTCCATCCCCTTCTCCCTCGCCCTTCCTATGTTGATGTAATTGCCGTCCTTATCATTCCCAATCACATTCTTCTCCTTCGTGTAGAACAGGGAGGCGGTTAATTTCCCCGCGGGAAGGTTGCTCTCCCAATCTATCTGGAAGTTATGGGTGAGGAAGGGTTGAAGGTCGGGATTGCCCCTGAAGCATCCTCCGCCATAAAGCTCCTCCAAGATGGGGAAGCGCTTATTCCGAGCAAGGGAAAAACGCAAGACCGAGGCAGGGTTTACCTTGATGTTGTAGGTGACGAAGGGTGTAAGGGCGGAGCCATTGGGCTTCTTTGGGGCGGGACTGTGGTAATCTACATCTGCATAGCCTAGACCAAGCACGAACGACTCCTTTTCTCCGAGGCTTTTTGTGCTTTGAAGATATATCCCCTTCTGCTTCATATCCGATTTCCTCCAGGGACCAATATCGGGAGCGGGGGAAGGAGCGGTTCCCCTCCTCCAATCCCCTTGCCACCAAATCCCCCAATTGAATACGAGGTCGGGGGAAAGCATTATGTTTTGGTCGATATCGAGCCTCAAAGTTTTATAACGCAGAAGAACGATATAGGGGACTTCCATCCCACTTACTAATTGCATGTAATAAAGATCGGAGGAGAAGGAGAGGGGGATCAGCCGGAAGGATATATCCGACTTATCGCTTGTTTTCTTTGTATAAGTTATGGAGAGAGCAGGTCTTCTCATCCACGGCCATCGCTGCCCGTATCTATCCGCCGGGTTGGGACCGGTGGGGTAAAAGCCTGCCTGCGTTCCCTGCAGGATGACGCCCACGATGACCCACTTGGAGGCTTCATCGGGGGCGTTCACTATCTTAAAGGAAAGGTCGGAGAGATCGGTCTTCGCCTTCTCCCTCCATTCGTTCCCTGCAGTGCGGTTGAAGGCGATGAAGTAATTGTGGGATTTATCGCCTCCTCCAGCGAAAAGTTCGTAAATCTGCGTGTTGTATGAGCCCAGGCTGGAGCTGAAATAGGCACCGGGGCTTTCGTCGCCGGTTTTCAAGGTGACAGAGGCAACCCCTGACAAACTGCCGAAGAATTGGGGAGGTATAGGACCCCTTATGACTTCGACCTTGCTCATAGCGCTCCAAGGAACACGGTCAAGCACACAGCTCCCTATAGGATTGATGTTTATCCCCTCAACGAGGATCTGACGGGAGGTAAAGGTAGAACCTCGCATGGTTAGGCGAGGGGAAGCCATAACACAACCGTATATCGCCTCCGTCCCCGGCAGACGGTTCAAAACATCGGAGAGGTTCTGAATCCCCACCATGGACTGGGCTTGGGTGGAGGTTATCTCCTCCGTTTTCACCAACTTCTCCCTTTCCGCCTCCACCTGCACCTCAACCGTTACCTCCGGCACCTCCTGCCCAAGGAGGGGCAACACCAAGAAGCAGAGCATCGCTACTACCCAACTTCTCACTTCTCCCATCTCCTTTCCTATAAATTTAGTCTTAATTTATAGGATATATTTTAGAAGCATTTTAGTAGAAATAATGCGCCAAAGTAATGTCAAGCTCGTGTCATTTGTGTGAATTTTTGGCTTACCCACCTACTTGTTTTGTAGTATAATTTGGTTAGCATGAGGAGGCTTCTTTCCGGGAGGGCAATTTTGATAGGGCTTGTGCTTTCCACGCTGGTGGATCTGTGGATACATTATGCGGAGTTGGTGTTGGGAAGCGCGAGGGGACATACCGCCTTAGCCAACACTTCCATCCCCGTGGGAGCCTTTTGCGCCTTTCTCTTTCTCACCTCCCTAAATCACTTCTTAAAGAGCAGGAATCTTCCCTCCCTTTCCCGTTCCGAGTTGATAACCGTTTACGCCATGATGACTACCTCAACCGTTGTCTCCTCCTCAGGTGGGATGCACTTCCTCATCCCCACCCTTATTGCGGCATTCTGGTTCGCCTCCCCCGAGAACAAATGGGAACAACTCTTCCATCGCTATATTCCCGCCTGGTTCGTCCCTCGCTCCCACCAGGCAATAGAGAACTTCTACCTGGGTGAATCCCCCGTCCCCCTCCACGCCTGGCTCACCCCTATGCTCGTATGGATCCTCTTCCTCCTCCTTCTTCTATTCGCCACCATCTGCATAAATGTCATCTTCCGCAAACAGTGGGTAGAAAGGGAAAGGCTAACCTTCCCCACCGTCTTCCTCCCCGTGGAGATAACCAAAGAGGGATTCTTCCGCAACCGCATCCTCTGGATAGGCATCGCCATCCCCCTCATCCTGGTGACCATAAACACCCTCAGCTACAACTATCCCCATGTCCCTCGCATAGATGTTAGACCGAGGGACATCTCAACTTACTTCCCTAATCCTCCCTGGAACGCCATAGGATATACCACCATTTCCTTCTACCCCTTCGTTATCGGGATATGCTACCTCATCCCCTTGGAGGTCCTTTTCTCTTCCTGGTTCTTCTTCCTCATGACGCGGGCACAAAGGGTCTTCGGCGCCATGCTGGGCATCGGTCAGCAAGGGGGTCCCCTGGCGGAGTTCCCCTTCCTCGGTCATCAGGGAGCGGGGGCGTTTATAGCTATAGCCCTAATGTGCGTATGGATGGCAAGAAGCCACCTCCTCGCCGTCCTTAAGGCGGTGTTTAAAGGGGAGATTGACGATTCCGAGGAGCCCATGCCTTACCGCTGGGCGGTCATAGGGCTACTCCTCAGCGTAGCGTTCATCGTCGCTTTCACCCACATAGCGGGATTAAGGATGCGGGTAGCCATTCCCCTCGTCCTCCTCTCCCTCGCTTATATGATGGCCGCCACGCGGATTAGGGCGGAAGCGGGCAACGCTTGGCTCTTCGGACCCGATGTGGATCCCAATACCCTTCTAACTTCCACGATAGGCACTAAAGCTTACCCTCCCCGCGACCTTACCATCATGTCCTATATGCGCGTCTTTTCCTCCTTCGACCTAAGATGCCTCTCCATGCCCCACCAATTAGACGCCTTCAAGATGGGCGAATTGACCGGGACATCAACCAGGACCTTACTCATGTCCATGCTCATAGCCATCGTTTTTGGGCTCTTCGTCTCCTTCTATATCGCCCTCTCCATATGGTATAGATTCGGAGGGGGAGCGAAATGCGATTCCTGGCGGAGCATCACCATCCCCCAATCCACCTTCAATTCCCTCGCCAGTTGGATCCAAACGCCCCTTCCCACGAATTGGCACGCTATATCCTTCCTTATAGGAGGAATGCTCTTTACTTTCTTCCTCTACTTCATGAAAACCCGCTTCCTCTGGTGGGTATTCAACCCCATTGGCTACGCCCTGGCTAATACATTTACCATGACCTGGATATGGCTTCCCTTCTTCATCGCTTGGCTACTCAAATGGTTCATAATCAAATATGGAGGGATGAAGCTCTACCGCAGGGCGATGCCCTTCTTCCTCGGGCTCATCCTGGGGGACTTCCTGGGGGGAGGCTTCTGGACGCTACTCGGCTGCTTCATCAAGATAAATGTATACCCTATTAATTGGTGAGGTGAGAATATGAATAGAAAGAAATCCTTTTTGCAAATGGTGCCCTTCTTCTGCATTTTATCGCTGGGAATGATAGCGATGCCCGCGAAGGAAACGATAACCTTCTATGTTGCATCCGATGGAAACGACTCTTGGAGCGGGAGGCTCCCCGCTCCCAATCAAGAGCGCACCGATGGTCCCTTCGCCACCCTCCAGAAGGCGAGGGATGAGATTCGTAGGCTGAAAAGCGAAGGGAAATTCCCCAAGGACGGGGTGATCGTGGAGATAAGAGGAGGCGTTTACGAAATTACCCAGCCCTTGGAATTAACGGCCGAGGATACCGGCTTCCCTAACGCGCCCATAACCTATCGCGCCTATAAAGGGGAAACGGTCCGCTTCTTGGGAGGGCAAATAGTCAAAAATTGGCAAAAGGTCTCCGATCCCGCCATCCTTTCCCAATTGGACGAAGCGGTGAGGGATAAGGTTTGGCAAACGGATTTGAAAGCGATAGGGATAACCGATTTTGGCTCCCCTGCGGGAGAGGGTTTGGAGGTTTTCTTCAATGAGGAACCCATGACCTTAGCGCGCTATCCCAACGAGGGATGGATGTATATTACCGATGTCGCGGAAGGACAGGGAAAGTTCTACTATGAGGGCGATCGCCCTGCCCGTTGGCTCAAGGAGCCGGATGTTTGGCTCCATGGGTATTGGTATTTCGATTGGAGCGATCAACGCCAGAAAGTCAAATCCATCGATGTGGAGAAGCACCTGATAGAGGTGGAACCGCCCTATCATTGGTACGGTTATAGAAAGGGGCAATGGTTCTATGCCTATAACCTCCTTTGCGAGTTGGATGCGCCCGGGGAGTGGTATCTGGATCGCTCCACTGGCATCCTCTACTTTTACCCCCCTTCTCCCATCGAGAGCGGAACCACCATCGTCAGCATCCTACCCACGCTCTTTGCGCTTAAGGGTGTAAGTTATGTCCGTTTGGAAGGGTTGACACTGGAGGCTTGTCGGGGGACGGTCATCTCCATATCGGGTGGAACGGATACGCGCGTCTCCAATTGCGTCATTCGCAACAGTGGAGGATACGCGGTGGTCGTGGAGGGGGGAAGGAAACATTCCGTAGTCAATTGCGATATCTACGGTATGGGGCAGGGCGGGATATCCCTCAGCGGCGGCGATCCCAAGACCCTCGAGCCCGCCCTCCACCTCGCGGAGAACAATCATATCCATCATTACGCCCGCTGGAATCGGATGTATCATCCGGGCATTGCCCTTCACGGCGTGGGCAATCAAGCCCGCCATAACCTCATTCACGACGCGCCTCATCAAGCGATCAGTTTCAGCGGAAACGACCATATAATAGAATTCAACGAGATCCATAATGTCTGCCTGGAATCCAACGATGCAGGCGCCATCTACAGTGGACGCAATTGGACCTGGCGAGGGACGACCATCCGCTTCAATTACTTCCACGACATCAGCGGATTCCAAAGCAAGGGCTGTGTGGGGGTCTACTTGGACGATATGCTCTGCGGGACCATAGTATATGGCAATGTCTTTTGGCGGGTGACGAATGCGGCCTTCATTGGCGGTGGTAGGGATAATGTGATCGAGAACAACATCTTCGTGGATTGCAATCCCGCGGTGCACATAGATGCGCGGGCGCTGGGCTGGGCGCATTATCATGCAGATGAGTGGATCAAAGAGGGACGGGAGAAGGGAACCATATCGGGAATTGCCTATAAGGAACCTCCTTACAGCACCCGCTATCCGGAATTAGTGAACATATTGGAGGATGAACCCTCCGCGCCTAAAGGGAATAGAGTGGTGCGCAACATATGCTTTGGAGGGCGTTGGCTGGATATAGAAGAATCAGCAAAGCAATATGTGAAGATAGAAAACAACCTCCTGGATGTCGACCCATTGTTCTATAACCCTGCTCAGGGTGATTTCCGCCTCCGTCCCAACTCCCCTGCTTGGAAGATCAAATTTAAGCCCATACCGGTGGAATTGATAGGGCTGAGGCGCTCCCGATGAGATCGAAAAGCGCAAGGGGGTGGTTTAGATGAAGAAAATAGCGATATGGCTTCTCATAGCCTCCGCTTTGTGGGCGGAAAGGGATAGCAAATTGCTTTTTTCCTTTGAAAACCCCGAGGAGATAGCCCTCTGGGAAGGTCCCGCCAAATTGCAAATCACGCGGGAGCACAGCACGGAAGGACAAAACGCCCTCCAGGTCGATCTCTTCCCCGAAGGGGGGGCCTTTGTAATTCGCTCAAAGGAACCCTTAAATCTCTCCGGCTACCAAAAACTCAAGTTGGATGTTTACCGGGAAGGGGACCCCGTCACCCTCAATCTGCGCGTTCACGATAAGAAGGGGAACCGATACGTCTCCTGGTATTATATCGTCCGCCCCGGCTTCAATGTCCTTGAATATTCCATCTGGGGAATGGAGAGCGCGGTGGATGTCTCCCAGATAGATTATCTGGTATTCTATTCGGAGCGCCCCCAGGAGAGGCTCTTCATAGATAACATCCGCCTCACCCGGGGTAAGGACGACGATTCTTGGCTTCTTCCCAAAGTGCCTCCCAAGCCTTCGCTGGAGGTTAGAGGGAATCTGCTCTTCAATGGAGATTTCGAGTTAGGCATGCAAGGATGGGGCTCCTGGGGAGAGTGGGAGGGAGGTACTTATATCTTCGGGAGCGGACTGGGAGAGGATGCCTACTCTGGGCTTGCCTCGGTGGCGATAATCTGCCAAAAACCAGGAAGGGGAGGCATTTACACCGAGCCCTTCCTTCTCCCCGCCGGTAGGTACAAATTTACCTATTATGCCAAAGGTAAAGGGGAAGGGGTGAGGATGTTCTGGGCTTTCCTTGGCACTAAAGTAGAGACGCCTCCCGAGATCACCCAGAATCAACGTTCTCCTCGCTTCGATGTTCCCTCTCAGTGGACGAAATACCAATACGAAGTCGTCGTTAGCGAGGATGTAGAGGTTCGCCTCTACTTCTTCAGTGTGGGAGGAGGAACGCTATTTATTGATGCGGTTTCCCTGGTCAAAGAAGGGGAGGAGAAGCTAAAGGTGGAGAGCAAGGCAAAGGGGAAGCCAAGCAAGGTGGAGATAAGGGGGAATAAGGTCTATGTGAATGGTAAGGTTTTCTTTCCCATCGGTATATATGGGGGCGAGCCCGAGGCGTTGAAGGGGACAGGCTTCAATCTTATCGTGAGGGACATCGCAGGTGGGGCAGGGGGAGGCGCAGGGATCGATTTCCTAGATCGCTGTCTGGAAAATGGCATCATGGTGTCCATAGGGCTAAGCGGACTTTTAAGGGCACACCTTCCCTTCCAAGCGCCCAAGGCGATAGAACCCTATAAGGATCATCCCGCCGTGTTCGCCTGGTATATCTGCGATGAACCCGACCATTCCCTCTGGACCGTAGCTCCACCTGAGGTGCGCCTTGCTACCTCTCTCCTCCACAAAGCCGATCCCAACCACATCACCTGGGCGGTAGTCATGCCCTGGGCGGATAGCAACATCTATCAATACGCCGATAGCGTGGATATAATCACAACCGACGATTATCCCTTCAATAGTTTCGCCAATTACGAGCCCTATCCCACCGCTCATATAGGTAAAATGCTCAGCGTTTTAAAACGAGCGGTGAGATCCCAACGCCCCATCTGGTTGGTTACGGAGTCTTATGGGAATGTAACGGGAGAGCAGACCTACGCAGATGCCTACATGGCTTTAGTGAACGGGGCGGAGGGGTTGATCTTTTTCTCCTTCGAGGACTCCTACAATAAACCTGAGAGATGGAGCAAACTGAAGGACCTCTCCTTAGAGTTGAGGGAACTGGCACCCATAATCCTTTCCCCGGATTCAAAACGAGAGGTCAAGGTGGATAATGAGCGCATCCACTTTCTTGGGAAGGAGTACGGAGGGAAGTTCTACCTCATCAGCGTGAATGGAAGCGAGGAAGAGCAGAAGGGGGTAAAATTTTCCCTTCCCTTACGGGGAAAGGCAAGGGTTTTATTCGAAGGACGGGAGGTGGAGATAAAAGGAGGCGTTTTGGTCGATGATTTCGCTGGTTATCAAAGGCATGTCTACGAGATACCTTTATGAAAGATTTGAAAGGTAGGACCTTGGTTTGTCTCCTCGTTTCAATTTTCATCCTCCTTACAGGGGAGGTGGAGGATATGCAGGGCAAGGAAGAAGCGATCATTCGTCTTGACCCAGACAGGGAATTGGGGAAGGTGAACAAAGGGATTTTCGGCAACAACCAACTTGGCTATCAATACGAGGCGTGGGAATGGACGAGTAGCGAATACGCCGATAGGGGCTCCGGCATTTGGGATCCCGAGGAAGCGAAGCCGGTTCCCGAGATGGTGAAATTCGCCAAGGACATCGGCATGTCCTTCGCGCGCTATCCCGGGGGGTGTGGCTCGCATAATTTCGATTGGAAAAGGACGATCGGTCCTGTAAGCGAACGCCCCCGGCAAAAGTTTGGGCTCCCGGAGTTCCTTAGGTTCTGCGAAACGGTGGGGGCAACCCCAATCATAACCGTTGCCGAATACTTCGGCACCCCCAAGGATGCAGCGGATTTAGTGGAATACCTCAACGCTCCCGACGATGGCAAGCACCCCTATGCCAGGCTACGAGCAAGGGATGGGCGGAGGCAACCCTGGGGCGTTGTATGGTTCGAGTTCGGGAATGAGAGCGATCATGGCAATCATAGAGGGGTCATATATTCCCCGGAGGAATATGCGGAGCGCTATCGCGCCTATTTAAAGGCGATGAAAAGGGTGGACCCAAAGATAAAGTTGGGGGCGGTGCTCGCTAACGATGTAACCCCTCAGATCTCCCCCTGGTCCAAGCGGGTCATCCAACTCACCGGCGACATAGCGGACTTCTACATCCACCACGCCTACATCCCCCATTATTATCGCGATGACGGCATGCCAGACGCGAGGGCGCTCTTCCGCATCGCCTTCGCTGGTCCAAGGCAGATAGCCTCTTACTATCGGGCAGTGAGGAAGTTCATCAGGGAAGCCACGGGGCGAGATATCCCCCTTGTTATCAGCGAGTTCAATGGCCATTTCGTGCAAGAAAAGCCTGTGCCTTACCGTCTCAGCCTCGGTTGTGCCCTGGTCGTGGCGGAACTACTCCAAGTGTTCATGCAGCCGGGGTTCAACATAGCCAATGCCCAATATTGGCAGTTCGCCAACGAATATTGGGGAATGGTGAAGGGCTACCACCCTCCCTATACCCTTCGTCCCGCCTATTGGGTGTTCTACCTCTATCATCATCACTTCGGAAAGATCCTCATCCCCGCCCAGGTAGAATGTGGGCATTTCGAAACAGAGGGCGGTTATGGAGTGCTCCCCGCGAGGGGGAAAGCTCAGGAGTTTCACCTCTTCCCTGAGAACCTTCTCCCTCCCCAAAGATGGGAGTTGAGGGAGGTGAAAGGGGCGAGGCATTGGGAGGAAGAGGACGGCACTTTAGTCGTGGAGATCCAAACGGATGAGGATTTGAACTATTATCACGCAAGAAAGACCCTGCCCGCGGAACCGCTCATGGGCTATAGGGTGACGGCGGAGATAAGAACGGAAGGTTTGGAAGAATCGCGGGGAGCGCAGATCCAAGTAGGAGATAGCAGGGGTTGGCTAGCAACCCAATCCGCCTCCCTTTCGGAGGAAGTAAAGGACAAGGAGTGGCAAAGGGTGAGCGCGGATTACATCACCCTCCCCGATACCCAGGGGATAGAGATCCTGGCGAGACGCCTGGAAGGCAAAGGAAGCAAGGGGAAGATCTGGGTGAGGAACATAACGGTACAGAAATTTATCCCCCCTAACATAGGAACAGTTCCTTATCTGAGCGTCGTAGCAAGCAAGAGCAAGGATGGCAAGAAGGTATTCGTTGCCATAATAAATAAGGACATAGAGAAGGCAACGGAGGCGAGGATAGAGGGCGTGAAGGCAAGAGTAGCCAAGGCTTGGTGCCTTTGGGGCCCGAGCATCGATGCCACCAACGAGGAGGATCCGGAGAATGTGAGAATAAGGGAACTGCCGGTGGAGACATCTCCCGGCGCCCTCCGCCTCTCACTTCCCCCTCATTCCCTCACAATGGTGGAGGTGAGCTTATGAGCAACTCCCTACATAAGTTATATATCCTGTCTTGCCTTCTCATCTGCGCTTTGCTGCCCGCAAGCAACCTCCTAATCAACGGCGATTTCGAGGCAGGGTTATTGGGGTGGACGACGGAGCATTGGTGGTACGAGGCGAAGGTGGACGGGAAGGGCACGGGGATAAGCAAGATAGAGGTAGATAAAGAAGTCGCTAGAACCGGAACGAGCTCCCTCAAGATCATCGGTAAGGGCAACAGAGGCATCGCTATGCAGGTGCTTCAACTCCCTCCCGCCACTTACCTGGTGCGTGGCTATATCAAGTGCGAGGACCTCGGCGATGCCCGGGCGGAGATATTGGTGGAATTTCTGGACAGAGAGGGGAAGTGGTTCCACGGCGAGACCGTGGGAGGTGTATCCCAAACCGCCGATTGGACGCTTGTGGAGAGGGAGATAACCTTCCCTCCCCAAACCCGTTGGGTCCATTTCGACCTCCTCACCACCGCTCCCAATAACGGCATTGCCTGGTTCGATGCGGTGGAGCTTATTCCCCTCACCGCCGATGTTCCCATTCCCACGCCCAAGGTTACCCAACAGCCCTCCGACGCTGGGGAGATATCCCTGTCCTGGGAGGTTAAGGATCCCAGGGGAGTCAAGGGATACGAGGTTTATATCGAGCCTCGTCCCTTCCAGTCCTTGAAGGGTCTACAGCCAAAGGCGACATTCGATTTCCTCGCTCGGCAAGGCACCGTTCGCTTTCCCCTTAGGGTGAGCACTGCCTATGTGGCGGTGGTGCCGGTGATGATAGATGGGCGAAAACCACAGGAGGTGAAACCATTAAAAATGAATGTAAAGGACAGCAAGCCACCCCAAGCAGTGGAGTTATTCATCCGCAACTCCTCGGCAAAACCCGATAGCCTATTCATCCGTTGGCGCCCTAATCCCTTGGATCTCGATATCCAGGCGTTCCGCCTTAAAGTCCGCACCGAGGAGGGAAAGGAGAAGGAATTGGCCCGCCTTTCCCCAAAGGAGCGCCTCCACTGGCTTCCCAGGAAATCCCTCCCCAAGGACGCTAGGGAGATAAGCGTCACCGCGGTGGATTTCGCGGGCAACGAGAGCGTTCCCACCTGGCACACCATCCCTCGCCCCACCTCGCCTGCCCCTTTGAACATCGATCTTTGGGTGACCTCTCCCTTAACCAATGTCTTTCGCGACACTCCCAAACCGCCCAGCCCTTCCCAAGAGATAGATATTATCTCCGCCCGCAACGAAACGGAATGCACCCAGGTCGTCCTTAGATCCCCCTTCTCCCAAAAGGTTTGGCTGGAGGCTACGCCCCTCCTCCATGAGGATGGGAAATCCAGCATCTCCGCCCAGAACATATCCCTCGATTTCGTCGGATATATCCATGTGGAGAAGAACTCAACCCTAACTCCTCCCGAGGAGCTCGCCCGCCAGGCCCCCGCCGATTTCCCCGACCCCCTCTTGGAGGATTGGGAAATAAACCTTTCCCCCGAGGAGAACCAGCCCTTCCTCCTCAAGGTTTTTGTGCCCAAAGATGCCAAGCCCGGCCTATACAGTGGGAAGATCTTCGTAGTTGGGGAGGAGGGCAACATTTCCATTCCCCTAAGGCTGAGGGTATTCCCCGTCACCCTCCCCGATAGGTTGCCCATCTTCGTAACCAACTGGTTTACCACCAGCGCTATCGCTACCTTCCACAACATCCCCGAGTGGTCGGAGGATTTCTGGAAGATCATGCGCCTTTACGCCAAGGAGATGAGGCGTGGTCACCAAAATGTCGTTCTCACGCCTTTATCCTTGATCAAAATTTGGCAGGAGGAGGATGGAAGGCTAACCTTCGATTTCAGCGATTTCGATCGCTGGGTGGAGCTGTTCCTCGCGGAGGGGTTCGAAAGGCTCGAGCTCTCCCATCTGGGAGGACGCACAACCGGCGAATGGGAATGCCCTACCTTTTCCCTTCCTCCTCGCCCCGCAATGGATAGGGCTACGGGGCAGATGATAAATGTCCCCTTGGAGGAGTTCCTCCCCCAACTCCAACGCCATCTCGAGGAGAAGGGATGGCTCGATAGGACGCTTATGCACATCGGCGATGAGCCGATTATGGTAAATGTAGCCTCCTGGAGGGAGCAATCTACCTTCGCCCACCGCTACGCACCCAAATTGAAGCGCATAGACGCCATCCATGTTCCAGCCACGGAACTGGCGGGGTATCTGGAGGTGTTCGTCCCTCAACTGAACTATCTCGTGGAATGGTTGAATACCTACAAGGAGATCCAGAGGAAGGGGTTAGAACTGTGGTTCTATACCGCTTGGGTGCCCCAAGGGAAGTTCCTCAATCGCCTTTTGGATTACCCCCTGATCAAATCCCGACTTCTGCCTTGGTGTGGCTACCTTTACGGGGTAACGGGCTGGCTCCACTGGGGATTGAACTTCTGGACGCCGGAGTTGAAGGACATGGGCTTCGCTCCAGGGGATAACTGGGTCCTTTATCCCGGCAAGTTTGGTCCCCGCTCCTCCCTCCGCTGGGAGGCGATGCGGGACGGCTTTGAGGATTTCGCCCTGCTTTCCATGCTTCCCCGGGAGAAGGCGATGCCCTTGGTTCAAAGGGTAATAAGGAGCGCCACCGACTACTCCAGAGATCCCGGCGAACTGGAGAGCGTCCGCCGGCTCCTCCTCGAAGCTCTAAGCCAAAAGTAAGGGTCCCGCCCGGGGAGCGCCCCTTAAAGTTGTGGGCTTCTGCCCCGCTTCAGCGGTAGGAGCCGTATTTATGCACTAATTCTATGACCCTCTTATACTGTTCGAAGGAGACATTGTTGGGGATAGAATGATCGGAGTGATAGATGTAGCCTCCTCCTACCTTCGCCACCTCTATCTTCCTCCTTATCTCCTCCTCTATCACGCGGGGATCCTCGGCGGCCATCGCCCTTACATCTATCCCTCCCATGAACGCTATCCTATCCCCGTATTTTTGTTTCAGTTCTATTAAATCCATCCCTGCCTTCGTCTCCAAGGGTTGGAGGCAATCTATCCCTTCCTCTATGAAGAACTCGATGAGAGGCTTCACATTTCCACAGGAATGAAGAAGAACAGGCATGTTCCTCTTATGGAAGAAATCGCAGAGGGTCTTGAAGACGGGATGGAGTTGCTCCTTGAAGTGACGAGGGGAAAAGAGGGGACCGTTGCGATAGCCGAGGTCGCAGAAGAGGAAGGCACCATCGAACTGGTAGCCCTTCTTCATCATTATATCGCACATATCCATGGCGAGTTGGGCATCCGTCTCGTACATGTCTATGATCATTTCGGGGTCCTCTATGATGAGCATGAGGAGCTGCTCTGTATATATATAGGATTGCATTTTGTCGTAGCCCACGGCAGCGCAATAGGTGAGGAAACGCCCTTTCTCTCTGTGGTAGTTGTATGCCCACTCCAACCCCTTCCAATCCACCCTATCCTCCGAGGGCTGGAGCCTTTCCTTTATTCTATACCAATCCTCCCTGCTCTTAACCGGCCAATCTATGATCTCGGGAGTAGTGCTGTAATCCTTGAAGTTCTTTCTTATACCACCGAAGGAATCCCTGGCGATGATGAATTCGTCGGTTTCCTCCAAGACCTCAGCAGGGAAGCGAGGGGAGGTATCAGCACTGAAGCCGGCGATCTCGTAACCGAAGTAATCCTCCACCAGAATATCGCTGGGAAGCCCTTCCTTTCTCCATCTCTCGATCGTCGCTCCCCAGGGGCTATCATGGATGGGGATCCTATCCGCTTCCTTATGTTGTAGCGCTAAAAGGACCCTTTCTCTCGAGGTCATGAGAACACCTCCTTTTAATTTGTTAAACATTATACCATATTGGGAACGGTCTGCTATGCAAATGCGTCTAATTATAAAGAAAGGAGGAAAAGGCTAAGATGCGCAATTTAATTGCAAGGCATGCGGTCTGGGCGATCATTATGGTGGTCACCATTGGGCTGATGTTAGGGTTGTTAGGTGGATGTGGATCAACCGGGACGACAACTGGCGGAACCCTGAAGGTGGCGATAACGAGCACGGAGGGGACACGGGATGGCATTCTCCAGGGCAACCTACAAAGCGTGGTCGTCGCCATCAAGGAGATATGGGCGGTTACGGTCGATGAAGAACGTTATCTTATCGCTCGCTTCAACTCTCCCAAAATCTTAGACATTATGCAACTCAATTATCAACAGGAAGTCCTGGGGACTAACATCATCCCCGAAGGTTCTTACAAGCAAGTGCGCCTTGTCCTAGCCCCCAACCCTACAAATGGCGATCCCCTGAACTATATAATCCTCGATGGCAATAAATACCCCCTCACCACTCCCAGCGGACAGCAAACCGGGCTCAAGATCATAGGATGCTTCACCG
>CAYVMD010000001.1:0-91774 GCA_964452465.1 uncultured bacterium | reverse complement strand
ACGCGAGGAAAGACCACTGCCATCGTCTTGAACTTCAACCCTCAAAAGGCCATCGTTCAAGCGGGGCAAAGCGGGCAATGGATCCTAAAACCCACCAGCATTAGGATACTCCAACAGCCCGATGTCCTTCAGCAATACGGCTCCCTTTCCTTTAACCTGCAACCCCAAGATGTTTGGGGAAGCGCCATCGTATATATCTATCAGCAAGGCAACCCTGACCCCATCGCCGCAGGGATGGTCAACCAGGACGATGGCTCCTTCGTGGCTTTCCTCCCCCCTGGCACGGATTACTACATCGTCATAAAGGCAACAGGCTACCAAACCTACAATTCGTCTGCCCTTGATCCCCCCTCGCTCTTCCAAGTGATCGTCACCCAAAACACCGACGCGGGCACCATAATCCTCTTTCCCGCAACATAACATCCTCATAGTTCTTCATTGCAATAGCGTGATCGCCAATAGACCAAGGGCGGGATAGCGCCCGAGAGTGGATACTTCTATCCAATCCACCTGGCGCATCTTGCCCAAATTAATCTCTTTTACATTCAAGATAGAAGTCGTACTCTGGATGGCGACGCTCTTCGCCCAGCCTTTGCCGTAGGTGGCGAAATCCCCGATTATGGAAGGGGGAGCCCACCAATCCAGATCCCCGGGAAAGTGCAGTTCCCGGGAGAAAACCGCTCCATCCCCACACTCTATCACCACCTTCCCCACCGGTGAGAAGGCGTCCTGATGGTCGAGGAAAGGCACGATGAGGAGGTAAACCTTCCTCGCCTCCTTCCCCACCTTCACCCTCAAAGAGGGATGTCCCATCCAGTAGCTCACCACCGCAAGCCTTCTCCCTTTCGGCAAGACGAAGCGAATGCCCGGCAAATCCGGATCTATGCTATCCCCGGTTATCCCCTCCAGGGGTGGACGCAGGGCATTCCAAGGGGGATGCCCATAGGCGCTCCACCAGCGGAAAGAGCGCCACTCCCCGTCGGGGAGAAGGGTTTCCTCGGGCAGAGGGACGCTGTAAGTTTTCCCCCTTATCTCCTCCTCCAATCCCTGAAGCACTCTTGAAAAGGAAATCGTCAAGGGCATAGTCCTACCATTGGGCAGGATGAGGGTGAAAGGATTCTCACTCGGGGTAAGACGAGAGAGCACCTTGGGAGGAAGGGGGACGAGGAAGTTCCATTCCGAGGCAGGCTCCAGGTTTAGGGAGAAACCCTGCACTAAAAGGGAAGGCTCTTCCCCGCTGAACCTCAGCTCCCATCTCCCTTTCAGCCCCAGGGAGGAGTTGTTTCGTATCCTTAAACCGATCGCTGGAGTGCTCCCCCACACTTCTTCCTTAGCCTCCACCCTCAAAGGGAGAAGAACCCGAAAATCCACCGCCGACCAGAACTCAACGCCCTCCACTCGGCACTTGAGGAAAAGGGTGCGATGGGAGAAGAGCTTCTCCCCCATCATTCCGTATCGCTCCGCTAAATCGCGGAGATGGGAGCGAAGGCGAACTTTCACCATGTCGCCCTTGATCTCATATGCCTCCCCCACCCCCTGGCGATCCTCAACCGCCAAAATCTGAACCCCTTCCCCTTTAACCACGAACTCCTCCCCCTCCACTGCCTCCTTTGGTGCCCTAATCTCATACCTCAATGGCTTTATCCTCACCAGGAACTCGCTTTCTCTCATTGCAGGCACATCACAGATGAGAAGAACCCTGTTTACCAAGGGTTGAAGCCTATAACCCACCTTTTTACCGTTCACCTTTACCTCTTCCACCTGGGAAACCGGCAGAGCCCAACGAAGGCGACGGGCTAAGGGAGTTTGGGAGATTATACGAAGGCGCAGTTCGTTTCCCTCTCGTTGGTATATCGCTTCATACTCGGGGAGGTGGAGATGGGCGCTCCCCCAACTTTGGGGGAAACCGGGACGGATCCAAATTTCACCCCGCGGCTTATCAACGGAGAGCCCAAAGATTCCCTCTATCACGCCCTGGATGTAAAGCGCGGAAGGAGGAGAGAAGTAACTGCGCGTGGGCTCGGGACCGATCTCCGGCCAGGCTCCATCGTGAGGGGAGGCGAGAACCAACCTTGCTATCCAGAGGAGAGGGCGAAGCCCTTCCTCACCGAAGCCCAGAGGGCAAAGAACGAGGGTAGCCCAAGGTTGCTGTTGTCCTCCCGCCTGTGCGCCCGTGGTGGAGACGACCGGGGAAGGGAAGAGGTTGCTCACATATATCTCCCCCTCCTTTCCCTGCAGAGCCTCCAAGAGGTGGCGAAGGGAAGTATAGGAGTCCAGGGGATCGAGGAGCCCATATAGAACCGGCCAAATGAGGGAATGATAGGGGGGTTCGAGGTGCCTCACCCCCAGATAATCCCGGTAGAAGATGAACCAACCCAACTCCTTCTCCCAAAGGTTCCTCCTCAATTCCTCCTCCATCCACTTTGCTTTCCTCTCCGCCGCCCTCGCTTCCTCGATCTTGCCCAACGCCCTTGCTATCTCCATCTGCGTCCTCAACATCTCTATCCCCGCGATGGTGGGCGAGGTGCCATCCTCGGGCGTGGAGATGTAATCCTCCTGATTGCCGATCTGCTGACCGAAGCCGAGCAATCCATTCCCATCCGGGTCATGGGCGGAGAAGGTCTGCTGGATCACCCTACAAAGGGTGGGGTATATCGCCCGGGCAAAGTCGATATCCGCGGTCATCCGCCAGTGATGCTGGATATCCCAAACATAGAACTGATTCCATCCCCCAAAGTCCACCCTTGCCCGCCCATAGGTATCAAGTTGGGGGACTTGCCCCGAGGGAAGGATGTGCTGGGCATGCGTGAGGAGCATTTCCCTGCTCCTATCAACTTGTCCAACCCAATCCCCAGCCAAACTATGCTGTTGGGAATATAAGGTCCCCCAGTGATGAACCGCCTCTATCCATCCCCAGGGTCTCACCCAGGTGAATTCCAGGTTCCAGAGGGCGCAACGGAAGGCTTCGTCCAGTTCCTTCACTGGCGTATGCATCCAAGCGCTCTCGAAAAGGCGCTTGTAATGTTTGTTCAAGTTTTCCTCTTCTTCTTTAACATTCTTCCTCGTTAATTCCTCCGCCCTTTCCTCCTTCTCCGAAAAGGCTACCACCATTTCCATCTCTCCCTCACCCTCCCATCTCGTCCAATCACCCCTTAGCCTCGCTTCCCCCTTCCCCCAAGCGGAAACGAAGAGGGTGGTGCCCTCTATTGGGGCAATGACCCTTCCTTCATCCACCTTCTTCCACTCCACCCTCCCCAGGACGAGGGAGGGATCCTGGAGATATTGCCAGCGGAAGGGAAGGTCGGAGCCGAAAGCATGGATGCGCACCCTCCCGGGTGCGCCGAATTCCACTATTATCCTCGCCTCCGGCCGGCACCTAACTATAAACCCAGATGCCCCCTCCCAACTTTTCGTATCCCTCCCACACATGATGGGGAAAAGCCTCGCTTCTACCTCATGTATACCCACCCTCGCGGTGATGACCAACTCCTCTGGCGTCTGCACCACCCTCTGTCCCCGACCCTCGTAGAGCCAAACGATGCCCTTTGAGGTCTCCACTCCTATCCGCCACTTCCCCAGGGCTATGTTATGGAGCCAATAGCGGGGATCGTGATCGTAGGTGAAGATCCCAGGCAGAGCCCAATTTTCAAAGGAGGAGAGGATCGTCTCGTGGAAGGCGCTCATCCTCTCCTGCCCGAAGTCGGCAGGGAAGGAGGATAAAACGAAACAGAGAAGTAGCAAAGGAAAGCCGATCTTCATCTCGCTTCACCTCTCTGTTATAAGGACATCATGGCGTCATAGAGACACAGTTTTGGCAATTCCAAACCGTCAGGCGATGGAGGCGCAGATCGGTCACCCCCTTGGATAAGGGGATAAGGGGTCTGGGATGCTCCGCTCGGGTTTGAGATAGCATGTCCAGAATGAAGGAAGGCTCCGCTTTTCCAATGTTCAGGATCGACTGAGCGCCCCCACCGGGGAGCATTTTGAAGGGCTCAAGGGAAACCACCTGGGCATAAGGGGATTGGTTGACGAGCAAATCGTCCTCTCCATCTCCCATGCAACCAAGCAGGAGGACTTTCGTTCGCTTCCCCTCCCCCTTAACCAAGACCTTGGGGCTGACCTCCCCCGACCCTTGGACTAAATTAACATTGATGAGGGTTACCTTACCATCGTAATCGTTTATCTCCACAACGGGGGCATTGCCCGCCTTGCCTGGAGTCGCCACCCTGCCAGCATGCAGAGTGAAGGTTCCTTTACCCTGGAAGAGGGCGAAACGAGGGTAGGAACCCGTCTCATACCAGATATCCCTAACGAGCAACCTACCACCATCCGTCACCTCATAACTTAGTTCGTTGTTAGCGGAGGCTCCGCTGAAAATGACTACTCGTCCTCTGCCTTCTCCCTGCTCGCCCGTGCCCAGGACGCGGATCGCAACCTTGCAGCCGGCATGGTTTAGGTTGAAGAGGCTCACATCCGCATTGCGGAGGCGATTGAACAATATCCCGCACCGCTGAGCACCTGCCACATTCAATTGATCAGCGATGACGCGAGCTCCCCGCTGGTCACAGTTAGTTATGAGGAGCCCGTCCGCCTTGCCTCCCCCATTTATGCTCAAACCGTCTATAACCGCTTGAGTGGGTCCTTCAACCTTCAGCACGGGTCCCTCTCCCTCTCCCACCCATTGTAGGATCGTCGAGCTGGGACCATCCCCTGGGCTATCCCCCACTAATCTAACATCGCAATTGGTAGGGATGACGAGCGTCTTCTCTATCTTATACACCCCGGAAGGGAGATGGACTATGGGGCGCTTTCCCTTCATCTTTACCGCTTGGTCTATCGCCTGTTGGATCTTCTCTCCCGGGCAACCCTTCTCCAATTCTATCAGGGGGCGCTTCTCCAAAGGAGGAGTGCGAAACTGGGGTGGAGAAGGAACCTTTACAGCATCATAAGCGAGAAACTTGTCCTCCAAGCGAAGGGCGGTAGACTTCGCCTCGATCGCTTCCTTCACGGTGAAGGTATTGCCAACTGAAAGAAAGCCCGCTTCTTCCCACACCCGCACCGCGGGGGCGTTCTTCGTTTTGATTATGTTATCGATCAGCAGTAAGGGTCCTAAATTAAAGACCTGGATGGGGACATCCTTAGTATCCAGGATTATATTCCCTTGGATGGTTATCTCCCCGCAGGCACCTAACCAGCCCGCCTTGAAGAAGGCATTGGAGCCCATGGAGAAGTTGTTGCGAATGGAGAAGTAGGCAGCGTGTCCTTCCGTTATATCCGCCTCGGTGGAGTTGCGAAAGATGCTTTCGTAGACATGGTAGTTCCCGGCGCCGAAGGCATTGGTGACCCCGATATGGCAATCCTCGAAGGAAGAATGCCAGATGAACCAATCCAAGGAGTTCCAATTCTGGATGCTTATGCCCGCCCGGGAGCAACGGATAAATCGACAACGCACGACGACGGTTTCCGCTATCCCCGCGGTATCCATGCGCCCTGCCTCGATCCCAAAGCCCACATCCTTGAAGATCGCGTCGAATACCTCATTATAGGTCGAGAAGTGATGTGCCCATAATATGGCTGTATTCGCCTTACCTCCACCGTCGAAGGTGAGGCGCCCGAGGCGGGAATACCAGGCATTGTAATACAACATTACAGCGCCTTCCTCCCCATCCCAGCGGATGACGGTTTTCTCCGGGTCCTCTCCGATTATGGCGATGTCCTTGGCTTGATGATGGCTTTCGCGGTTCAGGCGTAGCGTTTGAGTTATGCGATATACGCCAGCGGGCAGGTACAGAACGGCAGATCTTCTCTCCTCCTTTTGCAACTCGTCGAGCGCCCTTTGTAGAGCGAGGGTATCATCCGTCCTCCCATCCCCTACCGCTCCGAAATCCCGTTTCAAATTCATCCAACTCGGGAAGGGACCATAGAACTCATCGGTTGCCAAGGGCAAGAATGCCGAGGACGATGCCTTTGAGGCAAAAGCCGAGGCGTAGCTGAGAATCAACGCCCCCATGATAAACCCAATCAATCCTGACCTCATGAAGACAAACCTCTTGTCCTTCATTTCGCTCACCTCCTTTTTAGGTTGACATCGCTATGATACACTCGCTTATTTTTCGATCCAACCTCCAATTACCTTCCAAGCGCTTGTGTCGGGCTTGGTTCTCGCCCATATGTCTGAACCCGGTTTGTATAAATCCTCCTTTCCGATCACGCCTTTATGAATCCCAACCCCTGCCATGTTAAAAATCTCTATATGGGAAGAATTATCCACAATATAAAAGGACGGATTGGTAACTTCCCAGTTTGCGACGAGAGTTCCTATTATGGTTATATTCTTAGAGTTTTCCATCAATACGGAAACTGGCGCATCGTTCTCGAATTGAAAAACGGAAACAAAAGCATTCTCTGCGTTTTTGAAAATGACGGGATACCCCTGGAAATGCTCATGATGCCAAGCATAGAACCATTTCTTTCCCTTCGACTCTACAATTGCTCCCGTCTTACCCCGACCACTCGGCCACCATATATTCTCAAAAATCCCTCCTCCCCTGCCCTCAATCTTCCAATAATAAGGGAGAAAATCGTGATCCCCCCATATATAACAATCGAAGAACCTGCTTTTCTCCCCTGCCCTCCACTCCAGGAAATAGGAACCCTTTAAATTCTCGGAGATCCTTAAAGATATATTTACCAAAGTCGTAGTTGCATTTTCGTCATCGGGCGTGATTATCATAGGGGAGGGGTTACCGATATCCAGAAATCTTTCGTTATTTCCCACCAAATGGATAATACAGGGGTGCTCACCGAACAAAACGGTATTCGGCTTCAAAACCAATGTATCGCTTATATAGTATTCCCCCGAGGGCAAGAATAATTTATCCTGCCTCTCGATCGCGAGTTTAAACTTTTCCGTCTGGTCGACTCCCTCACCGGGATTTATGCCGAACTCGGTTATGCTTTTAAACTCTCTTGTTATTTGGGGGAAATCAGGGTCGGGCAACCTCTCCGCTTCAAAATCTTTCGCCTCCATCTCTTTCTCCCTTATTTTTCGGGCGTTGACATATATTTCTTCCGACCTCAACCACCTTCCCATTCTACCCTTGCAGGGCAAATGCCCTTTTACATATTCCTCTATATTTTCTCCCTCTACATTTTGGAAGAACAAAGAACGAGGGAACGGATCCGCCTCGATCGCATATCCTCCTCTAATATTGCGGAATTTCGACTCGATAAAACTTATGCATAAACCATCGTTTATCAAAATTGGGGCGGAATCCTCTATGTTTAAATTGAGGAACGAAAACGCCCATACCCCTGTAAGTTTCATCGAATATTCCTTCTGACCTTTAAAATAAGCGTTCCTTATGAAAAACTGCGATGTTTGATCGACCTCCCAACCTATCTTCCCTCCGATTACCTGAACATTTTGGATAACCCCTCCGCCGCCCCACAAAGAAGATTTAATGCAGGCATAAGCATCATTCCCATTTATCTCGATGTTTCTTAAACTCGTTGCTTGTGCCACAAGCCAGTAGATCCCTATACATCCATGATTGCCTTCCCCAATCTCTATTTTGAAATTTCGCATGCTGGTATAGAAGGTGTTATTTGTCGAACCTCCTAAATCATCCCTCCTTGTTGCCCAGTCTCTCAGCTCCGGGTCGACTCCCCACCCATTTGCAGTAACTATTAGAGGCTTTGAATTCGCAGGGTCGGAGAAAGTGGAAGGCGGTAAAATAAGGGTAGGAGGGTTCTCGCTATCCCCTATGAAATGGGTTCCTTTCCAGATGACTAGCGTATCCTTGATCACATATTTGCCGGAAGGAACGAAGACGGTGCCGTGCCTTTTCTCTCCTATTTTCCCCACACCATAATTTAACGCCTTTATAAATGCCTCCGTATCATCGCTTATTCCGTCACCTTTTGCCCCAAAATCCTTTACATTCCTATACATTTCCCCGTGAGGCATCTGCTCATAAACATCTGGATAACAGGTTTTACAGAGAAGAATCGCTAACGCCAGTAGATAAAATATAATGCCCACCTTTTCCATTTCTCATCCTCCTTTGCGGTAATCTGCTAAACTCCTTGTTCCGCAAGCCTTTTTAGACGGACGCCGAGGGAATGACACGCTTTATTGAATCGAAATTCATCTTAGGATCCACTCGTCCTGCTTCACCAGAACTTCGGAAGCGCCCTTATATCGGTCGAATACCTCCTCCATTTCCGCAATATCGTCGAAATAGCCGATAAGGTGAACCGCTCCGAAGGAAGCCCCCTCCTCCACCCGCCATCCGCCTATCTCCTGGATGAAGCATGCATAGCCTCGTTGGTAGCACCACGCCTCGTAGACGACCTCCGGTCGTAACGCCATCCCTGCCAACCACATTCCGTTGCGCAACTGATAGGCACGGATGAACCGAGGAGGCACTTCGCCGTTTCCCCGCCGATAGAGGTAGCGTTCATCTGGGGCGAAATCCTCCAGAAAAGCTTCCGAAGGGATGAACCCCTGATAACTGAGATAAACCTGCCGAAAGGCGTCACCGCCTTGATGGCGGATGTGCCCGGGCATATCCATGCGCAGGAACAATTGGTCCACCTTGTTGGCGCTGGTCACCTTGTCATAGGCGAGAAACCAGCGCACACCATCGGGGAAGATCAGCCACTGTTCCCAAAGGGAGCCGGGCTTATAGGGTGGACGCGCGATGCTCCACTTGAACCATTGATGGACCGCTACGAATCGCTTTCCCTCGACAACTGTCACTGGCAACCTACCCGCTTGGGTGCAGATTTGGGGGAGTTCCACATAGCGCTTGGGGATGTTGCCGTGAATCTTATCGCCCCAGGGATAACGCAGTTCCGAGGGTGTCGCTTCATCGTCGACGCCGGGCTCGAGCAGAAAGTCAACTATGAGAAGCCCGAAGCCCGCATCAACGCTTCCCGTGCGCTTGTCGATGAAACTGCCCGCCATCACGCCTGTGACATAGCCCTCCGTTTGGATGGCAGAGAAGTAGTGGCTGGTTTCCACCCGCAGGACGGAGCCATCACGCCATACTCGCGCCATTGGAGCCCGCCTCCCCAATTCCCCTCAAGGGCGATTCATCGCCCTCCAGATATCCGGGTGGTTGAATTCGAGATCCATATTCCCCAGTTTCCTCAACTCATCCAGCCCCTCCGCTACTTTTTCAAAAACCCTCTTCTCCAATTTATCGAAGAGCCTCTCGAACTTTTCCCTGGTAGTGGTTTCATCCCACCCGCTCACCTTACATCCGATGGAATAGAGCCTAGGAGGGATGGCGGAAGGTTCAGAGGCTACCTTGAAATTCTCCTTGGGAGGAGTGGAGGGGTACCACATCGCTCCCAAGAATATCAAATCGCAATCGTTCCTCCCGCCGAAGGAGATCAAGGGGGTCGTGGGGATGCTGTAGAACTGTTCGGGCGCCATCATTATAAGACCTTTGTAATTTTTGATCAGGATAGGAACAACGGGGGGCTCCTTCTCCCACCAGTGAAATTTCGCCCCCTGAATCACTATCTTCCCCGCTGGGGCACCAGGCTCGCCCTCTATATAAACGATGCCCTCGCACTGCTCCACATAATAATCACCTATGATCAAGCTTTGGTTGTCCTTCACATAAAATGTGAAAGGCTTATCCGGGGTGAACCTGTTCAGAAACCCTATGAACCCCTTCCTTTCCTTTTCCTTTCCCTCGATGATAAGGTTTCCATTATAGGATTGATTCACCAGGATCCTTGCGTTCCCACAATTTCTGATGGTGAGGTTCCCGCACAGATGATTGATCACCACTTTGTCATCCTTGGATAGATTAACGAGATGCAATCCCCCTCTGCCCGGGTCGTTTTGGTACATCCCATAAACGCATATGCCTTCGTAAAGTATAGAGGACTTCCTTCCGGGCGTGGATGTCTGCAGGATATCTATACCCTCCCTCAATTGGGATTTGGGAATGTCCCAGCCTATTCGCAAATTCTCAACGACTATGTTCTCGGGGGATTTAATGTGAAATACCGTCCCTCCCTCCTCCCCCTTCCAGAGGATGTGCGTTCCCGTCCCACACCCACTCACATGGTAATTCGAGCCGGTTATCTCTATCGTTTTGGAGACAAGATAGGTTCCCTTTGGTATATAAGCGATGCAATTTCTCCCATACCTACTCGCAGTATCTATGGTTCTCTGTATCGCCTCGGTGTCGTCCGTCCTGCCATCTCCCTTGGCGCCGAAGTTGACCTTGGCATCAAATACTTTGCGGGGGATTTCGATGTCTTCCTTTAGGAAACTTATATTCAGGGGGATCTCCTTGACCTTCTCCCTGCCGGGGGGAATCTCTATCACGGAGGAAGTGTCCCCTCCCACGATTTTATCCTTATTTTCCCTGAACCTGTTGCCGGATAGGATTATCGTCTTCCCCTTGGCATCAATGGGAGGATTCGTATTGGGAGGCTCCGAGAAGGTGGTGTCCATTATTAGGATAGGGGCGTTATTACCCAAAACGATCGCGCCATCGGGGTTCTTCCAACGAGAGATATGGCACTGCTGGATCACCAAAGGCGCCACGATGGAGGTATAAACGAGGAAAGTATGGGAATTGAGGGAGACGCATCTCCTAATGGAGGAGCCATGCTCGCTGTGCAGTTGAAGATCCGCTATCTTGCTGTTTAAAAACCTACAGTTCCTTATGTAGCCGTTGCCGTGATTGTCCCTTATCCCCACTCCACACTCCCGGAACTCGCATCCGTTGACGGTGATATCGTAGTCGTTGAAGTTAAGATAGGCTATGCCCGTCTCGCAGTTCTCGAATAGGCAGTTCTCGATCCTCATCTCCGCCGATTGCTGCACCCCTGCCCCTATCTTTATCCCGAAATTGGTGAAATTGAGAAATGCCTCGTTGAAGTGAAGCACCTCTGTTTCGAAATTATCGGAGCGATGCTCGATGCCGACGCCCGCCTTTCCCCTACCATCCCAAACAATGCCGATATACCTTCCGATGTGGCACATGCCCGATTTTATCAATAGCATGGGCATCCCTGGATCGGCAGGTCCATCCCATATGATTCTCGTGCTTTTCCCACATCCTATAAGCGCTCCCCCTATGATGCGCTGACCGGAGGAATGCAGTATAAGGGTTCGCGTAATCACATAGGTGCCGGGAGGGAAGAAGAGGGTGGAACCATATTCCATCGCATCGAGCGCCTTTTGTATCGCCTCGGTATCATCCGTCCTACCGTCCCCCTTGGCACCAAACCCCCTCACATCCATCCAGTCGGACCTCTTCTCCCATTTCAATTCGGCGATGAAGGGTCTTCTCTCATTCCCATAGGATGTGGGATAATGAGATAGAAGGGAGAAACAACCCATTAACGCCACCATGCCCAATCTCCTCAGATTCATATGTCTCACCCTTTCCTTTCCACCTTTATGCTGCCCTCCTTGCCCCCTGGAACCCTCGCCTTAACCCACCAGGAATCTCCGCTCTTCACCGCTTCGCCCTGCGTCTCCCTGCCGTTCACCAGAACCCTAAAACCTTTCCCCAATTCCTCGAAGGGACCGAGCCTGATACCCAGGGGAGGGAGGGTATCGCTACAGGAGAAGGTCAATTGCAAAGCATTCCCCTCCCTTTGGAGGGAAAGGGAGAGGCTCGCCCTACCCCCTTCCAGCCATATAGGGTAATCCTTCACCTCTATCCTCTTCCAACCGTAGGGAAGACGGGGGTAAAGAGCCACCACGCCCGGTCGGGGGTTATCTATCCCGAGCACCAGCCTCAGGACCTTTATTATCTCCGCCTCCTGCACGCCGTTGCCCAGGTCTCCCGTGCGATGCCAAACCTTGCCATCCGGGCTCACCTCACACCCCTCGGGGACGATGTAAGGCTGGCACCTTGGGTCGTAGATCGCCTTAGCGGTCCACTCCAACATCTTAGTGGCGTCCTTCATCCTATCCAAGAGGAGGGCGGATTGGGTAACGAACCCCTGACCATAGCCCATGGCGGTGCCGTAGAAGCCGAAAGGACGATAGGAATCTATCAATCTCTGATAGGTCGCCTCGTTGATAGCTCGCCATTCCTCCTCGTCCTGGCGAGGGGAGAACCCCCTCCTATCCGCGGAGATTATGAGTGGTCCCAGCACGGTGCTACGGTGGGGCCAACCGGAGTGCTGAAGGGTCCAAACCTTCCCATATTTGGGTTCAACCACGATGTAATTCCTCTCTATCCCCTTCCTCAATCTTTCCGCATATTCCCGCCACCTCCGAGCCACCTCCCTTTCGCCGATGCCATCCGCCATCTCCGCCAAAGCGCGCAGAGCTTCCATGCAGAGATAATCCGCATAGACTGTATATCCCACTCCACCTGCACATTCGCTATCCGTCCACAAGACATCCTTAGCTCCGGAGATCTCGGGATGCTCCAATTGCCAAACTATCCAATCCCCCGCCTGGCGCACATCCTCCCAATGGGAGGATAACCATTCCTCTTTATCCGGCAACCTCTGCCAAAGTTTGTAGATGAAGAGGCTTATCAAGCCGTGTCCATCGTTCTCGAAACAGCCCCCTCCCTCGTTGATATCGGGGATGTTGATTATCCTACACCAATGGGGTGGGAGGGGATTGCCCTTCCACCTCAACTCCTGGGAGCGCTCCTCCCAAAGGCGAGCCATCCTGAAGCAATAATCCGCACAGCGTTTCCCCAAATCCAGATAGCCCAGCGCAACAAGCTCCTGCAAACTCCTCCCTAGATCGCGCGACCAGGAATGGGCGTAGTATACGCCCACATTCCTCCTGAAGGTTCCACAGCTCTCGTAGCCCCAAGCGGGGGCATCCTTCGTGGAGGTGTGGTACATCCCCTCCTCATCTATCTTGTTGACCATGTCCTGGAGGGTGTGATGGAAGACATTGGTAAGGATATCGGCGTAGATGTTGCCCTCGAATTTCACCCTTGGTCCTCGATATCCCGAGGGTATATCGAGGGGAAGATGGGAGGGCAACCTTTCCTCGCTCATGTAAAGGAAGGGCACGAGGCTTCTCCCATCCTCCTTTCCTCCCTTGTCTTGCTTGGACCTCAAAGGCTTCTGGGCGAGGAAGGCTCGTAGGTCGGGGGAGAATTCGTCATGAGGGAGCGGAATCGCCCCTTTAATCCTTTCCCTCCCTACACTTTCCACGGTTATGCCCAGGATGACCGGAATGCCCCTTTTCTGGGGCGAGTCCTTTATCTCCAGGGAGTAGATGGGGAGAGGACGAGGATTTATCACCGCTAAATAAAGCCCATCCTCGGAGGGCTGGGCGGGATAGAGGCGAAGGACTTCCTTAATGGTCTTCCTCGCCCTCTCATCGGAAAGGAAAGGTTCGGGATACTGATAGAACAGTCTTCCCCAGAAGAGGCTCTCCCCCAGGATGAGGGGATACTCCTCGGAAACGCCATCCGCATAGCGGACGGTTATCGTGCCGAGTTGGTCACCGAGGAAGAAACGAGAGGAGGAATCGTTGGGATCCCCCCAAACGGGGCATCCCTGATCGGGGGAGGGAATCATGCCCAGGAGGAAGAGGCGCTTCGCCCGGGCACCAAGTACCAACCTTAGGGAATCGTTCTCCGGCAGGGGGGAGGAGGAATAGGCGAGGAAGGGAATGCCTCCTTTCTCCACGAACCTTCTATCCGGCTCTTCCCCCTGCCAACCCCTAAGGGTGGGTTGGTGGGAGAAGCGGATGTGGAGGGTGGGACCCGCATCCACCTCGTCCAAACCGAGCCAAGCGAAGGCGCTTCCCGGGTCGCCATCGACCACCCTGATAAAAACCTCTCGCCCTTGAAGGTCACCGACATCCCATACCAGCTCTTGGGGGAAATCGCTGAGGGGCGGAGGGGAAGAGCGAAGGACCCTGCCCGTTTGGACATCCACCAATTGGAAGGCGTTCCTTCCAGCGCCTCCAAACTGACCATCCCACCCTCTCACAAGGAGGCGGATTTGGGGAACGGTTATCTTAAACCGAGGGGAACGGATCCTCCCCGTTCCCTGCTCGCCATTGCCAAGGGAAGATAGGTAGGGAGGGGTGGGGCGATGGGCGCCATCGTAGGTGAGTATTTTGAAGGTGCCCAAACCGGGAGGGAAGGGGATGGCGTAGAGATCGCTCCTCTCTCCGGGGACATCCTTCCTCACCTCCTCCACAAGGGCAAGCCCGAGCCAGGCGAAAGCATTTCCCTCGTCCCCGTCCACCGCCTCGAAATATACCTCCTGCCCCTTGAGATCGCTGACGAGCCAAGAGAGGGGAGCGAAGGCATCCTGGAGGGGAGGAGAGGAGGAACGAAGCAGGGAGTTGTCCTCGGCGGAGCGGAGGAAAAAGCCGTTCAGCCCCCTCTCCCCGCCTCGTCCATCCCATCCGTTAGCCCAAAAGCGGATTATATCTCCCTCTATTACGAAATTTGGGGAACGGAAAGCCCCCTTAGCACCCTCCCCTCCCGCCAACGATTCCGGATGAGAAATAGAGGGATAGGGATCGGCGAGGCGTTGCCAGTTGACCTCCCCCCAAGCGTTCCCCACCTTCGTCCATCCCTGCCAACCGTGCTCACCACCCCAGGCTCTTATCACCTGCTCACCGAAGGTCAAGGAAAGCGCCAAGGAGATCATACAAAGCAAGCACCCTATTCGGCTCATTGTCCCTCATCGCCTCCCTTTGGAACCAGCCTAACTTCCCTTCTTGGGATGGTCAAGCCTTCCTTTTCCGCTTTTCGTTCTGGGCGTTCTCCGCCCTTCGCAGGTAATCCCGATAGGGAAGGAGAGCGAATTCCTTTACCAAATCCCGGAGTTTTAGGTCCTCCTGCATTACCTGGATGGTGAAGAGCGCTTCGTCGCCGAAGGTTTCCACCCTCACCTTGTCTCCGTACTTCCGCTTGATCTGCCTCAACTTTTCCTCCTGGAAATCCCAATGAAAGATGCCCCTATCCAAATCCACCTCGCTCCAAACCCACCAGGAGAACCTATCCGTCCTCACTAACCACCTGCCCATATCATCTATTATCCCCGAGCGCAGTTCCCAGGTGGAGGCTACGATATAGACATTGTAGAGGAGAGCAATGGCGTTGAGGAGCCTGCCCGCTGGATAGGCGGAGGAGAAGATGAGCATCTTGGCGCCTTCGTCCGCTTGTTTCTTCCAGTAGAGGTGCCAATTGGCATCGAAGCAGATCTGAAAGCCTATCTTGCCGAACTCGGTTTGGAGGGGCTTCTGCTCCTCATCCCCGGGCATAACCCCCTCCTCCATCTCCGGCTCGGTGGGATGGATCTTGTCGTATCTTCCCACGAGTTTTCCCTCTCGGTCGAAGAGCAGGCAAGCGTTGAAGAGCCCCTCCTCTCGCCTCTCATAGATGGAACCAGCGAGATAAAGAGAATATTTGCGCGCCATTTCGCTCATGAACTCCTTGATCTTCTCCGAATGCGACGCCTTTACATCCCTCGCCCTCATTGGTGTTCCGACATAGGGGAATACCTCGGGGAGAGCAACAAGGGTGGGTTCCAGGGCACGCATTGCCTCCAGCGTATCCTCTATGTATTTCAAATTATCCTCTACCTTCTCCACGCTCCTATATTCCGTAGCCATGGAAACGGTTGCCACTTTTACCTTCACCTAAATCCCTCCTTTTCTCCTGGAGTTTAAACCCCTACTATTATCGTTCCCTTATCTCCAAATATCAAACCTTATTCCCCCTTTATGGGGACGCGCGGTGAGGATGCCCCGC
Organism: uncultured bacterium; assembly: GCA_964452465.1. Lineage (GTDB taxonomy): Bacteria > Armatimonadota > JACIXR01 > JACIXR01 > JACIXR01 > CAYVMD01. The sequence goes on along the minus strand of CAYVMD010000001.1, from coordinate 76,037 downwards.
CACAATTTGGGGGTCATCTCCTTCTCCAAAACCGCATCTATATCCCGCACTTCCGCCTTGCCCTCTATCGCTATCTCTATATCCTCCACCGGCACCTGCACCCTCAATATGAACCTATAGAACTTCCACTCCCTTCCTAACTTTATTTCCTCCCTCAAGCCGGGCAGATCCCTCCCCTTACGCCTCACGCTAATGGTAAGAATAGAGGGAAGGGAGGCTCGTGCATAGAAGGTTACCTCCAGGTTACAACCAGAATCCAGCCAATCCACGGGACCCATCAGGAAAAGGTTGCCCTTCCTCTGCCACTTTACCTTCTCTACTTCCACATGGGCGTGGAAGGGAACGACATAGACGCTTCCCTCCCAGGAACCGTCCTCCTTCACGCTCTTCAATAAGCCCGTCCCCTCCCTTCCCAAACTAAGGATCAGGTACCTCCTGCCCTCGTCTTCCACCCCGCGCACGCATCCCACCCCTCCGGTGACGCCCGGGCGAGGCTCTTCGTTCTCCACCAACTTCCTGATGGCGTAGCGCATCGTTCGATTGAACTCCTCCGTTGGCCAGTGCATGCAATGCACCGCATACCCCCCATGCTGGAAGATGAACCTCAACTGCCTATAGGCGGTCTCTTCATCAGTCGTGAGGGCTTGATATTCCCCGAGGCTGATCATGTTAAATCCGGCATTGTGAGCATCCTGCAGAGCGTCATGAGGGCTTTCGAACCACACGCCGTAGCGAGTGAAGCCGTAACTTGTTCCCGCGTTCAGAGCGAAATCTATGGGCGTTATCCGATTGCTTATACTGCTAAAGGCGCTGAGGCTTCCTATAGCGTAGGTATCGGGGATCTGATGAGAGGTTATCGCCTCGGGCGGAAAGCCCGCCAGGAGCGCTTCCCGGAAGGTTTGGGCTAACCTCCTATTGATAACATAGCGGTTGTAGGCGATCCATTCCTTGAAGAAGGGATTGCCCAAGGAATAAGAATCCCATTCACCTCTATCCCAATTGCGAGGGGCATCGAAGTAATCCTTGAATTGGGTGCCGAAGATTCTGTTTAGACTCTGGGGATCTCTAACGCCATAGAGGTTGCGAAGGTATTCGTAGAAGCCCTGCACCATCTTGGGGTTGTAATCCCCCATCGTTCCCTCCGCTTCCACCGCTATCTCGTGTTCGTGGTTGGGCTCAACGGCGATGAAATGCTCGGGATTATTCCTAAACTTCTTCCCCAACTCCCGCAGGAAAAGGCGGAGGGGGAGGATGTAGATATTCTCGATGGCGGGAAGACCAAAGGCATAGGTCCCGTTGTAGAAATCGATCCGTCCGAACTCCCCATATTCGGTGGGGTTATTGTTCCTCGTCAACATCATATATTTCAGAAGCCCTGCCTGTTCATCCACAACCTCCCGCCAGGCTTGGAATACCCCTTTGAACCAACGATGGGTGAAGCAGGGCTCCCAGAGGGAGGGAGGGGATTTATCGTAATCATCGAGGAGATCCTTGAACCTGCGGAGGAATGCCTCCTCCCAATTGGAAGGAGGATTTTCCACCTTGGAGGGCTCGGAGACAAAAGGAAAGCCGGCATCGGTGCGGATATGGCGATATATCCCCCACTTGACATAGCGTCCTGCAGGGATCTCCCCACTTCCCTCCCCCATGAGCCAGAACAGGTTCTCCCTCCTCCCCACATCTACCTTCCTTTCGCCCTGGGAGGAAAGGAAGGTCAGGGTGGATAACCGTTCCTCCCTTCCCGTGAGGAGGAGCTCCTCGGGGGAAAAGATGGAAGGATAAACCTCCAAATCCTCGTAACCAACCGCCCCTAAATCCCGCCACTCTATCCGATCGGTGAAGGCCTCCATTATCCCTACCCTCTTGCTTTCCTGCAGAACGATGAGGAGTTCATCGCCTCCCTCCCTTCTATGCCCCCTCACCAGGAGGACCTTGTCCCTCCCCGGAATGTCCAGGCGGATCTCCTTTAAGGGCTTCCCCTGGCAATTATAGATAACCATGAGCAAAGAATCCCCTTCCTTATGCCTACTCGCAAGGGCGATTTCATCCCCCTCCGGGGGAAGGAAATCCCCCACGGCGAGGGCAAAGGGAGGGGCGATGGGCTCTTTCGGCTGGAAACAACCTAATAAACCTCCCCACCGGTTGAAGATCCGTACTTCTCTTACATCCCGAGCGCTGAGGGGAGCCGCCACGATACAATTCCCCCAGGGGAGAAATCGCCCCACGCCCACCTCTACTCCTCCCTTCACCTCGGGAGGAAAGGCGAGGAATTGGATATCGGGGATGCCGTATTTATTCAGCACCCTTATAAGAGTGTGGTTCTCTGGGTCCTCCCCTTCGCCCACCACTATTTCTGGCGGGAAGGGGAGGGAAACCCTCCCTGCTTTTCTCTCGCCCTCCTCCAAAAGGCAGGGTAGATCAAGGTAGCGATCCATCACCCCGATTACCGTGCAACTGTTCTGCTCTTCCTCCCGCCTTATAATGCGAGAGGGCATCTCCCTCCTCATCAGTTCGCTGAAGCGGAGGTAGGGGATGACCTTCATCTTCACTTTGGATTCCCTCCCCTCTATCTTTATTTGAGGACTACCCCAAACTGCCCAATCATAGGCGGGGTTCTGGCGGGGAAGGGTGAGGAAGGAAATGCGGACGGTCTTCCCAGCGTAATCCCTCAGATCTATGCTCTCCTTTAGCCATCTCTGCTCCTTGTATTGCCTCCTATAAACCTCCTTACCATTTATCTCCACTATGAACTCGCAACCATCGAAGATGGGGTTATCCTGGGGGGAGAAACCCTCCCGGATGCCGATGCTGAAGATGAGAAGGAGCTTCTCCCCTCTTTTGGGGGAGGGGAGAGCGATTTCCGGATAAGTGATCCGCGCGGGGGTGGCTCCTGGTGGGTTGGGATGGAGATGGAGGACGGGTTTAACCTCCCCTCCGATGCTGGCTATGCCTACGCTCGCCCCCATCTCCCCCTCCGTTTCAGCAACGGGAAACTGCGCCACGAAATCGTAAAGGATGGTGTAGGGAAGGGTTACGAAGTCGCCTGCTCTCCCCAAGGAACAGAAGGAACACATTAAAACCCATAATAATATCTTCATCTTCATACCCTGAGCATTAGATGGGCTCCCCGCTCTTTTCTATTGGATTCTCACTCCTCCCAAGGGAACCTGGTTCGAAGGAGGTCATGTTGACCGGCGGAAAGTTTGGGCTCCGCCACGGTGAAGTGCGCCTGGAGGGGCTCCTCGCCCCGTTCCAACTTTATGAGGATATTGTTCCAGCCCGCTTTTAGTTTGACATCCACATAATTGCTCCCATCCCCACTGTAGTTGGGACGTAGGGGGACGATCCCTTCCGTCTGCTTCACCATCACGCCGTTCACCCAGAGGCGCATCCTGTGGGAGTTGGGAACACCGATGCGCACCTCCCTCTCGTCGGGGGATTTAATGAAGTGCCTGAGGAATATGACCCCCCTCTGCCCTTTGAAGTATCGCTCGACGGGAAGTTCGTTCTCCGCCCAACTCGCCACCGTCCAGTCGGAAGGTTCCTGGGCATTCGCCATATCCTCGGGAGGCAGGGGGGTTTCCAGGGTAGCGTTGGGATAGAGGGGGGAGATCAACCACCTATAGGCTCCCACGAGGACAACGGGGAAAGCCTCCACCTGGGGTCTTCCCTCGACCGTTACCTTGAGCCAAAGGCGCTGGGAAATGTCGATGTATCTCGGATCGGGTCCTGCGACGAGGAACTCCGCTTCTTTTTCGCTTTGGGGAGGTATTTCCACGACCACCCTATCCCCAGGGGAAACGGAGAAGTTAGAGGGAGCCTCGAGCCAAACCGAGGCTTTTATCCTCTCATACTGGCGATTTATGATCCTCGCGCTAATGGGAGTCATGCCCTGGGCATGGATGGCAGGACCTTGGGGGTAACGGACGAAGACGGTGAGATGAGAGGTCTGGAACTTCACTGCGTCATAGGGCTGGGAATAGATTTCCTTCGCCCTCGCTTTATCCACCAAGGGAAGCTCATTCACCCGGGAGAGGTCGTCCTTATCCGTTATGGCTATGAGGTCGCGGTAGCGGGCGAGGAGGTCCTTGCCCACCTTCATCACTCTATCGGTCAGTTCGAAGATATCTTTGGGCTCCCGCACATTGCGAATCCCACCCCAGGAGGCATTAGTGGTGATCTTATCGCCCAGGGGCTCCAACCATTTCTTGGGAAGACCGCTCGCCCCGTGGATTATGCCCAGGATCGCCCCCACGGTGGCACCCGTGCAATCGGTATCGTATCCGCAGTTAACCGCCTTGCAGATGGCATCGCCGAAGTCCTTACCATAGAGGAGCCCGATGGTTTGAAAGCCGAGGTTTATGGGGGAATATTGAGCTATGGGGCTATAGGCCACCTCCATCACCCTCTTCCTCGCCTCCAGCCAATCCAACCCCTCCGCCTTCGCCTGGCGCACCGCCTTTATCGCCTTGGCGGTGAGACAATCCTCCGGTATCATGGCGAGCCCGATGTCCAAGAGACGATCCACATCGGAGATGATAAAGGCAGCGGATTCCACCGCGGAGTTGAACATCTCCCCATAGACGGATTCCCCACCGGCGTGGTCGCAAACCGCATCGTGCCAGGCATAAAGGGCAGCGACATGGGGCAGCCCGGGGGCAATGCAGGCCCAGATCTCAGAACGGATGGGCGAGCCCATGCAATTCTTGAAGAAGTTATTGAACCAACCGGAAACAGGTGGCTGAAGCCCTAACCTAAGGTTCGTCTTGTGCAAACCATACTCGTCGGGGTTATACCAAATGCAATCCAACCAATACTCCGCAAGATCCTTGCAAGTCATATCCAAGCCCCTATCCTCCAAAGCCTGTAGCCAAATGAGCTGGATCTCCAGGTCATCGTTAGGGACCCCTCCCTCCTGAAGGACGGGATACCAATCCACATTGAACGGCTCCTCCTTCCCCCACAGGTTCTCCAGAGGTCCACCCAATGTTCCCCCCGCATTCTTTCCATACCAACAACCCAAGATCTTATCCCGATAAGTCTTCTCCGACAAAGTAACTATCGGCATACTCTTCACTCCTTTCTTCTCAAATTTTATCTGAGAACGAGCCGAAAGAGGTCGGGATATTTTATCCCCATTTATTAGAAGGAGGAAGTTTCAAAGGAACGCCTTTAGAAGCATGTTCATCTCCTCACGAATTGGATGAAGGAGACCACCGCGTTGCCCCCCTCCTTTAAGTTCTCAATCACCACCGATATCACTCCCTCCCTCGTATCCTCCTCGCTTATCTCCACCTCCACCCATTTTCCCTCTTGGAAGTTCTCGAAGATCCCCAAATCCTTCTTTCCCACCTTGATCCTCTGTCTCCTTCCTCCCGCGAAGTTATCCGCATCCTTGATGAACAACCTCAGCACTCCCCTGCTTCCCTTGGGGCAGATTATATCGAAACTCAAGACCTCCCAGCCCGCCCAGCAGTGTTTCACATCCCCTGGCCAAAGGGTGGGCGAGTAGAAGGAGTATCCTTCCCTCCAGCGGTAATCCCATCCTTCCTCCAGAAACTCCACCTCCTCCTCAGGATCCCCACAACGCAGGCTCAATGTTATCCCCTTCTCCCTGAATTCCTTCGCTTTCCTATCCCTCTCCGCCTTCTGAATGGCATCTAAGGCGGGAAGGCGCTTCTCATAGGGAAGGAAAGAAGGATAGGGATTATGGGGCTCGTTTTGATACCAGTAGACGGTGCTGGAGAACTGGAGGGGATGAATGGATTGGGAGTAGGTCTCCCTGAATATGGGGTGCTCCTTTTCGCCAAAGCCAATCGCCACCCTCAAGGATTTATGGAAGGAGATGCGGTCGTTAAGGCAGAACTTGTAGGCGAAGGCGCCCCTTTCGTAATAGGGATGCCAACCGGTATAGGGGAAGAAATTTGGCTCGGGCGGGAAACCGTAGGAGAAGCCGAAGGCATCCTCCATTCCCTGCCATTCCACTCTTGGCTTCGCCTCCCCATCTATGTAGAACTTAACATTCTGATCCACGGGACAATAGCCCTGGTCGGGATAAACGCTCCGCACCGTTACATTCAAGCCCACCAGATGCCCCTTGCCCTTCGCCTCCAATAATAGGTAGTCCCTCTTTCCCAGAAGAAGGGTCTCCTGGCGCCAAAAGGCATGGAAGTAAAAGGCATCCTTGGGAAGGGAAGGAAGGGAACGCCACATCACATAAAAATAGCAGGGAGCATAGGAGTATATGGCGCTATCGGGAACATGAGGATTATCCCAATGAAGCACGATCCTCGCCCTCTTGCGGAAGGGCATGGGGAAATAGGCGTTCCATCCCCTTTTCTTGTTAACCAAAGCGGTGTCCACCCTATCCAGCGTGCCATTAGGATCGCAGAAGAAATCCACGATGGGGACCTCCACGCTGGGGTTTTTCTCGTCGTCCCAGAAGATGCGCATTATAAGGCTCCTATCCAACTTCATCCTCTCCGGCATAGCGAAGTGGAGCATGGTAATGATGCCCGGTCCCTTCAGATCCGCTACCACTACCTCCCTTTTCCCATCGAACCGCTTCTCCTCGGGGTTCTCCCACCAGAGGGCGTTCTCGCATTTAACCTCTCCCCCCAAGGGGAAGGGCAGCGAGGAAAGCACATCCAAAAGCAAAGACTCCCCTTGGCTGAAAGCCAAGGAACAAATTAGGAGAAGCAGAAACAAACAACGCTTAATCATCAAAGCACCTCCCTTATTTGATTAAGGCAAGCAAGGCTTCCGCCGCCTTGCTCAAGCCTTCCCTTTCGCTGGCGGTCAATAAGATCACATCCTTGCCCAGGGCAAAGGGAGACCAAACATACTGGACTAACCCTTTCCCTTTGCCCGGATACCTCTCGTTGGCAAGGCGCCTCAATACCCCGCTTCTCTGAAGAGATTTGACGAGTAAACTCGTCTCATCCGTGCCGATGAGGATCAGATCCCTACCCACTCGGAAAGCTTGGGGAGGCATAGGTGGGTAGCCGTTCGCCCCCGCCCAATTATATAACCTATCCCACTCCTTCCTCCTCTTCTCCCTTTCTTCCACGCTCAAATCGACCCATACCTCCCCCTTCCTCTCGTAGGCGGGAAAGATTATCGGATAGCGCTCCTTCCTCCAAAGCCTTCCCTCCTCCTGGATATCCACCTTCACCCCTTTTCTTTCCAGAGCCTTACCTAAAGCATGTGCAAGAGCCTTCTCCTCAGGTGTGGCAGAGCTACCATAGGCAATGGTGATGGGACGGCGAGAACGAAGAAGAGCCTTTATAGCAGGCTCATCGTATATCTGCACCTCCGGAGCTTCCCTTAACTGGGGCGTTTCCTTTCCAACCGAGACCCCTACCTCCGCCCTCTTCAGGGAGAAGAGTTCCTCCACCTCTATCCTCCAACTCCCTTTCTCCCCTGGGGAGAGGGGAAGCACCTCCTCGTAGATCCCTTCCTCGTTAGTGGAACGGAAGAGGGCATGAACCATCTCTCCACCAGGTCCCCATACGGTTACCTTTAAGGGTAGGGCGCACTTGATCCTCCTCCCCTTCTCATCCCTCACCTCCGCCCTCACCCTCAAAGAGCGAGGAGCATCGGAGAAAAGGTGCTGACGCCACCAAACCCATTGGGCGATGGAGCGAGGAAGAGGAGGATTCGGGGAGGGCTTGGATAGCTCGCATTGCACAACTACCGCGGAGATGGGAGCGGGCAAAAGGCTCACGATCTTCATCTCCGTGGGTTGGAAGTCCCAGACCACTTTCTCGCCGGGGGATATCCTCGTCTCTCGCACCTTGTCCCAGTTCCTGCCCTCCACAAGGTAAACAACAGCGGGCTTGGAGAGGAAGTTGAACTTGATTTCCACCCCATTAGCCTCTCCCCAAGAAGAGGCAGGATAAACCATAACCTCCTTTCCCTCCACCTCCACCCTTACCGTGGGCTTCTCAGGCGGTGATTGGACATCGTTCAAGAGGCAGATGTAATACCCCTCCCCGCTCCTCCAAAGCCCTCCTATTATCCCCCTTGAGGATCGCTCGAGATGGGGAGGACCGAGAAACCTACGCAGGGGTTCCGCAAGGGCATCAGCCATTCTATCCAACCAGGCATCGCTCTCCCACTGATTTGTTAAAGCTGTTGCCTCCGCATACCTCCCTTCCTTCAACAATTCGCCACTTCTTTTCTCCCTCTCCTGGATCCAGTTCCAAAATGCGCCGAAATCCACCGACAGCCTCTTCACCTGGGCGAGCGCCTCCTTTCCTAATCCGAGCACGGAGGGCTCACAACCCTCATCCAGGAGGAGCATCCCTCCTTGGCGGAGGAAGGAATCCAATTCCCTCACCACCTCCCCTGGAAGGCGATGGCGCACGCCGGTGAGGAGAATAGCTCTCCTTCCCCTCAAACCGCCCTTGGGCAATTCGTCCTCGTGGATTAGGTCGCAAAGATAGCCGAAGCGCCTAAGGGTGTGCACCGCTGCATAGCAGGCGTAGGCATAGGCAAAGGAGGTCCGATAGATGGCGTCGTTGTCCTTATCGATCGTGTCCTTTAGGCGCAGTGCCCCCTCGGTGAAGGAGAAGAGGACCCCAATGGGGGGCGTAGCGGGAAGGGTATTATCGATGAAGGTGCCAAAGCGACGAAGCCTTCGGAAGGAATCCCGGAAGTTATTCGCTTCCCTGTAATTGAGGTGCCAGAGCATCCCCACCCCATCCATGATGAGATAATTGGTGGCGATATCAGCAAGGTCCCTTTCGTCGGGGTTATTGAGGACGAAGTAGTTGGTGTTGGAGGCGAAATGGCAACGGGAATGGCGGAAGCCACATCTTTCCAGGAGGAGGTTCCAATCCTGCTCGCAGGCACCTCGCCAGAACATGAAGGTATGGGTGACGGGTATATCGTTAGGAGACTGATGGAAGGGATGGGTACCGTCGTTCAAGGCGTGGGAGGCGTAGGCATCCTGCCCCCAGAGGATATCGCTTGGTATGCGGCTGAAGTGGGCTTTCGCCTGGGACATGAATTGGGGAATTATCCCTGCCCGCCAGCGAAACCATCGGAGCCACTCATCATCAGGAAGAGTCCTGGGGTCGGGAAGGAGAGGTTTACCCGTCGCCCCCTCGTAAGCGGAACGGACGAACCCATCGGGAAAGAGAGTCATGATTTGCCCCGTGAACTTCCCCTCTTGCACCACGCCATAATTCAAGCCCGGCTCGTCCATCGCTCCTAAGGTGACCACCGTTTGGGCGAACCTACGCGCCCTTTGGGCTCCCAATTCCGCCATTTGCATCGCTGCTTCCCAAACCGCTGGATCGAGGTATGAGGCGTTGTAATCGAAGGGCTGATGAATGACATAACCGCTCCAAAGCCCTTGCCAGATCATCCCCACGAAATTATGGAGAATGGCGCTCTCGAATCCCCTTTCCATTTGAGAGGGCAGAAAGGGATCGGGCAGGAACTCGCCCCGGTCGTCTACCTTGGCGAAGTTATAGAGATCTATCATGGGGAGCCAAGAGGAACCCACTTGGGCATTCACTTGGGGGGAGCCAGTCAGCCCAAAGAGGAAGAGAGTATCCAATACGGGATCAGCTATGGTTATCTCCGTCTCTCTCCTTATCCCCTCCGCCTCCGCTACCAATTTGTATCTACCAGGGCGAAGGGTGTAGGGGGGAAGCTCCCACACCTTGCTTCCCCCCGCTAGAAGGGAAAGCTTCCCCTCCCAAAGGGTTATCCCCTCCTGCCCCGGAGCCACCGCGGATACTTTGATGGCGGAATTTAGGGGAGTCTGCGCGTAGATGACAAGGGGAATGGATTCGTTCTGCCAAAAGGCGCTCCTTGGCTCGGGAAGGAAGAAGAGGAACTGTCCAAAGGCTCTCCCCAAAGCCATTGCCACCAGGGAAACCATCACCAAACTTCTCCTGCCATAAGCCTCTTTAGGCTTACATTTCCCTAACGAGAACAGAGATATTCGTAAAAGTGTAAATAATTTCATCTCTCCCAACCTCCCTTAGAAATCATCCGGAATTCTTTCCACTTAAATTGATTTTATTTTGAGGAAAGGAAAGGGTAAATAAGATTTCGCTTCCTCAAAATACTCTATTGGATTGGAAAAGATTTTGTTCCTTATAAAGATCCCCTCTAAGATAGGGGTAGGAGATCCATTTGGATATTGGCGCAAACTCGTTTGCCGAAGACAAACGATAAGGACACGCTCCCTTCGTTCTAGTGTCCGACTTGTTCCAGTTAGGTTTTACCTTGAGGAAAGGCAAGGGTAAATAGAGATGATAGCGCTTGGGGGAAAGCATCAAAAGAGTGTTCATGATAGGAAGGTGAATTTCCTCCGTTCTTACCTTTGTAGGATCGCCACTATGTCCACGGGCACCACGCTGGGAAGTTGACCCACCGCCCAGAAATAGCCGGGACCCAGGGAGACGAATGCATTGAAATGCTTGTAACCGCTCAATACCGCCTGCCAGGTCCTCCCATAATCGTGGGTCTCGTATAAGCAATCAGTTAGGTGATAGATATCGCTGTTGTCTATTGAGGCGAAGCCGTGTCCGCATTGGTCCATCCAAAGGGCCACCACCCGCCTTTCCGTGGGTAATTGCAACCATTCCCAACTCTTCCCTCCATCCTTCGTGAAGAGAAGCCTCCCCCTCTCTAAACCGATCCAGCCCATCCTGCTGGTGGGAAAGCACATAGCCACCCACAATGTGGCTGGCATCTCCTCGGGAAGCTTGAGCATCCTCCAGGTCTTTCCTCCATTCTCGCTCTTCACCAACCTCGCCACCCACTTTCCCCCTTGATCGGCAGCTCCCCACACATAGACCACATATCCTCCATTACTCTTGACATCGGCGGGGACGGCTATCTTGAAGGCTTGTCCAATGAGGTTATCGAAGTAAACCTCCTGCCAACTCCTGCCCCCATCCGAGGTATGAAAGGAGGGATTCCATCCGCAGATTATCCAGCCCTCCTTGCCCCGGAAAAACATATCCCAATATCCGCTCAACCTATCCCCCAATTCCCCCACCTTCTCCCAATTCGCTCCACCATCCGTCGTATGCCAAAGGAAAACCCTTCCCCTTCCTCCAGGATGATGCCCCTCCAAAAGGAACACCTCGCCCGGTCTTACCACCCTTATCCTTATCCAATCGCCCGGGGGCTTCTTCCTCTCCCAGGTGAGCCCTCCATCCTTGGTAACGAACACTCCTCCATATCCGCAACTCCAACCCTCGCTTAAGTTGACGAAATCCACATCGGAAAGGTGGAAATGCGGATCCCCTCTACCGCAGCCTCCTCCCACATTTCCCGTATCGGTGAGGAGGAAGCGGGAGGGCGGTTCCAACTTCCCTCGAGAGGGAGGATAGGTAGTGCCCTGCCATTGACCAACCCCGAAGGTCAGATGCCAAACCAATCCCAATCCCATCAAGAGCCACTTCCTCCCCATAACCCTCACTCCTCCACTTGGAATTTGCCCCAATAGGCGGGGAGTATCTGGGATTCCTGGCAGACATCGGTGACGAGCGCTCCCAAGGGATTGCACCAGAACATCCTGAGTTCGTTCACCCTGCCCAACTTGTCGGAGTAGATGACGCCGAAGTCTCCCCTATAGTATTTGTCCCGCACGGGCTTGAAGTTTATATCCGCCAAAGGGACGACTATTCTGGCGCTGTAGCTATCCCCTCCTCTATCGAAGACCACCTTGGCGTTCTCCAAAACCTTAACCTCGTCTATCAATGTCGTACCCACAGGAGAGGAGAAACGGTGAGGCTGTTTCGTCCCCGGAACCTTGTAATTATAGAGGATCGCTATGGGTTTACCCTGAAAGACGCTGAAGAGTAGCCTTATATCGCCCGGAATGACCTCGGATGAATCTTCGTTGGGGACGGTGCGAAGCTCGAGTACCAGGGCATCGCCACTCTTGAAGAGGAGTTGCCAATCCCCACCGTTATTTATCATTGGCGTCTCGTCCTTTATTCCCTGGAAGGCTACATAGAGGTTCTTATCGTCGTAGGTCCAAGTAGCCCTCCAAACGGAATGGTTTTCATCGTAACTCCAACTCGCAATTCGGCGATCCGCCCAATCGAAATCCTCATGGGAGGGGATCTCCTTTACCTCCTTCTTCATCCTGGCAATATACACAACTTTCCTCCGCGCTTCTTCCTTAACCCGCTCCCTGTAAAGCTTCTCCGCCTCGGCATATTCCTTCTGTCCCACCACCATCTTTTGGGTGGATAGACGCTTAATCGTATCCAAGCCCACTACCCTTGCCACGACCGATGCCTCCCGGCAACTCCCCACCGGTCCCTCCAGATAGTAATTGCCATCCAAGGGGCTCCTAAAGAAATTGCCATTGAAGGGCTCCCCGCCAGCGGTGCAGTCCTTTATGCTCATTCCCCGCCTTGGCTCATCCGGCAGAGCATCGGGGGCGCTCCTACAATCCCGAAAGAGGGTGGTGATGAATAGCCCGTCTATAGTCATTAGGTAAGTTTCCCCCAGATTGCCCCTCAAAGCGAAGACCTCCCCCAATCCCTCCACATCCGCCGATCCGCAAACGAAGAGAGGTCCGATTATCCTCCCCCGCTTGGCCTTGGGGGCGGTGTGGGAGCCATGTACGCCCGGCCAGGGATTGGGATATGTCCACAGCAATTTGCCATCGGAGGAGAACATCGTCATGGGGTTATCCCCTATGAGGACCTTCCCTTCCCTATTAGCCCAACTGAAGGAATCTCCCCATCCGCCGAAGGGCATGTCCACTATCTTCTTCGCTTCCCTCACATCATAGATGGGCGCCCCCACGGTGTTCCATCCCTTGAGGGGCAGTTTCCAGCCCATGAGCCGTTTCCAATCCTGGCTGGGACCGAAGAAGTAGAGGTTCAAATCCGCATCGTAAGCATTCTGCCAACCCCTTCCCCAAAGCCTCAATCCTCCCAACTCGCTTCCCCTCTCGTTCCCTTGGAAGAACCTGATCTCCCTCTCGTCCACCAATCCATCGCCGTTCTCGTCTATCCAAAGGTAGATGCTCCTCACATCGGGCTCGTTAAGCATGGAGGAAACATCTGGGTATGGGGCGCCTAATCCATTGAACGCCCTAGGATGCTTCTTCTTCAATTCCTCCAATCTTTCGGGACTATCCGTTAGGTTCTTGAGGATGATCTCCGGCCATTCTGCCCCCACCGTATAGAGTTCATAGAGCCAACCCATAGCGCAGAGGGGACGGGCATAGGTATCGTGCAATTCCGCGATTATGGTGGTGAAACCGGTATTGGCGATAAGGAGGTTGCGTCCTTTGTAATTCACAACCTCCATCCTTTGGTCCCCACCTATGTAGAATAGGTCGTTGGGAGCAGTGGGACGATGCAAAGTGCCGGTAACCCTCCAGAGCCCCTTCTTCCAATCCAGCTCACAGATGTTGCCAAGGAGGAATGCCATTTTAGGATTGAGGCGATTTATGAAGGCGCCCATAGCAGCGTAATGGGTCGTCCCACAGAATTCCCGCAGGAATTCCCCCCTCTTCGCATCCCAGACGCTGATCCTACGAGGGCTGGGATCGTATTCCGCCACCCAAAGGCGCCCTCTCTTATCCACCGCTATCCCCCAGGGGCGGAACATTCCATTGGGATCATAGGCGCCGTTTAACGATCTACCGCCCAATTTGCCGATGGACATGAGGAGCTTTCCCTCCGGAGAGAACTTCTTAACGCACATAGCTTCGCCCCAATCCGAGACATAAATGTTCCCCTCGGAATCCAAACAAAGCCCTATGGGCGCCGAGAGCCCCTCCGTGATCACTGGCGATATCTTGCCATTTCCTTCTACTTTAACGACCCTCTTCCCGCTTATCGCATAGAGTCTTCCCTCTCCATCACAAGCAAGTCCAGCGGGGCGCTCCACCCTTATTTCCCCTATCGCCTTGCCCTCCTTGGGGTCGACCACGACGATCTTATCCTCGTAATACAAAGAGGCATACAGTTTCCCTCCACCCAAGGCGAGCCCCATCGTTTGTCTTTGACACCAATCCGCATTAAAGCCGTGATTAGCCACCACCTCTCCCTCCGGCCGCCTTGGCTTCCACCATTCTTCTATGGGAGGGAGAGTGGCGATGGTGTGCATATCCTTGCCATCCTCCCAAGGGGCAAACCTCCCCGTCTTGGCATCTATCCTCCTTATTGCCACCTCGTTCTCGGGTGGACCACCCCAAGCGATTGTAGGGCCACCCACCAGGACATAGAGGTAACCATCGCCCACCGCCAAGGGTCCACCGTTTATATTGGGTATGCCCCATTGGCGTTGACCGTTGTAATCCATCCTCATTATCGCACAAGCACCCTCGGCAAAGGGACAGGCTACATAGATAGCCTCGTTGTCCGCGGTAAGGGCGAAGGGCTCAGCATGATTGGAGAGCCATCCTCCCGTCCCCTTGGAGTTATCGTAGGGAGGATTGCCAGGATTGCCATAGGCAAATTCGTAAAGGACATCGAAGGGCCCATGATACAACCCCCTTACCCTATATTCCCCTGGCTCCAGCAACTTCCCGTTATCGTCGGTCAGATCCCAATAGTCGATGTTCGTTCCCTTCTTGCGGGGGTAATCGCTTATCAGGTTTCTCACCCTTGTCCCATCCGGCTTCTCGATGACCAGGGTAACCCCTGCATCGTAGGGGAGGGTATATTTGATGGGCACCGGGCCCTTGGTGGAGTATTCCATCTTCTCCAGGCGTTCTATATCGGAGAGGATTTGGAGGGAAGGAGAGGGAGGGAGGTTCCCCTCGCTCATGAAGCGGAGGGAACCCCAGGCATTGAGATTCTGCCAGAAGAACTCCCTCTGCATCAGTTGGGGGTTGACGACATCGGCGTAGCGATGCTCCGGCCAATCACTTTTCGTAGGAGCCCCCCAAAAGACCTCTATCCCTAACCTCCACACCTCGCCGGGCTTGGGCGGCTTCCCGCTCTTCGTTATCAATTTCCAAGGCAGGGCTATCTCCTGCATATACCCATCCTTTCCCATCTGGAATGCCATCTTCGCTCCTGCGGAGATAGCATCCTCCAGGTCCCCATAATCGGGATCGCTTTTCTCCCACATGCCGTAATGGATATGGATGCAGGGCTCCTTTCGGTCGGTGTAATACCAGGCGGTGATATGGGAGATCCTATCGCTTTTGAGGCGGATTTGAACCGCGTCCCCCCTCCATCCCTCTCCTGGCTGGGTTCTGGGATCGATGTGATTGACCAAGGGCGTTTTATCCTTGAATTGGAAGGCGAAGTAGAGGTAGTTTGCGTCGTACATAGCGGAGGTGTAGGCGGAGTGAGTATCGAGGAGGTTTTTAACATCGTAGCATATGAGGATCCTGCCTGAAAGGTCCCAATCGTTTAATTTGCCATCTATGACGACCTTATGTGGTGCTGGGACCGCCCTTAACTCGTAATTGTTTGTCTCTTGAGTGCAGGCTATCACTCCCAAGAGCAAAGCCACAAACCAAACGAACCCTTTCATTTAATCCCTCCTTTGGGAAAGGTTTATCTCAGGCTCTCAAGCACCCCCCGCAAGGCATCGTAGGAGTTTCGGAGGGCAAGCATCTCATCCTCCCTCAGAGGTGGCTCAATCACTTGCAGAATCCCCTCCCCACCTACCATGCAGGGAAGGGAGAGGCAGACATCACGGAAGGTCATGGCGCCCTCGAGATAGGTGGAGACCGGCATCATCGAACGGGAATCCCTCTCTATCGCCTCTAATAGTTTCGCCACCGCCATACCCACCGCGGTTCCCGCTCCCCCCTTCAGCCTTATCATCTCCGCCCCCGCTCCTCTCACCTTCTCCCTTATCTCCTTCAATCCCTCCTCGCTCACCCCCGGGAAGGAGAGAAGGGGTACCCCTCCTATGCTCGCTAGACTAAAGGGGAAGACCATGGAATCTCCATGCTCCCCCAAGACTATGGCGTTCACATCGCGGGGATCGACATTGAGCCAAGAAGCGAGATAAGCGCGCAGGCGCAAGGTATCGAGCAGGGTACCTAAACCTATTACCTTCCCCGAGGGGAAGTTCCCCTCCAAATGGGCGAAATAGGTCAATACATCCACAGGATTGGAAACGACTATAAGGAGGGAACCCTCCTTCTTCAATCTCCCGATCTTAAGGAGGATATCCCGGAAGATGCCCAGGTTCCTTTGGATTAAAGAGAGCCTACTTTCGTTGGGTTCCCTCCTCACGCCCGCGGTCACGATGAACACATCAGCCCCTTCCGCTTCCTCCTCTCCCCACTTGAAGGCTTGGGGATATGCCTCAGGGGAACCCTGGAGGAGGTCCAGCGCTTCCCCCTTCGCCACCTCCTCCCTCACATCGACCAGGACTATCTCCCTGCCTATTCCCCTCATCTGGAGGGCAAAGGCGGTGGAAGCTCCTACCCTTCCCGCTCCGAATATCGCTATCTTCATTCCTTGCCCTCTACAACCGACTTGCTGGGAGAATAGAGCAACCTCAATTCCCCCTTGCCCTCGAGGAGCATCTCCACTATCCCTACATCCTCCTCCACCTCTTCCTTGCTCATAAAGCCGATGGTGATGGGATCATTGGGCTTGATGTTAGCGAGCACATAGGAGAGAGCCTCGTAGGGCATAAGCCTTCCCGAGGCTAAGGGCTTTATAACCACCACCGGCTTCTTCGTTTGTTTTATTACCTCCGCCTGCCAGTTCGTCTCAACGGCGCAGAGGAAGCCCATGGAGTTCAAGGGGAGGATATAGCATTCCACATCGTAGCCCGCCCTATCAGCGGTGGGGATTGTTTCGGGACGATGGGTCGAGAGGCCCGGTACCATTCCCCCCTCCCTTATAGCGGATAGCAAGTCCTCGATATCGACGATCTTGCTCTCCCCACTTACAAGGTGGCTATCAGTGAAGGAAGCGTGGATGAGACAGATCTCCGCCTTCTCCTTTGCCAACCATCTTATCTCCTCCAGTTGTTTCTCCTTATCTATATGACCATAGGTGGTGGAAACCCAGATGAGCCTTTGCCCCATTTTATCTTGGACCATCTTGCGCGCCTCGGCTAATTTGGGGTCGGCGGGACCGACTAATCCGTTTATTCCCCTCTTCATGCATTCCTCCAATACCTCCGCTATTCTATCCACGGTGAAGTAACGCTTGAGGAAGGTGTCTTTGGCATAAGAGAAGTGGGAGAAACCGAGGAAACAATTCGTCCCACAAAGCAGTTTGGATACTTTATATCCTCCGATTTCCACTACCGGTAAAGCCATTCTTCTTACCTCCTTTTTTCCTTATTCTTAACCATCCCTACCGATTTGTGAAGGGGATTGTGAAGCGCGATCTCGAGATATCCGACTCCCCTTACCAAAAAAAACTTGTTATATTTTGAGAGGGAAGCAATACTTACCCTGGGAGGTGAATTTTAAAATGAGAAAACCCATTCTGCTTTCCTCGTTGCTTTGGGGAACGTTTCTCTTCGCATCGCCTGGGATAGACGAGTTCGTGATCTCCTATTGGTGCGGTCCTCCCGCCTCCGAGGCGAATTTGGAAAGATACCGGGAGGTGGCTCAAGCAGGTTTCAATGTCGCAATGCCCCCCGTTAGCGGAAGCTTTTCCAGGGAGGAAAACCTCCATCTTTTGGATGTAGCGAAATCCCTTGGCTTGAAATGCATAATATTGGATGCTCGCCTCCCCTGGAACATCGCTTCCCAACCAGATTGGCAAGCAAAGGTGGACGAGGTGATAAGGGATTACTCCCCCCATCCCGCCTTCTACGGCTACTTCATAACCGATGAGCCAAACGCCTCCCAATTCCCTCTCCTGGGAGAAGTGGTGAAATACCTAAAAGAAAAGGACCCCTCCCATATCGCCTATATCAACCTCTTCCCCGATTACGCTACCCCAGAGCAGTTAGGCACCCCCACCTATAAGGAACATGTGGAGAAATTCGCACAGATAGTAAAACCCCAACTCATCTCCTTCGATTACTACCCCTTCGAGGTGGGAGGGGACAAGAAGACCTTCTTCCAAAACCTGAAGATAACAAGCGATGTCGCCCACCAATACAACCTGCCCCTCTTCGTAATAATTCAGATGACGACACATGGACCTTATCGAGACTTGAAAGAAGAGGAGATACGCTGGCAGGCTTTTCATTCCCTCGCCTATGGCGCTAAGGGCATCTTCTACTTCACTTATTGGACTCCCCCCGATGACCCCGTCTGGCATCCCCGCAATGGTATAATAACCTGGGATGGCGAGAGAACTGCCCATTATGACGAGGTAAAGAGAATAAACAGGGAGTTGAAGGTGCTCGGCGATACACTCTTCCATTTGGAGTTCCTTGGCGCATATCATAGCGGGGAACCCCCCCAGGGAGCAGAACCCCTGCCGGAGGGAATGCCCATCAGCAAGGTAGAAGGTAGCGATGCCACATTGGGATTCTTCCGGGACGAAAAGGGCAGGAATTATTGCCTGATAGTGAATATGAGCTACAGAGAGCCTGGGGAGCTCAAAATATATCTTGCCAAAAGCAAGACCTTCGTAGGGAAGATGGATGACCCTGCAGGGAAATGGCAGGCGCTTCGAACATCCCTCGAGGAGGGAAAATCCGTCCTCTCCCTTCGCCTTCCCCCTTCCGGCTATGCCCTCCTGAGATTTTAGAGGGAAACCTTCCTTATCGCGTGGGGAGGCATAAGTATGGAGATGCTCTCCCCGCTGGGGAGATGGACATTCTTTACTACCGGTTCGTTTCTCATATTGAGGAGGAGTATGTAGTGGGAAAGTGAGGTAGCGTAAACGCCGTCGCGCTTACCATCTGGTAGATAACAACCGCTTTGATGGAGGGCATGGCTCAAAGACACCAAAAGCTCCTCCTTCTTATCCCAAGTGGAGGAAAGGGATATGGTTCTCCCTCTACCAAGCCTCCTCGTCCCTCCCTTTTCGAAGAGATCCTCATAGGGAGCGGTATCGCCTTCCACCGTTGCCATCTTGTCCACTCCGCAAGATATGAGGGTGCCTCCTTCCTCCACCCATCTCTTAATTATCTCCAGGTCGCTTCTCTCGATGTATTCCCCTGCGATTATCAACAGGACCTTGTAATGGCGGAGGGCTCCATCCCTCAGCATCAACTCGTCGACGAAATCCACATCCACTATATCCCTCACCTCCATAACCCGCTCGGGGAAGTCTCCCCAACGGAGGGCGAGGGAGGTTTTGGGATAAAAGACCGCCACCTCCACTTGAGGGGCCGCCCTTTCTAAGAACTGGTAGTTCTCTCGGAAGATCCTCATCCTCTCTTCGCTGGAGGTTATGTTGGGGATGTATTCGTGCAATTGCTTTGCACCGGAGGCAACGACATTGTAGATCCTCGCCACGATCCCTTTTTCATCCACCCCGGCAGCAGGCTCGAAGCCATAATATGCCTTATAGAATTTTCCTGCGGAGGCGATCCAGCGGGTGAGATAAAAATTGAAGGCGTAGTCCGAGCCTTCGTTGGTTATCCTCACCCCGGCCTTATGCTTTCCCGCTACCTTACATTGGGCAGAGAAATCACTGCCATGGGGAGGAACCGCATCCCCTCCTGTACACAGATATATCTCGGTATTGGGGAAATACCGCTTGGCAGTGGCTATCCACCACTCTGCCCATTTCGTCATCTCCCCCCTGTACCATTCCACGAAATCTAACCATCTTCTCCTATCCTGGGCGTTCTTAGCCTCAAATCTGCCCGGGGGAGTGGGGGCATCCTCTCTAATTCCTCCTTCAACTATCAAAGGCGGGAATTCCACTTCCTCGAAATTGGCGAAGGAGGTGCCCCAGGCTTCGTTTAATTTGTTTATGTTTCGATATTTCCCTTGCATCGCCTTCTTGAAAGCCTCCCGGGCATAGCGATCTCCGCACCAATAGCCGGGATGCGTATGGTAGACGCCGGGGATCTGGAAGGTCCAACCTCCACCCCACACGGGGAATATCGCCTCCCCATAATCGCCACTTATCCCCAGGAGGACGGATTCTATAACGCCTGTCTTGAGATAACGCTGGGAGAAGGCAGAAAGGAAACGCTCGATCCATTTGCGGAGATGGGGATTCCAAATGGACTGGATCTTGCTCTCGATATTGTGCTCCAGGCAAACCGCCCCCACATGCTCTTTGGATTCCCTGAACCAGGCGGGAGTAGCATAGGCGGGACCAACAATGAGGAAGGGAACCCACTTTAAACCATGCTTTTTTAGGATCTCCACCTGCTGGTCCCATCTCGACCAATCCCACTTATCCTTCTCCTTCTCCACACTCTCCCAAGTGACATAGGATTCCACGCTGGTTATCCCCAACTGTTTGAAGAGAAGAGCCTGGCTCTCCGTGGCATCGTTGCCAAGGGTTATCTCCATCCCCCGGGGAGGGTGGAGAACATCTGAATTGACACTTTCCATGGTTCTTTCTAAAGCCCTCCTTTCTCCTACTAAGGGAGATGTGAAGCAAATATCTCCAAGATACAATCTACTTATCCAAAGAACGAGGATTATCAACCACAATTTATTGCTAAACATATTTCAATATTATACCAACTTCCCCAAATAGGCAAAATCCTCTTGACGGATTTCGCCTCGCGTGTATACACTAATTATCGAGATTCCGACAGAAAGGGGGTGATTTAAGATGAAGACCGCTAAGGACATTATGACGACGAATGTTATTACGGTGAAGGCTTCGACGCCAATAAAGGAGCTCGCTAACCTCTTGGTGAAACACAATATCAGCGGCGTGCCGGTGATGGATGACGAGGGTTGCCGCGTGATAGGCGTTGTAACAGAGGCGGATATTCTAAAGAAGCCCCAGGGTGTTAGAGTAGCGGATATCATGAGCAAAGAAGTCGTCTCCGTATGCCCTGATACCCCTGTGGAAGAGGTAGCGAAGATCTTGGCCGAGAAAGGGATAAAACGCGTACCCGTGATCTCTGAAGGGAAGTTAGTGGGGATAGTCAGCCGGGCGGACATCGTGAAAGCGTTCGCGGGAATGTAGGGAGGGGGAGTGGGAAGGCGCCTGCCTTCCCACTCTTTCCTTACTCGTATTCCAGAAGGTAGATAGAAAGAACCTCTAAGCTGTCGGTCCTTCCTTCTACAACATTGCCTTCCTTTAAAATGAACTCCACTTCTTGAAGGGTGGGGAGAAGGTAAAGTTTTTTAAATTTTCTCTCCTGGGGCAAGCGAACCCTGAAGACGAAGTTCACGGGTGCGTTGGGGAATTCCTTTTGGGAATTTATCAGGCTGAGGAGGAAGCGCTTATTTTCTGGTTGGTGTAAAAGCACCATCTCCACAGCGGGATGCCCCTCCCCCTCAAACCAGAGGGGCCTTCTCAGGAGGAAACGGATCAACTGGATGAACACCTTCTGATTAATATGATGGTCGACCCCCTCCAAAGCTCCCACCGAATAGACCGCCTTCCCTTTGCCAAACTCGTTGACAACGATGGCTGGCTCCTCCCCCTTTGGACCCGGCGGGTTGCTGTGGATGGAGGAGAAGGAGGGGGTAAGTATGTCCCCTATATGGGGAGGATAATAAGGCAGGGTTAAGGTGGCCAAAATCCTTCCCGAGCGGTTAGCGACGGTAGTGGTATGGAGGTTATGGATGAGATGGTGCTGGGGATGAATCCAAGAGGCGAATTCCTCCGAAGAGGGGGTGAAAAAGGAAAGGCGGTAGGGCACCTCGCCAACCCGAGAAATTCCAAGCGCATCCGCTAAGGGAAAATCGGGATAGGAGTTTCCCTCGCTGTCCGTAAGCCCACAGCGCCCGCTGGCGTAAAGCCCCCCTCCCTTCTCAACGAATTTCCTGAAAGCTTCCACCTCCTCCTCTGTCAGCACGAGGACATCGGGCAGAACGATAACCTGGTATTTGTCCAAATCCTTAAGCCCGCGGCGAGTAACGATACCAAAGGGAATGTGAGCCCTTTGGAGGTAGCGCGCAGCGCCCATCAAAGCCTCCAGGTGGGGCACATATCCGCTCAAACTGCCCACATCCTCGGCGCTCTTGCCGTTGTCAGCGGGATCGAAGCGAGACTCCAAACTGAAGTAGATTCCTACATCGGCGCAAAGCCCACCTCCGAGGAAACTCTCATAGGGCTCGATCTTGGATAAGATCTCACCAGCATATCGGCAAACATCCTCGTTGAGGCTTCCCTCAGGGTCTATAGCATGGATCAACTGGATAGCAGAACTATGGGCGGGTGCCAAGGCGATCTGCGTCTCCAATCTCTGAGGATGCTTCACCGATACATGGTCGGTGAGATTGGGGGAGATGGAGGTATGAAATTCAAAGGGGCGGGACTTGGTTATATCCATAAAGGCTTTGCATACTACGGATTGCTGGATGGTTTCGCCGTAGAAATCCCCACAAACATAATCGCATTGGTCGGCGAGCTCGAGGGGAACCGCTAATTTCCAATCGTGAAGGATGGTGGAGAATTGATGAGTGGCGGTTACACCAGGCTTCAACCTGCGAACGAGCCCGCTCAACTCTTCAGCGAACTCTTTTATCCAGCGCTCCCGCGTTCTTTGGAACTTAACCCACGGGGGGGAGCACCAATCGATCGTGCGAGGCATCTCTTCTCCTGTTTCCCTCTTATATCGCTGGGCACAGTGGTGGCAATAGCAAACCGCCGGCCAAAAGGTCATATCGAAGAAGATGCCATCTATATCGTAATTTTCCACGATCTCCCTCGTCTGCTCCAGGGCAAACTCCCTGTAGGGAGAATTGGGACAACAAACGCCATAGCGTCCCCTCTGCCTTGCACCCCAGGGAAGCATTCGCCATTCGGGATGTTCTATGTATGCCCAATTGTTGAAGATGACGCTGTAATAGGCAACAACCGCTATCCCTTCCTTCTTGCATAACTCTATAACCTCACCGAATATATCTCTCCCTTTAAGCCCCTTGTGCATGGCACCGACCTCGGTGGGATAATAGCACAATCCCACATGGGAGTTAGCATAGTGCATGATGGAGGCAACCCTCATCCTTTTCAGTGCTTCCACATATCTTTGGGGATCGAACTTGGAGAGGAAGCGCTCGTCCCAATCGGGGATGTGCATATCAACCAACGCCCTGCGGAAGCTCCTTTTAAACCATTCCTTGCTCATTCTCTAATCCCTCCTTGTATAAAGGTAAGGTGAAGTAGAAGGTGGAGCCCTTCCCTTCCTCGCTCTCCACCCACACCCTCCCTCCTTGCAGTTCCACTAGGCTCTTCACTATCGCCAACCCCAATCCTATACCGCTTCCCTTAACCCTTGCCCTATCCGCTTTGTAGAATCGTTCGAAGATATAGGGGAGATCGTTAGGAGGAATGCCCTCCCCTTCGTCCCTGACGCTCACCTCCACCTCCTCATCCCTTATCCTATAGGATACCACCACCTTGCCTCCAGGGCGATTGAATTTGACGGCGTTCTCAAGGAGATTGAATAGAACCCTTTCGGTCAAGCCCTCATCGCAAAAGGCGAAGGGAAACTTTTTTCCTATCTCGATCGTCACATCCTTCTCCTCTGCCATGATCTTCAACCTCTCCCTCGCCTTTCTGGCTATCTTGCCCAGATCCACCTTTTTTCTCTGCACCTCCAATTTGCCCGTTTCCGCCCTCGCTAATTGGAGGAGATCGTCAACGAATCGAGAGATGTAAAGGGTTTCCTCCAGGATCCTTTTCAGGTATTTCCTCGCCTCCTTTTCCTCCACCGTTCCATCCATTATAGCCTCGGTGTACCCCCTTATAGCAGTGAGAGGGGTGCGCAACTCGTGGGACACATCGGTGAGGAAATCCCTTCTAACCCTCTCCAACTGCCTTATCTCCGTCACATCCTGGACCAAGGCAACCGTTCCCCTTCCTCTCGCAAGGGGAGCAGAGGCAACCAGGAATATCCTATCGCCCCACCTTATCTCTTTCCTGCGTTCTCCCTCCTTGCCTTTTTCCAGGACCTCGGCGATCTCGGAGGGAATTCCGGAGGAGAAGAGCTCCTTCGCGCGAGCATTCAGCAGGGGTTCCTCCCCTTCTTTGATCGCTATTATCCCCTCGGGGATCACCGAGAAAAAGGCGGATAGCCTCTCCTTCTCATCCTGCAAATTCCTTATGCTTTCCTCCAATTTCTCCGCTAAGGTGTTGAAGGCAAGCCTCAAGTCCTCTATCTCTCCCTTCGCCCTCTTGTCCATCCTTGCCCCCAATTCGCCTTCCTTCCATTTATTGACCACCATCTGCATCTCCCTGAGGGGAGAGGCAAGGGAGTTGGAGAGAAGGATGGCAAGGAGAAAGGAGAAAAGAAGGGCGATTATAGCGGAGGAGAGAACGACCCTTTGGAGATATCTGACGAGGTAGATCACCTCCTCCATGGAGGAATGGACGACCAGAGTGCCAATCACTTTGCCCTTTTCCCTTATCTCCGCCCCCGCGGAAACCGCGGAATAGGGAACGATACAGATGGGACCCCATCTTATCCCTTTTTCCCTTATCTCCTGGGCGAGTTGAGTAGCACGGGGAGGAACTATGCAAATGTGGTAGCGGGTAGACTGGCTCATCTCGTTGAGGAACTTCAACGCCTCCATCTCCCCCTTCTCCCTCTTTATGAGGGAGTACTGAGAGGCCAAGGCTTGGGCGAGGTCGCTCAGCTCCTTCTCTTTATGCCTTTTATAGAAATTGCTGGTCAGATAGGTGATGGCGAAGGAGATTATAACAGTGGCGAGGAGGACAACCACTAGGTAGGAAAGAAGAAGCCGAGAGAATATCTTCATGCCTAACTTTCCACAACCAGCCTATATCCCACCCCTCTCACGGTTTCCAGCCTCAATCCAACTTCCCCCTCAAGGAGCTTCCTCATCCTCTTTATGTGTTGGTCCACCACCCTTTCATCAGGGATATAGTCTTCATCCCCCCAAATCGTTCTCACCATTTCCTCCCTCCTCACCACCCGCCCCGCATTGTTCGCCAAGATCCAAAGTATTTCGAACTGCTTCGGGGTAAGGGTTATTCGCTTTCCCTTTATGCTAACCTCGCAACCTTCCCTATCCAAGGTGAGAGAGCCAACCGTTAACATGCTTCTTCTCACTTCCCTCCTCCGTAAGATCGCTTTCACTCTCGCCACCACCTCCCGAGGACTGAAGGGTTTGACGACATAATCGTCCGCCCCCAACTCCAACCCTAAAACTCTGTCTGCCTCCTCCGTCCGAGCGGTGAGCATTAGGATGGGGGTATCTGCCCGCCCCCTTATCACCTTGCAAACCTCCCAACCATCCATCCCCGGCAACATAATATCCAGAATAACGATATCTGGTCTCTCCTTGTGGAAAAGTTTTAAGGCTTCGGTACCACTATAAGCGGGAATCACCTGGAATCCCTCCCTCTGGAGATAGAGGGAGAATATCTCTATGACATCCTTATCATCGTCCACCACGAGGACTTTCCTCATTTTCGTAAATTATAAACAAATTCGTCCATTTGGGAAAGAGGGGATATAATATATTAAGAGATGAATCCTCTTTCCTTTCTCGGTAAATCATTGATCCTTATGGGGGGCTCCCTCCTCTTCCTCGGGCTGATATTTATGCTCATCGCCTCCGGGAATTGGAAATGGAAGCCCCTGCCCGGCGACATTTTCATCCAAAGGGATAACTTCACTTTCTTCTTCCCCCTCACCACTTGCATCCTTTTGAGCGCCTTCCTTACCCTCCTCTTCCTCCTCCTTTCCCTTCTGCGCCGATAATGCTCACCTCGGAATTCTACTATGAACTCCCCCCCGAATTCATCGCCCAAACGCCAGCCGAGCCGAGGGACTCCTCTCGTCTCCTCGTCCTCAACCGAAGGAGCGGGGAGATAAAACACCTTCGCTTTTATCAAGTAGTGGATTTGATAGAGCCGGGAGAGGTACTCGTCCTCAACGACACCGAGGTGGTTCCCGCTAAGCTAAAGGGCCAAAAGGAAACGGGAGGGAAGGTTGAGGCGCTGATAATCGAAGAGGTAGAGCGGGAGATTTACGAAGCCCTTCTAAGACCGAAGAGGGGATTGCAGGTAGGCAAGAGGATTATCTTCCGCTCCGGCGATAAGGAAGTGGAGGCAAAGATCCTCAGGAAAAGCGAAAGGGGATGGTGGTTGAAATTCGAGAGGGAGATATCCCCTTATGAATTAGGCGAACCCCCTCTTCCCCCCTACATAAAGGTACCCCTTCCCGATCCCTCCCGCTACCAGACCGTCTACGCCAAGGAAAAGGGCTCCCTTGCAGCTCCCACCGCCGGACTTCACTTCACCCCTCAACTCCTCCAGAGGTTAGAGGAAAAGGGCGTGAAGATCGTCTACATCACTTTAACGGTGGGGCTGGGCACATTCAAGCCCATAAGGACGGAGAGAATAGAGGAGCATTGGATGGATGAGGAGCATTTCCGGATAAGCGAGGAATCGGCAAGGTGTATAAACGAGGCAAAAAGTCAAGGGAAAAGGGTCATAGCGGTGGGAACAACGGTAGTGAGGACATTGGAGAGCGCTTATAGGAAGGGAGAAGTGGAAGCGGGGGAAGGCTATACCTCCCTTTTTATCTACCCAGGCTATGAATTCAAAGTTATAGACGCTTTGATAACCAATTTTCATCTACCCTGCTCCACCCCTCTCCTTCTCGTCTGCGCCTTCGCCGGCAAAGAGAAGACCTTCGTCGCTTACGAGGAAGCCAAAAAGCAAGGATACAGGTTCCTCAGTCTGGGCGACGCAATGATGATAATTTGAGTTTAAACTTGTCATTCCTTTTCCTGCCCGTTTATAATCAAACCTATGGAGAAGGAGAGTTTTCTTATTAATACCTATAGGAGATATCCCGTAAGGTTCGTGAAGGGGAGAGGAGCAACCCTATGGGATGAGGCAGGGAAGGAATACATAGACTTCCTTGCAGGGATAGGGGTTTGTAATGTAGGGCATTGCCACCCCAAGGTTGTCGAGGCGATAAAAAGGCAAAGCGAGGCACTCCTCCATACTTCCAACCTTTTCCACATTGCTCCCCAGGAGGAAGTGGCGGAGAGATTGTACCACCTCACCGGGATGCTTTCCTTTTTCTGCAATTCCGGGGCAGAAGCGGTGGAATCAGCCATAAAGTTGGCACGGGCCTACGGGAAACCAAAAGGGCGCTACAAGATAATCTCTGCCTTCAATTCCTTCCACGGGCGGACAATGGGTGCTTTGTCCGCTACCGCCCAGGCGAAATATCAAGAGAAGTTTCTACCTCTGGTTCCGGGCTTCTCCTACGCTATCTACAATGATTTGGAAGGGTTCCTCTCCTTAGCGGATGACGAAACCTGCGCCATCCTGTTGGAGCCGGTGCAAGGGGAGGGAGGAGTATATCCAGCGGAGGAGAAATTCCTGAGGGGCATCTGGGAATTCTGCCAAGAGCACGACATACTCCTTATATTGGATGAGGTGCAAACCGGCTTGGGAAGATGTGGGGAGATGTTCTGCTACGAGAACTACCACATCAAGCCCCACATAATGACGCTCGCCAAATCCTTAGGAGGAGGAGTTCCCATAGGGGCGATGCTCGCAGTGCCGGAGGTGGCAGAGGCTTTCTCGCCAGGCGATCACGCCTCCACCTTCGGAGGCAATTTCCTCGCTTCTTCCTGCGCCCTGGCAGTGCTGGACATCCTGGAGGAAGAGAAGCTCCCCCAAAGGGCAAGGGAATATGGGAAGATATTCAGGGAAAAATTAGAGGAGTTAAGGGGTAAATTTAGTTTCATCGAAGAAGTGAGAGGCATAGGGCTCATGCTTGCCCTCCAATTGGAGCGACCCCTGGCGAGACAAGTAGTGGAGAGAGGTTTGGAAAAAGGGGTTGTGCTCAATGCCATCGGCGAAAAGATCCTCCGCTTTTTGCCTCCCCTGGTTATAACCGAGGAGGAAATGGAGAGAGGATTCAAGGCTTTAGAGGAGGCGATAGAGGATGTTAGCAGAGATATCTAAGATCAAGGAACGATTTGAAGGACGCGATCTTTTGTCCATAAGGGATTTAGCCCGGGAGGAGATAGAGATACTCTTTCAGGTAGCGTATTTCCTGAAGGAGACAAGGCGAAAGGGAGAGAAGCACCACCTTCTTCCGGGGCGAAAATTGGCGATGATCTTCGAGAAGCCTTCCACGAGGACTCGTGTCTCCTTTGAGGTAGGGATGTATGAATTGGGAGGATACCCCCTATTCCTCTCCCGCCAGGAACTGCAGCTCGGGCGGGGGGAAACGATAGGAGACACCGCGAGGACCCTGGAGCGCTATGTTGACGGAATTGTGGCAAGGGTCTTCCATCAGGAAACCCTGGAGGAGTTAGCGAAATCTGCCAGGATACCGGTTATAAACGCCCTTTCGGATAGGGAACACCCCTGCCAAGCCCTGGGCGATTTCTTCACCATCTGGGAAAGGGCTCTTTTATCGAACACTTTAAAATTCGCCTTCATAGGTGATGGAAACAATGTTTGCGCTTCTTTAGCCCTACTCTCCGCCAAATTAGGGGTTCACTTTGTGCATAGTTGTCCTGTCGGCTATGAATTGCCGGCGGAGATCTGGGCGGTAGCTTCCAAGGAGAGTAGCGCCACGGGCGCAAAATTGGAAGTAGTGCATAGCCCAGAGGAAGGAGCGAAGGATGCGGATGTGATCTACACCGATGTATGGGTTAGCATGGGGCAAGAGGAAGAAACGGATAGGAGGAAGAAGGATTTCCAGAGGTTTCAGGTAAATTCCTCGCTTTTGAAATTGGCGAAGGAAAAGGCAGTGGTGATGCACTGCCTCCCTGCCAGGAGGGGTGAGGAATTGACGGATGAGGTTATCGATGGAGAACACTCGATAGTATTCGACCAAGCGGAGAATCGCCTCCACATCCAAAAGGCGATCCTCACCTTGTTTATCCCTTAAAAAAGAGGTGGAAGCGTGGATTTCAATACATCCATGGGGGAGTACCTGTTGAGGAAATACAGGAAAGTGGAACGCCCCCTTTCTTTTCGAGGCTCGACAAAGGAAGAGTTTTTGGAGTGGAGGGAAAGACTCAAGGCGAAACTTTTAGAACTCCTGGGAGAATTCCCCTCCCCCGTTCCCTTGGAAAGCATTTCCCTGGGCAAGGTGGAGGAGGAGAACTATATAAGGGAGAAGTTGCTCATCAGGACGGAGGAGGATATGGTTGTGCCCGCCTATCTTTTCATCCCCAATGATTTGAAGAAAGGGGAGAGACGCCCTGCGCTGATCTGCCAGCATGGGCATGGACATGGGAAGGACGATGTGGCAGGTGTGACCCACGGTGAAGGGAGAAGGAGTTTCACCATTGAGCATCTTAACTATGCCTATGCAAGGGAATTCGCTAAACGGGGATTCGTCGTCCTCGCTCCCGATGCCAGAGGCTTCGGAGAGAGAAGTTTGGGCTACGAACACCCCGGAAAGGATGGTTGTGATATAATCCTCATCAAGTCGCTCCTTTTGGGCTTAAATCCCCTTACCTTGAACCTCTATGATTTAATGCGCTGTATGGATTACCTACAGGAACGCCCCGAGGTGAATGGAGAAAGGATAGGATGTGTCGGGCTTTCTTATGGAGGAACCTTAACCCTTTATCTGTCCGCTTTAGACGAAAGGATAAAATGCGCCGTCATATCCTGCTACCTCAACTCCTTTTATGCCTATGCCCTCTCCCTGGGCAACACCTGTGGCTCCCAAACAATTCCCAACCTCCTCCTCTGGATGGAGATGGAGGATATCGCTTGTTCCATTGCTCCCCGTCCCGTCCTTTACGAAAGCGGGCTTAGGGACGAGGGCTTCCCCATAGAAGAAGCGCACAAGGCTTTTGCAAAGGTTAAGAGGTGCTATGAATTATTGGGAGAGGGGGAGAAAGTAGCGATGGACGAATTCGAGGGAGGGCACATGTTCCACGGCGCTTTAGCCTTCGATTGGGTGGAAAGGTGGATGAGGAAGGATTAACCCGCAGTTACCAGGGGACGACATATTTTAGGGTGACCCTCCGCGTCGTATCCAAGGCAAAGGGATCCCCCAAAACAAGATAAAGGGCTTTTTTGCTTTCGTCCTTCTTTGTCAAGATAGCGCTGAAATTGGTATGCGAACCGCTCTCCTTGTAGTTGTATAACCTAACTACTATCCAGTAATCCCTCCCTATATCATAGGAAATGGAACCCCAGATCTGCTGAGCGATGCTCCACTCTCCATTCGTCTTTACCCATCTCTTCTCCCAATTCAGACTTAGGAAAAGGCGATTATCCAGTAATCTGCGGGAAAGCCCAGCGGAGGCGAATTTATAATCCAGGTTCGTCCTCACCCCTTCCCCATAATTTATCCCCAGATTGAATTTCTCTCCCGAGCCAAATCCGCAACCTATGCTCGTGAAATTGTCCCTGTATGGGTCATAGAAGGTGACGCTTCTATTGAAGGAGATGCTCTTATCGCCCTTCAGCAGAATAAAGCCACCCACGCTTTTGTCCTCTATCTTCAATCTCCCATCCCAGTAATGCCCCCTTCTGTAATTACTCCACACCCTATACCTTTCCCACCACTTCTTCCCCCGAGGAGCTGCGTCGCCATAATTAAGGCCGATGCTCCTTATCCTCACGCCCACTTCCCCCACCAACTGCAAGTCGGCGTTGAAGCCTGGGCTTATATTTATGTAGTCAAGGCTTAGTCCTCCCCTTTCCCCTAACCTGTGCCAAAGGCTCCCCACAAAGAAAGAGCCGTCCGTATCGGGATTACGCGTCTGTGAAGAAGCATATAATAGATGCAACCAAGAACCAGAGTTGATCTCCCGCCCCCCTCCTATTCCCGTCACCAAGTTTCGATGCGAACCCTCATCCCTGCTATTGATGCCCAAACTTAAGGAAGAGGTATTATTGGGGGAATAATTTAAATTGAGCACTATATCGTTGCGAGAGGGAGAAAAGCGAAGGCAATCCAATAGTCCCAATTCCACCTTCTCCTCCCTACCAAAAACCTTCAAGCCAAAATCGAACAGGTCTATCCTGCGGGAATAAAAATCGCCGAAGAATTCCCTTCCCTCCGTGAAGAAGGGGCGAGTGTCTGGAAGGCTTCTCTCCGTATAAGAGATATCTATCGTCTGGTAGACCGCTTCCACATCGCTATAGTCGGGATATAAGGTAAAGGCTGCCTTTATATCGGGCGTAAGGAACTTGTGGGCATCCAATCCCATGTGCCCCTTGAAACTCGAGCCCGCTTCGCCCACCCCATAGAGGAGGGTTTGCAAACGGGAGGAAAAGGGGATAGAAGCGAAATCTATCTCACCAAGGAGACCAAAATCATCCACCCTGCCCGGTGGCTCCTTGGAGTAAGACCAAAGGTTTTCCTCCCTTAACCTCCTTATTCTCCTCTCTATGTTTATGCCGAAGTAACCTTTACCCTTTCGAGGGAAGGCAAGGGGAACGAGGGATATGCGGACCTCGGCAAACCAGCCCTCGTTGGTTATCCTCGTTGCCACATCCCATTCGCCATCCCAATCCAAATTACCCCATTTGCTATCCCTCTTAGTCCCCAAGGGGTTGAAAACGAAGGAATAGTAACGCGTCCACCGCCTGTCCAAATAGGTATCCAACATGATCTCCACCCTGTCATCCATCCTCATCTCCCCATCTCGCCTCTTCTGGAGGGCGGAAATCTCCGAAGGCGTGCTATCGTAGCATTTGAAGGCGAAATAAAGATCCCTTCCACATTGCACTACTGCGAATTCCGTCTTCTCGGAGGGGGGAGCCCTCCTTACGGGGTCGGATTGCAGGAAATTACTCCACCACTTCACCTCTTGCCAACATTCATCGTCAAATACGGCATCCAGGCGAGGAGGAGAGGCAACTTTCTTCAAATTTATTATCTTTCCCTCGCCTTGCTCCTCCGTGGGGCTCTGTGCCCCAACTTCCGGGGGCAAGGATAAAACCAGTAAGGTTGTAAAAAGGAACCAGAGCGAAGAAAAGCACCTCCAAGACATCACTTTTTTAACAATAACCCTCAGAGCATTGAAGTCAAATCTTTCTTGATCATTTCGAGAAGGAGAATTATAATTCTTTAAAAAGGAGGAATCTTATGAAAAGGGATGCTTTCACCTCGACCTTATTGATCTTAGCGATAATCGGCTTGATGGGGATAATAAATCTGACCCTGGGCGGGAAGAAATTACCTGCAGGAAGAGAGGAAACCGGAGAGGAAGAACACCACCATAGCATGCTCATGCCCAGAGCAGAAAAGGAAGAAGAGGTGATCACCCCCGCCTCCCTTGGCGTTCTATCCGTTCTCACCCCTACCTCGGTTTGGGGAAATGTAAACGGGAAGGTGGTTATGGATGCTTTCCTAAGATCCTCGGATAAAAAGCATCAAGAGGTTTTAGAATGGCTGAAAGCCATAGTGCAGAAGAACCCCCAAGCATTGGGGCTACGCTTCTACGATCTCGATACCCCCGAGGGCAGGATGGAGATGGCGAGGGCAGCTGTGAGTGCTCCCGGCGTATTGATAAATGGAGAACCACCCATGTACCACTCAGTGGAACATTACACCCTCTCAGCGATCCAGAAGAAGGTAGCGGAAGAACTCGCGCGTTAAGAAATCCCCAATTGATGATATTAAAGGTCAGTCCCCGGCGTCCTGAGAGGGAGAAGATAAGGGTTGCGGTTGATCTTTTAAGGCAAGGTGGGTTGGTGGCGTTTCCTACCGAGACCGTCTACGGTTTAGGAGCTTCCGCTTTCGATGGTGAAGCGGTAGAGAGGTTATACGAAGTTAAGGGGCGCCCGCCCTATCAACCCTTGACCGTCCATCTCGCTTCGAGGGAAGACATTCCCTTGGTGGCGAAGGAGATACCTCCTTTGGCTTATCCCCTCCTGGAAGCCTTCTTCCCCGGTCCTCTCACCTTGGTGCTACCAAAGAAGGAAAACATTCCTCCTTGGATAACAAGGGAGGAAGGGGTAGGGGTGAGATGCCCCAATCACCCCATAGCCCTTGCCTTGATCGAGCAAGCGGGGCCGTTAGTAGCACCCTCCGCCAATATCTCAGGAGCAATAAGCCCCACGGACGCGAAGATGGTGGAGAGGCAATTGGGAGGCAGGATAGACTGCATAATAGATGGAGGAAGAACCCCCTTGGGGGTAGAGTCCACCGTGCTTTCCCTGATAGGGGAACCGACTATCCTCCGCCTTGGCGCAATAACAAAGGAAGAGATAGAAACAACGATAGGGAGAGAGGTCAAGTTGGTGGACAGGAGAGCAAGGAGGGAATTGCCCTTCCAGTTGATAGTGGTAGAAGGAGAGGATCCAGAGGCAAAAAGGAGAAAAATTAAGGAAATCCTCGAAAGAATGAGAAGCCAAAGGATAGGTGTTGTGGGAACGGAGGATGCAGTGGGGGAACTACCTTTTTGGGTAAGAAGAAGGATCTGGAAAACCCCTGATGTGAAGGTGATAGCCCGTAACTTCTTCTCCGTCTTGGATAGGATGAGGGATGTTCAAATTCTGGTGATGGAGTGCCCCCCTCGAGAAGGGCTTGGGTCAGCCCTAAGGGAATTGCTACAGAGCATGGCAAGCGAATGGATAATGTGTTAAAAGGTCTATGCGAGGAGGCGTTTAGTAATGAAAAGATTCTTCCCTCTGCTCGTCTTTATTTCCCCTTTCCTCTTTGCTAAAGGGGAAAGGATAGCGGTATTTTACCAACCTGGCTTTCCCTACTACCTGACATCGTGGGGAATTACCCCTTCTTCTTTAGCGGATTTCCTGAGGGAAGCAGGCTTAAAGGTCGATCTCGTTAACCTCCAGGATTTAAGCGATCCGGAGCGCTTCAACGCCCAGAGGTATTCCATCCTCATCCATATTTATGGTAACTCCTTCCCCCTCACCGCATTGGAGGACATCCTCCGCTTCCGCAGGGAGGGAGGTTCTATCATCTCCACGGGCGTTCCCTTCTGCCATCCCTGCCTCCCCTTCCCCGCCCATTGGGGAGCCAATGTCCCGGTGCAAAGGGATAATAGAGTGAGAGTGGTTGAGCCGGGGAGAACCGGTAAAGTAGCAATAAGGATCGAGAAAAGGGGCGGGGATTGGATAGGGATTTGGTCGGATAGGATAGAAGCGAAACCAGGGGATACCTTCACCGTCTCCGCTTGGGTGAAATCGAACGAAAAGGCAGGAGGCGAGGATCGACTCTTCGTGAGGTTCTTCTCCCCCACCCGCTTTATCTCCCAGGACGGTCCCGCTATCCCCAAGGAAGCAAGGGAATGGACCTTTATCACTAAAACCGTGACTGCGCCACCGGGCACAACCTTCGTGGATGTATCCCCTCAATTAAGAGAAGAAGGAAGCGTGGTGATCTTTGACGATTTTCAATTAGTAAGGAACGGGGGCGGTGAGAACCTCATTCCCAATCCCTCCCTGGAGGAGCCGGGAAACATATTCGTCGATCTGGGACATATAGATTATTTCTCCCATCAGGCAGTGGGGACGGGTGCCTTTCGCGAACCCCTTCGAGAGGGGCGGTTCCGACTTCGCTATATTGCGGAAAGCGGATTAGGGCTCGATTTTCTGCCCTTGGAAAAGCGGGAGGGGTGGTATCAGTTGCTCGATGAAAAAAGCCTTCCTCCCGAGGATAAGGTGCAGGGCGTCATTGCCCTTTACAGGAACGGAAAGTTAGAGGGGTATGTTTCCGCATTCATTCATCACAACTGTCCGCAATTTAAAGGAGCTATCGACATGTGGGCGGGCACCCATCTTTTCTCTCCCTTCGATGAGCTATCTCCTATCCTCGCCCAAGCAATAATAACCGCTGGCTCCGCCTTTATCCTACGAGAAAAGGGAGTTATAAGCGAAGAGGATTTCTCTCGCATATTGGAGAGGAATAAAGCCAGTATCCGGATACCAAAGCCCCTTCAATCCCTCCAGCCCATCTACCTCGCCCCCGGGCTGAGGGAGAAGGAATTCGTGCCTAAGCCAAAGTTCCCTCCCGATGAGGTATATGTAGCTTCCATCGTCCACCTTCCCTTGGAACAGCAGTTTGCCTTTCTCTCCTTAGAAGGATTAGCGAACAGGGAGAAACCCCGTCTTTATCTCATCCTCAATGACAGGGACAAGTTTTGGCTGGACTGGTACCAAAGGCGAGGATTGATCAAGAAAGCGATAAATTTGGAAGACCCTTGGGAAGCCTTCCGGATCTTCAAGGATGTGTACAAGGGGAGCGTCATCTACGATAAGGAACTCTATTCGGGGATTCATATAGCGATGATGCTTGCGTCTCTCGAGGACTTGATCGTCTGCGATGAGACGACGGCGGAGAAGCTCGGCATCCCGGTGAGGGAAGACCTGAGAGGGAGATGGAAGAAGACCTATGAGGCGTATGAATGGGCAGTGGAGAACCTCCTTCCCAAGATGGATAAGCGGGTGGTCGCCTTTCTCTATCCCCTGGCAACTAATGTTTGGGATTATATAGTCGCCTTCCGGGTATTTTGCTTCTGGATAACCGGTTGGGTGGATGGCACCCGTGCCGATTGCGACCCTGGGCGGGAAAAGCGGGTGATAGAGGAAGCTTACGCTCGCCTGCCGGTGAACATCCCCGTTCTCGGCTTCCCCTGGGCAGGAGAGGGAGTAGGCATACAGGAAGGTCCGGGAGTCTCCCTCGGTTCTCAATTTGCAAAGTTCACCGTTGCCAGCACCTTCACCAACATATCCTTCCATAGCGGGATAAAGGTCCCCTCCTTCCCCCACCCTCAACCTCCTCGTAAGTTGAAATTGGACCCCCAGAAGAACTACGCTACCTTCGTCATCTCCGATGGCGATAATATTACCTGCTGGTGGGGAGGATTCCAGCCACCGGGTTGGGATAGGAAAGAGAGAGGCACACTGCCCTTAGGCTGGACGCTCGGTCCCACTGCCAGCGAGTTCATCCCGGGCATCTTGCTCTATTATCTCGAAAATGCCTCTCCCTTGGACGCCTTC
This sequence comes from uncultured bacterium, assembly GCA_964452465.1. Lineage (GTDB taxonomy): Bacteria > Armatimonadota > JACIXR01 > JACIXR01 > JACIXR01 > CAYVMD01. The sequence continues at coordinate 40,119 of CAYVMD010000001.1, read as the reverse complement.
CTCTGCGCCGTCTCTGGCATAGGCTATATGTACCCGGATGAATATGCCTCCCGCTACCGGAACCCCGACGCAGTGCTTTCCGATTTTCTCTCCCTCACTAAGGCATACATTCAAAAGTTGGGGCTCCAAGGGGTTTGGACGATGGGTTTGACCAAACCCGAATTGATCAAAAAATACGCTCTCACCCTGAAGGTTCCCCTCTTCCCCGACTACTCCCGCAGAGGCGATATGACCTATGAGAAGGCGAATTACAGGATCGATGGCGTCCCCGTCTTCCACGCCCTCACCAACTGGAAGGAGGGCGCCTCGAGGGAGGAAGCGATAGATTTCATCGTGGATCAAGTGCTTAATACGGTGAAGGGACATAAACCCCCTTGCTTCGTCAACATCTTCATCTGGAATTGGGGCTATGATATGGGCATGTTAGTGGATATAAAGAAGAAGTTGGAGAAAAAGGGCTTCGTTTTTGTGCGCCCAGACGAGTTGGCTAACCTATACCTTTCCCTCAAAGAATCTCCATAGTAAAGGGAAAGGTAGGAGTTCTTCGCTATAGGGCAGGAAGTCTATTGTCCATTCCTCGAATTTTTGGTATAATTTATTAAAAAAGGGGAAAGGAATAGAGAACTTCCTCCTTTTGTTTTGTCCGCAGTTGAAAGGAGGCACCAGGAACGCAGCTCCTGAAGGCGAAGGAAATTTTATTGCGCTTCCTTTCCTTCCGGGATAGGACGGAAAAGGAAGTTAGGGAAAAATTAAAGAATAAAGGCATAGATGAGAAAACAGCCGAGGAGGCAATCCTCTGGCTGAAGGAAGAGGGTTTATTGGATGATAGGAACTTCGCCCGACGCTGGGTGGAGGAGAGAAAGGGGCGTTTCGGCGCCGAGCGTCTCCTGCAAGAGTTGCTCCAAAAGGGAATCAAAAGGGAGATAGCAGAGGAGGCGATAAGGGATTTAACCCGTGAGGAGGAGTTTGAGACCGCTTTGAAATTGGCGGAGAAACGCCTTCGGCTTCTTCCTCCTGACCCCAAGCGAAGAGCGAAGATAGCGTCCTTTCTTCAACGAAGGGGCTTTTCCTGGGAGATCATCGAGGACATCCTGAGGGTTCTCTTTTCCTCCCCTTAAAAAAAGGGAGGTGTTAGAATTGACATATTTTTTAATAAGCCTCGGCTTGTGGTTTCTTGCCTTCCTTGGTTTTTATCTCGCTTATGATAGAACCATTAAGAAGGCAAAGTTAACAAAGCAAGAAGCAGAAAAACTCCTGGAGGAAGCGAAGAAGAAGGCGGAGACGGTAAAGAAGGAAGCACTTTTAGAGGCAAAGGAAGAAGCCCAGAAACTTCGCGCCGAATTAGAGCAAAGTTTTAACAACCAAAAGAGGGAACTTTTGAAGAGGGAGAATCGCCTCCTTCAGGAACAGGAGCGTTTGGAGAGGCGAGTTCAAAACCTCGAAAAAAGGGAGAAGCAAATCACCCTAAGGGAAAAGGTGCTCGAAGATAGGGAGAGGGAAATTGAGCAATTGGTCGCCCAACAAAGGAAGGAATTAGAACGCATCGCCTCTCTCTCACAGGAAGAGGCAAGGAAGATCATTTTGGAGGAGGTGAGGCAAACCCTCACCGCCGAGATGAACCAGATGATAGCAGAGGAAGAGAAAAGGGCTCGAGAGGAAGCGGAGAAGAGGGCAAGGGAAATAATCGCCACCGCCATCCAAAAATGCGCCGTGGATATGGCACAGGAGATCACCGTTACCGTTGTAAACCTTCCCAGCGACGATGTAAAAGGGAAGATAATTGGAAGGGAAGGGCGCAATATCCGAGCCTTTGAGAGCCTTACGGGCGTTGACCTCCTCATAGATGATACCCCCGAGGTCGTTGTGCTTTCCTCCTTCGATCCGGTGAGAAGGGAGATAGCTCGTATCGCCTTGCAAAAGCTCATCGCTGATGGGAGGATTCACCCGGGGAGGATAGAAGAAATGGTGGAGAAGGCAAGGAGAGAGGTAGAGGACGAGATAGTGAGGGCGGGAGAAGAGGCGATGGAAAAGGCAAAGGTAATGGGGCTACATCCCGAGATGGTGAGGCTGTTAGGGAGATTGAAATACCGAACATCATATGGGCAAAATGTCCTCGCTCATTCCGTGGAAGTGGCACTCATAGCGGGACATATGGCGGAGGAATTAGGGGTTAATGCAAACCTCGCTCGGAGAGCAGGGCTCCTCCACGATATTGGGAAAGCGGTAGACGAGGAAGGTCCTCACACCCAGGTGGGTGCCAAGATAGCCAGGAGATTGGGGGAGAGGGAAGAGGTTATCAACGCCATCCTATCCCATCATGGCGAAGAGGAGATCCGATTCATAGAGTCCGCTTTGGTGCAGGCTGCGGATGCCTTATCTGCCGCTCGTCCCGGAGCAAGAAGAGAGACGCTGGAAGCCTACATAAAACGCCTGGAGCAACTGGAGAAAATCGTCTCTTCCTTCCCGGGCATAGAGCGTTCCTACGCTATCCAAGCAGGGAGGGAAGTGCGCGTTATGGTCAATCCGGAGGAGGTGGACGATGTTCAATCTGCGGTTCTGGCTAGGAATATAGCAAAGCGCATAGAGGAGGAGATGGAGTTCCCAGGGCAGATCAAGGTAGTGGTCATCAGAGAGAAGAGGGCAATAGAATACGCCAAGTAAGAATTTAGGAAGAATAAATTTTCAAATGCATGGGGAGGCGCTTGTTTATGGGCGTCTCCCTCTTTTTGTTTACGATGGCGAAGAGGGCGGTAACAGCGTATATGCCCAACCTGTAGAAGGGAGGGCAGAGGACAGCAGGGAGGGGCTTCAATAGTCCAGAGGGAAATTCCTGCAGGGTAAGAAGAAAGATATCGGAGGGGACTTTTAAGCCCTCTTCCTCGATCGCCCTTAAGGCACCTACACCCATCATCCCCGTGGACACGAAAAGTGCAGTGGGGCGAGGAGACATCCTCAAGATACTGAGAGCGGATTTGTATCCTTCCTCGATACTGGTTTGGCTTAGGCTTACCCACTCCTCCCTGTAGGGCAGTCCATTGTCCTCCAAGGCTTTCTTATAACCCTCGAAGCGCTCCACAGCATAACTATAAATGAGGGGAGAACCGATGAAACCGATCCTCTCATGTCCCAACTTTGCCAAGTAGTCCACCCCTTTATAAGCGCCACCGAAATTGTCTATATCTATGCAACTTATCCTTTTTGCCTCCGGATGATATCCCATAAGGATTATGGGAAAATCCATCTCCTCCAATTGCTTTATGCTTGGATCATCCAAGCGAATGGGACCAACCACTATTGCTCCGTCCGCCTCCCCTCGGTTCAGCTTCCTGGCGAGGGAGACCTCCTCATCATTAGTTGAAGAGGGAGGGATGAGGAGGAGACGATGCCCACTAAGGGCGACCCTCGCTCCTACTCCTGCCAATATCTGAAGGGAAGGCACCCCTGGGGAGAGAGAAGAAAGAGGTTGGCGGAAAAGGAGGGCAATTGTTTCCGTCCTCCTTTTTGCCAAAGTGCGGGCAGAACGATTAGGAACATATCCCAGCTCCTTTATCGCCTCCCGTATCTTCTGCTTCGTTCGTTCACTAAGTGGCACGGGGACATTGTTTATCACGAAGGAAACGGCAGTTATAGAGACGCCTGCTTTCTTCGCTACATCCTTTATCGTAGGCATCTTCTCAACCTCCCTTTAGCTTCCTTATTTCCTCCTCCACCCTCGCCAACCTATCTTGGGTTGGGGGGTGGGATCTAAAAAGCACCTCCAATTTGGAGGGCTTCCCCTTCTCGTCCTTAAGCAACTTCTGGAAGAATTCCACCGCTCCTTCCGGATCGAAGCCGGCTTTATAGGCAAGTATGACGCCCCATCTGTCCGCCTCGAACTCGTAATTCCGCCCATATCCCAAGAATAAAAGATCACGAGCAAGCGAGAGCTCCCTCGCCCCCCTCTCCCCTCCCGTGAGCACCAAAATCGCGACATCCGACTTCATCTCCTTCTCGATCATACGGGCTGAATGCCTCGCGGTTATATGTCCTACCTCGTGTCCTATAACGAAGGCGAGCATGTTTTTATCTAAATTCACATAGTCCATCAGCCCCTTGGTAACATAAATGAATCCACCTGGGACAGCCATGGCGTTAACCTCATTGGTTTTCAACACCTTGAACTCGTATTTCACATCCTGCCGAGGGCTCATGGAAGCTACCTTTGGCCCCACTTGCTGGAGGATCTCCGTATACTTTGGGTCGTTTACAACCCCGTATTGCTTTTCCAATTCCTGGCAGACCTCCTTGCCTATCTCTATCTCCTGCTGGGTGTCTATGTAGAAAAGGCTTTTCCCGCCCACCTTGCCAAATAATAGGAATAGGACAAGGAGTCCAGCTATTACATCTTTCCCTTTTACAGCAGCCAAAAATATCATTTCTTTCACCTCTTGATATGTTTCCAGATTTCGTCTATATTTCTCCTCATTTCGTTTAACCTACGGTTGATTTCATCCCAGGCACTTCTTTCGCCCCTCTTCTCCAATCTATCAAGCGCCCTTTTTAAACATTGGCGCGCCTCCTCCCTTTTCCCCGCTTCCAAGTTGCGCATGGCGTCCTGGAGGTCCTTCTTGACCAACAGGTTCACTATCCCAGGCTGGGAAACCGCTACCCTCTTCTCTATTTCCCTTACCTTCTGGTAAGCGAGAAAAGAAAAGACGAGAGCAGTGATAGCCAAGAGGCCAGTAAACAATCTCATTTTAGTAAATTATACCACGAAAACAGAGAATCGCAAGATGTTGTAGAATTCCATACTATATTAGTAGACTCATGCTCATCTTTAACCAATTTTCTCTAAAATATTTGAGAGGTAGATCACGCCCTCATGCCTTATGTGGTTTTTCCAAATGCATTATACCCCGTTCTTCTTTTTCTGGAATAAGCATTTCAACCCCACCCCAACCCTCCCCGTTGACGGGGAGGGAGACCCCACCCTTTCAATCCTTGTCTTTTGGGAACCACCACTTTAATTTAGATATATTCAATTGCTTCGGGATGCCGTTCTTTTCTCCTTCCCCACTTTTCATGGCAAATATTTTAAATCATCTTTTCAAAAGCATCTAATATCTTTCTAAAATTTTTAAGATGTTAGTCAAATTTCCGAGGGAATGAACGCTTTAATCCTTGCTTTGGAGAGGGCGCCGAGCAGATAAAAAGAGCCGGTTATGAGGAGGAGGTCCTCTCTTCCCGTTCGCTTCAGGGCTTCCTCCAACGCCTTCTCGGGATTTTCCACTCCTATCAAATTCCTATTGTATTTGCTCCCTATCTCCATCAGTTGTTGGAGGGACGCGGAACGCTCTGAAGGTAGGGGGGTGAGAATGACGCAGTCCGCAAAGGGCAAGATCTCCCGCATGGATTCCTCCAAAGGCTTATCCCTGAGCATCCCGAAGAGCAAGATCAATTTTCTATAGCGAAATTCTTCCTTTATCGTCTCCCTCAAAGCGGAAAGGGCAGGCGGATTGTGCGCCCCATCCATCACCACAAGGGGCGCCATCCTCACTATCTCCAACCTCCCCTCTATCCTTGTCTTTTTCACGCCTCTTCTTATCGCCTCCTCACCGCAACCAAGGAACAACCCTCCCGCCACCGCTAAAGCGACATTCTTTCTCTGGTGCTTTCCTCGCAATCCTTTCCTTATCCCCCTCACCTCCCCCCAAGGTGTCCTCACGCTTAACTCCTCATCTCCTTCCACCAAGATATCCTCCCCAAGAAGGAAAAGAGGAGCTCCCACTTCCTTACACTTATCCCTTATCACCTCCAGGGCTTTTCCCTCCGCCGATGTCAATAAAGGAATGCCCGCCTTTATTATCCCCGCCTTCTCCCTCGCTATCTCCTCCACGGTTTCCCCCAAAAGGTCAGTATGGTCTATACCTATATCAGTTATGATGGAAAAACGAGGACGCACAATATTCGTGGCATCTAATCGCCCTCCCAATCCTACCTCTAAGACCCCTATATCGCATCCCTCCCGGGCGAACCAAAGGAGGGCAACCGCGGTCAGGACCTCAAATTGGGTGGGATGAACCCCGCTTAAACTTTCTACCACCTCCTTCACTTCCCAAACAAGAGCCCGGAAATCCTCTGCCCTTATCTTCCTCCCATTTATCCTAAACCTTTCCCTTATATCATAAATATGGGGGGAGGTATAAAGACCACACTTCACCCCTTCTTCCTTGAGGATGGAGGCAAGGAGATGAGCGGTACTTCCTTTCCCAACCGTTCCCCCTATATGCACGAAGGGAACCTTCTCTTTCCCCAGCCCCAAGGCATCCACCAATCTTCTCATATTCTCTAACCCCAACCTTATCCCCAGGCGAGATAGGGTCTCGAGATATTCGGAAACCTCTTTTCCCTTGGGCAATCCCCTTATTTCCTTCCCGAACCCAAACGCTCCAATCGCCAAAGGTCCAAATGGGGCAATCTCTCGGGCAAAAGGGGAGCGGTTTTCACCCGGGGAAGGATCTCCACCTTGTCCAAAAGCGTTCCATCCAATCGATAAACCCTCACCACCATTCTGTCCCCCTTTACCTCGCCTATCGCATAATTGTGGGTCTTCTCCGCCTTGACGAGGTTTTTAACTGGCGTGATATCGTAAAGGGGAGCCCCACCCCCTCCTAAGACGAGATAATGGATGCCATTCACGAGGAAATGCTGGTAATTGTGGTCGTGCCCCAGGAAGACGATGCTCACCTTGGCTTTCTCCAAGAGGGGAACGAAAGCCTTCCTCACCTTCTCCGCATACCCCTCCCTTCCCTTTACTGCGGTGAAAGGAGGATGGTGGAAGAAAACGATTATGAAGGGGGCATCCTTATAGCGTTGGAGGTCTTCCTTGAGGAATTCCATCTGCTTTCGATCGGTGAGGAAGTCGGAGTTGCTGTCGAGGGCGATGAAGTGGCATTGACCCCAATTGAAGGAATAATATCGCTCCCTTCCGGGAAGGGCGAAGTAGCGGAAATAAAGAGGGGAATTTCCCTCATGATTTCCTATAGCGGGATAAAGGGGAACCTGAGCGAGGAAAGGGTGGGAAATTCGGAAGAACCACTCCCAATCTTCTTCATTCGTTCCATCCGCCACTAAGTCCCCTGTATGTAGCAGAAAGGAGGGTTTCCATCTCATGAGCGCCTCTATCACCTTCCTGTGGATATCGTGTCCCGTGCGGGTATCGCCGTATATCCCGAATAAAAAGTCCTCCTCTCCCCGAGGAGCGGTTTTGAAGGTGAAGGGACCCACCCTATAGCCGTCCCCCTCAACGGTATAAGTGTAAGAGGCGGAGGCTTTAAGGTTGGTCAACCTTACTTGGTGCATTCTCCCCCGCTTGGTTTCCTCCTTGAAGGAAGAGCCAGCGGTGGAATAGAGCACCCATCCCTTGCTTTCGTCATCCGTCCACCAGGTTATGGTGGCGGAGTGAGGTCCTACATTTTGAAGGATGGGTCCTCTAACCAGGGAAGCGGGCTTCAGAATGACGGATAAAAAAAGGATTACCACGGTAAGGACATGCCTTCTCATGATGCGCACCTCTTTTCTTAGTATCAATCCAAGCGTAGAAGCAATATCCCTAAGATGCTATTGTAAACGAGCATCCCTTTTCTGGTCAATTTTATTCTTCTACCCTCTATCTTTAGATATCCCTCCCTCGCCAATTCCTTCACGATGTGCGCCTCCCTCAGCTTCTCCCTCACCTCCACCCCCTCCTCAAGCCTCAATCCCAAAAGCAGCTTCTCCTTGCTCCTTTCCTTCCCCTTCACCCCTTCTTCTATCTTCGGTTCCTCGCCTTTTATGTAATCCTCAGGGGGAGGATTGCGAAAACGATTGGGGGGAAGATAGGAAACCGCTGAGGGTCCCAAGCCGAGGTAGGGCTCCGCCCGCCAATAGCTAAGGTTGTGTTTGCACTGATAACCAGGGATAGCGAAGTTGGAGATCTCATAGTGGATGTAGCCCGCCCTCTCCAACCTATCCACCGCTAAATCGTACATCTCCCCCACTACATCATCATCCAGCGCTTTCACCTCCCCTTCCTCGAGAGCCTTGCCTAGGGGTGTTCCCTCTTCAAATGCAAGGGCATAGCAGGAGATATGGGTAGGTTGAAGGGAAACCGCCTCCTCCAATGTGGTTTGCCAATCCTCTATGGTCTGCCCGGGGATGCCATAGATAAGGTCGATGTTGAGGTTTCCGAAGCCGAACTCCCGCGCTCGCTTCACCGCTCTCCTGCCCTCCTCTGCCGTATGCGCCCTGCCCAAGAACCTCAGGATTTCCTCCTTGAAGGATTGGATGCCTATACTCAACCTATTCACGCCTACCGACCTCAGGACCTCCAGCACCTCTTCGCTCAAGGATTCGGGATTGCCCTCCACCGTCACCTCGGCATCATCGGGAAGGAGAAAGATATCCCTTGCGTTAGATATTATCTCCTTTAAATAAAAGGGCGGAAGAATGGTTGGGGTTCCACCGCCGAGGTAAAGAGTCTTCCCTTGGATGCCTTGATAATCCTCCATCTCCCTTTCAAGGGCTTCGAGGAAGGCTTTCACGGGAGCTTCGGCGTAAGGAAGGGAATAAAAATCGCAGTAACCGCACTTCCTCCGACAGAAGGGGATATGGATATAGATGGCTATTCTCTGGAATGCCCCTCTCGTGCTCATTCCTCTATGGTGAGGATGGAGAGGAAAGCTTCCTGAGGGATCTCCACTTTTCCTATCCGGCGGAGGCGTTTCTTCCCCTCCTTCTGCTTCTCCAACAATTTCTTCTTCCTGGTGACATCCCCGCCATAACATTTGGCGAGGACATCCTTCCTCAGGGGCTTTATGCTTTGAGAGGCGATGATCTTCCCCCCGATCGCTGCCTGAATCCTCACTTCGAACAATTGGCGGGGAATGACCCCCTTCAATTTATCCACCAGAAGCCTCGCCCTCCTATACGCTTTTTCCCTGTGCACGATGAAGGAAAGTGCATCCACAACGTTGCCATTGACCAGTATATCCACCTTCACCAGGTTTTCCTTCTTATACCCTTTGAGCTCGTAATCGAGGGAGGCGAAGCCTCGGGAGACGGATTTAAGTTGATCGAAGAAATTGAAGATTATCTCGCTGAGGGGCATCTCGTATTGCAAGACTACCCTTTGGGGAGAAGGGTATTCCATCGATACCAAAATCCCCCTCCTATCCTGACACAATTCCATTATCCCTCCTAAGTATTCAGCGGGGACGATTATAGTCGCTAAGACATATGGCTCCTGGATCTCCTCTATGGTCTCGGGAGGAGGGAATTTGGCAGGGTTATCCAATTCCAATGTCTCTCCGTTTTTCTTCTTAACTCGATATTTAACGGAGGGAGCGGTGGCGAGAAGATGGAGCCCAAATTCCCTCTCCAGCCTCTCCTGGGTTATCTGCATGTGGAATAAGCCCAGAAAGCCGCAATGGAAACCCATACCCAAGGCAGGCGAGGATTCCTCTTCGAAGGTCAAAGCGGCGTCGTTCAGCCTTAATTTCTCCAGGGCATCCCTTAATTCCTCAAAGGTCGTGCCCTCCCCGGGATAGAAGCCACAGAACACCATGGGCTTCGCGGGGCGGAAACCAGGGATGGGCTCCTTGGCGGGGCGGGAGGCTTCCGTCACCGTATCTCCCGTTTGGGCGGAGCGCATATTCCTTAGCCCCGCTGTGAAATAACCCACCTCCCCAGCACTTAACTCCTCCACTTCCTTCATAGCAGGGGTAAATACGCCCACCTGGGTGACCTCGAATACCTCCTCCTTATCCTCCCTCCCCATCATCTTGATCCTCATTCCCTTCCTCAGCCTCCCATCGAAGAGGCGAACATACACCACAACGCCAAGGTAGGGATCGAAGTGGGAATCAAAGATCAAAGCCCTCAGGGGAGCATCTGGATCCCCTTGGGGGGAAGGGATCCTCTCTATTATCGCCTTCAGCACCTCCTCCACTCCCCAGCCTTCCTTCGCCGAACACAGGATGGCATCGCTGGCATCTATGGCGAGCATTTCCTCTATCTCCTTCTTAGCCCTCTCGGGATCCGCCTGGGGCAGATCCATTTTGTTCAAGATGGGTATTATCTCCAAATTGTGCTCCATCGCCACATTTGTATGAGCGACCGTTTGCGCTTCCACTCCCTGGGTAGCGTCAACGATCAATAGCACCCCCTCGCAAGCAGCAAGGCTACGAGAAACCTCGTAGGAAAAGTCGACATGCCCGGGCGTGTCTATGAGGTTGAGGATATAACCATTGTAGGGGATGCGCACCGGCGTCATCTTTATGGTGACGCCGTGCTCCCTTTCCAACTCCATATCATCGAGGACCTGTTCAACCGTGCTCCCGGGAGGGATAACGCCAGTCAACTCTAAAATTCTATCAGCAAGGGTGGATTTGCCATGATCTATATGGGCAATAATTGAGAAATTGCGGATCCTATCCAACTGCGTCATGTCCCCTCCTCTTCTTCAATCCCCTCCTTGTTCAAAACCTCCAAAAGCCTCTCCGCCACCTTGAGAGGAACTCCCGCCAAGCGGGCTATCTTATCGGGAGAAGCTTTCCTTATAGCCTCCAGGGTTCCAAAAACATCCAAGAGCATCTTCCTTCTTTTCTTCCCTATCCCCTCGACCTGTTCCAAGGCGGAGAGGAAAGCCATCTTCTCCCTTTTTCCCCTGTGCCCGGTGATGGCGAACCTGTGCGCCTCGTTGCGTATTCGCTGGAGGAGATGAAGCGCCTTGGAGGTCTCGGGAAGGCGCAATGGCTGGGATTGGGTGGGGAGATAAATCTCCTCCAACCTCTTCGCCAAACCTATAGCGGGGAGGAGGAGGTTTTCCTCGAATAAAACCTCAAGCGCCGAGGAAAGGTGTCCCTTTCCTCCGTCTATCACTATCAGATCGGGGAAGGGCAAAAACTTCTCGTCCCCCTTCTTCCCTTTCAGTATCCTCCTCCTGAGAACCTCCTTCATCATTGCGTAATCATCCGGTATCTTATCGGTGTACTTGATGTTGAATTTCCTATATTTCGATTTCTGGGGCTCGCCCTGCTCGAATACAACCATGGAGCCCACCGCTTGTTGCCCACCGAGATGGGATATATCGTATGCCTCTATCCTCACGGGGAGGTTATCCAAATCCAGGGCTAATCGCAAAGCCTCCAAGCTCTCCAATGCCCTCCTCCTCTTCATCTCCCCTTCCTCCAATTTCACCTGCAGAGCTATCCGGGCGTTTCTCTCCGCCATCTCCACCAACTCCCTCTCCTCCTCACCCTCCGCCTCCCTTATCCTTACCCCTCTCCTTTTCCTTTCCTTCAACCATGCCTCTATCAATTCCCTATCCGCTGGCACTTCCTGGACTATTATCTCGGGAGGGGGCAAATCCCCCTGGTAGTATTGACGGATGAAGGAGGAGACGATTTCCCCTCTCTCCTCCCCCTCCGCCCCTTGGAGGAGGAAATGCCTTCCTCCCACCAACCTACCCGCCCTGACCATGAATACCTGCGCCCCCACGATATCCATCTCCTGGACGAGGGAGATAACATCCTCGTCCTTGGGGTAAGTGAAGACCACCTTCTGCTTATCGATCACCCTATCCAGGGCTCTTATCCTATCTCTCAACTTCGCCGCATACTCGAAATTCAACTTCTCCGCCTCCTCCATCATCCTGTTCCACAGCTCCTCCCGCAGAGCCTCGCAATGTCCCTCCAGGAATTTAATCACCTCATCCACCGCCTGCATGTATCTCTCACGCGAGACTCCGCCCGTGCAGGGAGCGAGGCATTGCCCAATGGCGTGAAAGAGGCAGGGGCGGAGGCGTTCTTCCCCCGTGAGGGGCAGTCTACACTGCCTTATCTGGAAGTTCTTCCTCAAGAGGCGTAGGACCTCCCGCAGGGATTTGGAATCCGCATAGGGACCGAAATAGCGGGCATCATCCTTCCCGATCCTCCTCACCACAACGATGCGAGGGAAGGGTTCGTTCGTGGTGATCTTTATAAAAGGATAATGCTTGTCATCCCGCAGACGGATATTGAAGGGGGGCTTGAACTTCTTGATGAGGTTCAATTCCAATATCAAAGCCTCCGTCTCGGAGTCGGTTGCTATCCACTCCAGATCGTGGATTAGCTGGCGGAGGCGAGAGGTTTTGGGATGGAACTCATAGGAGGTGAAATAGGAACGCACCCTATCCCTGAGGGAAGCTGCCTTCCCCACATAGAGGACATTGCCTCCCTTCCCTTTGAAGATGTAAACTCCAGGGGAGGTAGGAACCTGCTTCAGTTTCTCCTCCAAGGGCATATCATTGACAATTATACGGCTTCTATCCCTAATTGTCTAAACGGGGTGATTAGGAGGGTTGCTTGGGTGCTATTATCAACCTCCGGTTCGGTTCTTCCCCTTCGCTATAAGTGTAGACATCGGGATCGTCCTTCAAAGCGTTATGCACTATCTTGCGCTGAGCAGGGGTGAGGGATTCGAGGACCTCCGGTTGTTTCGTCCTCTTCACCTTATCCGCCAGGGTCAAGGCGCGACGCCTCCACTTTTCCTCCTGTCTTCTCACATAACCGTTTATATCTAAAAATACTCTCTTGAACTTCTCCCTCCCCTTATTTATGACCACATAGAGGATGTGGCGGATAGCGGTAAGGGTTTGCCCACCCTTCCCTATCAGCAACGCCCCTCCATCCGTGGTGATAACCTCTATCTCCACGAAATCCTCCCTATCCCTGATGGCTATCTCTCCCTTTATCCCCATGAAATCCAATATCGCTCTCAGGAGTCGCCTCGCCTCCTCCACCCTCGTCTCCCTCAATGTCACCCTCACCCTCGCCTCGCCCAAAAAACCGCCCAATTTAGGTCGCTCCAAAATCTCCACCTCCACCTCTTCCCTTTTTGCCCCCAATTGGGCGAGTGCCTTCTGGATCGCTTCCTCAACGCTTCTGCCTACAGCTTCTACAGACCTCATTTTTCAGCCTCCCTTATGAAAACCAGCCTATTTCCCGGGCTTTATCCCAGCGATGGGCTTCTTCTTCCTCATTATCAGCCATTGCTGAACCGTCGTTGAGACATTCAAAAGGAGCCAATACAAAATGAAAGCGGAAGGGAGAAAGCGGAAGAACATGATGAAGAAAAAGAGCATCATAAGGGACATCATCATGCTCTGTTGCTTCTGCTGGGGATCGGAGGGAGAGGTAAGCCACATGGAAACTATGAGAGTAACCATGTAAAGCCCGAAGAGGATGAAATCGGGATGGGCAAGGCTCTTCACCCATAGGAAGCCAACCTTGTTGAATTGATAGGCATAAACGCGAATCATGAAGTAGGGCAGGAAGTAGATCGGCCACTGGATCAAGGTGAGGAAGCACCCGGAGAAGGGGTTCACCTTGTGCTCTTTGAAGAGTTCCACCGTTTCCTTCTGTAGCCTCTTTGGATCGTTCTTGTACTTCTTTTGGATCTCCACGATGAGAGGTTGGATGTCCTGCATCTTCTTCATGTGGGTGAATTGGGCATTGGTAAGGGGGAGGAGGGGCACCTTCATCAAGATGACGAGGAGGACGATGGCGAGGACATAACTATAGGAAGGATTCTTACCGCAGAATCGCACCAGGGCGTCCATCATCTTATAGGTGAGGTAGTTCCTATTGATCTCGTCCAGCCGACGAAGGGCTATCTCGTTGGCGGTGAGCGTTATCTTCCTTCCTTCCTCCTCTATCTCCAATTCCATGTCCTTATAGGGAGGTTGCTCCAAACGGGTATAGTATTTGCTCGCCTCCTGAGGCTGATTAAGGCGGTATTGGTATATCTCCGCTATCCTCAGAAGAGCCTGGGGGGCGAATTGGCTGTGGGGATATCCCTTGGTTATTTCCTCGTATTTCTTTATGGCATCGAGGAGGTGTAGGGCACTCTTTTCCTGCTCCAATTTCTGCGCTTCCTCGAACATCTTTGCCACCTCCTCCTCGGGGATGGGAGGGGGAGGTTGAGGACGATAGAAGAAGGTAGGGAGTATCAGCACGATGAAAGTGAACACCAAGAGGATTAAACAACCGGTTTGGCTTTGCCTCTTCATCTTTTTCCCTCGGGGACGGGGTCGTATCCTCCGGGGTTAAAGGGATGGCAGCGGAATATACGCTTAAGGGAAAGCCATCCTCCCCGCAGAACGCCATGCTTTTGAATCGCCTCTATCGCATAATGGGAACAGGAGGGCACGAAGCGACAAGATGGAGGGAAAGGCGAGGAGAGGAGTTGATATAATCTAATGATGCCCACAGCCAGGGCTCTAATCGCCTTCTCCATTCAAAAGCAAGTCCTCCTTCTGCAAAATCCTCTCCAATTCCTCTTTTACTCGCCAAAAGTTCCACTCCTGGTCGTTTTGGGCAACGAGGAAATACCAACAATTCCTTAAGCGGGGGATAAGAAGGCGCCACGCTTCCTTTAAGAGCCTCTTAATCCTGTTTCTCTCCACCGCGCTTTTCCTCTTCCGCACGGCAACCGCCAATTTAGGAGGTCCTTCCACGGGAAGATAATAGAGCACAAAAAATGAGCCCCTTCTACGTTTCCCCTTCCGCAGGACCTCTTGGATCGCTTTCTCCCAGCGAAGCCGATTCTCCCGAGGAAGGGTCAAGCAGTGAGCCTCCAACGTCCTTTCAATCTCCGGAGCTTTATAATCCTCCGCCCGCCCCTCGTGCTCATGCGGGCGAGGAAGCCATGCGTCCTTTTTCTCTTTCTCCTCTTTAGTTTTATTAATCTCATCGGTTCACCGTCCTTGCTCCAACAAGTCGAATATAAATTATATCTTCTCTATCCAGGGAAAGTCAAGCAAAGGAGCTTCCCCAAAAACGATCTATTCAAAAAGAAGTTGTTTCCTCGTTTGCCTCCGGCAAACGAGGAGGGCACGCTCCCTCCGGTCGCGCGTCCGATTAGAGAACCAAAAATCCGCGAGATGTCCTCCAAGATAGGAGTGGGAGAGCCATTCGTGATATGGGCGCAAACTATTCAATATGGTTTAAAACCCAGTGCAGGATGGACCAGAGGGGAAGAGCCTTATCAATTTCAAATAGATTTTATTTTGAGGAAAAAGGCGAATTGCCGTTCCTTCTCGAGATCCCTAAAATGACCCGAAAAACCATCGAAAATCTTTCTCTCCTCTCTCTGAAATCCTAAAATATATCAGAAAGGAGGGAATCATATGGCTGAGTTGCTCGCTTTTCCCAAGGATTTCTATTGGGGATGTGCTACCGCCTCCTATCAGATTGAGGGAGGTTGGAACGAGGATGGCAAAGGTCTCTCCATATGGGATACCTTCTCCCACACCCAAGGGAAGATCGCGGATGGTTCAACGGGGGATGTCGCCTGCGACCATTACCACCGCTGGCAGGAGGATGTCCAACTTATGAAGGAGATAGGGCTAAACGCCTACCGCTTCTCCCTCTCCTGGCCTCGCATCCTTCCCGAGGGGAAGGGACGAATCAACCCCAAAGGTCTCGACTTCTACGACCGCCTCGTCGATGCCCTCCTCCAAAACAACATCCAGCCCTTCATCACCCTCTACCACTGGGATCTGCCTCAAGCCCTGCAGGATGAGGGAGGCTGGGCGCGGAGGGACACAGCTTTCTACTTCGCTGATTATACAGCGGTCGTCGCCCACAGGTTGGGCGACAGGGTTAAGCACTGGATAACCCACAACGAGCCCTGGGTCGTAGCCTGGATAGGCTATGGCTGGGGTGAGCACGCCCCCGGCATCAGGAACGAGAAGGTGGCTATCCAGGTATCCCATCACTTATTGCTCTCCCATGGGCTGGCGGTTGAGGTCCTGAGGGATCTGAGCCCCCAGAGCGAGGTGGGGATAACCCTCAACCTCTCCCCCGTTCATCCCGCCACGGATAGCGAGGAGGACAAGCTCTCCGCTTGGCGCCACGATGGCTTCCTCAACCGCTGGTTCCTCGATCCCCTCTTCCGAGGTGCCTACCCCGAGGATATCTTGGAGATATTCAGGGGGCTTCCCCGCGTTGAGCCGAGGGACATGGCAATTATAAGCAGGAGGATAGATTTCCTAGGCATAAACTACTATTCCCGCAGTGTGATGAAGTATGACCCTCAGGCAGGACCCCTGCAGGCGAGGGGAGTGGGCGTTGAGGGAGCGGAATACACCGAGATGGGCTGGGAGATCTATCCTCCCGGCATATACGAGATAATGAAGAGGGTGCAGGACGATTACAATCCCCCTAAGATATACATCACCGAGAACGGCGCAGCTTTCCGCGACGAGGTAGCGGACGGACGGGTGCACGATGAAAAGAGGTTGAACTACCTGAAGGAACACTTCATCCAGGCGCACAGGGCGATTCAGGATGGCATAAGGCTGAAGGGTTATTTCGTTTGGTCGTTGATGGACAACTTCGAGTGGGCGCACGGCTATACCAAACGCTTCGGCATCGTCTATGTGGACTATCCCACCCAAAAACGCATAATGAAGGACAGCGCCCTCTGGTTCAAAGAGGTAATTGCCCAGGGCGGGGTGCGTCCTTAGAGCGCTTGAGCGAGGACCTGCTTTAAATAGTTTAAATCGTCGAGCGTTCCCTCCTCCACATCGGAGGGCTCTTCGTATTCCAAACCGAGGTAGCCCGAATAGGCAGGGAGGAGGCGGGAGAGGATTCCCTTATAGTCGATGACGCCTTCCTTTAACCGGCAATATCTGGGCTTTCCTTCCTCGTATTTCACGCTCTTGAGATGGGTGAAGCCGATGAAGAAGAGGAGCTCGCTACAGGCGGAGAGGGGATCTTCTCCAAAATAAAGGAAATTGGCGGGATCGTAGTTGAGCTTCACATTCTCTCGCCCCACTTCCTCAAACAGCCTTCGGCAGGTTGAAGCCTTAGTCATGAGACCGCCGTGGTTCTCCACGATTACGGTCAATCCGAAATCCTCCGCCATCTTCCCTATATCCTTCAACAGTAGGACGACCTCAGCAAAGGTCTCCGTTGTATCCTCCCATACGGTGCAGACCCGAAAATACTTCGCTCCCAACAAACCCGCTAAAGGGAGCTCCTTCTTGTAATCCATGGTCGTCGCTACCTCTATGACCTTAACCCCCTTGTCCTCCGCCATCCTCCTGAATTCCTCCGTTTCCTTCCTCTCGGGAGGGAGGGAAAGGGGGAATTCCCTCCCGAACATCGTGCAGATCTCACCGATCCCGATCTTCTTCAGAAAATCCATGTATCTTCCCGGGGTATAGAACCTGAAGCCCCAGGGCGAAGAGGTTATCGGATTATTCATCTCCTCACTCCCATCTGAAAAGGATCTTCAGGATGTCGAGCCTGTTTTCCTCCAAGTCCTTGTATGCTTTGTCCGCGTCATCGACGGCGTATTCCTTAGTGTAGAGGGATTTAGCGTCGAATTTCCCCTCGGAGATCAATCTTAGGATAGCCTCCTTATCCCCTGGATTGAGGGCTATGGAGCAGGAGATGCGCAGGTCCCTATTGTTGAAGCGGGCGTAATCGGTGATGACGACGGGCTCCCTATATTGTCCGAGGAGGTGGATCCTGCCTCCATATCTTAGGAAATTTGGAAGTCGGTTCACCACGGAGGGGTTTCCGCTGGCTTCGATCACCACATCCACTGGCTTCCCATCGTTCAGATCCAGGAGGGTTTTCTCCACCCTGGGAGCACGCATGTCGAGGAGATAAGGGGTGTATTTCCCGGCGAGTTTGAGGCGGGTCTCGTTAACATCGCCCGCGATCACCCGCCCTGCCCCATAGAGCAGGCATAGTTGGACGGCGGAGAGCCCTACATTCCCCATCCCTATGACGAGCACGCTCTCCCCGGGGTTTATCCCCACCATGTCCACTCCCTTCTTCGCCACGCAGGCGAGATAGGCAACGACTGCCTCCTGATATGAGACATTCTCGGGGATCTTGGCGGGTCTGTCCATCAAAGCGGGGCTTGTGCGGGGATTCTTGATGGCGTATTGGCACTGTCCTCCCCAGGCGGAGCAGTAGTCGGGGTAATAGCGAACCTCGTTCGCCATCACCCTATCCCCCACCCTGAATTCCTCCCCCGTATTGCTCTTGAAAGCCCTGGATCCAACATACACAACCTCGCCTACTTCCTCATAGCCAGGAACGCAGGGATACCATACCCCTTCTCCTCCTGCCTGTCCGCCGTAAACCGCCATCTCCGTGCCCGAGGAGATCCCGCTATATTTCGTCCTAACTACGATCGTCTCCTCGTCAACTTCCGCCAGCCTTATCTCTTTTACCGCTACTTCTCTCGGTCTCAGGAAGATTATCGCCTTCCCCTGCCCGTATTCGCCTCCCATCCTTAATCCCCAGCGTAACGCCCCCTGAAAAGAGTTACATTCCAGGAACTCCTTATGGCATCAGCGCTCATCCATTTCACATGCCCATCGACGAAGGCTATGTTGGAGCCACCCGTATGCCTGGCGTCATCCGGCGTCATAGGACGAGGAGGACATCCCACCCCGCAGAATGTGCTACCACTATATGCCACCTTCTCCCATCTGGACGCTCCGTCGCCATTGTGGGTGGCATCGCTGACGAGGATGCTCTGGGCAGGCTGTTGGTACTCCGCCAGACTATAGCCGATCTCCTCATAGGGATCTTGGTTATGACATTGGGCGATCTTTCCCATCCCATAGGATAAGCGCTGGGCATTCCATCCTGGGGGCGTAGGCCAACCTCCCGCAGTCGCCCCAGTGGGGCAGAAAAATATGTCCTGGTTCTTAACATAGGTATAGATTAGATAATACCATCGGCTGTAGATAGCGTTCTGCGCCCTACCACATTTCCAATAGGGAGTGCAGGGTAGATGCTCATCCCAATCTTGAGCGTACATGAGGAGGGCTTCCGCGATCTGCTTCAAATTGCTGAGGCAAACCGCCTTCCTCGCCTGCTCCCGCGCCCTGCTGAAGACCGGAAAAAGTATGCCCGCCAAGATAGCGATGATCGCTATCACGACGAGCAATTCTATCAAGGTAAAACCTCTCTTCCTTAACACTTAACACACCACCTTTCGTTCGTATTCCCTCTCTCTCCTTCCGGGGGAAGGCAAGGGTCTCCTCCCACTTCAGCATTAGACTCTCAATCTACATCACCTTCAATTCCTATTATACCCCACTCAAACGATTCTCGCAATGTTTTTAGATCCTCAGACTATCCACATCCTCCCAGGAAAGAGGGGAGACGGTCAAGAATCGCTCCCCCTCCCCCACCCTAACCTTCACCGTCAAAGCCTCCCCTTCCTCAAGGTCCGCGTAGCGGGCGACGATCCTGGCGGAGAGCTCTATATCCTCCTCCGAGAATTTACCCCTTAAGAGGGCATCCGGTCCCTTATGGCTGAAGGAATCAAAGAGGGCATCCCCCTCCCGATAGGAAAGGCGAATCATCTCGTTCTCCTTCAAGTTCCTTCCCACCACCAACTTCACCCCCGGCGTCAGCCGGAAGTGCCTACCTATCTTCAATAGTTCCACATTCTCCCTGGATAATTCTCCGTTCTCAAGGAGGTCACGCAGGCGCTTACTAAAGCCGGGATCGGTGAGAAGACACCCTCCCGCGGGAGTGGGGATCTCCTTCAATCCGAAGGATTCCGCCAATTCCAACTGCCTTTTCCTACCCCTTCCCTTTATATCCAAAAGCTTCTCCCTATCCACCAGCCCCTCCTGCTCGGGGAGCGTGGGAGGGATGAGTTTGGCGGAAAGGGGTCGCAGAAGCCTTCCCTCTAACCCGCTCTCCCTCTCCACTATCCTCAAGGATTGCAAATTTTGGGAGAAGGGACGCTCCCCAAGCACCTCCCCCGTGGCGACGAAATCAGCCCCTATCTCCTCCATCAATTCCCTTGCCTTCCTCAGCATGAGGGCATGGCAATCTATGCAGGGGTTCATCTGGGAGCCGAAACCGTGGGGAGGGGATTTAAGCAGTTCCAGGACCTCATCCGTGATGTCTATCTCGTAGAGGGGGATGCTCATCTCCTCGGCGATGCGAGGAACCAAGGGGGAACGGAAGAAGGGGCTGGTGAAGTGAACCCCTATGCATTCTATCCCCTGCTGGCGCAGGAGATGGAGGACGAGGAGGCTATCCAATCCGCCGGATAGGAGGACGACCGCCTTGGCGCCCAATCTCAAATCTCCTCCCTCAACTCCGCCAATCCCTTTCCCCTCCTCTCCATCATCCGACAGAAACCGCAAACCTCCCCCGGAGTGGGGAAGCCACATATCCTGCAGGTCCCCTCTATTTTCTCTTGGGGGAAGAACTTGGAGAGTTGGAGGAAGGACCTCATGAGCATGATCTTGGCGGAGGGATTCCTCCGGGCAAATTGATTGAGAAGCTCCTTGAAGGATGCCTGCTTGGCCTCCTGGGAGAAGGGGCATTTCCTGGCATCATAGGGGAAGCCCTGGGAATCCATATATGCCCGCGTCTCCTCCTCGGTGAGGAAGTAGAGGGGCTTGAGCCTCCCCACCAATTTGCCGGAAGGGGGAAGGAGGACGCCCATTCCCTTGAGGACGGAGATGTCGTTGGAGAAGAGCGACTTGAGGGCGAAGGCGAGTTCGTCATCCAAATTGTGTCCTGTGGCGATGAAATCGTAATTCTCCTCATAGGCGATTTTGTTGAGATAATATCGGCGGATGTTCCCGCAGGCGCCACAGGGACGAGGGGAGGATTCCACAACCTCCAAGGGCATGATGCCATACCTTCGCTTTATATCATCCGCCCCGTTCACCGCCAAGAGGTCCAACCCCAGGAGTTTTGCATTCTCCCTGCATATCTCCTCCGCCTCCGCATCGTTGGTGCCGAAGGCGAGGTTGAGGAAGAGGGGCTGGATCTGGAATCGGAACTCCTCTTTAAGGTGGAAGAGGGAGTGGAGGAGGGCGAGGGAATCCTTCCCGCCCGATACCGCAACGAGTATCCTCTTGTCCCGCAGGAGACGGGCGCAATCGGAGAGGGTGTTCCTCACCCGGGCGAGGAAGAAGGAGGGGAAATGCTCCCTGCAGAAGCTCTGCCTCGCATAGGGCACATCGATGAAGGCTTCGCCTTTACAGACGGAGCACCTGAACTTCGCCATGACGCATCAAGGGATAATTTTAACCAAAAAACTCGGAAAACTCAAAGCCAAAATATCGGAAGGACCGATCTATAAGGACTTCCCAAAATTCAGCAATCTTTTGCGATAAAATAATAAACTTCTTGCGCCATAAGCCTTTTCAGGCTTCTTTACAATTATACAATATTTTAAAATCTTTCCTCAAATGAAGTTAAGGGGAGGGAGAGATATTTCTCCTCGTCTTCGATGGCATGTCCTACGAGCACTGGGCAGTAATAAGTGAGAAGTTGCGAAACTCCCTGCCCCATCATACCCTCCAGGAGGAGGCATATTTCGCCATCCTCCCCACTACCACCCCCTATTCTCGCAATTCCCTCCTCTCTTCCCTTTTGCCTCGGGAGATAGCAGAAAGATATAAAGAGGGGTATTTAGAAGCAAATCGCAATGAGGAGCAGATGCTGAGCGACTGGGCGAAGGAACGGGGGATAAGGGTAAGGTATTGCAGGGATAGGGAGAAGATAAAGGAGGAGGCTAAGAAAGAAGCGAGGCTGAAGGTCTTCATCCTCAACTTCATAGATGAGATAACCCATCAAACGAACAGGATGGCGGAAAGCGAGGAGGAGTTTCGCTCTTTCGTGAGGACGAAGTTCCAGTTCTCGCGTTTAGACCCGCTTCTTTCTGCCGTTAAGAGTAAGAGAGCCCATCTCGTCATCACCTCCGACCATGGGAACATCTGGGTGAGGGAAGGGAAACGTATCGAGGGATTGGAGGAAGTGGAGGAAAGGAGGACGCGCTTCCAAAAATTCCTCTCTTCTCCAAAAAAGGAGGAGGAGGATGAGGATGAGGAGGGGGTGGTGTACATAAGGAAAGACGAGGCAAACGCCTGGGGGCTACCGAGCTTCTTCTATGCCTTAGCGGGCGGCGAGTTCAAGTTCGACAAGGATCCCGAGAGGAGCATAAACATGGCGGTGCACGGAGGGATCTCCTTGGAGGAGATGGTGGTTCCCTTGGCGATATTTTCGCCTAAGGAGGAATAACATTGTCGCAACATATAGATCCTCGTCATTTGATGCATGTCGTTGATAAATGCACGGATTTCGAGAGCGTACAGGCATTGAAGGAGTATCTACATAGTTATCTACCCTATCCCTCCCACAAGAGCAGGGAAAGGATGATAACCTACATACTATCCTTGCTGGTGCCTCATGATGGGGAAGGGAGGATAATAAGGACTCCGATTCTCGAGTTGGCTAAGAAGGGGGAAGAGGTGAGGAGGGATTTGACCTATTGGCAGATATGCCGAAGGTTGCGTTACTTGGGGGAGCTATCCGCCTTCCTAGGGAGGAAGGCAGGAGGGAAGGTTGGGAGGAAGGAAGTAGAGGAGTTCCTTTTCGGATTGATGGGAAGGAGGAGTTCAACGACGCTGGGTGCCCTTCTATCCATTTTGAGGAAATTCGGGATGGTGCAGATGGATAAGGGGGAGGTGGTGGTGCCCACTTATGTGCCCTCCTTCGAAGGTTTCGCCTATGCGATTTGCGAGGAGATGTTGGAGAGGGGGGCGGTAACGCTCCAGTTGAGCAATTTGGGGGAGGAGAGAGTGGTTTTGTTCTTCCACATGTCGCCCCAGAGGGCATTGGAGTATATAGAGGGGGAGAATCATCTTTGGCAGGTGGAGAGGCGTCCACCCCTCAATCGACTTTTACTTCTGGTTTCCTCCTTGGAGGAGGTTGTGGAGCATCTTCTAAGGATATAGAAAGGAAGCGCCTCGCCTTAAGGCGAGGCGCCGGAGGAGAAAAAAAATGGTAAAGGTGAAGAAAGGATTTACAATGCTTTAGACGATGGAGGGTAAAATTTTGTTCCCTAAGTTTGGGGATTTCCTTAGGATATTTTGAAAGGAAAAGGGCGTCCCCTTCGGGGACGCCCCGGCAGGAGGAAAGGAGGTGAGTGAAAAGGAGGTGGTGCTTCGCTTTTATATGACTTCAAAATCGAAATTTTGTTACAGAAAAAAGTAGAGGCACCGCCTTCCGGCGGTGCCTCTGGAGGTGAAAAAGACGCGCTGGAGAAGAGGCTTTACCCACCCTATTAGACTTCAAAGTTTCCAAAAATGTTTCGGATGCCCCCCTCATTCCCCCCTCGCTTCAATTCCCTGAGGCGCTCCCAACCCTTCCTCGTCAGTTCCCAGATCCCCCGAGGTGAATCCACCTTCAGATATCCTCCCTGGACCAGTTTCGAGCGAAGCCACATCACACTATTCTCCCATCTCACCGCCCCACTCTTAAGCCTTCCCCTATCCTCCGGTGTAAGGCGCTCCTTCATCTTTCGCCCCACGCATTCCAAAACCTCCCTCACCTTTCCCCTGCCCTCCATCTCCGCCAAACACTCCAAAAGGGGAACCTCGTATTCCCTCTGGGGAGTGAACCGCCCTCCCCGAGAAAGCTCCCTCTGAGGAGCAATAACTTCCGGCGGTATTGGTGTGGAGACGCTCTCACGCGTTTTCTCCACCACATGGAAGATCTCGTCCAAATTCAAGGTCTTAGGGGGGAGGAAAAGGGGAGCATAAAGAGAAGGGTCGTCCTTCCCCGCCATACGGGAAAGGACATCGAGGGATATAAGTCTCATCCTTCCCCACCATTCGCCTTGGAGGATCTCCTCGCTGAGCAGTTCCGCCTCTTCGGGATGTAGGAGCACCAGGAGCAGGAAATATTTCCCCCTCATTCCCCTCTGGTCCAGGTATTCCTCCATCGTCCTTCCCAGATGCTGGATCTGTCCTGAGATGGCACGGGGGAGAAGGCAAAGGAATATATTGCCCTCCTCGCTTTCCCAAGAGCCGAGGGAATCCCGAAATCCCTTGAGGGAAAGGGCAAAGCCGAAGAACCTGCCGAGGAAAAGAACGATATCGCCCAGCCAGGGCAAGTACCCCCCTGGGAGGATAGTTCCCAACCCTGCCTCAATAAGGCAAGCACCTTTTCCTTGCTCTCTTCCTCTAAAAAGCTGAGGAATCTCTCCCTCTTCTCGGGGCTGTGCTCCCCAAGCAGTTTAACGATCTTCACCAGATCCATACCTCACACCTCCACTTCCATTTTACGGGCTCCTCGGAGATAAACAGGACAATGGTTTAACCAATATCTCCTTCATGATGCCCATCTCCTTATTTTAGTTTCAACCTCCCTTCCTCCTAAAGCCCACTACCCCCAGGGTTTACTCGGGGGTGGTTGGCTCCTCCCATTTTTGATATGCAGTCCACTTTTTGTATTTCTTGCATATTCCATTTATCGGACAATTAAGGCAATTTGGATTTAGGTCAGTGCAAAACCCATCCTCAAAGAGATAAAATGCTCCGTTATCCACATAAAATGGGATTCGCCCTGAACCCCAGACAATTTCCTCTATCAAGGATCTCATTTTACTTGCCTGAATGATATACGGTCGTCTTTTTTCATAAAGGATTTCTTCTACCAATCCACTTCTACAAAACACCTTACCGACATGGCCATCGACTATCATCAAGGTTTCTTCCATCTTTGCTATTCCCAATTTCCATATTTCTTCCATTAGGAAAACCACCCAATTAACAAACATCCTACACGCCTTTGGGTCGTTTCCTACCCAGCCAGCATCGAGTATAGGATGGGTGTTTAAAAACTCAAAAAGTTCAAAGGGTTTTTTATTTTGCAATTTCCCTATAATAATACTAAAAAATTCTTGCTTATTTTCGTTCAGCCACTTTATAAAACCCTCGTAAGCTTTGAAACGATAAGCGAAGAGCGAAATAGGCTTTATCCCACCTAATGCACCCACTCTATACAAAAGTGAACCTTTCTCGCCGGCTACATTTTTAAAAACCTTGAACAATTCTGATTCTGAAATCTTATATGGTTCGAATAACAAAACATCTGTAAACCCTTCTGATATTCTTATAGACATCTCTCTAACCTTCTCGAATTTTGCCTGCTGATTAATTAAAACTCTTAGCAGCAAGTATCGTAGCACTTTCTCCCCCTCCTCTCTGTTCAAAGAGAGGGGATTTAGGTTGCGAGGGAAAGCCATATGTTCTTTCCATCTTTTAAGCCATTTGGTTTTACCCTGCTCCTCTAAAGTCTCGAGCAATCTCGCTCTGTCTTTTTCAGAAAGACCTATTTGGGTTTCTTTTGCCATTTTTCGCCACTGATCTTTGCTTACTGATTCTCTTTTGTAATTCTGTCCGCAGATGCTTTGCATCGCCCCGAACAATTATTTCGATCTCGTAATCCTTTTCGAATAAAGAATTTTGCTTTAAACCCATTTTTTCTTTAACAACCTCCATTAATTCCAGATCTATTTCATATCCCACACTATTCCTTTTCAACATCAATGCAACCTTATTTGTTGTTCCAGAACCCATAAATGGATCAAGGACGGTTTCGCCGACATGCGAAAATAGTTTTATGAGCCTATATGGTATTTCTTCAGGAAACGCAGCAATCCCGTTCTCAAGACGATTTTTTAAAGGTAAGACATTGACCATATTCCAGATGGTTAAATACCATTTTTTCTCTTGATATTCTGAAATATCTATCTTGGATTGCTCTTTTATATCCTCGGGAATGCTTTTATAATCAAATTTCCCATTCTGGAAAATAAGGATCGTCTCCTGGATGTTATCGGGATAAAAATACATCGGGTATGGATGCTGTAAAACAACACCACTCCTTCTACTTATGCGAATGTAACCCTCGGGCTTTATCCATATAATTTTGTCCCGATAAATAAAGCCTTCTTCAAGATAGATCTTTGTAAGGTCTGCTACAACGGGATATTTCTCTCCTCTTATCAAAATGTCATCACACACAATACATACAATCCTTCCTTGCGCCATTACCCTTTTTAATTCCTTCGCAACTTTTTGCATTTTATCCAGATACGCATCATAACTCTCGAAGAGTCCAGGGTAATCAAATGGAGCGTTAAAATAAGGTGGGCTTGTAACTACGAGATGTATACTGCCATCCGGCAATTCGTCCATCCTTTCGCTATCCCCAAATATTAACTTATGGAAGGTTCTCATGTTCATATTTATTAAACCTCTTACCACATGAGCCTTTTCAGGCAAACACTACAATAATGATAGCATATCCAAAAATCTTTTGTAAAGGGGAAGAATGCAACCGACTCATTTGCCTTCGGTCAGGCAACCTTCCCGTTCGCCTTCGGCTCACGAGTCGGTTGCCCCTCTTGCCTTGGAGGCTTAGAATGTTTCCGTGAGGCAGGCAAGGATGAATGTGAAACTACTCGATGCTACCCCCTCCCCCCTTTCCCTTCTCTATTCCGCCTATAGGCAGTGTTATTCCTCGAGGTTCGCAGGCGATCTCATAGAGGAGGCAACCGATGAGGAGAAGACACGGTTCATAAAGAAGGTCCTTGCCAAGGGACACGAGAGCCCCCTGGAGCATGTTAAATTCACCTTCGCCATAGAGGGGGTGTCCCGTGTCCTCACTCATCAATTGATACGCCACAGGATAGCTTCCTATTCCCAGCAGAGCCAAAGGTTCGTGAGGCAGGGCAATTTCCAATACATCATCCCTCCCTCCATAGAGGAGGACGAGGAGTTAAGGAGGGAATTCCTCCAACTCATGGATAGGATACAAGAGGTCTACGACAGGATGGTGGAGAGACTGAGCGAAAAATATGGAGAGGGGCGAGCGAAGGAGGACGCTCGATTCGTCCTTCCCCAGGCGGTTGAGACGAAGATAGTGGTGACGATGAACGCCCGGGAGCTCCTTCACTTCTTCCGGGAGAGGTGCTGTTCCCGTGCCCAGTGGGAGATAAGGGAGCTAGCCAATAGGATGCTGGAGATTTGCAGGGAGCATCTTCCCGCCGTCTTCGACTCGGCGGGACCGAAATGCGTAGCCCTTGGCTATTGTCCCGAGGGGGAGAACTCCTGCGGACGCTACCCCACCAAGAAGTGAGGAAACATCCTCAAGGGGCTTTCTCGCGGAGCGAGAAAGCCCTTAGATAAAGCACCCTCCTCGTATCCTCCCTCACCTTCGCCCTTTCCGCCAACCTTAAACCTACCACCCACAATATCCCTTCCTCGTCGACAACTATAGGTATCCTGCTCCTCTTCTCCCTTGGCACCTTACAATCCACGAATATATCGTGCAATTTCTTCGCCCTCTTCATCCCCAAAGGGATCATCCTATCCCCCCTCCGCCAATTCCTCACCCTCAACTCCCCCCTTATGCAATCCATATCCAGCGTCACCTCCCTCTGCTCCCTATCCCGCACTATCATCCTCCCCTCAACTACCTCCGCCCCTATCGCCATCCCCAATTGGGGGATCTCCGTCTCCCCTGGCACCCTCAGGGGCAACTCGAAGGGAGGCAGGGGCGCGACCCTCCTTCCTATCACTATCTCCTCCCCTTTCCTCCTTACCTCTATATACCCTGGGAGGCTTCTCCCCCTTCCTTCTCCCCGCGCTATCCTCATTATCCCCTCGATTTCCTCCCTGCCTATCCCGAGCAGGTCTCCCTTCACCCTTTCCGTCACCTTCCTGAGGATCTCCCTTTGGAGGGCGGGGTGAAGTTGGGAAAGGTTTGTCCCTTTAATCCTCACCCTTCCCTCCTCCCACTGCAGGAGCTCTTTCATCTTCTCCTCCGCCATATCCTCCAAGAGGGATAATGCCTCCCCCGCCAGGATGGACAGCCTATAGATGGCTTCCTTCGCCCGGGGATTGATGGCTTGGAGGAGGGGCATAACCTCGAGGCGGATCTTGTTTCGGGAGAAGATGGGCAATAAATTGCTGGAATCTATAACATATGCCACTCCCCTTTCCCTCAAGTAGGCTTCTATCTCCTCCCTCCATATAGATATGAGGGGTCTGACGAAGACGAAATCACCCTCCCTCCTCACGGGGGGGATCCCCCTCAGCCCCTCCAACCCGCTTCCCCTCACCATGTTAAAGAGAACCGTTTCCACGAGGTCATCGGCGGTATGCCCAAGGGCTATCTTCCTCGCCCCCACCTCCTTCGCTACCTCCTTGAGGAACTCATACCTTATCCTCCTCGCCCCTTCCTCGAGCGATTCCCCCCTCCTCAACATCTCCTTCACCTTTACCTTCCTGCTGGAGAAGGGGAGGGAAAGATCCTCCGCCAACCTTCTCACGAACTCCTCCTCCCTGTCCGCCTCTGGTCTCAATCCGTGATTCAAATGGGCAACCCGAAGGCTTAGAGCCCACTGAGGAGATAGTTGTAGGAGAAGATGGAGGAGGCAAACGGAGTCGGGACCGCCGGAGACCGCAACGACCACCCCCTCCCCCTTCTGGAACATTCCCAGACGATCGATAGTTTCCCTTACCCTTTCAAGAATATTTCTATTAATTTGTTTCCTTCCTCCAGGAAGAAATTCTTTTCCTCACCCCAGCGCTCGCAGAAGTTCTCCTCCCTTTTCAACTCTTTCTCCGATGAGTAGATGAAGAAGGGAACGGGCTCAGGGGTATGGACTCGCATGCTGATGGGGGTGGGATGGTCGGGGAGGAGGAGCATCTTGAACTCGCCGAGGTAAGGGAGGTTTTTAAGCAATGTCCCCACTATCTTTTTGTCTATCTCCTCGATCGCCCTTATCTTATTCTCCAAATCCCCCATGTGTCCACATTCGTCCGGCGCCTCGATATGGATGAAGATGAAGTCCAACTTCTCCAGGGCGTGAAGGGCATACTCCGCCTTGCCCAGGTAGTTTGTATCTATGTAGCCAGTGGCGCCGGGGACGTTTATCACCTGTAAGCCCGCCGATTTCCCCAAGCCTCTGATGAGATCCACCGCGGAGATGACCCCTCCCACGAGCCCCCAACGGAGAGGGAAAGAGGGTAGGCGAGGTTCTCTCCCCTGCCCCCAAAGCCAGATCATATTGGCGGGCGGTTCCCCCCTATCCCTCCTTATCTTATTTATCTCCACCTTATCCAGTATCTCCAGGGAGTCGTAGATCAATTGGCGAAGGAATTCCTCCCCCTCGCCCTTAGGGAGGTAGGGCTTGAAGGGTTTGCCCACTATATCATAGGGAGGGATGAGTTCCTGTTCGTCCTTCCCCCCTCTCCATACCATTATATGTCTATAGGAGACGCCGGGGTAGAACTGTATCTTATTGGAGCCCAATTTATCGTTGAGGAGTTGTATCAACTCCTGCGCGACCTCGGTGGGTATATGTCCAGCGCTGTAATCCAAGAGGATCTCCCCATCGGTGGAGACGAGGTTGCAACGAAAGACAACATCCTCCTTCTCCAAGGGGACGCCCATGGCCACCGCCTCCAGGGGTCCTCTCCCCGTGTAATAGAGGCGGGGATCGTAGCCCAAGATGTTCATATTGGCTACATCCGAACCAGGTGGCATCCCCTCGGGCACCGTCCTAACCAACCCTCCCAGAGAGGCTGAGCCAGCGAGGAGGTTTATGTTGCGCTTTCCCGCGTATTCCAGGGGAGTTTTGCCATCCAACTCGTCGATGGGATGGTCAGCCATCCCATCTCCCACTATTATCACATACTTCATGAGCGTATCTCCTTCCCGGTAAGCCTTCTGTAAACTTCCTTATAGCGCTCCGTCGTCCCCCGAACGACCTCGGGAGGAAGGGGTGGAGCAGGAGGTGTCTTATCCCAATTTATCCTCTCCAGATAATCCCTCACGAACTGCTTATCGAAAGATTCCTGCTCCCTGCCCACTTCATAGGTCTTCGCTTCCCAAAAGCGGGAGGAATCAGGGGTCAATACCTCATCTATGAGGATTATCTCCCCCTCATACCAGCCGAACTCGAACTTGGTATCAGCGATTATTATGCCTTTCGACTCCGCGTAAGTGGACGCCTTGGTGTAAAGGGCGAGGCTGATATCCCGGAGGAAAACCGCCCCATCCTTTCCCACGAGATCACATGCCTCCTGGAAGGATATGTTGACATCGTGTCCCGTCTCCGCCTTTATAGCGGGGGTGAAGAGGAGCGTCTCCAACTTTTCCGCCAATCTCAAGCCGGGAGGCAGTTTGATCCCACCCGCTTCCCCTTTTTCCCGATACTCCCTCCAGGCGGAACCGAAGAGGTAGCCCCTCACCACGCATTCTATGGGAATGGGCTGAGCCTTCACCACTATGACGGAACGCCCCTCCAGCAACGAGGCATAAAGCTCCAATTCCTCGGGCAACTCCTCCGTTATGATGTGGTTGGGGATTATATCGCTCAGGAAGTCGAACCAAAAAAGGGAGAGGAGGTTGAGGATCTTGCCTTTCAATGGGATGGGGGTGGGCAGGACCACATCGAAGGCGGAGAGCCTATCCGTAGCGACCATGAGGAGGCTCCCGTCGATCTCATATATGTCCCTTACCTTGCCCCTTTTGAAAAGGGGCAAGGGGAGATTGGTTTCGTATACCGTTTCCATCATACTTTTAATTTTATAAAGGGAGGACCTCCCTTGCAAATAACCCCAAAATTTTTATATAATTAAAAGGAGCCCTATGGAAGGTCTGGCGAAATTGGAAACCCAGAACTTGTCGTTCTATTATAACGATAATCAGGTGCTGAAGAACATAAGCCTCCGCATTCCCTCCCACAATATAACTGCCATCATCGGTCCCTCCGGATGCGGGAAATCCACCTTCCTGCGGGTTTTCAACAGGATGAACGATATAATAGATGGGGCTCGAATAGAGGGGAAGGTGCTTTTAGATGGAATGGATATCTATTCCCCGGAGACGGATGTAGTGGAGTTGCGGCGAAGGGTGGGCATGGTCTTTCAAAAGCCCAATCCTTTTCCCATGTCCATCTTCGATAATGTAGCCTATGGACTTAGGATCCAGGGTGTGAGGGATAAAAAGAAGTTGAGGGAAGCAGTGGAGAGAGCATTGAGGCAGGCAGCGCTCTGGGATGAGGTGAAGGATAAATTGTTCAATTCCGCCTTTGAGCTCTCCGGTGGTCAACAGCAGAGGCTATGCATAGCCCGCTGTTTAGCGGTCAATCCCGAGGTAATCCTTATGGATGAGCCCGCCTCCGCCCTCGACCCCGTTTCCACCTTGAGGATAGAGGAACTGATGCGAGAGTTGAGGGAGAATTACACGATAGTGGTGGTAACCCACAACATGCAGGAAGCTGCGAGGGTCTCCGATTACACCGGCTTCATCTACAAGGGGGAATTGATAGAGTTTGGACCAACACCCGAGATATTCGAGCGCCCTCGCAACAAATTGACAGAGGAATATATAACAGGGAGATTTGGTTAAGGAAGGAAGGGGATTAAATGGAAGTTAGAAGATCCTTTGATATGCAACTGCAAAATTTGCAGGAGGACCTTCTGGAGATGGGCAATTTCGTGCGCCGCATGCTCCAGAAGGCAATGAAGGCTCTCGTTGACCAGGATGTAGCGCTGGCGCAAGAGGTTGTTTCCGATGACGATGTCGCTGATGCCATGGATATCAACATCGAAACAAAGTGCATGCGATTGATAGCTCTCCAACAGCCCATGGCGAGCGATCTGCGCATCATAGGGACGGTGCTGAAGGCGATAGCGGACATAGAAAGGGTGGGCGATTACTCGGTCGATATAGCGAAGACGGCCATCCGGCTCTCCAAGGAGAAATATTTCAAGCCCCTGGAGATCATAGCCCGAGAGGGAGAGATGGTGGATAAGATGTTGGAGGAAGCGTTAGAGGCTTTCGTTAAGAGGGACCTAAAATTGGCGGAGCAGATCTGCTTGGAAGACGACGAGATAGATCACCTTTACTCCGCCCTGTTCGATGAACTGCTCACCTATATGCAAAAGGATCCCTCCACGATCTATCAGGCGGTTTACTTTCTTTTCATAGCGAGATACCTGGAGAGGTGCGCCGATCACATCGTTAATTTAGCGGAGAGGGTGCATTATATGGTGACGGGGCAACTCCTCCAATTGGCACCAAGCCATCGTTCCACCCTGGAGGATAATGAATCTAAGGACGAGGCTGAAGGAGATTAGGGAAAGGATAGCCAAGAGAGCGGAGAAGACGGGCAGAAGAGCTGAGGATATCTTGCTCTTAGCTGCCTGTAAGGGAGTGGATACGGAGAGGGTCATCGAAGCGATAGAGGAAGGAGTGAGGTTGATAGGGGATAATTATGTCCAAGAGGCGAAGCAAAGGTTGGATAAGTTAGCCCCCTGGCGAGGGCAGATAGAATGGCATTTCATAGGACACCTTCAGAGGAACAAGGTGAAGAGCGCATTGGATATATTCGACATGATTGAAACGGTGGATTCCTTTTCCCTTGCCCAAGAGTTGGATAAGGTAGCTAAGGCAAAAGGGAAAACAATCCCCGTGCTGGTGGAGGTGAACATAGGGGAGGAGGAAAGCAAATTCGGCGTGAAGCCCGAAGAGGTATTGGATTTCCTCGTTTCCCTCGCCCCCCTGGGAAACCTTCGAGTCATGGGGTTGATGACAATGGGACCTCCCCTCGGAGGGGAGAGGATGCGTCCTTATTTTGCCAAGATGCGGGAGATCTTCGAGAGGGCGAAGGAATTAGAGAGGGATTATCCCAATATTCAAATGCGCCTTCTCTCGATGGGAATGTCCTCGGATTACGAGGTAGCCATTGAGGAGGGAGCCAATTTGGTAAGGATCGGAACAGCCCTGTTCGGGGAAAGGAGGTAAGCGAAATGGAGGAATTTCCCGAGGAGAAGAGTTTTTTCGCCCGGGTGAAGAGGCTTTTCACAGGCGAGGATATATATGAAGAGGAAGACCCCTCCCTCATGCCACCACCTAAGAGGAAAGGCTTTTTGCGGTTCATCTCCCCTCGCGATGTGCCGGTTTTCAAGAGGGAGCTTGCCTCATTCGACCACCAGGTGGAAGAAACCGCACATAAATTGAGGCAAGGCTTCATCGTGGTTGTGAACTTGGAGAAGGCGAGCGAGGAGATCGCCCGGCGGGTGGTCGATTTCATGAGCGGGGTAGCCTTCGGCATCCAAGGGAGTTATGAAAAGGTAGGGGATAAGGTCTTCCTCTTCGCTCCTCCCGGCTATACCCTCTACGAATAGGAAAGGAGCTGAGCGCCCTGCGGATCTCCATATTAGGCGTAGGAAAGATGGGAAGCGCCCTGGCGGAGGGCTTCCTTAACGGAGGATTGGATAAGGAATCCCTCATCTTGGCGGATGTAAGCGAAGAAAAGCTCCTCCCCTTCCAAGGAAGAGCAAGGATAGCAGAAAGCAACGCAGAAGCGGTGAAGGAAGGAGATGCAATCGTCCTGGCGGTGAAGCCGAAGGATGTGGAGGGAGTCCTGGAAGGGATAAAGGAGGAATTGAAGGGGAAGATCGCGATAAGCATCGCGGCGGGGCTCCCCTTGGCGAGGCTACAATCCTGGGCTTCCGCCCGTTGGGTGAGGGCGATGCCCAACATAGCCTGCCGAATAGGGAAGGGATTCATCGCCCTCGCGGGATGCAAGGAGGCGATAAGGGAGGTAAGGGATGTTCTGGAGACCTTGGGAAAGGTTAGGGAAGTGGAAGAATGGATGATGGATGCCATCACCGCCCTTTCCGGCAGCGGTCCCGCCTTCGCCTTTCTACTCATGGACGCCCTTGCGGATGGAGGAGTACTGATAGGTCTGCCCAAGGAGGTCGCCCTGGAAGCGGTAGCCCAAACCTTCTTGGGAGCCTCCGCCCTCTTACTCTCCTCGAAACGCCATCCCTCGGAATTAAAGGACGATGTCTGTTCGCCCGGAGGAACTACCATAGCAGGCATAAAGGAGATGGAGGAGAAAGGGATGAGGGGAACGCTAATGGAGGCGGTAAGGAAAGCCTATGAAAGGGCGAAGGAATTATCGGGGGAGGGTGGAAAATGAGCCTCCTTCCCGTGGATATATTGGAGAAGAAATTCAGGAGAACCTTACGGGGATACAGCCCAAGGGAGGTGGACGATTTCCTCCAGGAGGTAGCCCAGAGCATGGGGGAGATAATCATGGAAAACGCCACCCTGAAGGAAGAGCTGGAGAAGGCTAAGGAGAAGCTCTCCTACTACGAGAGCATGGAGGAAACGCTCCGCAATGCGGTAGTGCTTGCCCAGAAGACCGCTGATGAGGCTATCGCTTCCGCCCACCAAAGGGCAGAGTTGATTTTGAAGGAAGCGGAATTGAAAGCAGAGGAGATCATAAAGTCCACCTATGAGGAAAAGGCAAAGATGCAAAAGGAGATAGAGGAATTACACCTCAAAAAATCCTCCCTCAAGGCGCAAATCCTGGGCATCCTTAACACCATCTCCCAATTGCTCCAAGAAGGGGAATGCGAAAAGGAATCATAATCGCGGTCATCCTTGCCATCTCCTGCCTCTTCCTTTGGCTGGGGCGCAAGATGGACGAGGTGAAGAGCCTTGAGAAGCGCGCTCAACCCACTCTGGCAAGCGAGGACTTGAGGATAATGTCCCATTTCCTCTCCCTTCTTCTCGCCTCCGGAGATGCCCAAACCATTCTGCGCTATTTCCCCCTCTCCCCGAACGACCCTTCCCAAACCCTCCTGCTTGGAATACTCCAGGGGGAGGAAGGAAAGATAAAAGAGTCCTCTTACCTCCTCCAGAGGGCTAAGGATCTCCTCCCCTCGGATCCCCTTCCCTCCCTCCTCCTTCTTCTTTACTCAAACAAGATCGACGCCCGTTCCCTGCCCCTCCTGGAGGAACAACTGCAAACGAGGCTCTCGGGTTGGTTCAGATATAAGCCCCTCTCGCGAGCCTATCGCTTGGCCGGCAAGGGCGACCTAGCGCTCAGGCAAGAAGAGGAGCTCCGAAGGGCAACGGATCTAATGAGGCTGAAGCTCCTCTTAGCCCTTTTCTTCATAGCCTTTGTCTTCTTAATGGGGCTGGGGCTCCTTCTCCTTTACCCCCTCCTTCGCAGACACCTTTCTCCTCCCGGGGAGGAGATCCTCTCCATCGGTTGGGGCTGGTCCCTCCTCTTGACTTTTGCTTTCCTCCTCGTTATGAGCCTTATTCAAGGTATCTCCGCCCTCTCGGGCATCCCCCGCTCCAATCTTCCCCCCTTCCTCCTTTTGGGAGAATTGGTGGGCGGGGGCGTTGCCCTGCTTCTGCTTTGGTGGAAGCTTTCCTCCTCTCGTCTTTCCCTAAGAGATATCGGCTTAAGAATGAGGAATTGGAAATTATTGGGATGGGGAGTGGGAGGATGGCTCACCGCTTTCCCCCTGGTCCTCGCCTCTGCCCTCTTCGCTTACTATTTTATAGGAGGTTCAAGGGAAGGCTACTCTCCGGCGAAACAACAGGAACTCCAGTTCCTCTTCCTTTCCTCTCCCCCTTTTTACCGCTTCCTCCTCCTTTTGCTCATAGTGTTCTTTGCCCCCTTCTTCGAGGAGTTGTTCTTCCGCGGTCTCGTCTACTCCTCGCTACGCCAGGAGTTGGGTGAAAGGTTAGCGCTTATCCTTTCCGCCTTCCTCTTCGGCGCCATCCACATGAGCCCCTTCCTCCTCCTACCCGTAACGGTTTTGGGGCTCGTCCTCACCTACCTCTATGAGAGGACCCGTTCCCTTCTCCCCTCCTTCCTCACCCACGCCCTTTGGAACGGAGGGACCCTCCTCCTTCTGAGCCTTCTTTTCGCCTAAGGTTATTTCTTTTTGGGCACGAATTTTACCGCATCGGCGAGCACATTTCCGTTAGCCCGGTTGCTTATTTCCACCGAAGCGGGCTTCCCCACTTGGAAGTAAAACTCGCCCAGGAGGTGCCAGCGTGAGAAGTCCTTGGTCATGTCTAACCTCTTCCTCGTCACCCCACCCTTGTGGTGGATGGAGACGATTACATCCGAGGCATGGTCCTTATTGGGATCCTCCCCAAACCAGATGTAGACCTCGTAATAGCCCTCCTTTGGAATGTCCGCCCGCCAGATCGCCCTGCATTCCCCCTTGCCCTTCTTCGCCCAAAGGCTATCCTCACCATAATCTCCTCCCGCCTTCCCCCTCTGCCATTCCCCTATCGTTTGAAAGTAGGGGGCAGGGAAGGAGTTATCTATGACTATGGCTCCCTCCTCTTCCTTCATCCTTCGGGTAGCGGAGTTCAAGCCGATCTGAACATCGCCCTTCGACTTGTTGGTTATCCTCTCGAATCCAAGGAAGCGATTGCTGGTGATGACCGCCGAACGCACCTTTTCCCCCAGATAAACCTGGGGCGCATCCCTGTTGAACAGGCATCCGTTGATTACAACATCCCCCTCCAATGCCTCTATGGCATAGAGCCTCTGCCTATTCCTATCCCAAAAATCGAAATTGCAATTCTGGAAGGTTACCGTTCCCCTTCCCTCTATCCTGGCTATCTGATCGGAGGGACCCCAAAAGGCACAATTTTGGAGCAGGATGTTTCCCGTGTTGGTTGGCTTAACCACCACCTCTATGGGGTTCTTCCCGGCGAAGGAGACGAACTCCCCGTTGGTTATGAGGAGCCCATAGGAAGCACAATCCTCCACGAGCAAGGCGATCTCGGTTGCATCCGCCCCTATCCCCAAGAAGTTACCGTTAGCAACGCCGTTCCGTGTCCTGATGAACTGGTAGCCGATCTTGTAGCCAAAGGAGAAGGTGTTGAACACATATTCCCAATCCGTCCTCCCTATGATGAATGCCACCCCATTCTCCCAAAGGTAATCCCTTATCCCGCTCTTCTCATCCCATTGCCAGAAGGGCCAGAAGTGGACATTCTCCACCCTTCCTATATCATAGCATTGGTCTATATACAACCCTATGCGAAGGGGCTGGGCGTAGAGCCCCCTTATATAATGGCGCCCGCAGGGATGAGTGCCGAAATCCACTGCCTTGTAGGGGTTGACAATTAGGACATCCACTATGGAGCAATTGTCCCCTCGCCCCTGGATGGTCCAAGGATAGGGGCGGATGGAATCCGCCCTCTGGTTGGGGTAGAAGATGGTGACGCCCTTCAGCGTGGAGGATGTGTGGAGGGTGATGAATGGGGCGCCATTCTCGTTTCCCTCGTTCTCCACCGCTAAAAGCGTCGTCCCTTTGTACTGGGACCAGGTGCTGGGAGCGGTCCAAACCCCTTCCAGGGTGGTGTAAGGGGGGATGGAAAGGTGCCCCTTGATAAGGTAGTTCCCTCGAGGAGCGAAGACTATTCCTCCACCCGCCTCCCCGCAGGCATCCAGTGCCTTTTGGAAGGCTTGGGTGTCATCGGTCACCCCATCCCCGACCGCCCCATAATCCTTCACATTGATGACCATAGCGTTACCTCCTATCAGTCCAAGGCAAAGCGCCAAAACCACGAGAAGACGCATCCTTATCCCTCCTTTCCAAGTCTTTCCTGTTAGAATAAAATTTATCTAACAATTAGACAAGAGAAAGGAGATTTGGAGATGATAAAGGTTTTGGTTTGCGGCGCAGCAGGAAGAATGGGAAGAGAGGTCGTCAAGGCGATCAGCAAGGAAGAGGACCTCTCCTTGGTGGGAGCGGTGGATGTGAGGGAAGTGGGGAAAGACGCAGGGGAATTAGCGGGGGTAGGAGCTTTAGGCATCCTGATCGAGGAGGACCTCTCCCTTGCCTTGGAACGCACCTCTCCCGACATAATGGTGGATTTCACCACCCCTGCCACTGT
This sequence comes from uncultured bacterium, assembly GCA_964452465.1. Taxonomy (GTDB): domain Bacteria; phylum Armatimonadota; class JACIXR01; order JACIXR01; family JACIXR01; genus CAYVMD01. Next base: position 2,515 of record CAYVMD010000001.1, on the reverse strand, counting down.
TAAGGAGAACATCCGTAAGGCTATGGAGAAGAAAGTAGTGCCCGTTGTAGGCACCACCGGGCTCAAAGAGGAGGATATAGAGGAAATAAAGGGATGGGCGAAGAAGTGGGGGGTGGGTGCCTTCATCGCCCCCAACTTCTCCCTCGGCGCTAACCTCATGATGCACATGGCGAAATTAGCATCGAAATACTTCCCCAATGTGGAGATAATAGAGATGCACCACGAGAAGAAACTGGATGCTCCCTCCGGCACCGCCATCAGGACCGCCCTCCTCATAGGGAGGGCGGAAGAGCTGAAGGAGGAACCCCCTTCCAGAGGCGAGTGCGTGCACGGCGTGAGGATCCACAGCGTGAGGTTGCCCGGGCTGGTAGCTCATCAAGAGGTGATATTCGGAGGATTAGGGGAAACCTTGATCATAAGGCACGATTCCTTCTCACGGGAATGCTATATGCCAGGGGTGCTCAAGGCGATAAGGGAAGCGGTCGGTCTTAAGGAGGTAATCGTTGGACTGGAGAACTTATTAGGATTATGAAAAGAAGGCTCCAGGAGGTGATCTAACAATGGGAGGCTACACCGTAGCAGTTGTCGGCGTAGGAGCGGTAGGCGAGGAATTCCTCCGCATCCTCAACGAATGCTCCCTGCCCATAAAGGATATAAAGGTGTTGGCACGCACCGCCCGCTCCATCGAGGTAGAGGGAAGGAAGTTCCTGGTGAGGGAAACGAAGCCGGAGGAATTCGAAGGAGTGGACATAGCCTTCTTCGCGGGGACGGAAAGGGCAAGCGAGCTCTTCGCCTGGGAGGCGGTAAAGAGGGGGGCGATAGTTATAGATAATTCCGCAACATTTAGGCTGGATAAGGATATCCCCTTGGTGGTCCCGGAGGTGAACCCCGAGGATCTAGATTGGCATAAAGGATTGGTAGCCAATCCCAATTGTTCCACCATCCAGATGGTCGTCGCCTTGAAACCTCTCCACGATAGATCACGCATAAGGAGGATATTCGCTGCCACCTACCAGGCGGTTTCGGGAACGGGAAGGGATGCCATCGTGGAACTGCGTCAGCAATCCATCCTCCAACTCGTTCATGGTGAGGAGGTTAAGATGACCTATGCTTATCCTCACCGCATCGCCTTCAACCTCATCCCTCAAATCGGGAGCTTCAATGAATACGGCTACACGACGGAAGAGATGAAGATGGTGCACGAAACCCACAAGATCCTCCACGATGAGGAGATAAAGATAACCGCCACCTGTGTGAGGGTTCCCGTCTTCAATGCCCATAGCGAGGCGGTCTACATAGAAACGGAGGAGAAGATAACCGCCGAGGAGGCAAGGGAGATATTGAGAAATGCGCCCGGGGTGAGGGTGGTAGACGAGCCCGATGGCAAGGGAGGGAGGACTTATCCGATGCCCATAGATGCCTCGGGTAAGGACGAGGTCTTCGTGGGTAGGATAAGGGAGGATCCTTACAACGAGAAGGGGCTCCACCTTTGGATAGTGGCGGATAATCTGAGGAAAGGTGCCGCCCTAAACGCGGTCCAGATAGCGGAGGAGATGCACAGGAGGGGGTTGATAAAATAAAGGAGGTGGATTTATGGCAGTGGGAAGGTTCCAAGTGATGGCACTCCTACAAGCAGCGAGGGCGTATGTGCTGGGATTGCCTCGAGAGTCAGCGTATAGTTGGGGGCTAAATCGAGCCATATTCTATGCAGCAGCGAAAAAGGGGTTTAAAAAGGCTCTGCCTCCTCCCCGCTTGGAGGAACTATTCCCCCAAAGAAGGGCAGAGGAGATAGAGAAGTTGCGAAAGGGCTTCGGCGTCTATCATTTGGGGGATGAGATGGCGTATAGCGTGGAGATAGACGGGAAGAGGTTGTTCACCATAGGAAGGGAGATCCAGACGGAGGAGGCTTTTCAAAAGCAGGTAGCCTCGAGGTTCAAGGACATCTTCCCCAAAGCTTGGGAAGAGGCGGTGGAGATTTGCAAGAGCTATGATAAAGGAGTGCTCCTCTCACAAAGGTATTTTTACGAGACCGTTTATAAGCCTCGCAGGGACGAATTAGCCAAGAAATGGACGCAGATGGTGGAGGGGGGAACCTCATAGGACCCCCTTTTTTTCTCCCTAATTTATGAAAAATTTTAGAGAGAGAAGAACAAAGGTGTCACTTTAAGCGAGGATAGGAAGGGTGGAATCTCCCTCCCCGTTGACGGGGAGGGAGGGGGTGGGGCTGAAACGCTTTTTCCAGAAAAAAACGATAGGGGAGGCATTTGAGGCTGCAATCCGCACTGTAGTGTGAGTCCAATAGGTTATGGAATCCTACCACCTGTTGACAAAGGAGTTGGGGTATGTTATCATTATAACGATATAAGTTTGGAAGTAGTTGCAAAGCGCAAAGTATTGACAGGTTTTTGAGTAGTGTTTATAATAGAAGTGAGAATGTGCAGGAGTGGAAAAGAGGATGGCGTGGAGAAGACAGGAGTGCCGTGAAATAACGGATAAGGCGCTTTTTAACTGGGAA